>JANQFR010000043.1 GCA_028277745.1 Phycisphaeraceae bacterium
TCCCTCACCGACGCGCGGTAGCGCGTCGGGCTCACGCCCGTGCACCGCGTGAACGCCCGGCTGAAGTAGTTGCCGTCGCGGAACCCCACCGCCTCGCCCACCTGCACGACCGGCAGGTCCCCGCTGGCCAGCAGCTCCTGGGCCCGGCGCATCCGGATCGACTCGAGGAACCGCATCGGCGGCATGCCCACCAGCCGGCGGAACAGCACGCTGAAGTAGTTCGGCGTCAGGTGCACGTGCTCGGCCAGCGCCGCCAGGGACAGCGGCTGGTCGTACCGCTGGGCCATCTGCGACAGGGCCGCCCGGATCGCGTCGTACGGCTCGTCCCCGGCGGTCTGGGTCGCCTGCCGGCCGTCCGCCCCGACGTGCTCGGCCGGCGCCGCCCGGTACGCCGCCAGCAGCATCCGCATCACCAGCGTCTTGAGCGCCAGCTGCCGCCCCGGCGCCCGGCCCCGCCATTCGTCCAGCGCCTCCCGCGCCATCGCGATGATCGCCCCCGCCGCGTCCCCCTCCAGGCACGTGGGCGCCGGGAAAAACCGCAGCAGGTGCAGCACCCCCGTCGTCACCGACATGAAGTGGACGTAGATCTTCTCCAGCGGGTCGTCCGGGTCGCTCACCCCCCGCTGCACCGCCCCCGCCGGCAGCACGAACACCCGCCCGGGCCGCACCGCGTAACGCCGGCCGTCCACCGTCAGCTCCCCCCGCCCGCCCGTGACCGCGTACAGCTTGTCCGCGCCGCCCTTCTGCGACACCGGCATCCACGGCCCGGTCAGCCGCACCGCGTCCACCTGCTCCACCGAAAACGACGCCTCGGCCAGCAACGCCTCCCGATCACCATAACCCAGCGGCTCCGTCACGCCGCGATCATATCGCGGCCACGCCAGCGCACGCGAACCTCCCACCAGGCTCCGGGCGGAAGCTCGGGAATACCCGGTGAGTGTTGCCCCCTACCCTGATTGTGTGCAGCCGCCCGGAAGGGGGTCAGTCGTCGTCCCTTACGTTTGCTTGGGATTCGTCACAGTCGGTGGTGCCGTTGCTGAGCTTGCAGTAATTCCCGACAGGGTCATCCACATTGGTGGTTCGACGCATTGAGTGAAAACCCGCGCAACTGCTGCCCATGTTCGCGTAATAGATCAGGAGGTCCCAGGTCTTGTCGCCGTTGGACAGGGTCACCTGGTTGAGCCGGAGGACGGCAAAGTCGCCGCCGCTTAACATGTCGTATTGGGGGGGGCTGATGCCCGACTGGAGTTCCGCACGGCCGGTAATGGTGCCGCAGCTCGCGCCGTCGACTTCATCGAGCTCGACAAGAACGGTGTTGGGATAAGACATTCGTTTACTCCGGAAAGTGGAAGATAAGTTGGGCAAGATAATAGGTTAATCTAGCGCTAAGGTAAAACGCCGAAAACGGGTTAATCTCAGAAAAAGATTTGCACGGACAAAGTAGGGGTAGTTACTATTAAGTGTTCGATTTTATTGTGTAAAATCGATCGTCATTTCCTGGGTTTGAAGGAGGTTAACCTGTTCATGCGTCTGCGTCTCTGGTTTCTCATCTGTGTGGCGATCGGTTCGGGTTACTCGGCCCGGGCCGCGCTGCTCAGCGCCCCCTCGCCTACCCCGGTGACCGGGTTTTTCGCCAACGCCAGCGAGCCCGGCAACGATGCCCCTGGCGGCAACGCATTGGACCAGAACTTCGCCTTCTGGAACCTCGACCTCGGGGCGCTCGACCCCATCGACGTGAACCTACGACTGACCAGTCAGGGCATCACCAGCAACACCACCGAGTACCTGATCTCCAACACGCTCACCTCCGATGACCAGAGCCTCTGGTCCGGCCTGCTGATCGAGATCATCGAAGTGACGGTGACCCCGGGCCTGGATTTCGACACAGGTTTCATAGACGACGCGTCGGACGAGCCTATGCTGGGCAGTGTGCCGTCCGACGACGCTAATTGGCAGCCGCGTTCGATCCTGTGGACCGATGTGTCGATCAGCAACCCGATCCTACTTACCTTTTCACTGGACCTGCCCAGCGCCGGCGGGGCGGACGATTATTACGACTTCACGCTCCGCTATACGCCGATCCTGATCCCCGAGCCGTCCGCCGCGGCGGTGCTGGGGTTGATGGCGGTGTTGGGTTTGAGGCGGCGGCGGAAGAACGCCTGAGACGTATCACATGAAAATGCAGGCGTTTATGGCACCACGGAGCCCCGCATGCGCATGCGGGGCTTCATCGCAGCGATGCGCATCCGTTTCAATGGGGATACGTGTGAGTCACCGGTTCTCGAACCACGCGTTGTTGTTCGCGGTGTACGCCTCTGACAGGATTTCCTCCTGATCGACCGAACGCGCCGAGCCGTCGGCGAAGGAAGCGTTTCCTGCTTTCCCGCCGCGGTGATGCACACCGAACCCCCAAACCCGCCATTTGTCAGGCTTAGGTGTTCGAGGCACCCGATGGGTCGTGTCGTAAACCGTGCCGTTGACATCCAGGAACGAGGTAACGTCTGCGTCCGTGAACCAGGGATATCGGCTGGGGTTGAGGACGTCCGACCATTGTTGAAGCTCGTTGAGTTCGCCCGGCGTCCATTCTGTATTTACCGCATAGCCCCAAGTGCCCTTGGTATTGTGAAGCAGCGGCCAGTAAAGGTCTTGAGCGACAGGGCAGGCATTGAACGTTGCTGCGTCATACCCATCGAGTGCCGCGGCCCTCAGGTCCGGTGCATCCGGGAACACCTGGTCCATGAGTTCGATCCAGTTGAGCCCCTGGTCGGGGTAGCGGGTGCGGGGGATCTGGTCTGCGTTTTCGTTGACGGCCATGAGCCAGCCGGCACCCATCATGCGGAGGTTGGCCAGGCACTGCGACCCCTGGGCGAGGCGGCGGGCCTGGGCGAGGACGGGCAGCAGGATCGCTGCGAGCAGGGCGATCACCGCGATCGCCACCAACAGTTCAATGATGGAAAAGCCCCGTCGATCGGTCCGCCTGGTCAGGGGTCGCCTGGTCATCTCACTCCCGTCATCGTCGGGGTTTAGGGACTTTAACTATATCAGCTAAGGCTAATAATCCCGAGCCTTTTTGCCATCTTTACAGTCCCGAGATTGACGAGCAGGCGGTTGACAGCGTATGGTATAGGTGAATCGGCAGTTTTTAATCTTGCCCCCGGAAGGGCTCGGCTCGGGATTCTCCCCGGCCGGGCCTTTTTTTGCGCAGAGCGTGCGATGATCCGGGGATTGAGGCGATCCGCGCAGGATGGAGAAGCGGCCCGGCGGCGGGCCGTGGTTCGTTGGGCCCGGGGGCCCGGGTCCTATTCTTTCACGGCGTCGTCGAGCCAGGCCTGTTCGCTGACGGGCGGGGCGGGGGCGGGCTGGGCGGCGGTGTTGAGGCGTTTGGCGAGCTTGTCGAGCACGCCGTTGATGAAGGTGGGCGAGTTTTCGCCGCAGTATTGCTTGGCGAGCTCGACCGCCTCGTTGATGGCGACCTTGACCGGGCAGCGGCCGGAGGTCATCTCGTGGTGGGCGAGGCGGAGGATAGCGCGGTCGACCGGGGGCTGACGGTGGGTGGGCCAGTCGGGGGCGATGTCGCCGACGACCTCGTCGGCGGTGCCGTGGGTGACCCAGGCGTGCAGGGCGAGGTCGGCGGCCTGCTCGCGCACGTCGGCGGCGGGGTCGTGCTCGGCGTCGATCGACTCCATGATGATCTCGCGGTCGAGCTCGCCGGTGACGTCGATCTGGTAGAGCAGCTGCATCGCCAGGCGTCGGATGTTACGTCGTTTACTCATGATTCAGTGGCGGGATCGGGGATCACAGTTTTTTCATCAGGTTGGCCATCTCGATCGCGGCGAGCATGGCGTTGGCGCCCTGGTTGCCCATCTTGGCGCCGGCGCGGTTGACGGCCTGCTCGAGGGTCTGGCAGGTGATGACGCCGAAGATGCAGGGCACGCCGGTTTGGGTCCCGACCTCGCGGATACCCTTGGCGGTCTGTTCGACGACGTGGTCGTAGTGGTCGGTCTCGCCCTGGATGACGCAGCCGAGGCAGACGACGGCGTGGTGGTCGCCGGAGAGGGCGAGCTTGCGTGCGGTGACCGGCAGCTCGAACGAGCCGGGGACGCGGACGACGGTGAGGGCGTCGTCGCGTCCGCCGAGGCGGGCCCACTGGTCGACCGCGGCGTTGAGGAGGTGCTCGGTGATGAACTGGTTGAACCGGCTGACGACGACCGCGAGTTTCGCGTCGTGGGCCAGCAGTTCGCCTGTCACTTCATGGGTCATGCGTGGGGGTCGCCGGGGTAGGTCGAGCCGCGTATTGTAGCGAGGACGGGCGGGGGCGGCGCGGGCTTCATGGGATCGGCCGTTGCAAGCCGATCATGGGGATGAGATGCGAGTCTGGTTGCTCGGTATGACAGCGGGGATGCTGTGGGGGCTGGCGGCGGCCCCGGCGGCGGCGCGGTCGGGCCCGACGGGGCCGGAAGCGGCGGCGCTGGTGGAGCAGCTGCGCGACGACGACGTGCGTTGGAACGCGATGGAGGCGAGTGAGTCGTTGCGCCGGTTGGGTTGGCGGGCGGTTCCGGCGCTGGAGTCGGCGCTGGCGTCGGAGGACTGGCAGCAGCGTCAGATGGCGGCGGACGTGCTGCGGAGCGTAGCGGGTTATAAACCGAGCCCGGCGATGCTGCGGGTGGAGGTGGAGGGGCTGCGGCACGACGAGCTGCCGCGGCAGCGGCGGGGACGGAGGGCTTACACCTTTGTCTTCAACGCCAAGCGGGGCGCGGAACACCTGCTGCGGCACGTCCGCGAGGCCGAGCCGTTGTTAACGGCCGCCCTCGTGTCGGAGGATCAGCAGCAGCGGTTTCTCTGCGCCTACATCCTCGGCTGCGCCGGCCGTGACGAGCACGCCGCCGCGGTTGCGGGGGTGTTGCTGCCGCACCTGCGTGACAACGACGTGCGCAATGACGCCATCATGGCCGCCGCGGCGTTGTATCGCCTGGGCCCGAAGGTCCGGCCATACGTGGTCGCCGCACGGCCGTCGGCCGACCGGCAGGCGCGGCAGCTGATCGACCTGATCCTCATCAACCTGGACGAGGGGCCGCCGCAGACCTGGGAAGAGCTCGACGCCCGCAAGCGGATGCACCGTGTGACCCGCCTGCGTCACGACCCGGTGGCCCAACACGATCCCGGCTTTGACCCGATGCCCTTTTTCCCGCCCCCTCGTTGATCGGGCGATGGCGTTAAGATGCCGCCTCTGACCCATCAGGAGGAGCGTCCGCGATGCCGTTAATTGATAAGCCGCTGGAAGAGCTGAAGACCTATACCGGGCGCAACCCGCGGCCGGAGGACCACGACGCGTACTGGGAGCGGGCGCTGGCGGAGATGCGCAGTGTCGACCCGGCGGTTGAGCGGAGGCCGGCGGAGTTTCAGACACCGTTCGCCGAGTGCTTCGACCTGTATTTCACCGGGGTGCGCGGCGCGCGGCTTCACGCCAAGTACCTGCGGCCGAAAGAGCGGTCGGCGCCCGCGCCGGCGGTGGTTGAGTTCCACGGGTACACCGGCAACAGCGGCGACTGGGCGGGCAAGCTGGCCTGGCCCGCCTCGGGCTACGCGATCGCCGCCCTCGACGTGCGCGGGCAGGGCGGGCTGTCGACCGACCCCGGCGGGGTGATCGGGACGACCCATCACGGCCACATCATCCGCGGCCTCGAGGACGAGCCCGACCACCTGCTGTTCCGCCACATCTTCCTCGACACCGCCCAACTCGCGGGCATCGTGATGGGCTTGGACGAGGTCGATGAGACGCGTGTCGGCGCCCAGGGCGGCTCGCAGGGCGGCGCCCTGACGCTGGCATGCGCAGCCCTGGAGCCGCGCATCAAGCGGGCGGCGCCGCGGTTCCCGTTCCTCTGCGATTACCAGCGCGTGTGGGAGATGGACCTCGCCAAAGCGGCCTACCAGGAGCTGAGCACCTTCTTCCGTCGGCACGACCCGACGCACGCGCGGATCGACGAGTGGTGGCGCCGGCTGGGCTACATCGACGTGCAGCACCTCGCGCCTCGGATCAAGGCCGACGTGCTGCTGGCCGTTGGCCTCATGGACACGGTGTGCCCGCCCTCGACCCAGTTCGCTGCGTACAACAAGATCACTTCCCCCAAGGACCTGGTCATCTACCCCGACTTCGGCCACGAGAGCCTGCCCGGCTTCGACGACCGGGCGTATCAGTTCCTGCTAGATCTTTAAACAGGCGCATCCGACCCCGCGGCCGCCCGCGGCGGCATCCGGACCGGCTTTGGGTCTTGACGCGAGCCATGCGTGGCGCGTTTGGGTTGGTCGCGGGCGCCGGGGGCAAGTCCTTGGGAATGACGGTGAAGGGGGCGATGAACCGCGGACAAGACGTGGCGACAAGTGAGAGAAGGGGTTCGAGCCTGAGTTTTCAAACGGGGAGATAGCCGGTCGCACATGTAGGTATGGGCGCGGAACGCAATGAATTGTTGAGTTCTCTTAAAGTTCGGTGGGCAGCCCGAATACAAGAGCGATGTCGGGTAAACTTCAGGCCTCATGCAAGTATTGCATCTCATTTCATCGCTTGATCCCCGTGCAGGGGGCCCCCCTCAGGCGTTGCTTGGGCTTGCCGCCGCGCAGGCTGACCTTGGATTAAACGTCAAGGTCTTAAGCACTTTTACGGCATCTGAAGAGCCGCGAATTGCAGAGGCCCTGCGTGAGGCCGGCATTGATACCGAACTCGTAGGCCCGGTTCGAAGGCCGTTAGGACTTCACCCCGGGTTGTCCGGCGCCATTCGATCTTTGATGGGTGAGAATCATATTGTTCATATACACGGTTTATGGGAGCAGATTCAGCATGTAGGCGCCGTCGTATCTCGCCGTTGCGGAGTCCCCTATATTTTCCGGCCTTGCGGCATGCTGGACCCGTGGAGCCTGAATCAGTCCCGAGTCAAGAAACGCATCTACCTGACCCTTCGTCTTCGCAGAGATCTTAACCATGCCGCCGCTATCCATTTCACGACGGCCACCGAGCGTGATCTCGCCAAACCGCTTCGACTTCGGCCGCCGGCGATCGTGGCGCCCAATGGGGTGGATTTAAGCGAGTTCGACCCGCCGCCAGAACCCGGCTTGTTCCGTCGGGATTATCCCGACGTGGGGAGTCGTCCCATGGTTCTGTTCCTTAGCCGGGTTCATCCCAAGAAGGGCGTGGATCTACTTATCAGGGCGTTTGCGCGGGCTGATTTGTCGGATGCGGTGCTTGTGATCGCCGGGCCGGGGGAGCAAGGGTATCTCGATGAACTCGGGGACCTTGTGAAGCGACATCATCTTAACAGCCGCGTTCTATTTGTCGGGATGCTTCATGGGCGGCATCGCATCGAAGCATTGGTTGATGCCGATCTGTTCGTGTTGCCCAGCTATCAGGAGAATTTCGGGATCGCCGTGGTGGAGGCGCTCGCTTCGGGGACGCCTGTGCTTATTTCCGATCAAGTCAATATTCACCAGGAAATCGTTGGAGCCGGCGTTGGCGGTTCTGTGCCTTTGGATGTAAGTGCTTTCGGAGATGCGCTGGGCGAATGGATGCGTGACGCCAACCTCCGACAATCCGCTCAAGCACTCACTAAACCATTTGTGGCTGAGCACTATGACTGGCGCGGCATCGCCAGGCAATGGGAGTCGATCTACCGCCGTTATATTAATTCCTAATGATTTGAATGATGGAGTTGAAATCATGAAGGTTGCTTATTGTTGGTCTAGCATTTCTGGTTACATGGCGGTTTGTTGGCGTGAGTTGAACGCATCGGACGCTGTTGATCTATTCTGTCTTGCTAATCAGCCGCGGGAAGGTTTTTCGGTGGATGTCATGTCTGGCGTGCCGCATAGATTGCTGAATGTTGAAGAGCGTGAAGACTTCAATACGGTCCTTGAGATCGTTCTTGAACAACAGCCGGATGTGCTCGTTGTGTCCGGTTGGGGCAATCCGGTTTATCGCAGGCTGGTCCAGCACCCGGAACTCCGAAAAATCCCGGCTTTTATGTGCATGGACACGCCGTACCGCGGTAACATCCGGCAACGGTTGGCGCCCATACGGCTCCGTTCGTTTTTACGGTGTATTGACTACGCAGTCGTTGGGGGTGAGCGCGCATGGCAATACGCACGCCGGCTCGGGTTTTCTGAAGAAAATATCCATCGGGGCGCATTTGGTTATGATCATAACCTGTTCGATCCGATCGGAGAAAAACGTGTTGAGTGGCCAAAACGTTTTTTATTTGTCGGACGCTATGTGTGGGAGAAGAGTCTGGATGTGTTGGTCGAGGCGTATCGCCGCTATCATCAGGCGGTTCCGGATCCATGGCCGCTCACCACGTGTGGAGGAGGCCCGTTTGAGCATCTCCTCGAAGGGGTTGACGGCATCGAAAACTGCGGGTTCATCCAGCCTAAAGACCTGCCGATGATTTTTGCGGAGCACGCCGTATTTGTGCTCTCCAGTTCGTATGAGTCGTGGGGGGTGGTTGTCACCGAGGCCGCGGCTGCCGGCGTACCCGTAATATGCACCGAGCAGGTCGGGGCTTCTGTTGAGATGGTACGAAGCTTTGTGAACGGCCAGGTCGTCCCGACGAATCATCCCGCCGCTTTGGCCGATGCGATGTGCTGGATGCACCGCCATCACGAAGAACTTCCCCGCATGGCGGAGTCCGCTCGGGCTTTCGCCCGGCCCTATGCCGCGGATTGCTGGGCCCGCCGGTGGCTCAGTTGGCTGCATAGCGCTTTACATTAGAAGGGTAGGCGGGCGTTTGAGATCGGCGTTGGTTTCATACGAATCAGAAGGGCGCTATCCCCTCGCAAATCCCGCGCGTGTCTGAGGATGCACTGCAGCATGTTCCGCCAAGTGAGTCTCAGTGGAAGGCTCTGAAGATGAGGAAAGCCATTGCACGGCGCCTGCATAAAGATACAAGACGACATAGGCCGGGGCGATCGTTGCTAATAAGTATGCTTCGAAGACCGCGCCAATAGATAGCATTACGATCGAGGCAAATAAAAGATCCGCAAGTCGGGCGATTTCCGGGTGTGCCATACGAGCCCGTAACATGAGTCGAGTGGCTGAAATCACGAATACTGAAACCGCCGCGATGAGAAGCGCCCCCCCGACAACCCCCATGGCCTTCGCCGCAGCAAGATAAGAATTTTCACGAAAAATCGGGTGCCCTCCCTCTGTGGACACTCTGGGTTTGCCGAAGAGTGGGGCTTCGAGAAATTCTTGATATTCGGTGATCCAAGCAGCAGAGCGGGTATTCTGCGTCGACAAGATGCGGCTCCAACCGGCAGTAGCATCCCACTGCAAGAATATGGGAAGGGTGACGACGACAATAACAGATACAAGCGCCGCACTGAAGGCCAGTCGACCGATTCGAAATCGGTAATACATCACAACACCCACAAGCAGCATGAGCATGCCGGTTCTTGAACCGGTCCATAAAATGAGCGGAACTTGAAGGGCAAGGAGTCCGTATAGGAAAAAACGCATCCATTTGGGGGTACATGTGGATGTGGCGAAATACAGGGTGGGAAGGCAGAAAAGGCTCAGAAACTGTGCGGCATGTTGTGGATTGCCGGTCGTCCCGAAGAGCCGGTTATCCCAAACGACCGCACTTGAATTCATAACTAATTGATAAAGCACCCCGAAAACAAAAAAGACGCCCGCTCCCACCACGGCCCCCAGCATCATGCGAGCCGCGTGTAACGAATTGATCCATTTGGCGCACACGACCGCGGCCGCGACGAACGTCAGCGTATGGACCATTAAACCCAGAAACCCCCGATCGGCAAATCCAGCCGTCGCTAACCGCGCAAATAAGACGATATGCAAAAGAAACAGCAGCAATGAACCGGGGTGGAGCCAACGCCCGCCGTGTCGCCGATTGGCCGCCGGAAACGAACATATAACGCCCAACAGTCCGACAATAAACAAGGGACGGCTAAGTGATCGGATTTGCTCGAGCGGTGTTGCTAAGGTGTGGTCGATCCACTCGTCGGTATTGACCCCCAATGTTGATACCCACAACACGATCGATATGATTGACCATCGAGCCTTCTCAGACGCATAAGCGACGATCATCATGGCCGCGCCTAGCACCAGCACGGCCATCCCAAGCGGCGTCGTCAGCAGCTTTTGCAACGCATCAAGATGCTGGCCTATGTTCTGCAGCATTTATTGTCTCATCATCAAGTGGCTTTACGAATCATCTATCGATGATGTTGTTCTGCAGCAAAGGCGCGCAGTTCCTTCCACCACGTCGCCTCACTGTCCCAAGCCTCTTTATAGCCCCCCCAGATGATAACACCATCCGCATGCTCGCGACAGAATTCCAGTTGCATACGGAAAAACTCGGCCGGGATCTCACGTAAACGTAGGTTTTCTGGACCCTGGTCATGAAAACGCGGCCAGAGAAACGGATAAATCGGCTTGCCGTACCGCTTGGCCTCGGTCAACACAAATGTAGCCCATCGCTTCCATTCTTCGGGGTCATCGCTGTATCGAACATAAAGGCTTGGCGCAACGTAATCGACCGCGTCGGCTAAACCGGTTTCGACAAATCGTTCGCTTTCCTTGATCGCTTTTTCAGCCCTCCACTCTATGCCGCGGACAGGACCGATGTATTCACCCACCGGCATCAACCCGTAGTAACCTACGGCCAGGTCAGGTTCCTCTTCTTTGATCCACTCAATGATCTGGCGTAATCGATTGTGGTTATGTTTGACTTTACTCACCGAAGCGGACCCGTAGAATGTCTGAGTAGGCCAGTGTTCAATGTTCAAGAAAACAGTCCTGTGTCGCTTTGCATGCCATCTTGCCAGCCTTTGGATCCAGGGTTTGGAGGGCATTTTGGAGCGATCAGCGTCATTGGGCCAAATACGTGCTTCGTACCATCCGGGTAAATAGGTCAACCCGTATTCCGTCAGATCCGGCTTGCCGCGATGCGCCAAGGCGTCGAAGATCGGAAACTCGCCCGGCCCCGGTTCCTGCTGTTTGATCGGCTGGCCGGCGGCGGTGCGGCTGGAAACGGGTTGCGAACTCGGCGGCGGCGGGAAGATACCGTTCGATCCCGCATCCTCATGGATCTTCGATAGGTCATGGCCGTCTTCTTGGAGCGTTTTCAAGAGGAGCATTAAATCTGTCTGGTTAATCTTCTGGTCGCTGTTCAAGTCCCCTATAGTCAAAGTTTCTTCCGCCGTTAAGTCCGGGTTCTTTGTCTGAAATAGACGAGGATTTCGCAACGTCTGGTGAAACACAACCGCATCGTTGAGGGTTACTTCTCCGTCAAAATCGAAGTCACCAGGCATAAGTGCGGTTTTTTCTTTTGCATGCTGATCATGTCCGGCCTCTTCCGCTAACGCCGCCGATTCTGTAAAGACAAAACCGATCAACAAGAGCGTCAGAGCCGTCACTAGCATCTCTTGGCGCATGCTTGCTACTCCGTATTAAAAACCGAAGGTTGTTTGAAGGTCACATGCAAATGTGTGCTTACCCGTTGCTTTGACAAGTTGTCGTTGCCGTGTTGATCGATGGCATGTCCCGGAAAACCTGACCCGAGTCAGCACGCCAGCGCATCAGGCATGGCGCACAACGGTTCGACGGTCAATGGCTGTTGCCTTGGAATGTTCGGGATGACGCCGAACTACCTATCATCGCACAATGCTCACGATTCATCACCACGAATTCGATCTAAATGTAACGATAATCGATCGTAACCGGCATCCGCTTTTAACTACAGAATAATAATATACAGCTCCCACGTGGGGTGACGGATTCCGCTCCAAGTGATGTAAGTCGAGAAAGCGAGCCGTTGGTCGCGGGCAACGCCGTTGTGCGATTGCTGTCGCGCTCTTTAGTTGGGTTTTCGAATGTTGCCGACGCTCTACTTGCGTGCGGCTAATTTCATGCGATTATCATCCCCGGCTGTGTCTCAAGGCCTCGCTCCCGGCCAAACGCCTAATTCTCCAGCTTCCCGTCGTCACACCTTGCCGATGACTGGAATACAATACGGTGAGTGACCCAGTAGACCAATCGACTTCGATTCATTTGAGACTTGAAACCATGCTTTATCGCCGTTTCGGCCGCACCAATCTCAACATCCCGGTTTTCTCCACCGGCGGCATGCGCTATCAGGACGGCTGGAAGGACAAGCCGCTGGATGAAGTCGACCCGAAAGTCCACCAGAATCTCGAGGCGACCATCGCCCGTTCGCTCGAACTGGGGGCCCGCCACATCGAAACCGCACGCGGGTATGGCGTCAGTGAGCGGCAGCTCGGCGTGGTGCTGCCGACTTATCCGCGTGAAGACCTGATCGTCCAGACCAAGGTCGGCCCTGCGGAGGACCCCGACGAATTCACCGCGAATTTCATGGACTCCCTCGCGCGGCTTCAGCTTGAGTATGTCGACCTGCTTGCCATCCACGGGATCAACGATGCGGAATGCCTCGAGCGATCGATACGCAAGCACGGCTGCCTCGCCGCCGCCCGTGAGTTGCAACGCAAGGGGCTCTGCCGGCATGTCGGCTTCTCCACTCACGGCCCGCTCGATGTCATCCTGAAGGCGATCAATCACCCCGATGACGGCGGCTTCGACTACGTTAACCTGCACTGGTACTACATCTTTCAGCGTAACTGGCCGGCTATCGAGGCGGCCACGGCGAAAGACATGGGCGTGTTCATCATCAGCCCGTCGGACAAGGGCGGCAAGCTGTACGACCCGCCCCCGTCGCTTCGCGACTTCTGCCGACCGCTTCACCCGATCACCTTCAATGATCTGTGGTGCCTCAGCCATCCGCAGGTGCACACCCTCAGTGTGGGCGCGGCCCGCCCGTCGGATTACGACGAGCACCTTGACGCCTTGCCGTTGTTGGATCGTGCGGACGAGGTGTTGTCTCCGATCGTGCGGCGGTGGGAGGACGCGATGCGCAAGTCCGTCGGCGAACCGAGCCCGGAATGCTTCACCCCGGGCCTGCCGCGGTGGGAAGACACGCCCGGGGAGTTGAATCTTGAGATGATCCTTTGGCTGCGGAACCTCGTGGTCGGGTGGGACATGTCGGCTTACGGCAAGATGCGGTTCAACCTGATGGGCAACGGCGGGCACTGGTTCGCGGGGGCGAAGGTGGCCGAAGCGTTCGAGTCGGTCGACCGCGCTGCGCTTGTCGCCTCGGTCGCCGGCCACCCGCGTGCGGATGAGGTCATCCCGATGATCGAGCAGGCGATCGAGTTGATGGGCGCCGGGGAGGTGAAACGCGCCAGCGAGTCGTAGCGCGATCGGGCGGCGCGGCTTGTTTCATGCCTGGCCGGCATCCATGGCCTGCATCTTTCGCAGCTCGCCGTCGGCGTCGAGCCGATGGCGGCTGTCGCTTCCGCGCCGGTGCAGCCCCAACGTCGCCAGGACCAGCAGCGCGGCGCCCGGCGCCGCGACGATCGGCACGAACAGGATCGACATGAACAGCAGCCCGGGGATCACGGCCACGACGATCCAAAGCAGGCCGATGATGAACAACATCACCAGCGCGGCGCGGGTCCGACCGGTCGCCAGCGTCACGATGAAAAGCACCGCCACCCCCAGCGCTAACAGAGCCAGCAGGAGTGCGGGCCCCCAACTGAGGAGTATCGCCCAGCTGAGGCTGGCGTTGCCTGTTGCAGCTGTCACCGTCGGTTGGGTGAGCGATTCAACCGACAGTTCCGGCCCAATGTCGACGCGGCCCGCGCCCGGCAGCACGAGGTTGATCACCAACTCGCTCGGCGTCACGCCCGCCCCGGTCGCATCAAACGGCAGTTCGAAGACGCGCCAGTTACTGCTAAACCCCTTCAGCGACGCCATCGGCCCGAACTCGCCCAAGGTCCGGCTGAAGTAGCGCGAGCCGTCGGGGAAGACGCTCCACATCTCGAGGTAACCCGCCGGCTGGACGTCCTCGTACGTGACGTGACCTCGCACGATGTAACGTGATGAGGTAATCGGCGGGTCGATGATGCGAAGCAGTTCGACCGTCAAGGGGCCTGCATCTTGATCCTGTTCGATGCTGAGTCGGCTGCCATTGGCGGTCCACGAGGCATGCTCGATATCGCTGAAATCCACGCGGCGGAGATCGAGTGTGTGTGTCTGGGCGTCGGCCGACGAGGCGATCAACAGAGCGGCGATCAGCAGGGGGGCGCATCGGGTCATGGCGTGCGTTCCTCGAGGTCCTGGCGGTAGGCGTTCAGAAGGGTTTTGAGCGTCGAGGCGTCGATCCGGCCGTCGGCGTGCTGGGCGCGGAGGGTCAACTCGAAGTCGGTGGTGAAGGTGTGGTCTTCGGTGAGCCGGATCTTCTGGATCAGCCGATCGAGGCGGAGCCGAACGGTCGGGTAGCTGATGCCGTATTCCCGGGCGATGGCCTTGAGCGAGCCGGATTGGAGGATGAACCGCTTGACAAAGGCGCGGTCTTCGTCGCTAAGCATGTCGAGCCAGTTCGGCCGCGGCCGGCCGTTGTCGGGGGCTTCAGATTCCATATTACTTAATTATTATATAGATTAATTGTATTATATTCAATATTTTTTTAATTTTATTTAAATCGCCGCGTATAACGCCCACATCCTTTAAGCCTGGATCGCTGACATTCTGAGCCCGGATCGGGTGATGGAGGAACGCGCCTCACCGCGCGACGACGCCGTTGAGGCGCGACTCGACCGTCGCCGCCCGGCGTGTCTGCCCGGCCTGGCGCAGCTTCTGCACGTAAAGCTGGCCGACCTTGTACCAATTGCTCTGCGTCGCAAAGACGCCCGCCATGCCGCCGGGGCGTTTGATGGCGTCCCACGTCTTGGCGTAAAGCTCCACCACCTTCGACGCCCGCCCGGCCCGGATGAGCATCTGCTCGGTGCGCTGCAGGGCGTCGATCACGAAGGGGCCGGCGTTGGCGAATTGCGTGATCACCGCGTAGTAGCAGCGTCCGGCGCGTTTGTAATCCCCCTCGGCCTCCCACATCTTGCCCTGCGCCATGCGCACGTGGGCCGCCAGGTCGTGGCGATGAGGGAACATCTTGTAGACCGACTCCCACAGCCGGTTCCGCTGCTTCACATCGTCGATGCTCTGCACCATGGGTTCGATCATCATCAGCGTGAAGTCGGGATACTTTTTGCCGCAGAGCTTGAGCAGGACGTCCGACCACTTGCGTTTGTCGTTCAAGTCGAGCTGGCCCATCGACGCGAGTTGGGCGACCTGGAGCCACGCCGGCGCGTAGCCGGGGCAGTCTTCGAGCGCCCCCTGGAGCAGGGTCAACTGGGCCCCGGCGTCCGTACCACGCGGCGGACCGCCCGAGGCGGGGGTCAGCGGCTCGACGTGGTCGAACCCTCGCCGGGCTTTGCGCAACTCCGCCAGCCGCGCCGCGGCGTCGGTCCGTGCGATGGTTGCGTGGCGCTCCGCGGTTTCCGCGCCGATCAACTCCGCCAGCAGGCCGACGTACCCGTCCGCGATGGCCTGGCGGGTCTGGGGGTCTTCGATGATCCCGCGTACGCCTTGATAAACGTCGTAACGGCCGCTGTCGAAGTTCCATAGCCCCTTGTCCCGCCTGGATTGGAAGAACGCGACCCAGGCGTGGCCGACCTCCGCGCTGCGGCCCCGGGTGTACGCGGTCGGCACGCCGATCGACTTGCCGACGCTGACCGCGAAGTAGGCCTGGTCCGCGCACACGCCGCCGTGCCGGCGGATGTTGGGCAGGTTGAACCCGGCCTCGGTGACCCGCTTGGGCGCACCGGTCCGGAAATGGTTGTAGTCGTAGTCGATATCGAAGAACCGCTCCCCGACTTTCCGGTCGCCGGCGTATTTGTTGAGGGCCCAGTTCATCTCGTCCAGGCTGGCGGTCGTGTCGACCACGTAGACCAGAAGCTCCGGCGGGACGTTGCGCACGCCAAAGAGCATTTTCTTTTCGTTTTTGACAAAGTAATCAAACACCGCGACCGGGTCGGGCGCTTCGACGCTGTTTTCGTTGATGCGACGCTTCAGCGGTTTGTCATGCACCACCGCAATCGCCGCGGCGAGGTTGGCGTATCGGCCGAGCCGGTCGCCGCGCTCGCGTCGCAGCCGATCCAGCAACGCATACACCTCGGCCGGCTCTTCTTCCTGCTCCTGGACCAGAAACGCCAACGCCCGAGCCAGCTTCGGGTTGGCGCGGAGAAAGCGGGTCATCTCGGCGGGATCGACCTCGCCCGCCTCACCGAGTTGACGCACCAGCCGGCGGCCGAACGCCGCCTCGGTGAACGCTTTGGCGTCTGTCGGTTTCGCGTACGCCGTGACCTGATCGAACAGATGATCCGCCGCGGCCTGGGCCGCGTCGAGGTCGCCGTCGGTTTGCAGCCGTTCCAACAAGGCGTCGACGCGCTGAGCCACCGTGGGCGGGGCCACTTCGACCGTCTCGGGATCCGCCGCGACGACTACCGAAGCCATGATGGCGACAAGCGTAAAAAGGGTCCGCCGGATCATGGCCGCATTATACCCGCCCCGCCCGCGGCTTAGGCCGTCTGTGGGGCTCGGCGGCGGGGGGCCTGGCCGTTGGCGTTTCTCAGTAATACACGTCGGGGTACCGGTCGCCCCAGGTGTTCCAGTAGGGGTAGCCGCGTTGGAATTTGGAGGTGCGGATCTCGGTGAGGTCCTGCATCCGCTGCTGTTTCAGCTCGAACTCGCGCTGGAGCTTGAGGGCGCGTTGGGCCCGTTCGCGGGCGAGCTGCTGTTGATAGAGGTCCATGGCCTTCTCATGCTCGGCCTTGGCCTCGGCCTCGTCCGCGGCGGCGCGTTTCTGCATCTCCACCTGGGCGGCCGCCTGCTGCTTGGCCGCCTCGACCGGCGCCCACTTCTGGTATTCGTCGAAGAGGTTGCGTTCGTGCAGGAACTCGGCCATGTCCTGATTCTGTTGACGCGCCTGGTTGTAGCCTTCATACACCGTGCGGCCGAGCGTTTCGAGGCCCAACAGGTCGCGCTGCTGTTGAGCGGGGTTGTTGATCGCCAGTTCATCGTCGAGCGTCTGCGGCGTGGTTTGCACGTAGTGAGTGACCGCCGTGTCGACGGCTTGGTCATAGCTCATCGACGCGGGCGGCTGGGTGTCCGCGGTGTCGCTTTGCTGGTAATCGTCGAGCAGGTTCTTCTCTTTGAGGAAGCCGCGGAGCATGCGGGTGCGGGCCTCGGCCCGGGTGCGGTTCACCGACAGGGTGTGGTTGAGGTTTTCCACCGCCGCGATCTTCTGGGCCGTTGTGGCCTGCTCGGGCGCCGCCTCGGGTTGGGTCGTGTCCTGTCCCAGGACGGGGAAGCTCGTTCCCAACGCCACGGCAAGGCTCAACGTGCAGGCCAGTTGGATCGTGCGACTCATTGGACAGCTCCGGTGATGGGGTTCAAAGATGCGATACGCATTCAATATACGTCCCCGAAGCTCGTTACGCACGATCACGCGGCGCGGGTCGGGCCTTTGGGCGGCTGGTCCATGATCTGCTGAAACGCCCGGATAAAGTCCCGGATCGACGGCGGGCGGAGGGTCATCTGCAGGAGACGCAGGTCGCGGCGGCGGACCATGCGGATCGTCGGCCCGTTGAGCGCACGGAACGTCTGGACCTTCAACTGCCCCGCCCGGACGGCGCCCCCCACCTCCCGCGGGCTGATCCCCAACTCGGCGGGAACGTCTTCCAGCGACACCGCCTCGCCCAAACTCCGGCGCCACTGTTTCAGCGTCATGGTGACCTTGCTCATCGTTTCCTCTCATCGGTCGGCGGCGGGGCGATGCCATCGGGTCCTATAATCAATGCCAAATCAGGGCGGGTAAAGCCATTTTTAAAGGCCGCCGCGCCGACCGGCCGATGCTGATCCACATCGCCCTCGTCGGCGTTGTTCTGTTGCGCCGGCGATCGGCTTGTTTTCGACACCGACCACAAGGCGATGCCCATGAAGGCGAAGATCCGTTACCGAAAGGCGCCCGAACCCACCGAACCCTGGCCGCGGCTGGTCAAGGGAGCCGTCCAGCGTTTTTTCAATCGACGCCCGACCCTCACGGTTGTCCTCCTGCCCACCGTGAATCTGTTCGTCGTGGCCGCGATCATCTTGTTGCTGCCGATCCAGCCCCCGGCCAGCACCGCCCAGACACCGCCCACCCGCGGCGTCGGTTCGTCGCCCCCCGTGTCTCCCAAGCCCGCCGCCCCGCGGTCCAGGACATTTTCGCCTTCCAACCGTCCGATCCAGCCCATCCCCCTGTCCAAGTCCCGGCCGAACCCGGCCGCCCCTTCGTCGAAGCCCGCTGCTGAGCCCCGCCCGAAAGCCGAGGCCCCTGCGCCGGCGGCGTCCGTCGCCGAAGCCGCTACCCCGCTCGATCGCCGCGTCCCGGCGCTGGCGGCCGCCTCGTCGCTGTCATACAACGCGCTCGCGTCTCGCGCGCTCGAGCCGGTCCGTTTTCTTCCCGATCATGAGCTCCATCGCCCCGAGCCGCGGAGCAAGCCCCGGCCCGGCGAGGCGTCCCCGGCCGCTCCCACAAACCCGTCCGAGCCCACGGTCGAGCCCTTGGCGGACAGCTCCCAGCGCTATCATCGCGTGGCGTACCTGGTCGACCTGTCCGGCTCGCTGGTCGACGCCATGCCTCAGGTCATCGAGTGGCTGGGCAACTCGATGGACGACCTCCAGCAGCCGGTGTCGTTCACCGTGATCTTCTTCCGCAGCAACGAGGTGATCGAGGCCCCGCCGGCCGGCCTCAAGCCCGGCACGTTCCGGGCGAAATACGAGGTCTTTAACTGGATGCAGCTTGACCGGGGCAATATCGAGACCGGCGGCAAGGCCGACCTCGCCGACGCGATGATCGCGACCATGCAGTACGACGTGGACGAGGTCTTTATCCTGTCCGACGACGGCTTCGGCCAGGATTCACGCTGGGGGACCGATCCGAACCTGCTCAACGAGATCGCCGCGTTGATGCCGCAGCGCGAGACACGGGTGAACACCGTCCAGTTCTACTACCGCGACCCGGCCGGCGCCCTCGAAGCCATCGCCGACCGCTTCGGCGGCGCCTATGTCTACGAGGGCCGGCCGAGCTACCCCCGGCCGAAGTTCCTCGAAACCTACGGCGAACTCACCGACGCCAAGCCCCTGCCGTGACGCTCATCGCGTTGACGGTGCGCCGGCGTTGAATCGGCCACCGGATCGAGCCGTCTCCGCCGCTGCTGCTCTTACATTTCCTCCAGCTGCTTGCCCTTGGTCTCGCGGACGAAGAAAAGGACGAAGAAGAAGGAGAGGCCGGCGCACACGGTGTAGATCCCGTATGACCCGGCCAGGCCGATTGAGGTCAGGAACACGGGGAAGGTCATCGAGATGGCGAAGTTAGCGACCCACTGAGCGGCGGCGCCCAGCGCGAGGGCCGCGCCGCGGATCTCGTTGCTGAACATCTCACCCAGCAGCACCCACACGACCGGACCCCACGAGACGGCGAAGAAGAACACGAACGTGTTCATCGCGATCAATGCCGCAAGACCCGCGGTCGAACTGAGCTGAAGGTGATGCCCGCCGTTGGCCGCGACCAGCGTCCCCGTGTTGAACGCGAGCATCACCGACCCCAAGGACACAGCCATACCGATCGAGCCGGTCAGCAACAGCAGCTTCCGCCCGACCCGGTCGACCAGGGCGATGGCGATAATGGTGCCGCCGATGTTGATCGAGTTGTTGATCACGGTGTTCCACATCGCGTTCTCTTCGCTGAAGCCCGCTGCCTCCCAGACCTCGGAGCTGTAGTAGAACACGACGTTGATGCCGACGAACTGCTGGAAGACCGAGAGGAAGATGCCGACCCAGACGATCGGCCGCAGGCGGCGGGTCCCTTCGGTCAGCAGGTCGGAGAGGCGGGGTTTGCGGTTGGCCGCGAGGGTGGCGCGGACCCGCTTGATCAGGGCCTGGACGTCGCCGCCGACGGTGCGGGCGAAGACCTTGGCGGCCTTGTGCTCCTTGTTCGCGGCGACCAGGTAGCGGGGGCTTTCCGGGATGAGCGACGCGCCGATGAAGAACGCGACCGCCGGGACCGCCTCCATCCAGAACATCCACCGCCAGGCCTGGAACCCGAGCCAGAAATCGGCGTCGGCCGAGCCGGCGGCGAGGGCGATGAGGTAGTTGCTCACCGCCGCCGAGAACAGGCCGATGACGATG
>JANQFR010000061.1 GCA_028277745.1 Phycisphaeraceae bacterium
ATCGGGGTGGCGCTCCTTGGGGGGGTGAGGCGGGCGGGCTAGAAACCGCACGCGGCGGGGGTCGGGCTGAAACCAGCCGGTTGGGGGTCAGGTTGGGGGATGGGGCAACGCACGTCAGGACGGGGAACGGCTAAGCACATGGGTTTGGGAAGTCAGGCGGGACCCGGATTCGCTGGCGTCATTCAGCACCGATGCGATAATGACAATGGTGATCCTCGGGCAGACATGCCGCAAATCAGGCGGGGACACGTCAAACAGGCTCGGGGATAATCAAGGAAAAGACGCGGCGGACGTGTCGCAATGTCTGCTCGACTCCCGCGTCGTTCTTAATGACATGATCGGCGCGCCGGCGCTTCCTGTCAAGCGGCATCTGATTTTTCTCCCGCCGGTCCAGTTCGGCTTCCGTCCAGCCCCGCTGTTTCATAACCCGCTGCAGCCGGGTCTCCCGGGGGGCGTCGACGAACACGAGGGTGTCGCAGTCCGCGGAGATGTGCGACTCCAGGAGCAGCGGGCAGTCCTCCACGATCGCCTTGACCGCCGGGTCGCGCTGGTGCTCGGTCCGCAGCCGGCGCCGCTCGGCGTGAACCCGCGGGTGCAACAGGGACTCCAGCCGGGTCAGCTGCTGCTTGTCGCCGAACACGATCCGGCCGACCGCCTTGCGGTTCACCTTCCCCTCGGCCGTCAGCACCGCCTCGCCCCACCACTGCACCAGCGTGTCCGACACCTCCGGATCGTCGAGCTGCGCCTTGGCGATCGCGTCCGCGTCGATCACCGCGCAGCCCAACTCCGCCAGTTGCTCGGCAACCAGGCTCTTGCCCGAGCCGGGCGCGCCCATCAGGCCGATCACGGGTTTGCGCATTGTGGGATCGGTCATGAAAAAAGCGCCTCGCCAACCCCCAGGTTAACCAGCGGGACGATCCAGCACCCCACCGCCGCCAGCCGCTGGCCTTGCCGGCTGAACGATCGCAACCAGCGCCTCTTCCCGATCCACACGGCCAACAATCCAAGAGATAACACGGCCCCGACTGCAAAATAGAGAACGATCTGCGACGGCGGCATACTTCTGCCCGTCAGGGACTCCAATCCGGCCATAACAAGAAATAACGTCGAAAACCCCGCCGACATCGCCAACCCGATCAGCCCGGCGATGAACACCCCCAGCCTCGGTTCGACCAGGTGCACGCCCAATGTGACCAGCTGTCCGCACTCGGGGCACGCGTCGCCGGTCAGATGGCGCAGGTTATAGCCGCAATTGGGACACGGCGTGTCGTGATCCGCCAGGTAGGCCCGCAGGTGCTCATCCGTCTCCGGCATGGCGGCATTCTACGCCCGTCCGCTGCGCGCCGCGGCCGTCCCCGGCCCGCCACGAGGCGCCGGCCGGTTTTCTTGCTCAACTCCCCGGATCGCGGTTGCCCTTCAACCGCTGATTGGTACACTGCCCACGCGTCAGCGTCTGCTTCACCCGCCCCGCTACGCTGCGGGTCATTAAGGACTGCCACCACCTTGCCACGGATCGGTTTGCTGTCAGATTCGCATGGTCGAGCCGCGACCACGCGACGGGGGGTTGAGTTGCTCCTGGATCAACAGGTCGACCTGCTGATTCACCTAGGCGATGTCGGCACGGTCGAGGTCATCGACGCCCTGGCGGTCGAAAAACCCGGCTCCGACGACCAGATCGAGGCGCACGTCATTTTCGGCAACACCGACTGGGACCTCGAGACGCTCGCCGAATACGCCCAGGACCTCGACGTGGAGGTGGATCACCCCGTGGGCCGGCTCCCACTGGGCGAACGCCAACTGGTTTACTGCCACGGCGACGACGCCGCCGCGATCGAAAACGCGGTCGCCCAGAAGGTCGACTACCTCTGCCACGGCCACACCCACCGCGCCTCGGACACCCGCCGCGGCGCCACCCGCGTCATCAACCCCGGCGCCCTGTTCCGGGCCTCGGCGTACACCGTCGCCGTGCTCGACACCGACGCCGATGACGTCGCGTTCCTCACCCTACCTGACCGGTGATCCGTGCTATCATGGGGCCGTCAGGGGACTAATGTCGGATGACTCACGTGCAATCCTCGCCCGAAGCTCACGAAATGATCGTCAGGACCTATCAGGCCGGCGATCAGAACGATGTCCTGCGCCTCTACAATGAGGGCCTCCTCGCCGGGCAGGCCGCCCCCAACGACACCGGCGCCGACCTGGATCACATCCAGGCCGCTTACTTCGAGGACCCCCGGCACCACTTCTGGGTCGCCGAGGCCCGCGGGCAGATCATCGGCATGATCGGCGTCGCCTCCGACGAGGAGCACACCGCCGAGATCCGGCGCCTCCGCGTCGACCCCGCCTTCCAGAACACCCACATCGCGGTGACCCTCCTCGCCACGGCCATCGAACACTGCAAACACCACCGCTACCTCAAGGTGCGCCTCGACACCGCCTTCTCCAAGGACACCGCCCTCGACCTGTTCGACAAGGTCGGCTTCCAGCACACCCGCTCCAAGACCGTCCACGGCAAAGAGTTGCTCGAGTTCTACCTCGACCTGTACCGTGATCCGAATGTGGATGAGTAGCTTTTAGATGTTAGCTTTTAGCTATTAGCCTGAAGAGGTTTAAAAGCTAACAGCTAATAACTAACAGCTAACGACCACCCCATGCCCGACCCTCTCCACGCAGGCGTGACGCTTTTTAACGCGGGACGCTTTTTCGAGGCCCACGAGGTCTGGGAGGACGCCTGGCGCGATGCCCAGGGGGACGACCGTGCGGCTCTGCAGGTCCTCATCCAGCTCGCGGTCTGCCTCGAACATCGCCGCCGCGGCAACGATCTAGGGGTAACCCGTATGCTCGACCGCGCCCGTCGCCGCCTCGCTCTGGCGCCGCCCCAGTGGCGCGGCTTCGACCTGCCCGCCATCACCGACGCGGTGGAAGCCGCCTGCACGCACGGCGAACCCGCCCCCCTGCTCTGACCCGCTAACGGATTTCACGTGGAACGTGCGGCGAGCATCGCCACCGCCCGCTGCTGCGGCTTGGCCAGCGGCAGGTCGTCGAGCTGGTCCAGCCGGCGCCACACCCCCGCGCCCCGCCGCAGCCGACCGGCGACGGCCAAGGCGTGGCCGACCTCGAACCGGATCGTGCGGTGGGTCGTCTGGTGGGTGAAGACGCCCACCGACGCGGCCGGCCCGACGGTGAGGCCAACGCGTTGGGCGAGGTCGTCGCCGTTCTCGGCGGTGGGCAGCTGCCACATGTTGGACCAGAGCCCGGTCTCGGGCCGGCGTTCAAACAGGAACCGCCCGCCGCGCTCGATAGCCAGGACCCGGTGGGTCACCGCCTTGGGCTTGCGTTTGGGCGAGGCGGCGGGCAACGCATCGGTCAGCCCCGCCGCGAAGGCGCCGCATCCGTCTGAAGCCGGGCAGAACATGCACCGCGGCCCTTTGGGCGTGCAGACCAGGGCCCCCAGTTCCATCATCGCCTGGTTGAGGTCGCCGGGCGCCTCGCCGGGCGCGAGTTGTTCGGCCAACTCCCAAAGCCGCTTGCGGGTCGCGGGCTGGTCGACCGGGTCGGCGATCCGGTAAATCCGGGCGAGCACGCGGGCGACATTGCCGTCGAGGATGGGCGCTTCGACCCCGTAGGCGATCGACGCGATCGCCCCGGCGGTGTACCGGCCGACGCCGGGGAGTTGCAGGAGCTGGTCGACCGTGGCGGGGACGGCGCCGTCGAATGTTTCGACGATCATTTTCGCCGCCGCGTGCAGGTTCCGGGCCCTCCGATAGTATCCCAAGCCCTGCCAGAGCTTTAAAACTCGCTGCTCATCGGCGGCCGCGAGGTCCGCGACGGTCGGGAACGCCGTGATGAAGCGTTCAAAATAGGGCAGGACCGTCGCCACCTGGGTCTGCTGGAGCATCGCTTCGCTGACCAGCACGTGGTAGGGGTTCGCCGGCCGGTCGGGCGTGGGGCGCCACGGCAGATCGCGGCGGGAGCGGCGGTACCACTCGAGCAATCGGCGGCGCAACGTCGGGGCGTCCGGCTTTGTGTTGCAGTGGGGGCGGCTCACGATCCGATAATAGCAGGGACATACCCCCGGCTGCGTAGCCAAAACGGTAACCTCTCGCTAACGTAAAAGTGATGAGCGACCCGGACTCCAGGCTGCCCGACAAGGACGTCCCGAACATGCCGCAGATGCTCGCTCAGCGCCAGTCGCTCCCCTCGGTCCGCGAGTCGGTGACTCACAAGTTCAACATCATGGGCCACGAGGGCTACCTCACCATCGGCCTGTTCCCCGACGGTCAGCCGGGGGAGATTTTCATCAAGATGGCCAAGGAGGGCTCGACGCTGTCGGGGCTGATCCAGGGCTACTGCCGGGCGTTTTCGCTCGCGCTGCAGTACGGGCTGCCCATCGATGAGGCGGTCGCCCGGTTCAAGGGCATGCGGTTCGAACCGATGGGCGCGACCGGCAACCCCGACATCCCCGAGGCGATGAGCATCATCGATTACGTCGCGCGCTACCTGGACCTGCACTTCGTGAGCCACACCGACGACCGACGGTAACGCGGGGGCCTGTCCCTTTCGCCAAGCCGGACCTGAGCGGAGCGAAGGCCCGGATCACGCCGACGACAATCCATCCGGACCTTCGCTTCGCTCAGGGCCGGCTTTGTAACCTCTAAGCCATCCCCGCGGCTTCGAGCACCCAGTCGCGGACCACGGGGACCTGACGGCCGGGGCGGAGCGTGTCGCCGTCGGTCAACCCATCTTCCGGGCGGGCGCGCAGCTCCTCCACGAGGCGGCTGCGCCACACCGCGAGCTCCCCGGCGTAAGCCGGGTCCCCGGCGAGGTTGCGGGTTTCCTGCGGGTCCGCTTCGAGGTTGAACAAAAGCTCGCGCCCGGTGGTGGTGATCCAGATGTACTTGCGTTTGCCGTCGGTAACGCACTGCCACGGGCCGAACGGCCCGTTGGACTGCTCGGCGTGGATGTGGGACCGCCAGGACGCATCGTCGCCGCGGACCAGCGGCAGCAGGCTGCGGGCCTCGACGTCGTCGGGGATCGGCAGGCCCGCCGCTTCGAGGACGGTGGGCATGATGTCAAACAGCGCCACCGGCTCGTCGCGGACAACGCCACGGGGGGCGTCGCCCCGCGGCGGACAGACCACCATCGGGATACGCAGCGAGCCTTCGAGCGCGCTGGACTTGCGGTACAGGCGATGGTCGCCCAGGTGCTCGCCGTGGTCGGAGGAAAACACGATCAGCGTGTTGCCGAGCATGTGGCGCAGCTGCAGCCACCGCAGGATGCGGCCGACCTGGAAGTCCAGATGGGCGAGTTGGGCGTAGTAGCCCCGGCGGGCGCGGTCGAACAGCCTCGGGTCGATCCTGCCCTGGATGTGGTCGATGCGATACTCGTGGTGATCGCCGAAGTCGACCCAGTCGCCGACGGGCGGTTCGGGCAGGTCGGCGTGGGCGAAACGTTCGTAGTACTCGAGGGGCGGGTCGATCGGCGGGTGCGGCCGATGGAAGCCCAGCTGCAGGAAGAACGGCCGGGTGGGGTCGCGGCGTTCGAGCATGTCGAGCGCGGCGGTCACGGTCCAGCTGTTGGCGTGGAGGGCCTCGTCGTGCTTCCAGGGCTCGACGAGCATGGAGTTGGAGTTGAGCTGCTGGGCGGTGTCGTCGATGAGGCCGCCGGTCTGGCGTTCGAGCCAGAGGTCGTAGTCGGACTTGAAGCCGGGCCAGTGGTGGCGCTGGTTGTCGTAGATCGCGAGCTGTTCGAAGCCCAGATGGTTGCGTGGGGGGAAGAAGTGGGTTTTGCCGGTGAGCATCGTCTGGTAGCCGCTGTCGCGCAGACGGTGCATGAAGGTGGGGTGATAGTTCCAGTTGATCTCGTCGCGGTAGGCGAGGCGGCCGACGGTGGAGGGGGACTGGCCCATGGCGAGGCTGGCCCGCGCGGGGATGCAGACCGGGCAGTTGCTGTACGCGGCGCGGAACACGGTCCCGCTGGAGGCCAGCTCGTCGAGGAACGGGGTGAGGGCGACCGGGTGGCCGAGGTAGGACAGGCTGTCGCCTCGCCACTGGTCAGGGAAAATAAAAAGGATGTTGGAGCGCGGGTCCATGTAGAGCGTCTTTCAAAACGAGTGGATCGTGTGACGGGACAGGATCGGCGGTTCGACGCGGGACCGCAAGTCGGGAGCGGGTCGGCCTGAAAACGGGGCTTATGAGTTGAGGAAGAATGAACCACAGAGGCGCAGAGGGCGCAGAGAAAAACGGGAAGCAAGAAAAACAGCCCGGCTCTGCGTCCTCTGCGCCTCCGTGGTTTTCAGGTTTTTAAAGAAGACGGGCGGCGACCGGCATCGCCTCGATCGGGTATGCCAGAAAAAGCACGAAATGCCACGCGGCCAGCGCGAGGATCGCCAAAAGCAACAGCGCCCACACGCCCGACACCACCCGCCAGACGCAAAGCACGCCCTTGCGTTCGGCCAACCACGCCCCCGCGAGGGTCATCGACACTGTCGCCGGCAGAGGCAGCCAGAAGAAGCGGTCATCCAAGCCCCGGCCGATCTGGCTGAGTTGATGATCGGGAAGCGTTTTGACCTGCTGGCAAAGCACCCACGCCGCGCCGAGGCTCACCCCAGCGGCGAACAACCCCATGATTGCTCCCCATATCATCTTCCACCGCTCGGCCATCGCACGTCTGCTCCTACCCACGAAGACGCTCCGAGTTGTCAGCGGTTCCGCCTGATTGACGAATGGGTGGCGCCCTGTCAGTTGCTCATAGCCGGCTGGCGGGCCCGACGCTTGACGCTGTGCCGGTTCGTCGGGAAGATCGCTGATTGTTTGGACCTGTTGCGAGTCGTCCATGGCTGATCCCATCCCGGGGACTGATACGTCAACGCCCGCGGTCGTGATCCGTGAGCTCGTCCGCCATTTCGGGGCGGTCCAGGCATTGCGTGGCCTGAGCCTGAGCATCGAGCGCGGCTCCGTGTTCGGGCTGGTCGGCAACAACGGGGCCGGCAAGACGACCGCGATCCACACGCTGATGGGGCTGCTGCCGCCGACCGGCGGCGAGGTGTCGGTGCTGGGGCTCGACCCGGGCCGCGCCGGCCAGGACATCCGCCGGCGTGTCGGGTTTTTCCCCGAGCGCGACGAGCCTTACGCATGGTTGCGGCTACGCTCGCTGCTGCAGATGGGGGCGCTGGCTTATCCGGATTGGGATGCGTCGTGCGCAGCCGAGTGGTGCGAACGGTTCAACCTCGACACCCGCAAGCGGTTCAAGCAGATGTCCAAGGGCATGGCGGCCAAGTCCAAGCTGGTGGCGGCGCTGTCGCACCGGCCGGAGTTGCTCATCCTCGACGAACCGACCAGCGGGCTCGACCCCGGCAGCCGCCAGGACCTGATCGAGGCGATCCAGAGCCTGCACCGTGAAGGCGTGACCATCCTGTTTTCATCTCACAATCTCGATGATGTCGAACGGGTGGCGACCCACGTGGGGCTGATCGACCAGGGCCGTTGCGTGTTGCACACGGCCTGCGAACAGATCACCGAGCGGTTCGGCCGGGTGCGTGTCACGCCGAACGCCGCCATCGACCTGTCGCTTTTGGATGAACGCGCCGAAGCCAGGCTCGAGGTGGATGGCGACGTGCACTATCTGGTTTCGGACCGCCGCGCGGACTGGCTGGCGGCGCTGGTCGCCAGGTTCGGCGGGACCGCGGTGGTCGAGCCGGCGGACCTGCCCGCGGTGTTTCGTCTGATCACCGCCGGCGACCGTCCGGCCCCGGAGGCGGTGGCATGAAAACGCACCCGATCACCCCGGCCGAGTTCGAGCAATCCCTGCGCTCGTCTCCCAAGGCCCTGGTCATGATCCTGCTGCTGGCCGTGGGCGCCCGGGCCCTGGGCCCCGGGCCGGGGTTCCTGCTGGGTTATTTCATCATCCTTCCCAACCTCGCGATGGCGCTGGGCCTGGGCGTCTTCCAGGAGGAATACGAAAAAGGCCACCTGCGCTACTTCTGGGGCTGGCCGATCGGGCGCACGACGCTGTGGCTGGTCAAGCTCGTGTCGGCGCTGACCTTCCTGATAGTGATCGCGGGATGCGTGGGGCTGGTGCAGGCGCTCTGGCCGACCGGCGCCATCGCGCCCCCGCCGCGGGAGGTCATGCTTGGCCCGATCGGGCCGGTCGGGCCGAACACGATGCTCTGGCTGATCGGCTCGCTGGCGCTGTTCGCCCTGGCGTCGGGCATGGTGGGCATGGGCGCTTGCCGCTCGGCCAAACACGCGACGTTCATCTGCCTGCCCCTGATCTACATGCCGATCGCCCTCGTCTTTACGTTCATGCTCTGGTTCGACATCGTCCCCACAGCCGGCGTCGTGGCGACCATGTTCACCGCGGCGGCGGTCGTCCTGCTGATAGGGGCGTACGTGCTGTTCCGCCTGCGCAACCCCTTCCTCGAGCAGGTCTGGGTCTGGCGCGGCGTCGCGGCGCTCACCGCCGCAACGGCGATCGGCGCAGCGGCGTTGGGCCTGCCGCTGGCCATGCTCACCGGCGGCGGCTTGTCTCGGGCGATGGCCCGGGGCGTCACGATGTTCGAGGTCGACCCGGCCGGGCCGTGGGTCTACGTCACCCTGTCCGACATGCGGCACAATCACCTGGCGGTTCTCGATGGGGAAGGCGGGTGGGTCGCTTATCTGGGGAAAGACCAAGGATGGCTGCCCTGGGGCATGAGCCGACATCCAGATGGAAGCCTGCTCACCGAACAGATGACGCTCGGCCCCATCAACGCTCAGCGCCGCGCCCTTTTCCTGCACCCGCCCTCGGGACCCCCGCGGGTCATCTTCGAAGACGATGAGTTCGATAACGCGAACCGCACTGTCTTCTCTATACAGTGGGTCGCGGCGTCAAACGACGGGTCCGTCTTGTACGGCACCGAAATCAGCTTCGACGTGGATTCGCAGACCCAACAGCATATGCTCATCGCGTTGGATACAGACACAGGCCGCCTGCGCCGCGCCCCGTTGACGACGGACCAAATATCGGTTTTCGGGGTGCTGCCGGATGGCCGCGTGGTGGCCGACATGCAGCCGCAGCAGCCGTATAACGCCGACTACTCCTCGTCGGAGCTGGTATTGCTCGATCCGTGGCAAAACAAGACGACCCCCATCGAACTGCCCGAAGACACCATCGAGGTCGTCTTGTTCAAGGACGGGTCGGCCCTCATCGCCCTGGTTCAAACCATAGACGGGAACCGGGTGTCCTATCGTGTGGTCCGCATCGGCTTGCCGGGCCTCGAGTCCACCGAAATGACGGCCGACCCGCCCCTGCCGTCGCTGCCCTTACAGGCCTTGCTGAGCCGGGGCGTCCCGAGCATCGGCGCCGGCCAGGACTGGCAAACCGGCGGCGCCCTGCTCACGCATCGGGCCTACGGCACGGATAATCCAACCCGGTATTGGCTGCTGCCGCCCGGTGAAAAACAATGGATCGGCCTGACGGCTGAGCAGAACACCTACAGCGTCCCCTTCCTGTCGCCGAATCGTGAGCTCTGGGCCGCTTTCGTGCGCGACTGGACGTCAACTTCACCAAACCTCGAGTTGCATGTGATGCGCCGAGCGAGGGATGGAGGACGGCCCGAGATGGTGCTGCGTCAACCGGTCAAGTTTGCGATGCAGCAGCCTCAATGGCTGGACAACGATCGTGTCCTTTACCTGCACAACGAGTCCAGCAACCCCGCGGCGCCAAAGACAAGGCTGCGTGTGTTGAACGTGCGCACCGGCGAGGACACGGCGTTCACGGTGATGGACCCGGCGTTGCTGGCTGAAACGACGGACCGTTAGGTCGTGTGCCGTAAGTTCCATAAAGCCGGTTCTGAGCCTCGCGCAGCGAGGAGAAGGGCCGGATATCCGGCCCTTCGGCCGCCTGCGGCGTCCTCAGGACCGGCTTAGTCGTTTGACATAAGACTTACGGGACGCGCGATCAGGCGGCCTGTTGGGGCTTGTCGCCCTCGGCGTCGGCGGCAGGCTCGGCGTCGGCATCGTTGGAGGGCTTGCGGATGCGTTCGGCCATGGCCTGCATCGGCTCGTCGAGCTTGTCGCGCTCGACGACGGCATCAAGGGCGCGGTCCTGGATCGGCCGGAGCGAAGACTCGATCTCGAGGCGGACCCGGTCCAGGTGCTGACGCAGCGCGGCCTCGGCCTCGCGGACGGCCTCGTCGGCCATCGGCTGCAGCCGGCGGAGACGCTTGGCCAGCCGCGCCTCGGCCAGGTCCACCATCTGACGCGCGCCCTCGTTGAGTTGACCCATCCGGTCACGGAGGTAGGCCTCGGCCTCGTCCATCTCGGCGCGGGTCTGGGGCTTGACCGCCTGGAGCCGACGGGTCAGCTGCTGTTCGACCAGCTCGACCATCGACTTGGACGACTCGGCCAACGCCGACACCTTCTCACGCAGCTCGGCCTCGGCGTGGGCGATCGCGGTGGCGGATCTCTCGGTGATCGATTTGCGGGCGCTGTCCAGCTTCTGGTTGAACGGCTTGAGCGCCGACTCGGCGTCATCGGAGAAGCGGTCGACGCTGCCGGCGATCTGCTGCTCGAACGCCCTGACCTGCTCGTCGAGCCCGTCGCGCGCGACGAGCACGAGCTGCGTGACCCGCTCCTCGTGCTCAGCCAGCGCGGTGTCGAGCTGGGCCTTGAAGGGCTCGGCGACGTCGTCGGCGCGGCTCATCGCGGCGGTGACGCTCTGACGCAGCTGAGCCTCGGCCGCCTCGGCCACCGCCTGGGCGTCGGTCTTGGCCCGGGCGGCCAGCTCGGCGAGTTTCGGGTCGATCGTGTCGTACGCCGCCTCGGCCTCGTTGCGGGTCTGCTCGACCGCGTCGGTGAGCCGGTCGCGGACCTCGACCGCGGTTTCCTCGGCCTGGGCCTCGGCCTGGTCGAGCAGGTGACGCAGCCGGCCCTCGACGTGGACCGCCAGCTCGGCGGCGGAATGCTCCGCGGATTCGGCGGCGGCGTCGAGCTTGTCGTCGAAGCACTTCACCAGTTGACGCTGCGCGTCCTGGGCCTGCTCGGCCAACTCGCTGAGGCGCTCCTGGTGGTCGCTGCGGAGCTTGTCCGCCAGGCGGGACGACTCGGCCAGGAACCGCTGGGTCAGGTCTTCGTTGAGCCGATCGACCCGGGCCGCGAACGCGTCCTGCTGCGCATCGAGGGCGGCGTCCAGCTCGGCGTCCAGCGCCGTCTTGATATGGGTCCTCGCGTGGCCGAGCTTGCGGCCGATGTCTTCGCTGAGGCGCTGGCCGGCCTGCACGGCCATGTCGTCGACCGTCGCCGCGGCCGCGGCGGCCTGCCGGGTCAGGTCGGACCGCGCAGCGTCCTGACGGTCGGCCAGCTCGCGGACGACCTGGGCGACCCGCTCATCCAGGTCCTGCGCGATCGGGGCAAAGCCCTCGCGCAGCTCGCCGGCGTGGGCTTCCAGATCGGTCTTGATGGGCTCGAGCAGCGCGGCGACATCGACGCGGGCCTTGGCGAGCGTATCCGCCAGCTGCGTATCCAACGCGTCGGACGACCGGCGGACCTCGCCGCTGATGTGTTCGAGCCGCTGCATCAGGGCGGCGTCGATCTCGTCGATGCGCTGGTCGACCGTTGCGTCCGCCTGGCGGAGTTGCTCGATCCGCTCGTCAGCGGCGGCCACCGCATGCGTGATCCGCTTCTGCGCGTCATCCACCGCCTCATCGGCGAGGGTGGAAAGCTGATCGCGGGTCGCCTGGGCGTCGCGTTCGTACGCCCTGAGCTCATCGAGCTGATCGGCGACCCGGCGGGCGAGCTCGGTCATCCGGTGCTCGAGCCGGCCGAGTTGATCGACCCGCCGGGCGTGTCGGGACTCGGCTTGTTCGAGGGCCTCGAAGCGCTGGGTGACGGCCTGGTCGAGCTGGTTAATGCGGGTGTTGAGCCGGGCGATCTGCCCGGCGGAGCCGGCGGGGGTCGTGGTGTCGGCGTGGGCCTGGGCGTCCTTGAGGAGGCGGATGAGTCGGAGGCGTTCGTCGCGTGCGCGGTCGAGGGCGGCGTTGAGTTCGGCGAGATGGCCTGCGGAGGAAAACGACGGAGAACGGGTCACGGGGGGAGAGGCGTCGGATAGGGCCACGGCCGAGTCTCCAAAAGGGAACAACGGGGCCGTCGGGATCCACAACGGCCCCTTAGAGATCGACCGGCGGAGGAGGCCGAGTCCAATAGGACGGGGGCCGGCCGTTATCGGAACACGGCGCGGCCGATCGCCGGCGGGTTATCGGACAAGCGGGCGGACGCGCCGCGCGATCACCGCTGATCCGCGACCGCGTTGCCGAGGTGGATGATGTTGTCGAAGTCGCCCGAGTGGCCGTAGTCCTGGCCGAAGTAGGTGCTCAGTTCGTTGGTCTTGTGTTCGAAGAAATCGGCCGGATCCTGCGATCCGATCATCGGGGCGTACCATTGCAACAGATTGCCGCGGCGCTGGCTGATCTTGCGGCGGACGTGGCCGCGCACGTCGGGGGTGAAGAGGCTGGGGTTGAGGGCTTCGTTGAAGTGGTCGCAGACGAAGCGTCTGAAGAAGTCGGGCGTGCGCCGGACATGGTCGGCGATGCGCCAGTACGGGCCGTCACGGACGATCATCGGCGGTTGCCGCTGGCCGTTGAGCGCGACCGGCTCGGTGAGGTTGCGGTAGAAGAGGAAGCCGACGTAGTTCGAGGCGAGGTCGGCGTTGGAGTAGGCCGACGCGGTGACGTTGCCCAGCAAACCGCTCTCGGAGTAAACCGGGTCCTTGGTCGCGAATTCGAGGACGACGGCGAGGGCGTCGGACTCGTCGCGGCCCCGGTCGCGTTCGCGATGGTAGGTGGTGTAATAGTGGTATCCCATGTCCACGAAGTGGCCCCATTTGTCGTTGCCGACGTAATGGCCGTAGGTCATCATGGTGGAAGCGCGCCAGATGCGGAACACGGTGCGGGGGTCGGCCACGAAGTAGATGTCGGTGTAGATCGAGTCGGTGTAGGGCGCGAAGTAGCAGGGGATCGCCGGGGCGTAGTGTTGACGGACGCGGCTGTTGCGGAAATGACGCTCGAGGTCTTCGATCAGATCGACCGCGTTGGGGAAAGCGCGCCGCACTGACCGGGCCAACCCCCGGGGGGACTGATAGTCGTCGAGCACGTCTTGCGGATCGAGCCGGACGGTCCGGTTCGCGCCGACCGGGGACCTGTGCATGTTCCGGCGGATGTTGCCCGAGCCCGCCGGCCGCTTGCGGACGGTCAGGACCGCCTTGTCGTTGTGGAGGGCGGCCTTGATCATGGCGTTCGCGCGGGCCACCCCGGCCTCGACGCGGCTCAGGAAGTAGTCGTTGTAGTAGCCGCCCATCTCCGCGAACTCGGCCTGGCCATACGGCGGCATCGAGAACTGATCGGTCTCATGAGCGGACACGGACCGCCCCGGCGCCGCCAGCACGACGCACGCCAAAACCGTCGCCCACACGCCCCCGGCGGAAGATTCCAGATGCATCATGACATTTCCTCGCAAGAGTCGGAGAGAAGACTTGAACCCGATACGGAGGACGCCGGCAACGACGCCCGTCGGGCAGGGGGAGGGGGTCATTAGAAATGAACGGGAATCACGCTCACGCTCCCCCTGTGAGCCGATCTTCTGATCATGCGCCGCCGGCCCGCGATCTGTCAACGGGTCTTACCCCTACATCCGCGTGGATGAGAACGGAGAGAGGTTGACTGAGCCGGACCGCTACGCGGCCCTGGCCCCGACGCCGACGCCGGCTTAGGTTGTCAGAACGATCGACTGAAAGTTGATCGGCTCTGACGCGGTTCGCTTCAGGTTCGTTAAACTAATCCGCCTCACCGGATCGGATCGCGCGCATGGACATGCTCCAAACCACGGCGGTGCTGACCACGCTGGCGGCGGCGCTGGCGTTCATCAACGCCCGGCTGCTGAAGCTGCCGACGACGATCGGCCTGATGGTGCTGTCGTTCCTGATGGCGCTGGGGATGCTGTTCGTGGGCTGGCTGTGGCCGGGGGCGCCGAGGTGGGTGGAAACCATGATGGAAGGCGTCGACTTCAGCGAAACCGTGATGCACGGGATGCTGGGGTTTCTGCTGTTCGCCGGCGCCCTCCACGTCAACATCAATGACCTGCGCAGCCACCAGTGGGCGATCGGGGCGCTCGTGACGGCGGGGGTGGTCTCGACCACGCTGATCGTCGGCGTGCTTACGAAGCTGATCACCGGGCTGCTGGGCCTGGAGGTGGCGTGGGTGTACTGCTTCCTGTTCGGGGCGCTGATCGCGCCGACCGACCCGATCGCGGTGCTGGCGGTCCTCAAGACGCTGGGCGCCCCCAAGCCGCTGGAGACGAAGATCGCCGGCGAATCGTTGTTCAACGACGGCGTGGGCGTGGTGGTGTTCCTGGCGCTGCTGGGGCTGGCGGGCCTGGGCGGCCATCCGGACAAACCGCACGCGGCGGCGGAGGGGCCGGGAACGGTCGTTACGGTCGAGCAGGCCGCAGAGACCGCGGAGACCGCGGCGGTCGACGTGCTGTGGCTTTTCACCATCGAGGCGGGCGGGGGCGTGATCGCGGGGCTGGCCCTGGGGTTTCTGGGGTATTGGATGATCAAGCGGCTCGACGACTACAAGACGGAGGTGCTGATCTCGATTGCGATGGTCGTGGGCGGGTACGGGCTGTGCGACCTGCTGCATGTCAGCGCCCCCATCGCGATGGTGGTGGCGGGGCTGATCATCGGGAACCACGGCCGGGCCTTGGCGATGTCGGAAACGACACGCAAGCACCTCGACACGTTCTGGGAGTTGATCGACGAAATCCTCAACGCGGTGTTGTTCGTGCTGATCGGGCTCGAGGTGCTGGTGCTCAAGTTCGGTGTGCCGTCGCTGCTGGCCGGGGCGGCGGCGATCCCCGCGGTGCTGCTGGCGCGGTGGATCAGCATCAGCGGGCTGGCGTGGGGCATGCGGGCGGTGAGCGGGCGGCGGTTCATGAGACACACGGTGACGGTGCTGACCTGGGCCGGGCTGCGCGGCGGGATCTCGGTGGCGCTGGCGTTGAGCCTGCACGACCAGGCGGCGCGGGGCGGCGGCGCCGAGGCGCGGCAGGCGGCGGACGTCGTGGTGGCAATGACGTACGTCGTCGTGGTCTTCTCGATCATCGGGCAGGGGCTGACCATCGGGCCGATGCTGCGGCGGCTTGGCCTCACCGGGGACGCGCAAACGGCTCATTGATCCGGATGAACGGATGGATCGGCTTGCGGCTCGCCCAAAAAACCGCTAAAACGTTCGCCCACGATCTTCATGAACCACCCCGCAGAAACCTCCGCCCATGGCTAAAAAACTCTCTACCGGACACTACCTCTTCACCAGCGAATCCGTCTCGATGGGCCACCCCGACAAGGTGTCGGACCAGGTCTCGGACGCGATCCTCGACAGCCTGATCGCCGTCGATCCCCAGGCGCGGGTGGCGTGCGAAACCATGTGCACGACCGGCCTGGTCATCGTCGGCGGCGAGATCACGGTGCACAACGCCAAGGCCGTCGCCGCCCTCAACGACGCCGAGAACACGGTCCGGGCCCAGCTCCGCAAGATCGGCTACGTCGACGACATCGCGATGAAGTTCGACGCCGAGACCTGCGGCGTCGTCCGCACGATCCACAGTCAGTCGCAGGACATCAGCATAGGCGTCTCCGAAGGCAAGGGGATGCACAAGGAGCAGGGGGCCGGCGACCAGGGCCTGATGTTCGGCTTCGCCTGCCGCGAAACCAAGACGCTCATGCCCTTGCCCATCGACCTTGCCCACGAGCTGGTCTACCGCCACGCCAAAGCCCGCGAGCAGGGCAAGATCAAAAACATCCGCCCCGACGCCAAGAGCCAGGTCACCGTGGAGTACGGCGCCAACGGCAAGCCGATCCGGATCGACACGGTCGTCCTCTCCACCCAGCACACCGACTTCTGGAACGGCAAGAAAAAACAGGCCGAGCTGAAGAAGCAGATCATCAAGCACATCATCGAGCCGTGCATGCCCAAGAAGATGTACGACCCCAAGACCGTCAAGATCCACGTCAACCCGACGGGGCAGTTCGAGATCGGCGGGCCTCACGGCGACGTCGGGCTCACCGGCCGCAAGATCATCGTGGACACCTACGGCGGCCGCGGCCGGCACGGCGGCGGGGCCTTCTCCGGCAAGGACCCGTCCAAGGTCGACCGCTCGGCCGCTTACATGGCCCGGTACATCGCCAAGAACATCGTCGCCGCCCGCCTCGCCGATGAGTGCGAGGTCCAGCTCTCCTATGCCATTGGATTCCCCGAACCCACCAGCGTCTACGTCGACACCTTCGGCTCGGCCAAGATCGACGACGGCAAGATCAGCAAGCTCGTCGAGCAGCACTTCCCCCTCACGCCCCGCGGCATCATCGACCACCTCAAGCTCCGCCACCCGATCTTCACCCCCACCGCCGCCCACGGCCACTTCGGCCGGACGCCCGGCAAGATCAAGGTCAACGGCAAGACCTTCGAAACCTTCACGTGGGAGAAGACCGACATGGCCGACACCCTCCGCAAAGCCGCGGCGGTGTGACCGGCGCAGGGGCCTCCAAGTCAGCCGGCGCGATGCCGGTTACGATAAGCATCAACGCCGCGCCGACCCCGGCTCGCGGTTGACCCGTTCCGTCCCCGATCCCCCATGCTGACCAAACGCGGCATCCCGGTCTCCCCTGGCGTCGCCATCGCCCCGGCGATCGTGTTGGACGCCGAAGACCAGCCGATCCGGCGGCGGACCGTCCCGCATTCAGGCGTCAACGGCGAGGTCCAACGGCTTGAAAAAGCCCTGACCGACGCGACCCGGGAGATCGAAACCGTCCGCGACCGCACCGCCGAAACCCTCGGCAACGAACTGAGCAAGATCTTCAACGTTCACATCGGCATGCTCGCCGACCCGGCGCTGACCACCCGCATGCGGGGGGCGATCAAGTCCGAACGGGTCACCGCGGAATACGCGGTCTACAACACGCTCCGCTCGCTGGCCCTCCAGTTCAAGCAGAACGAAAGCACGATGGTCCGGAAGATGGGCTCGGACGTGACCGACCTGGAGCGTCGCGTGCTCAAGCACCTCATCGGCGAGGCCCGCAGCGGCCTCAACGAGCTGGACCACCAGGCCATCGTGGTCGCCCACGACCTCACGCCGTCTCAAACCGCGTCGCTCGACAAGTCGAAGATCAAGGCGCTGATCATCGACCTGGGCGGCCGCACCAGCCACACCGCCATCCTCGCCCACGCGCTGGGCATCCCCGCGATCGTCGGGCTCGAAGACATCACCTCCGAAGTCTCCACGGGCGACTCGCTGATCGTCGACGGCCACCGCGGCGTGGTCGTGATCGATCCCGACGCCGCCAAGCTCATGGAGTACCGCCAGGAGGTCCGCCGCATGGCGGCGTTCGAGGACACCCTCGACGAGCTGCGCGACAAGCCCGCCGTCACCCGCGACGGCACCGAGGTCATCCTCCAGGCCAACATCGAGTTCCCCACCGAGGTCGACGAGGCGGTCGCCAAGGGCGCGGTGGGCATCGGCCTCTACCGCACCGAGTTCCTTTACCTCGGCGCCGACGTCGAGCCCAGCGAGGAAACCCAGTACGAAGCCTACGTCGACGTGATCCGCCGGCTGGGCGGGCGCCCCCTCACCATCCGGACGCTCGACCTGGGGGCCGACAAGGTCCACGAGTCGGTCACCGGCTCCTCGGAATACAACGAGCGCAACCCCTTCCTCGGCTGCCGGTCGATCCGGCTCTGCCTCCAGTCCCTGCCCCTGTTCAAGACCCAGCTCCGTGCGATCCTCCGCGCCAGCATCGAGGGCCCGGTCAAGATCATGTTCCCGCTGATCAGCAATATCATGGAGCTGCGGCAGGCGAAAATGATCCTGTCCGATGTGAAGGAGGACCTCGAGGATCAGGGGATCCCCTACCGCGAGCAGATCCCGATCGGGATGATGATCGAGGTGCCCTCGGCGGCGATCCAGGCGATGACCTTCACCCGGGAAGTGGATTTTTTCAGCGTCGGGACCAACGATTTGATCCAGTACACCGTGGCGGTGGACCGATCAAACGAGCGGATCGCGAACCTCTACTCGGCGGCCCACCCGGCGGTAGTGTCTCTGATTAAAGAAGTTATACGATCGGCACAACGTGGTAAAATAGATGTCAGCTTGTGCGGGGAAATGGCCAGCGAGCCGGAATTCACTATGCTCCTGGTCGGCCTCGGGCTGCGGTCCTTCTCGATCACGCCCCCGGCTATTCCCGAGATCAAGCAGATTATCCGGTCGGTCAGCGTCGACCAGTGCCGGAGGGTCGCCCGTAAGGTCAGCGGGTTCGACTCAGACCGCGAGATCATCAACTACCTCAGGGATGAGGTCGTGAAAGTGATGCCCGACCTGTTCGAAGGACGTTCCTTCGGCATCTGAGACCTCGGGCGACAACCTGGACCCGCGAACCCGCCGCGCTCGCCGTCCGACTGACTGGCTCAGAGCGCCGAGCGGGTTCGCCTAGAACAAGGATGTTTGCTTGTGCGAGCAGCGGTGTGTGAGGGTCGAAACCACGAGCCGGGCGCGTTAGCCCGTCGCGGTTGATCCCCTCACCCATCGGGCGCCGCCCATCGAACATAAATCTTCCGTGCCTACAACCGAAATGCTGATCAACTACGTCCCCGGCGAGGAGTGCCGCATCGCCATCGTCGAGGACGGCAAGCTCGAAGAGTTCTACCAAGAGCGAGCCTCGGCCGAGTCCCACGTCGGCAACATCTACAAGGGCAAGGTCACCAACATCGAGCCATCGATACAGGCGGCCTTTGTCGACTTCGGCCTCGAACGCAACGGCTTCCTGCACATCTCCGACCTGCACCCGATGTATTTCCCGGGCGCCGACAAGGACGAGCTCGAGCGCGTCGGCAAAAAAACGCCCCGCCGCGAACGCCCGCCCATCCAGAAATGCCTCAAACGCGGCCAGGACGTGCTCGTCCAGGTCCTCAAGGAAGGCATCGGCACCAAGGGGCCGACGCTCACGTCCTACCTCTCGATCCCCGGCCGGTTCATCGTGATGATGCCCCAGATGGACCGGATGGGGGTGTCGCGCAAGGTCGAGGACGAAGAGGCCCGCCGCGAGATGCGCGACCTGCTCAAGGAGCTCAACCCGCCCGAGGGCTACGGCTTCATCATCCGCACCGCCGGCATGGGCCAGACCAAGGCCGACCTCAAACGCGACCTGTCATACCTGACCCGGCTCTGGAAGAACATCGACGCCAAGATGAAGAAGACCCGCGGCGTCGGCGAGCTGTTCGCCGAGTCCGACCTGGTCATCCGCACCATCCGCGACGTGTTCTCCAGCGACATCGACCGCATCGTGATCGACGACCCCGGCGCCGCTAAACGCGCCCGCGACTTCCTGGCCATCGCCAACCCCCGGTCCAAGTCGAAACTCGTCTACTACAACGACCCGGCGCCCCTGTTCCACCGCTTCGACATCGAGCACCAGATCGAATCGATCAATGCCCGCACCGTGGTGCTCGACTCGGGCATCGAGCTGGTCTTCGACCAGGCCGAGGCCCTGGTGGCCATCGACGTCAACTCGGGCAAGAACCGCAACGCCCGGGACGCCGAGTCCAACGCCTATCAGGTCAACAAGGAAGCGGTGGACGAGGTCTGCCGGCAGCTGCGCCTGCGCGACCTGGGCGGCGTGGTCATCTGCGACTTCATCGACATGCGCGATATCAAGCACCGCAAGAAGATCGAGGCGCAGTTCCGCAACAACCTCAAGAAAGACCGCGCCCGCACCCGCGTCAACCCGATCAGCCAGTTCGGCATCCTCGAGATGACCCGCCAGCGGATGCGGCCGTCGCTTCAGAAATCGATCTACACCGAGTGCCCCCACTGCAACGGCCAGGGCGTGGTCAAGTCGGCCGAGTCGGTGGTGCTCGACGTGATGCGGCGGCTCGCCCTGGTGATGCACCACGAATCGATCGCCCGGATCGAGCTGACGATCAGCCCCGACGTCGCGTTCCAACTGCTCAACCGCAAACGCAGCCACCTGGTTTCGCTCGAACGCCGCTACGGCAAACCGGTGATGGTGCGGGTGGGGGGCGGGCGGATCGACTACGTTCATATCGCCGCGTTCGACGAGCGCGGCGGGGCCCTTAACGTCGAGACGCTCAGCTCGCAGATCCCCAAGGCCGACAAACGCACCTTCATCGACGTGGCGTCCGGCGACCTGCCCGAGCCGGAGCCCGAGCCGGTCGAGGACGACGCGGGCGAAGCGGACATCGAAGCCGTCATGGCTCAAGCGGTGCAGGAGGAGGTGCAGCGCAGCGAAGAGGAATCCGAAGACGACAAGCCGCGCAAGCGCCGGCGACGGCGACGGGGCGGGCGCGGCCGGCGACGCAAGTCGGGCGATGAAGCGCAAGACACCGGCGAAGCGAAAGCCGCCACCCAGGAGCCGGAAGAGGAAAGCGATAGCGCCCCCGAGGCCGAGGCGGCGACATCCCCCGACGAAACCGCCGAGGAGAAGGACCGCGACGAGAGCGAGCCGGGCACGCGTAAACGACGGCGGCGGCGCCGGCGCAGCCGCAAGAGCGACGATGCCTCCGAGCAAACCGCCGACGCCGCCGAGGAACCAGCCGCCAAACAGACGCCCGCCGCCGACCCGGCGTCCAACAACGGCGACGGCGGCGGCCAGCCGGAGCCGGCTCAAGAGGAGGCGGCCGAACGGCCGCGCAAACGACGACGGCGTTCGACCAAGAAGGCGTCCCCCGCCGCCGCGAAACCCGCGGCCACCCCGACCGACCCTGCGCCGCCGCCGACCACCGGCGCCGGCTACTCCAACCGACTTTTCGCAGGCGACCCCTCGGACGCGTGATGGCTGAATCCCCCCCCTCCACCCGACGCCTCATCGTCCTCGGCGCCACCGGCTCGATCGGCGTCAACACCCTCGCGGTGGTCGATCACCTCAACCGCACCGGCGCCGCCGACATCGAAGTCGTCGGCCTCGCCGCGGGCCGCAACACGCAAGCCCTGATCGAACAGGCCAGACGGTTCGGGGTGGGGCGCGTCGCGATCGCCGACGTGTCGCTGCGGGCAGAGCTGGAAGCCGCCCTCCCCGACGCGACGATCTACGCCGGCCCCGACGCGGCGGAGCAGCTGGTCGACGCGGCGGACTGCACCGACCTCGCCGCCGCGGTCGTGGGCGCCGCGGGCCTGCCCGCCACGCTCGCCGCCATCCGCAAGGGCTGCCGCATCGGCCTGGCCAACAAGGAAACGCTTGTCGCCGCCGGCGGGCTGGTCACCCCGCTGCTGCGCGAGCACGACGCCCGGCTGCTGCCGGTCGATTCCGAGCACTCAGCCATCTTCCAGTGCCTTCATGAGCAGCCGACGGAGCGGGTCCGGCGGATCGTGCTCACCGCCTCGGGCGGGCCGTTCCGCACCGCCGACCGCCAGACCATCGAGAACGCGACCGTCGAGCAGGCCCTCAACCACCCGACCTGGAACATGGGGCCGAAGGTCACCATCGACTCGGCCTCCATGATGAACAAGGCCCTGGAGATTATCGAGGCCCACTGGCTCTTCGGGCTGCCGGCGGACAAGATCGACGTGATTGTTCACCCCCAGTCGATCGCGCATTCGTTCGTCGAGTTCGACGACGGCTCGGTCCTCTCCCAGATGGGCCCGCCCGACATGCGGACGCCGATCCAGTACGCCCTGACCTACCCTGACCGCCCCGCGGGCTGTAATAACCGGCTGGATTGGTCGATACTGTCCCAGTTGACGTTTGAACCGCCCGATCTCGACCGCTTCCCGGCCCTGAGGCTGGCGTACCGTGTGATCGAGCTCGGCGGGACGGCCGGGGCGATCTTCAACGCCGCCAACGAGGCCGCGGTCGCCGCGTTCCTTGAACAGCGCATCCGTTTTGGCCGTATCACCCAACTCGTGTCCGACGCGCTTGACGCCGTAACGCCGGAGCCCGCCTCGGACCTGCCTACGATTCTTCGCGCCGACCAACAGGCCCGGGCGTTCGTCCGCGACGCCATCCTGGCCGCCACCCCGACACCCCAAGCCACAGGCCCCCGCCCATGAATTTCTTCACCGACTGGCCCATCGTGTCGTTCATCGCCCTGATCATCGGGTTCGGCTTCCTGATCTTCATCCACGAGCTGGGCCATTTCGCCGTCGCCAAGTGGGTCGGCATCCGCTGCACCCAGTTCGCCATCGGCTTCGGCCAGTCGCTGCTGACCTACCGCAAGGGCATCGGCTTCCGCGTCGGCACGACCGAGGGCGTGTACGAGAAACGCGCGATCGCCCACCTCGACCAGAAGCACGCCACGCCCCACCCCGGCGAACACCAGAGCGTGGCCCAGTACGACGACTTCACCAAGACCGAGAGCCGCCCGGGCAAGTACACCCCGCAGCAGGTTCACGAGGCCGCCGACGAGCTGGGGCTGGGCGAGACCGAGTACCGCCTCAACTGGATGCCGCTGGGCGGGTACGTCAAGATGCTGGGCCAGGAGGACCTGGACCCCAACGCCCGCAGCGGCGACCCACGCTCGTTCAACAACAAATCGATCGGCGCCCGCGCCGCGGTCATCTCCGCCGGCGTGGTCATGAACACGATCACCGGCCTGATCTTCTTCATCATCGCGTTCTCGATCGGCGTGGACTTCCCCTCCGCCACCGTCGGCGCCACCCTGCCCGGCTCACCCGCCGCCACCACCTACGCCAGCGGGCACGACGGCGACCCGGCCTACTTCGGGCTCCGGCCCGGCGACCGGATCGTCGAGATCAACGACAAGCCGATCCGCGACCTCACCGGCGTGAAAATCGCCACCGCGCTGGGCGGCGAGGGCGAGCCCCTGCACTTCGAGATCGATCGGCCGGGGCAGGACGGCGAACTGTCCTACACCCTCGTGGCCAGCCGGCCCACCGGCGAACGCCTGCTGAGTGTGGGCATCATCCCGACCGCCGGCCTGACCGTTTCGGCGGTGATCAAAGACTCCACCGCGTCGAAGGCCGGCGTCAAGGGCGGGATGAAGGTGTCGGCCGTGGAGGGCGAGCCGGTCAGCACGTACGCCCAGTTCGTCGACGCCGTCGACGCGCAACACGGCCGGCCGGTCGCCGTCACGTTCGTGGACCCCCAAACCCAGGCGACGGTTGAGGCGCAGCTGACGGCCGAGCCGCTGCTGGTTCGGCCGGACTACGACACGCCGTCGAACCTGCTGGGCCTGGTCCCGGCGGTGGAGATCGGCCCCAGCGAACCGGACTCGCCCGCGGCGAAGGCCGGCGTGCAAGAGGGCGACCTGCTGGCGCGCCTGGGCGGGGTCGACTGGCCCGCGATGGATGAAGTCCGCAAGATCGTGCTCGACGCCAGCGGTCCGCTCGACCTGACCGTCTTCCGCGAGGGCAAGCTGGTCGCGCTGGAGCCGGTCGAGCCGAACTACAAGGGCTTGATCGGCATCAGCCTCGCGCCGTTCCTCGATCAGCCCGTCATCGGCAAGACGCTGCCGGGCTCGCCCGCGGCGTCGCTCGATATCGTCGGCGGGTCGAAGCTGCTGAGCCTCAACGACCAGCCGATCGCCGACTGGGGCGCGTTCCAGCGCTTGCTTGTGGAACTGCCGGAGGGGCCGCAATCGATCAGCCTGGGGCTCGAGCTCAACCTCGCGTCCACCCCGACCGAGTCGGTGACGCTCGACCTCAACGAGGCGAACCGCCAGACGCTCGCCTACGCCCGGTGGTCCGCGCCGGGCGGGGTGATGTTCCTCACCAAGCAGGCCACCGTGGTCGCGAATAACCCCATCCACGCGATGGGGCTGGGGCTGGAGTACACCGGCGAGTTCATCATCCAGACCTACGTCACGTTGCGGCGGCTGATCGAAGGCTCGGTCAGCGTGCGCGACCTGCGCGGGCCGGCGGGGATCGTCGATGAGGGCACCAAGGCCGCCGAGCGGGGCTGGCCGTACTATTGGTTCTTCCTGGGCCTGATCAGCGTGAACCTCGCGGTGATCAACTTCCTGCCAATCCCGATCGTGGACGGCGGGCACATCGTGTTCCTCATCATCGAGAAGATCAAGGGGAGCCCGGCGAGCCCGGCGATCCAGATGGGGGCGATGTGGATCGGCCTGGCCCTGATCGGCGCGATCTTCCTGGTGGTGACTTACAACGACATCGCGCGGATCTTCTTCGGCATCTCATGAGGCCGGAGTCGGGCCGCGGGCGCGTCGGTTGTTCCCGGATTCGGGCGATCGGCCCCGCGGAGCCTCAACCGCGGGACGGGCCGGCATGGGATATTCATGCGCTCGTTCGCCTGAGGCGTCGCCCCCATTTATACTGCCGGGCTCGCCACTGAAACCCAACCCTTACGAGGCCGTCGCTTGAAGATCCTGGTTCCGATCATTGCCATCGTGCTCGGCGTGCTGTTCGCCATCGGGATGTTCTACCAGAGCACCCAGCAACGGCCGGGCCCAGCGCCGGCCGCTCCGCCGGCGGCGTCTCCCACCGCCGAAGGCGAGGCCCCGGCGCCCGCCCCCGCCGAAACCGGCACACCTCCCACACAGCAGCCCGCCGCCGCGGCGACGCCCGACGCCAAACCCGCCCCACCACCGGCGCCCACCGCCGACCTGGTCGGCCCGCTCGCCGTCGCGACCGCGCCCAACCCCCACAACGTGACCCTCGGCTCGGCCAACCCCGCCTCGGACTACAGGCTCGAGCTCAAGCTCGTCCGTTGGGGCGCCGGCGTGGAGCGCATCACCCTTGCCGACTTCGAGACCGACGAGTCGCTGTTTCAGCCCAATCAACGCTTCCCCTACGTGCTGGCGGAAACCCTCAAGACCGACCCGGCCGAGACGGGGGTCGATTTTTTGGTCTACCCCTACGCCGCCCGCTCCATCACGATCAACGGCGAGGTGGCTAACCTGGTCAACGCCGCGTGGCAGGCGTCCGACATCACGGAAGACGCCGCGGGCCAGTCGGTGGATTTCACGCTCAGCGTGGTTGACGCCAACGGCAAACCGGTGCTCGATATCGTCCGCACGTACCGCGTGCCCAAAGACGGCTACGACATCACCCTCGCTCAACGGCTCGTCAACCGCACCGATGGTTCGCTGAACGTCGCGTGGTCGCAGTACATCCAGGGCGACGTCATCGACGATGGCGCCCAGTACCTGGGCGACCAGCGTTTGTTCGGCTTGGGTTACTTCCCGCCGCGCTATCCCAACCGGCCGCTGGTTTTTTCCGAAGACGGCTTCGTCAACCGCCGAACACTCGTGGAGGAGTTCGCCGACGCCCGCGCCGACGGCCGACCGCCGGTCGATATCTGGCCAAGCCCCCAGCTCAACGCCGGCGCCCTGCTGGTCTGGCTCGCGTCGGAGAACCGCTACTTCGCCGTGGTCACCCACCCGGTGGTCACGGCGGCGATGACGCGGCCGGCCGACATCCCGCCGCTCGAGGACCAATTCCCCCGCGTGGACGCCGAGGTCTTCCCGCTGACCGGCTACCACAACGGGGAGTGGATCAACGCGGTGGAGCGTCGCGTGGTTTTCCGGATCGCCACCGACACGCTCGCCCTGGCGCCCGCCACGCCGATGAACCTGGACATCGGTTTCTACGCCGGCCCGCGCGAGAAGCGGATTTTCTCCAAGCCTCCCTACAGCCTGCTCAATTTCAGCAACCTGATCCGGTACGAGCTGGGCTGCACCTGGTGCACCTTCCAGTGGCTCGCCCGCGGCCTGCTCAGCTTCCTGACCTTCATCCACAACTGGATCACGTTTGACTGGGGCCTGGCGATCATCATCCTCGTCGGCTGCGTCCGGCTGCTGCTGCACCCGATCACCAAGCGCGCCCAGGTGAACATGATGAAGATGGGCAAGCAGATGGCCGCCATGCAGCCGGAGATGGAGAAACTCAAGGCCAAGTACAAGGACGATCAGCAGAAGCTCAACCAGGAGATGATGAAGCTCTACCGCGAGAAGGGGATGAACCCCGTCAACGCGCTGGGCTGCCTGCCGATGTTCCTTCAGATGCCGATCTGGGTCGCGCTGTATGCGATGCTCTATTTCGCCATCGAGCTCCGCCACCAGCCCGCGTTCTACGGCGTCTTCCAGTGGATCAGCGGCGGGCACTGGCACTTCCTCCAGTCACTCTCCAGCCCCGACAACTTCTTCATCCTTTTCCAGAACCCGATCACGATCCCGCTGATCTTCATCGAGCTCAACTTCCAGTCGATCAACATCCTGCCGATCCTGATGGCGGTCGTGTTCTACTTCCAGCAGAAGTTCACCACCCCCCCGCCGCAGAACGAACAGGCGGCCCAGCAGCAGCGGATCATGAAGTTCATGGTCTTCCTCTTCCCCGTCTTCCTCTATTCGGCGCCCAGCGGGCTGACGCTCTACATCCTCGCCTCCACCACCGCCGGCGTCGTCGAGAGCTACATCGTCCGCAAGCACATCAAGGAGCAGGAGGAAGCCGGCACGCTGTTCGAGGCCAAACCCGCCAAGCCCGGCGGCTTCCGCGACCGCATGAACAAGATGATGGAAGCCCAGCAGCAAAAAATCCAGCAGAAACAAAGCGAACTCCAGAAACAGCAGAAGAAAAAGCGCAAGTGACGCCCGGCGACCCCGCCGGGCCGGGCCTCATGTCCGACACCATCGTCGCCATCTCCTCACCCCCCGGCCGATCCATCCGCGGCCTGCTCCGATTCAGCGGGCCGCACACCCGGACCATCCTCACCCGCCTCCTCCGGCTCCAGCCTGATGATCCGCGGCTCAAGGGCCACACACTCAGCTCCGCCCGGCTTCACCGCCCGGCCATCCCCGTCCTCGCCGCCTTCTTCCAGGCGCCGCGCTCGTACACCGGCGAAGACGCCGCCGAACTCCAACTCCCCGGGCACCCCGCCCTGCTCGACCGCGTCCTGCATCAGGCGATCGATCACGGCGCCCGCCTCGCGGAGCCCGGCGAGTTCACGTTCCGCGCCTACACCGCCGGCAGGCTCGACCTCACGCAGGCCGAGGGCGTCGCCGCCACCATCGCCGCCTGCAGTGACGCCCAGCTCCACGCCGCCGCCATGCTGCGAGAGGGAAAGCTGGGGCGTTTCGCGGCCGACCTTGTCGATCGGCTCGGCTCGCGGCTCGCCCTGGTCGAAGCGGGCATCGATTTCGTGGACCAGGAAGACGTGGTCCCGATCCCACCCGGGGAGCTCGACGCGGCGCTCAAACCCCTCGAAACCCAGCTGGCCGACCTGCTTCGCCGGGCGCGTTCGTGGGGCGCGATCGAGGCGTTGCCGCGGGTCGTGCTGGTAGGGCCGCCCTCCTCGGGCAAGTCCACGCTGTTCAACGCCCTGCTCAGCCGCGACCGGGCGGTGATCCACGCGGCGCCGGGCACGACCCGCGACGCCATCGCCGAGCCGCTGACGCTGATCGACGACCACGGCCGGCCGGTCGAGGTCATGCTGGTCGACATCGCTGGCCTCGACCGCGCCGACGCCCTGCTCGACCGGCAAGCGCAACAGGCCGCCCGCGACGCCATCGCCCGGGCCGATCTGGTTCTGCGGATTCAGACCGACCGATCGTTCGCCGCCCCGACGCTCGACATCGCCGCCAAGGCTGACCTGCACGACACCGGCGACGACCTGTGCGTGTCGGCGCACACCGGGCACAACCTCGACAAGCTCCGCAGCGCCATCGTGCACGCCGTCGGCAGCCGGGCCGTCTCCGTCGCCGCCGACAGCCTCGCGCTGCAGCCGCGTCACGAGTCCGCCCTCCGCGCTGCGCTGGAGTCGGTCCGCGAGGCCCGCCGACTCCTGGGCCCGCAGCTCGCGGCTCAGGCGATCGATCACGTTGAGCTGATCGCCGGCCGCCTCCGCGCCGCCCTGGACGACCTGGCGGGGCTCGGCGGCCAACTCACCCCCGACGACGTGATCGGCCGGGTCTTCGCCACGTTCTGCATCGGCAAATGAAACCCGCGTTACAATGCCCGATTCACCATGGCGAAGAAGAAGCCGCACAACCTCTCGCCCCGGATCGCCAACCGGCGGGCGCACCACGACTACCACATCAGCGAGAAGCTCGAGTGCGGCATCCAGCTGCGCGGGACCGAGGTCAAGAGCGTACGCAACGGGCAGGTCTCCCTGGCCGAGGGCTACGCCAGCGTCGATCCCCAGACGGAGGAGCTTTTCCTGGTCAATGTCGAGATCGCCCATTACCCCCACGCGGGCCCGCTGCAGCACGAAACCAAGCGTAAACGCAGGCTTCTGGCTCACAAGCGGCAGATCCGGTCGTTGATCGGCACAACCTCGGCCAAGGGCGTCACCCTGGTCCCGCTGGCGATGTACTTCTCCAAGGGCATGATCAAGGTCGAGATCGGCGTGGGCGTGGGCAAGAAGACCCACGACAAACGGCAGGACATCAGGAAAAAAGAAACCGACCGCGACCTGCGCCGGGCGATGACGCGGAAGACCCTGTGATGTCGCCGCCCAAGCACCATATCCGCCTGCTCGTCTTCACGTTCCTCGGGAGCTTCGCCACGATCCTGATGCAGCGGGGGCTCTACTTCTTCACCGACGAGCGGCTCCACTTCACGCCGGTGCAAAACCTCTGGATGGCCGTGCTGTTCGGGGCCAGCTACACGATCGGCGCGTTGGTCAGCCATCCGGTGACACATCGCTTCGGTGAAAAGCGGATCCTCAGCGGCTTGCTGGTCGGATTGATCGTCGTGCACGCGGTCCTGGGTCTGGCGCATCACGGCGGCGTGCTCGTGTCGTGTTTCGGGCTCGTCGGGCTGCTGGTGGGCGCCAAGTGGCCGATTGTCGAAAGCTATGTGAACGCGGGGCGGAGCGAAGAGCAGACGCTCAAGAGCGTGGGCCGATTCAACCTGGCCTGGGCCTCGTCGATCCCCGCGGCGTTGGGGAGCGTCGGCCCGATCCTGGACTCGCCGGCGCCGGCCTCCATCTTCTGGCTGGCGATGGGGCTCAACATCATCGGGCTGCTCCTGATCCTGCCGTTGCCCGCCCGCCCGCCGCACCTGCCGCACGACCACCCCCACCGGCCCGACGCCCTGACCAAGCGCCGCTACGAAGCGCTGCTCAGCGCCGCCCGCTGGACAATGCTGAGCAGCTATATCCTGATGTTCCTCATTGCGCCGCTCATGCCGACGATCTTCACGCGGCTGCAGGTGCATATCGACTGGGCGCCCGCGGCGTCCTCGCTGCTCGACGTGCTGCGGCTGACGGCGTTTTTCGTGCTCGGGGTCTGGACCGCGTGGCACGGCAAGGCGCTGCCGCTGGTGCTGGCGGCCGTGGCGTCGCCGGTCGGTTTCGCGATGGTGCTTTTCGGGGGGAACCTGGCGACGGTGCTGCTGGGCGAAGTCATCTTCGGCGCCGCCGCGGGAATGTGCTACTACGCGGCGTTGTATTACGCCATGGTGGTGAAGAACGCGTCAGTCGACGCCGGCGGGGTCCATGAGAGCCTTATCGGCGCGGGGCTGGGCATCGGCCCGTTGATCGGGCTGCTCGGCTACGGCCTCGCCGACGCCCTGGGGGGTTACACCGCGGGCATGACGCTGGGCGTGGGCCCGTTCATCGCGCTGTGCCTGGTGCTCGCGTTGCGGCCGCTGGTCAAGATGAACGCATCACCGCGTTGATCATCACCAGCATCAGCACGCCGCGCAGCGACCACGCCGCCGTCCGGAGCCAGTTGGTCGCCACCAGCCGCCGGTGGGCGGCCGCGTCAAAGCCGCGTCCCAGGGCGTTGTGTTGCGGCACCTGGATCAGGAATGTCGACAGCCAGATCAACACGACCAACGCCAGACCGGTCCACACCATCCACGCCTCGACGCCCGGCGGACGCCGCCAGACCAGGATCATCGCCGTGATGAGCTCTGCGGCCATCGGCGGCAACACCGCCCACGTGGTCCGCCGGGTATGCCCCGCCTCGTAGCCGGCGAACGAGCCGGCGCCGACCGATCGGAACAAGGGGTAATGCACGATCTGGACAAACCAGATCAGCCCCACCATGTAGAACGTCGCGGCGACCTGAATGAGAAAGACCGTGCGGATCATCCGGGCGCCGCCGATTCGTCAGGGGCCTGGTCCATCAACTTTCCTTCGGCAAACATCTCGGCAAGCCGAACCGCGCGATAAGCGAAAATCCGCCGCACATCATTCTTGACCACCGCCGCGTGGATCAGCGGCGACAGCGGGCCGCCGGGGACGCGGTAATCCACCCGGTCGCGGCACAATGTCCCGCCCGCCGACTCTTCGAATCGGTGCTCGTGCCGCCACAGCTTGTAAGGGCCTTTCAACTGCTCGTCGACAAACCGCGTCACCGGCTCCCAGATAGTGATCTTCGTCCGCCATCGGATCGGCACGCCGCGGATCCGCAGCCGGTAATCGATCAGGGCGCCCGCTTCCATCGCGATCGGCCGCGGGGTGAGCACATTGAACTTCACGGTGTCGGGCGTGATGTGTTCAAGGTTGTGCGCATCGCTGAAAAACGGCCAGAGCTCCCGCGGCGGCAACGGGAGCCACTGCGTCATCTCGAGACGGTGGCTCCTGTCATGCCGGCTTAAGGAGATCGGCAGTTCGGTCATGGGCTTGGCTCCACCGGGCGGTTGCAGGCAAGATCAACGAAGTCGGCGCGATCGGCTGCATCGGCATATTCATGGCGGGCGATCACTCGGCCCCGGTGGATTAAAAACGCGCCCGGCATCTGAAAACCATCGCCATCGAGCTTTCCGAGGCCGTGGCGGCGCAGCACGCCGGCCACGATGCCGCGGAGCCAGACGCGCGGCCCAAAAAGCTGCATGGCCGACCCACGCGTCAGGTCAAACGCCCGGTACAGCGTTGCATCGGGGTCGCTGACGTACGGCAAGTCGTCAAGGCCGTATCGCTGCAAGAAACGCTCGGCGTCTGACGCGGCGGACTGGGTCACCACCAGGATCTGACGTCCCCGCGACTCGATCGTCTGGCGGTGTTTTGCCAGGTCCGAAACCGCCTCGCGGCAAAACGTGCAGCCCTGGTGCCGCAGGAGCACGACGAGGGTCGGCGCCTGGCGCGCGAGTTCGCCGACGGTTCGTCCGCTGGATGTGGGGGTTTCATCCAGCAGCGAAAACAGCTCTCGCCGCGATGTTTCACGGGGGGCGGCGTGGTGTTTGAAAGCGCCGTACAGGATGGCGGCGAAGGGGACCCACCAGATCAGATCGTTGGTGGGGATCGTCAGGCCAAACGCGGGGTCGAGCGTGCGGCTGATGAAAGCGCCCTGAACGTAACCGATCGGGCCCAGGATCTTGCCGAGGAACCCAACCAGAATAATCGGCCAATGCCGGTACGGGTCGGACGCGGCGATCGCGTAGCCGATGCCGTACACGCCGACAATCATCCCGACGCACTGCCAGATCGACGGGTACGCCGGCTCGGGCATGCCGGCGAGTTGAAAAAACTGCATCGGCAGCAACACCACCCAGGCCCCCCACACGATGTTGTAGACCGCGGCGAGCCGCAGCGTCCAAGACATCCAGCGGGGCGCGCTTCGCGGATCGTTCATGACTTCACCGAACCCAGCGCCTCGAGCGCTTGTTCCCGGGCCCGTTGATGATTCACGATCGGCTCCGGATAGCTCTCGCCGAGTTGCACGCCCGCTTCGCGGAGCACGCCCGGCGGCGCCTCCCAAGGCGCGTGCAGATGCGGGTCAGGAAGCCGGCTCAATTCGGGACACCACCGACGGACATACGCCCCGTCACCGTCGAATTTTTTGCCTTGCAAGACCGGATTGAACACCCGGAAATACGGCGCTGCGTCCGCGCCGCACCCGCCCGCCCACTGCCAGCCGAGCGTGTTGTTCGCCAAGTCCGCATCGACCAGCGTGTCCCAGAACCACCGGGCGCCCTCGGCCCAACTGATCAGAAGGTCCTTCACCAGAAACGACGCCACGATCATCCGGACCCGGTTGTGCATCCAGCCGGTGGTCCACAACTCACGCATCCCGGCATCGACGATCGGGTACCCGGTTCGGCCGCGCTGCCACGCGGTGAGCCGTTCCGGATCGTCCCGCCATGGAAAATCGGCGAACTTCTGCTGGAGCGGCGCCTGCGGGGTGTGGGGGAAATGATGCAGGACGTGGTAGGCAAAGTCGCGCCAACCCAATTCCCGGATATAAGCCTGAGCGTGGTGTTGCTTGGCGCGGTGATAAACGTCGCGGATGCTCACCTCGCCGTGATGCAGATGCGGCGAAAGGCGGGATGTCGCTTCATCGCCGGGCACGTCCCGCCGGTCCGCGTAATCGGCGGAAACATTTATAAAACGACGGAGTTTCTCCTGACCGCCGCCTTCGCCGGGGGTCCATTTTTCGCTGAATCCCGACGCCCAGTCGATCCTGGGCAGCAGGCCCAGACTGTCCAACGACTCACTCGCGGGCCAACGCGATGGCAGCGGCAAACGCTTCGGGGCGGGTTTGGGTTTCTCCGGCTCGGGCAGGTTCAGGCACATCTTCCAGAACGGCGTGAAGACTTTATACGGCCCGCCGCTGTTCGTCTGAACCTCCCACGGCTCACGCATGAGTAACCCATTGAAGCTCTTGACATCAAGGCCGTCGTTCTTGAGCGCCTGTTTAATGTTTTTATCGCGGCCAATCAGATCGGGCTCATACCGGCGGTTCCAGAACACCGCGTCGCCGCCGGTGTAGCGGATGACTTTCCGCAGTTCCTCCAATGGATCGCCCTGACGAAGCACGAGTCGGCTGCCGAGGTTTGCGAGTGATTCCCTCAGGCTTTGGAGCGAGTGATGCAGCCACCATTTCCGGGCCCCGCCGGGCTCCCAGTCGCCGTGATCGTCGGGCGACCAGATGTAGACGGGAACCACCGGCCCGCCACGGCTGGCGGCGGCCAGCAGGGCAGGGTTGTCGCGTACACGAAGGTCCTGGCGAAACCAGACGATCGAAGTCGAATCGTCAGCCATCGGCGGGCGTTTCCTCCTTGATCAATTCACGCAATGTCGCTCCGAGTTCTGCGTGACGGAACGAATACCCCGCATCCAAGAGCTTCCTTGGGATGACACGGACACTGGCCAGGAACGACTCATCAGCGAGTTCGCCGAAGGCGAGCCGGGCGGCGAACGCGGGCACGGGGATAATCGCCGGGCGTTTCAGGGCGGCGCCCAGCGCTTTGGTGAAATCGCGATTGACGACCGGCTCGGGCGAGACGGTGTTGACCGGCCCCTGTAGTTCGTCGTGCTCGATCGCAAAGCGGATCACGCGAACGACATCATCGAGGCTGATCCAGGACCAGTACTGCGAGCCGTCGCCGATCACGCCGCCGCCGCCGAGTTTGAAGATCGGCAGCATCTTGGCCAACGCCCCACCCTTGCGGCTGAGCACCACGCCGATGCGGAGACAGACAACCCGAATGCCCGCGTCCTGTGCGGGGCGGGTCGCCTCCTCCCAATCGGCGGCCACGTCGGCCAGGAAGCCGCCGCCGCGCGAAGTCGACTCGTCCAATACTTCACCCCCCCGGTCGCCGTAGACGCCCACCGCCGAGGCCTGGATCAGGACCGCGGGCTTGCGATCCAGTTCCGCCAAGGCGGCGCAGAGTTGGCGTGTTCTGGGAACCCGGCTTTCATAGATGGCCTGTTTCTTCGCCTTGGTCCACCGCCCGACAATCGGTTCGCCGGCCAGATTGACCACCGCGTCCAGGCCACGAAGTAATGCGGGGTCCAAACCGTCGGCGTCGGCGGGCCAGTGGATATCAGTGTCGCGGCCGGACGGACTCCGCACCAGGCGATGGATGCCCCAGCTGTCTGCCTGGCAGGCGGCCAGCAACGCGGAGCCGATCATACCGGTGCTGCCTGAAACAGCGATCTGAGGGTGGCCGGGCGGAGAGGGGAGGGTCATCATTCCATCATAGGCGTCGAAGCGTGTTCGAGACGGTATTGGGTCTATACTTGACCTGCATGCCCGCCTCTTTAAACCTTGCATCCCGCGAGCTGACGCCCGAAGTGATGGACGATCCGTCCCTGGATGCGGCGCTTCATCGGCAGGCCTTGCGGGGGCTGGCGCGGATCAACGCCGTGTCGGGCAGCGCCCGGTTGCTGTGGACGGCCATCGAACGGGCTCTGGCGAACATTGAAAAACGGCCTATCCGCGTGTTGGACCTGGCGTGTGGGGGAGGAGATGTCACGCTGGCCTTGGCCCGGCTGGGCGTCCGGCGTCACGTTGATATCGAAGTGGTCGGATGCGACATCAGCCCCACCGCTCTCGAACATGCCAGGGCCATGGCGGATGGCAGCGGCCTGCCCGTCAGATTCATTCAACAGGACGTGCTCCGCGAGCCGCCGCCGGCCGGTTTTGATCTATGCGTCAGCAGCCTCTTCCTGCATCACCTTCAGCGGGATCAGGCCGTCCGGGTCATGAGATGCATGGCTGAAGCGGCTGATGGGGTGTTGATCAATGATCTCCGCCGAAGCGCCGGCGGCCTGGCCGCGGCGCAACTGGGCGTCCGGGTGCTGACCCGATCGCCGGTGGTGCACGTGGACGGACCGCGGTCGGTTCGGGCGGCCTTCACGCAGCAGGAGATGCGCGAGATGGCGGAGGAGGCCGGGATGCACGGCGCCCAAGTCACGCGGAGGTTTCCGTTCCGGATGCTGTTAAGTTGGAGACGAGGTTGAACCGTCAGTACGACATCGCGGTCATCGGGGCCGGGCCGGCAGGCGCGCTCGCCGCCAGGCAATGCGCCCTGAGCGGCTGCCGGGTGGTGCTGATCGACAAGTCGGTTTTTCCTCGCCCCAAGGTTTGCGGATGCTGCGTCAACCCGTGGGCGATGAGCACGCTGGAGCGCGTCGGCCTGGGTGGGCTGCTTGAAGGCCTCGGCGCCCTGCCGGTGTCACAGCTCCGGCTGTCGGCCGCCGGCCGCGAAGCGACGCTACAACTCCACGGCGGGGTCAGCATTTCCCGCAGCGCGATGGACGAGGCGTTGATCGCCTCGGCCAGCCGGGCGGGAGCCGAGTTGCGCCTGGGCGCCGCCGCGGTTTACGACGGATTGGTGTCTGGGAAACAACGAATCACGGTTGGGAAAGAGACGCTGACCGCACGTGTTCTTATCGTCGCCGACGGATTAGGCGGCCGGTTTCTCAAGGATCATCCGGATTACCCGGTTCGGTTGGCGCCGCGCTCGCATATCGGGTGCGGAACCGTGGCGGACGACGCGGGCGACGTGCCCCAGGGCGCGATCGTCATGGCGTGTGGGCGCGGCGGCTATGTGGGGCGTGTGCGGCTGGAAGACGGCCGGGTGGACGTCGCAGCGGCGTTCGATCCGGCGTTCGTCAAAGCCCAAGGCGGACCGGGGCGTGCGGCCGAAACCGTGATGACTCAGGCCGACCACTCCAAGGTCACCGGCTTGGCTCAGTGCCGATGGCGCGGCACGCCGGCCTTGACGCGCCGACGGCCGAGGGCGGGCGAACGGTTATTCGTGGCGGGAGACGCGGCGGGCTACGTCGAGCCATTCACCGGGGAGGGCATCGCCTGGGCGCTGGCCGGCGGCGCTGCGGTCGCAGAGTTGGCGGTCGATGGGGCCCGTGGATGGGACGCTCGACTGCCGAGCGAGTGGGAGAGACGATATTACAAGATGATTCAACGCCGGCAATGGAAGTGTCGCTTCATCAGCGGGCTGCTTCGTCGGCCGGGTCTGACGAAGACCGTGGTGGCGGCGTTGTCCCGGGCGCCCGGTCTGATTCGACCGATCATCGAAGGCGCGGCCACGCCCGACTCGCCGAAATGGAGTGTGAAAACGCCATGCAACTCATAGGAATCGGCACCGCCCGACCCGACGCCTGGATGACGCAAGAACAAGCTGCGCTGGCGGCAGCGGATTGTTCGTGCGAAACCGAGCCCCAGCGACGTCTGCTGAATATGCTCTATCGCAAAACCAACGTCAAGAAACGCGGCAGCGTGCTGCTATCCAACGGTGTGCAAAACGGTGGCAAACCCCACGCCGCCGCCGAAGCGGCGTCCGAGTTACAGAAGTTCTATCCGCCTTCCAATGAACCAAACGGTTCGGAGGTAAGAGGCCCTTCGGTCGCCGCTCGGATGCAGGCATACATAGAGCATGCGTTGCCGATGGCCGAACGCGCCGTGCGCCGATCGCTTGAAAAGGCCGGGGTTCGTGCAAACCAGATCGATCAGCTGATCACTGTTTCCTGCACGGGATTCGCGGCGCCGGGCGTTGACCTGCGGCTGATGGACCGCCTGGGCATGAGGCCGAACGCGGAACGCACCTGCGTCGGGTTCATGGGCTGCCACGGCGCACTCAACGGCTTACGGGTCGGGCGGGCCTTAACCCGCGACAAGGGCGGGCTCACCCTGATGCTGGCGGTGGAATTATGCACACTCCATTTTCAATATGGATGGGAGACGGATCGCGTCGTGGCCAACGCGTTATTCAGCGACGGCGCCGCGGCGGTGGTGGGCGCCGGACAAGCAGAGGGGCATACGGGATGGCGCGTGGCGGATAACGTGTCTTACGTGATCCCGGATTCATCTGAAGATATGAGTTGGACCATCGGCGACCACGGTTTTGAGATGACTTTATCGCCGCACGTGCCGGGCCGGATCAAACAATGCCTCCGGGAATGGATCAGCACGTGGCTGAGGGAGCATAAGCTGACGATTGAAAACGTGAACGCCTGGGCGATCCATCCCGGCGGACCCAGGGTGATCCAATCCGTGGAGGAGGCGCTGGGGCTGGCGCCGGACGCCGGCGAGATGTCGCGTCAGGTGCTTTCCGAATGCGGAAACATGTCGAGCCCCACGGTCTTGTTTATCATCGAACGTTTGCGGCAAAACGGCGTCACGGGGCCGTGCGTCGCCCTCGCGTTCGGCCCGGGGTTGACGGCTGAGGCCACGCTGTTGATCTAATCCAGAACCCGCTGGGCTGCGGCGCATCAAGGCAAACCTAAACGACGGCCTGATCGCATCCTATTTAGAACGGATGCGGGGCTCCGGCCTCACGGAAGGTTCTTCTGGTCATTGAGCTTCCAGTCGTACTCGATCCACTGGATGGACGGCGGGTTGGACGGGTTAACGCCGGGGACCCGCTCGGCGATGTAACCGGTCACGGTATGGTCTGTGCTCATCTGTTTGAAATCGCCGGCGAACCACTCGAACAGCTTGGTCAGTTTGATCCGCCGCGGGCCTTCCTGAATAAACCAGCGCGGCCCGGCGAAGACGACCGCTTCCTGATCCGCTAACTGTTCTTCTAACTTCGCCCCAACGTACGCCTCACGTCGAAGCGGCGGGCATGAGTAAGCCGCGCACACCAAGGCCCAATGAATCCTGGGCTCCTTGAACCTTGGCCGGATCCGCTCGTGCTCGATCTGATCAAGGCTCAACGTTTCACCCGCAACGCGCCAACGCGCCGCATCCCAACGCTGGGCCTTGGGGATATCCATGATGGACGCGAGTTTCCCGCCGTCATCATGATCGAGGATCAGGCGAACGGTGAACGCGTTATAGGCGTTGATTAAGAACGCAAGTTTTTCATCGCGACTCAATGAATCGAAATCGGCGTTGCCGAGCGACGTGAGATACGCATTGAGTTCCGCCGCATCGCGATTGAACCCGTCGTAATCAAGACCGCCTTGCGCGTTGACGTGCCGGGCGACCAGATCATCCCAGGCCGAGTGGTCAAAAACCGCTCCGTCGGTGTCCTGAGCGTAAGCCTCTTCCATCACCACCGCAGGCGGCCCGAAGATGGCGATCAGTAAGCCGCGGACCTGCGCCGCGTGGCTCTGGGCGTACGCCCCGGCAGCCAGCGCCAAGACCGATGTTGAGGTCAAAATCACCGCCGCTTTTTTCAGGTGTCGACTCTTCATCCGGATCACTCCGATCAGTCCCGCCCCGAATCCCATGCTCGCCAGGACCGCCGCGATAAACGCCAGGGCTCCCGACCGCGCTGCCGCTTCATCCCACGGCAAAACCACCAGAACCGCCGCGATCCCGGCGACCAACGCCAGATACGCCGCGATGGTCCACATCCGCGCCATCACACAATCTTACCCCCATGCCGCGGGGAGTATTCCCGGCCTCGGACTACAATATCGTCATGTCTGAACCCACCCGTTTTCAACTTGTCAGCGAACACCGCCCCACCGGCGACCAGCCGGCCGCGATCGACGCCCTCGCCCACGGCATCGAAGCGGGCGATCAATACCAGACGCTCCTCGGCGCCACCGGTACGGGCAAAACCTTCACGATGGCCAACGTGATCGCCGCCGTAAACAGGCCCACGCTCGTCATCAGCCATAACAAGACGCTCGCCGCCCAGCTCTACGAGGAGTTCAAGGAGCTCTTCCCCGACAACGCGGTCTGCTACTTCGTGTCTTACTACGATTACTATCAGCCGGAAGCCTATATCCCCCAACGCGATATCTATATCGAAAAAGACTCCTCCCGCAACGATGACCTCGACCGGCTCCGGTTGGCGGCCACGACCGCCCTGGTCTCCCGGCGTGACGTGATCGTCGTCGCTTCCGTCTCCTGCATCTTTGGCCTCGGTTCACCCGACGAATACAAAAAATCGGTCATCTCGATCAATGTCGGCCAGATGATCAACCGGCAGGACCTCCTCCGCGGCTTGGCCGATCTGCAGTACACGAGGAGTGACTACGAACTGTCCCGCGGCAAGTTTCGGGTCCGCGGCGATGTCATCGAAATCTACCCCGCCGCCGAGGAATACGCCTTCCGCATTGAAATGTTTGGCGACGAGATCGAATCGTTGGCGCTGATTCACCCGACCACCGGCGAATTGCTCGCGGACGAAAAGACCATCGCCGTTTTCCCCGCCGTTCATTATGTGATGCCGGAAAACCAGCTTCAGTCCGCGGTGGACGCGATCCGGGAAGAGCTCGATCGACAAACCCTGCACCTCCGCTCCCACGGCAAACTCCTGGAAGCCCAACGGCTGCAGGCCCGCACGCGATACGACCTTGAGATGATCGAAGAGGTCGGATACTGCTCGGGCGTCGAGAATTACTCGCGCCACTTTGATGGACGGCCCGCAGGCTCCAGGCCCTACACCCTGCTCGATTACTTTCCCGACGCGCAATCCGGCGAATATCAGGGCGGCTACGTCGATGGCTCGCGCGACGATGTCGAATACCTCGAAACACGTAATCGCGGCGGCGGCGACTGGCTCATGATGATCGATGAGTCCCACGTCACCGTACCCCAGATCCGCGCGATGTACAACGGCGACCAGGCCCGCAAACGCGTTCTGGTCGATCACGGATTCCGCCTGCCATCGGCCCTGGACAACCGGCCGCTGACGTTCGAGGAGGTCGAGAAACAATGGCCTCAGGTGCTCTTCGTCTCCGCGACGCCCGGCCCCTACGAGCTTGAAAAATGTGAGGGGCGTGTGGTCGAACAGGTCATCCGCCCGACAGGGCTGGTCGATCCGGTCATCGAAGTCCGCCCCGCGGACGGCCAGGTCAACGATGCCATCGATGAGGTGAAAAGCCGCATCGAATCGGGCGAGCGCTCATTGATCACCACCCTGACCAAGCGGCTCGCGGAAGACCTGGCGACCTACCTTGCGGGTCAGGGCGTCAAGTGCCGCTATCTCCATAGCGAGATCGACACGCTCGATCGGGTCACCATCCTGCGTGAGTTGCGCGAGGGTGAATTTGACGTGCTGGTCGGGGTCAACCTGCTCCGCGAAGGCCTCGACCTGCCGGAAGTCAGTTTCGTAGGCATCATGGATGCGGACAAGACCGGCTTCCTCCGGAGCGGGACGTCCCTGATTCAGCAGATCGGCCGCGCGGCCCGCAACGTCAACGCGTTTGTCGTCCTCTACGCCGATGAAGTCACGCCAGCCATGCAGGAAGCCATCGACGAAACCGAGCGCCGCCGCGCCAAGCAGCTGGCTTACAACCAGGAGCACGACATTACGCCAAGGACGGTGAAAAAGGCGATCCGCAAGGGCATCGAGATCGAGCTTCGAGCCCGTAAGACCGCGATGGATGCGCTCAATAACGACGAGAAAGAATACGACCGCTCTGAATTAATCGCCGAACTCGAAAAGCAGATGCTGGAAGCGGCCCAGTCGCTTGAATTCGAGAAGGCCGCTGAGCTCCGCGATAAGGTCCAACAGATCAAGGCCAGCCCGGCGATGGGCAAAGTCAAGCTGGACAAAAAATCCAGCCGCAAACCCAAACCCGGCGCCCCCGGAACCAAGGTGATGAAGCGTAGAAAGAAATCTGCGCGTTGAAGCCGCAGATCCGGACCTTCGGCCGCCTGCGGCGTCCTCAGGACCGGCTTCATGCCTACAACAAAACGACCACGCCCCGCCGGATGAACGGCGGGGCGCGGGGTGGTCGTTCACGATACCGTCAAACCGTTACTGATCCTCAGGGGCTTGCGGCGCCTGCTGGACCTGCTCGAGTTGCTGCCGGGCCTGGGTCAGGGCCGAAGCGATCTCGCTGTCGGGGTCGATGGCGATGGCCTCATCGATCAGCCGCGTCGAGGCGGGCAGGTCACCCGTCTGCATCGCGATCTGGGCCTTGGTCGCGGTGAGGAACTGACGGGCCTGGGTGGTGATGTCTTCCTCGGCCAGGATCTGGTCGATCCGGGCGTCGGCGCCGGCGAAGTCGCCGGTCTGCAGCATCGGCATGATCCGCATCATCAGGGCCTGCATCCGGATCGCTTCCATGACCGGCTCGTACTGCTCCTTGAGGCCGGCGGCGTTATCCGCGTCGAGGGCGATGATCTGCTCGATCTGATCGGCGTAGACCATGGCGGCCAGCTGGGGCCCCACGGCCTGGAGGGCCTCGTCGAGGAGCCTGGCTTTCTCCACGCCCTCGGCCTCGGCGGCGGCCGCCATCGCGGCGTCGCGCTTGGCCTTCTGGGCCTTGAGCTGCTCCAGGTGCGCGACGTACGCCTCCGCCCCGCCGGGCTGGTAGCCAGTCATGGCATACGCCTTGCCGTCGGCGTCAACCAGCGCGATCGTGGGGAAGCCCTGCACCGCCAGCTTCGACGACCACTCAGCGTTCTGCTGCTTGACGTCTTCCGCGATCGGCTTGTTCTGCGGGAAATCCATCTCCACCAACACGAATTCATCACCGGCGTAAGCCTTGAAATCGTCCTGGCTGAACACCTCTTCATCGAGCTTGACGCACCAGCTGCACCAGTCCGAGCCGGTGAAGTCGATCAGGACATCTTTGTTCTCGGCTTTGGCTTGTTCGAGGGCGGCCGCCATGTTGTCCGTCCATCCGGCCCCGGCGGCCTGGACGAAGAGGGGGGCCGCGGCGATCGCCAACGCCGCCGCGATAGGTCGGGTCCATTTCATATTGAGCTCCAAGTAAACGGGTTAGTGAAAAAGTCCGTTGTCTCCCAACCTTACTGCATCGATCGGCCGCGGGTTCAATAATATGAGAAAGGATCTGCCCCGCGAACGGATTATCGGCCGTACCGGCTTCCGGCGGGGCCGGCATGCTTGCTCAGGCGGTTGTGGACATACAGGGCCTCCAGCAGGAACTCGCCCGCGCCCGCGACCGCCTGCTCGTCGTCGCGGTCCAGCTCCAGCCGGCCCGCCATGTCGACCGCCGCCTCGTGCAGCCCGTCCACCAGCTTGAAATTGGCGATCACGTCCGACGCGGCGGACGTGTCGTTCACCGTCAGTTTCAACCCGCCGGTGAACTGATCGGTGATCGGCTCGAACTCCTCGACGTCCGCCAGTTCGTCGAACACCAGCTTCACCGCCTCGCCCAGCAGGGAGACGACCAGCTTGTCCTCGGTGTTGTCGCCCTCGTCGGCGAGCATCAGCTCGATCTTGCCGCGGGTCGCGGCGACGACGTGGTCGAAATCACAGACCCGCGGCGTGACAAGGCCTTCGCCGGTCACGATGCCGCGGCGTTCCGCGCTGCTGACGATGGTCTCCAGACAGGCGATCGACGTGCGTACGCTGACGCCCGACGCCTGGTTGATGTGCGAACTCGTGCGCGCGGCGGCGACGGCTTCCTCGATGATGCGGTGCATGTAGCCGGGCACGACCACCTCGGGCAGCGGCGAGCCGTTCGACGCGTCCCGGCGGTCGACCCACGCGTTCTCCGTCGTGATCCGCATCGCGTCACGCGCCGACTTGGGGTAGTGCGTACGGATGACGCTGCCGATGCGGTCCTTCAGCGGCGTCACGATGCGGCCGCGGTTGGTGTAATCTTCCGGGTTGGCGGAGAAGACGAGGCAGACGTCGAGATTAAGGCGGATGGGATACCCGCGGATCTGAACGTCGCGCTCTTCGAGAACGTTGAAGAGCCCCACCTGAATGCGCGGCGCCAAGTCGGGCAGTTCGTTGACGGCGAAGATGCCCCGGTTGGTGCGGGGGATCAGGCCGAAGTGCATGGTGGCTTCGTCAGAAAGGTAACGCCCCTCGGCGTGCTTGACGATGTCGATCTCGCCGATGAGGTCGGCGATGGTCACGTCGGGGGTGGCGAGCTTCTCGTGGAAGCGTTCGGCGCGGGGCAGCCACCTGATGGGCGTGTCGTCGCCAAGCTCGGCGACCCGGCGGCCGCCCAGGGCGGTCATGGGGTGGAGCGGGTCGTCATGGACCTCGATATCGGCGATCACGGGGACCCACTCGTCCAGCAGTTCGGGGAGCATGCGGAGCATCCGCGTCTTGGCCTGGCCGCGGAGGCCGAGGAAGAGCATGTCGTGACGGGAGAGGATCGCGTGGGTGATCTGGGGCTCGACCGTCTCGGAGTAGCCGCGGATGCCGGGGAAGAGCTCCTGGCCGGTCCGGAGCCGGGCGATGAGGTTGTCGCGCAGCTCCTGCTTGACGCTGCGGTATCGGTACGGGGTCTGTTTGAGCTGGCCGAGCGTGGCGGGTTGGGGGTGGGTGGACATCAGCGGGGCTCGGCGGTGGTAGGGGAAACTCTCAAACGCTAGAGAGCGAGGGGGAACAAGTCAACGGCGGATCGCCTCGGGGCGACGTGATATAGTACGCGGCCGATTCGATTGGAGAGCGTTGGATTGAGCACGAGTCGCATGTTGGTGGCGGTGTCCTCGCCATGGGCCAGCGAGAAGCTGGGCCAGCCGATCGCGGACCTGGCCAAACGGCTGGGCGCCGAGGTGGTGGTCGCCCACGTCGCCACGCTTCAGGAAGAGGACGAGCACGAGTCCGACGCCACGCAGCGCGGCGAGCAGACGCTCAAGCTCATGACCGATCAGCTCCGCGTCGCGGACGTGAGCGCCGAGGGCGTCATGCTCTTCTCGGACGACACCTCCAAGGCGATCCTCAACACCGCTCACGCCCGGGGCTGTTCCCTGATCGTGCTGGGCCTGACGGGCAAGGGCGTGCTCAAGCGGCTGATCGCCGGCGACGTGCCGGGCAACCTGATCCGCCAGACCGACCTGCCCGTGCTGCTCTGCCCCGCCAACTGGGACGGGCAGGTCTGACCGCCGCCCGGCTCCGATTCAATAACCCGACATCGTGCCGTACCGGAACGTCATGTCTTGCGCCACGAAGTCCTCATACCGCGCCACATGCGTGTCGGCGAAGATCAGGTTCACCGTCCCGCGGTGCTGGCCCTCCCACGTGGCCGGGTCCGAATAGCCGAACACCGCCTGGAAGTTGTAGTCGTCCTTGTCCGCGTCGTCCACGCCGAGGGTGGAGAGCTGATTGTCGCCCCCGAGGACCTGGGCGCTGGCAAACCGGATCAGCTTGCGCTCCACCGACCCCCGCGCGTTGCCGTTATGGATGTACGCCGCGCGCGTGCCCAGGAAGTAGTGGTACGGGCTCTCTTCGGGGTACGTCGGGCAGCCCGAGTAAAAGTCCTTCACCGGCGCGTAGTCGAACACCTGCCGCATCCACGGCCGGGTCTGGTCCGCGGGGTCCAACGCGTCCCAGTCGATATGCCCGCCGGCGTAGGGGTAGAGCCCGCGAAAGTCGTTGGCGTAGCTTTCGAGAGCGATCGCCAATTGCCGGCAGTTCGACGCGCACACCGACGCGTACGCCTCGCCCCGGGCCACGGCCAGCACCGGCAGCAGGATGCCCACGAGCAGCCCGATGATCAAAATGACCACCAACAGCTCCAGCAACGTAAAGCCGCCCCTCAACCGTTTCATGGCCGGGCTCCTTCAGATGCAGACGCATCATCGGTATTTTATACCAAAGGCGTTAAAAAACCCGCCGCGTCCGGCCAAGCCGCGCGGCGGGGTTCATCGGTTGAGCGGGCGGCGCTGCGACCGTCCACACGCCGCCTCAGCCCAGTTGAGCGCTGCGCCACCAGCGATGCAGCTCGTCGTCGAGCCGGTCGGCGCTGGGGAAACGATAGAGCCGGCAGCCGGTCGGGTCGCCGACGTAGAAGCCGGTCTTGATCGTGCGGTAGAACGCGACCAGCGGCGGCAGCCGGTCGACCGTCTTGCTCTTCTTGCCCGGCCGGCCCAGGTCCTCGATGCAGTCGAGGATGTGGGCGTGATCGCGGTACGGCAGGTAGCTGGCGAGGCTGCCGTCGGCCTCGCGCTCGATCAACTGGTCGGCGAAGAACAGCCGGGGGAAATGCAGGGCATTCTCGGGGTCGGTCATGAACTTGGCGAACGCGGCGGGCCCGAGCTCCGAGACCACCCGCGGGCCGACCGGGCACAGCTCGACGTACATGTGCGCCTGCTCCTCGGGGTCGTTGGGCGCGGGCGCGCCGTCCAGCCCCAGCGTCAGGCCGTCCTGCGTCACCAGGTGCAGCTTGCCGAACGCGTCGAGCGGGATGTGCTCCATGACCCGATACACCGACAGGTACTGCGACTTCCTGGGCGACCCGTCCTCGTGCGCCTGCACGGCTTCGACGGGGAAGTAAGACCGGTCGATCCGCTCGGCGTCGATCTCGAAGAACATCACCCGGCCCGAGGTCCGCTTGCGGGTGCCGACCGCCATGTAGGAGCCGAACTGTTCGGGGGGCAGTTGCGACGCCACCAGGGCCTCGAAGCGGTAGCACATGAGATAGAAACGCGTGTCCATCGCGGGCCTCCTTATCAGTTGATGCCCAACCACTGGCCGACGACGGGGGCGTACACGACCACGAGGCCGGCGAAGACGATGCTGACCATGCTCATCAGCTTAATGAGGATATTCAGCGACGGGCCGGAAGTATCCTTGAACGGGTCACCCACGGTGTCGCCCACGACCGCGGCCTTGTGGGCGTCCGAACCCTTGCCGCCGTGGGCCCCGGTCTCGATCAGCTTCTTGGCGTTGTCCCACGCCCCGCCGGAGTTGGCCATGAACACCGCCATCGCGAACCCGCAGCAGAGCCCGCCGATCAGCAGCCCCAGCACCCCCGCCACCCCCAGCACCAGCCCCACCGCCAGCGGCGCCGCCAGCGCCAGCACCGACGGCAGCACCATCTCCTTCTGGGCCGCACGCGTCGAGATCAACACGCACCGCGCATAGTCCGGCTTCTGCGTCCGGTCCATGATCCCCGGGAACTGCTTGAACTGTCGACGCACCTCCTCGACCATCTCCCCCGCCGACCGGCCGACCGCGTTCATCGTCAGCGCGCTGAACACGAACACCAGCATCACGCCCATGAACACGCCGATGATCGTCTTGGGGTTCATCAGCGTCACGTTGTACCGGGCCATGTAATCCGCGAGCCCCGCCTTGGCCACGCCCGTGATCGACTGGCCGGCGGCGTCGGTCAACGCCATCCCGGCGAGCCCGTCGCCGACCTGGTTCACCACGATCGACACCGGCTCGCCGCTGTCGGGATCGGCGATCACGACCGCTTCGTCGCCGGCGCCGGCGAAGGCGCTGACCGTGAACCGCATCGGGTCGTCGTCGCCGCCGGGGACATACAGCGCGTACTTGCCGTAACCCAGCGACGCGACCTCATACCCGGCCGCCCCCGTCGCGTCGGTGACCGCGTACGCCGCCGCCGCCTCGCGGTGCAGCCCCACGCGAACCTCCTCGACATAGGCCGCCACCAGCGCCAGGGCGGTCAGCGCCGCCGAGCCGATGGCGAAGCCCTTGCCGATCGCCGCGGTGGTGTTGCCCAGCGAGTCGAGCGCATCGGTGCGGTCACGCACCTGCTTGCCCAGCCCCGCCATCTCGGCGATGCCGCCCGCGTTGTCGGCGATCGGCCCGTAGGCGTCGGTCGCCAGCGTGATGCCCAGCGTCGAAAGCATCCCGACCGCGGCGATCCCGACGCCATACAGCCCGAATAGCAAGCCGCCTTCTCGGAACCCGCCCGAAAGCCCGAACGCCGCGGCCATCCCCAACGCGATCACCAGGATCGGGACCCACGCGCTGAGCAAACCCTGAGCGATGCCGTTGATAATCAGCGGGCCGTGCCCCGACTCGGCGGCCTTGGCGATCAGCTTGGTCGGGCCGTACTCGGCGGCGGTGTAGTATTCGGTCGCCTTGCCGATCACGATGCCGATCACCACGCCGACCACGATCGCGCCCCACACGCCCCAGCCCAGCCCCAGCAGCCAGCACAGCCCCGCCGCCGCGACCAGGGTCATCGCCGCGGCCGCGTAGATGCCCCGGTCCAGGGCGTGCATCAGCTGACGCATGTCCGCGTCCTCACGGGTCCGCACCAGCATCATGCCCACGATGCTCAATACGATCCCGACCCCGGCCAGCAGCATCGGCGCGGCGAGGTAGGCGAACACCTCCGCTCCGCCGAGCCCCGCCGCGACCGCCGCCGCCGTCCCCAACACCCCGGTTGCGAGGATCGATCCCATGTAGCTCTCGAACAGGTCGGCGCCCATGCCCGCGACGTCGCCCACGTTGTCGCCGACGTTGTCCGCGATCGTCGCCGGGTTGCGCGGGTCGTCTTCGGGGATGCCCGCCTCCACCTTGCCCACCAGGTCCGCGCCCACGTCCGCCGCCTTGGTGAAGATGCCCCCGCCGACGCGGGCGAACAGCGCCATGCTCGACGCGCCCAGGCCCATGCCCAGCATCACCATGGCGATCTCCTCGAGCGCCAGCGGCCGGCCGCCGCCGAAGACGCGGTGATGCACCAGGTACAGGTACGCAAACCACAGGCTGATGCACAGCAGCGCCAGCCCGACCACGCACAGCCCCATCACCGCCCCGCCGCGGAAGCTGATCGTCAAGCCGTTGTTGAGCGACTCGCTGGCGCCCTGGGCCGTGCGCGCCGAGGCGCTGGTCGCGGTCTTCATCCCGAAGAAGCCCGCCAACGCCGAGAAGAAGCCGCCCGTCAGGAACGCAAACGGCACGATCTGGTTCTGCACCCCCAGCCCGAACGCCAGCCACGCCAGCAACGCCGCGACCACGACGAAAAACAGCGCCACGACCACGTACTGACGACGCAGATAGGCGTACGCCCCCTCGCGGACCGCCTTGGCGATCTCACGCATCGCGTCCTGGCCCTCGCTGCGCTGGATGATCGAGCGGTAGAACGCCCACGCCACCACCAGCGCCGCGACGCTGCACACCGGCGTGAGCCACCACCACACCGGCAGCGGCGGACGCTCGGCTTGGCCAAGCGTGAACAGGGGAGAGAGAGCAGCAAACAACGTGTGGATACCGTTCATGGCGGCGTCACCTCGGGTTATCGCGACCAGGCCCATCGGCCTGGTCGCGGTGGTTCCGTTCGGCGCCGGATGATCGCCGCCGACGACATCAAAATACTATCAAGTCCTTTAAATGGACGCAACCCGATCCGGCCCCGGCCTTTATTCATGTCCAGGTGATGTGGATATCCGCCCCGCTATCCCGGCCCGTGCGGCGCTTATCTTAACCGCGACGTCCCCGTCGCGGTCGCACCCATCTACCGCGACACCCCCAGCGCCGCGATGACCTCCGAGTCCAGCGTGCGCTGGCCCGACGGCTTGGCCGGGTCCTCGACGATCTGGAACCCCCCGCCGCAGTAGTCCCACTTGCTCCAGCCGAACCCGCGGCGGGCGAGCTCCTGCGCGACCGCACGCAGGTAGCTCAGCCGGCTCTCCCGCGGGGCGTACTTGACGTACACGCCCCATTCGCCGACCACCACCCGCCGGTCGTGCTCGGCCGACCACGCCGCCACCTCCTCGAACCGCTCACGCAACCCGCGCTGCGTCCCCCACCCGCTCTTGAGCTGGTCCCGCAGGACGTCCCCCGCCTTCTTCGTCGCCTTGTCGTTCGGCGCGATGCTCGCGATCGCCTCATCCAGGTTCGCCTCCGTCAGCGGCCAGGGCACGCTCCGCAGCGGCCGGTACCAGTCCTTCATCCACACCGCGCCCTGGTGCGTGAACGGCGACGGCTCGTAAAAATGGATCGCGTAGATCACGTTGCGGTCAGGGTGCGGGTCGTGATGCTTCAACTCCCACGCCAGCATGTACGCCCCGCCGTTGGCGATGATCGTGTGGTCCGGCGCGTTCTCGCGGATCGCCGTGATCAGCCGGTCTTGGTAAGGCGTCCAACTGCTGACCCAGAAGCCCTGCCCCCCCGGCTCATTCAGCGTCTCGAGGAACACCCATTCCGGGTCGGTCGTCTCCGCCAGGTGCCTGGCGAAACGGCCCCACCACGGCACGAACTTCTCGGCGACCGGCTTGCCCCGCATCTTCTTGAAAGGGTTGCTCTTGGGGTGCACGTCCACGATCACCGCCAGGCCCTGCGCGCGGATCATAGCGATCGCACGGTCCAGCTCGGGCAGCAGGTCCGTCTTCAATTCGCCGGTCTGCCTGTCCATCAGGAACAGCGGGTCGACCGGCAGGCGGATGTGATCGAACCCCGCGTCGGCGATCATCTTGATGTCGTGCTCGGTGATGTAGCTCTGGAACGTCTCGGCGTTGAACCCGCCCTTCTTGCCGTTGACCCGGATGTTCCACGGCTGGCAGAACCAGTTGTTGATGTTGATGCCGTGGGTCAGCCGGTTGTAGCGTTCGTCGCTGACCGGCGGGCCGTACGCCTCCGCCGGCCGGTACTTGGCCCGCTCGGCGGCGAGGTCGGCCTCGGTGACGATCGTCAGCCGGGCCTCGGCGACCTCGACCACGCCCGACCTCACGCCGTACATCCCCAGCCGCAGCATCACGCCGTTGGCGTCCTTGGGCACGCCCGCGGTGCGCGTCTTCTCGATCCAGCCGTCGCTGGTCCCGGTCACGCTGGCGAGGTCGATCCACCCGCCAAAGTCTTTGCCGTTCCTGGTGAACCGCCCCTGGACCTTGCCGGTCTGATAGCCCCGCTCGCCCTTCTCGATATCGCGGTAACGGAACTTGACGGCGATCACCACGCGGCGGGCGTCCTCGGGCAGCTTCACATCCTGCTGGATGAAGCTGTCCTCGCCGGGCTGGTTGACGCCGATCTCCACGAAGGGCGGGTCGGCGTCGGGACGCGTGCGGACAAAGCCCTGGGTCGCGGTCCGCCACTGCCAGCCGGCGGGCGCCCCGTCGGCCTGGGCCTCGGTGAAATCGCCGTTCCTGAACAGGTTGCCCGTGGCCGGGCCGTTCTGCGCCGACGCCGTCAGGGCAATAAGACAAACGGCCAGGGTCGCGGCGGGGATGCGGTGCGTCATGCTCAACGTACTCCGGATTCGAGGGTCAAAAGGGTTTCACTTCCACCAAGACGAGGTGCTTTCGTTAGGCCGGAAATACCGGCGGAGAACGTCGGCGGGTTGGAGGCTCTCGGCGTGAAAGTCGGCGAACAGGAAGTTGCCGATCAGGCTCCCACCCTCCACGCCCTCCGCACCGCCCTCGCGGAACCGGACCTTGTACTGGCCGCTGGTGGCGTCCACGTTGGTCGTCACGGCGTTCAGGTCGATCGGCAGGTCCGTGTCGGTTTGGGTGCCCGGCCGGAACGCCTTGCCGTACTGGCTGTCCATCCATCGGCCCTCGCGGTCGACCGTGCCGTTGCTGCGGAACTGGCAGGCGTCCGTCAGGATGACGACGCCCGAATCCCGCCCGATCTCCTCATGCGGCAGGCGGCGACGGTTGTTCTCGTCGCTGGTGTTCTGCATCTTGCCCATGATGGCCGGGTTGGGCGCGTAATGGCGCGACCCGGCGTCGATGAAGGCGTTGGGGCAGAGCATCGCCTCGTCGCCGGACAGGTAGGATCTCAGCGCCTGATGCCACTCGCGCCCCTGGCTCGGGTTGGCCGCGTCGGGCACGTCGTCGGCCTTCCAACTGCCGATCCACGCGTAGGGATATAGCCGCTTCTCGTCCGTCAGCTGCAGGGCGAACCCGACCCCGACCTGGCGCTGGTTGGACAGGCACTGGACCCGCCGCGCCGCGATCCGCGCCTGCTGCAGCGCAGGCAGCAGAAGCGCGATCAAAAGCGCAATGATCGATATCACCACGAGCAGTTCGATAAGGGTAAATGCACGTTGTCGCATCATCGTTCGGCCCTGAGCGCTGGGGTCGGCTTCACCACCAATAGTCCGTCCCCCGATAGTTGCATCGTTGAACCATGTCGCCGCCCGCCGTGTCACTGACGTGGCCATCGAGATAACCGACATGGTTGAGGGTCGGGACGTCTTTTTCCGGGTCGTAGTGATTCGCGCCGATCACATCGCGGACCGGGTCCCGCCACCCGCCGACCGATGCGCGAAAACGGTTGAGGTCGGTCCAGAACCAGTCGAAGTACGCCCCGTCGCTGACCCGCCGGGCGAACATCGGCTCGGTCACAGTCTCACCAGCGTACGATGCCGCGACCTCGGCGAATTCGCCGGCGTTGAAGTTCCGGCGGTTCCCGAAGTACTGGTAACCGATCACCATCCGCGAGCCGAAGTTGAAAAAGTCGTCGCGGTTCCACCCCGGGTTGGTCGGGCTGTACCACGCCTCGCGCGGCACGCCGTATTCCTCGGTGAGGTGCTCGCGCCAGTTCGACGCCAGCGTGTAAAGCGGCTGGTTGTCATCGGCGTCCCGGGCGTCGATCGCGCTCTGGGCCATGTTCGGCAGCCAGTCTTCGTGGTCCACCGAGAACGCGAGGGACGCGGTCGCCAGCGACCGGACGTTGACCATGCACTGCATGAGCCGCGCCGTTTCCCGCGCCTGGGCGAGGGCCGGCAACAGCAACGAGACAAGAAGCCCAATGATAGAAATCACCACAAGTAGTTCAATGAGCGTGAAGCCTTGATGAACCGGGGGTTTGAACATGGGAGCGTTCCAATCGTTCGGGAATCAGACATGCGGCGAACCGGGGCGGAGCCCCGCGGGTCATGGCCGGCGTTCGTTCATACGCGGCGGCGCCCCAGCATCAGCGCAACGCCGAGCCCGAGCAGGGCCAGCGACGCGGGCTCCGGGATCACGCCGGTCTCGGCCGTCAGCAGCGGGGCCTGATTGCCCGGCCCGTCGCCCGTGGCGATGTTAAACCCCCGGGCGCTCGCGCCGGAATTGGCGTCGGGGTTGAGCCGGAAAAACGCGAAGTTGCCGCTGCCGTCCAGCGGCCGGCTGTTGAGGAACGCGAGCAGGGCCGCGTTCGAGATGTTCGCCTCGGTGTCGTTGGCGGTGGACGGGATAAACACGTCGTCGGCGATCGCCGACGCCCCCGTGTTGGGGTCGGCGCCGAACGCGCCCTCGAAGTAAAGGTTGTTGGACCCCGGGAACGGGAAATCGTTGGCGGTCGCGCCGAACCCGACGCCGTAGAGGTCCGCGTTGAAATTCGGGGAGCTGGACTTGCCGTCGAGGAACAGCCGCAGGTTGGCCGACGTGAACACGTCCGTGACCGGGGCGGCGGAGATATCGAACATGAACACGAAGGCCGCGCCCTGGGTGAACCCGCCCCCCAGCGCCCCCACGCGGTTCTCGTTGTCGTTGTCCCGCCCGGTCGCGATCAGGCCGCCGGACTCGGCGACCTCCTGGTCGGCGCCGGCGCTGACCTGGCTGATCATCACGGCGGACGCCGCCGGGGCGAGCCAGACGGCCGACCCGGCCAGCACGGCAATGGTCGCAAAACGCTTCATCAAAAACCTCCTCATCGTGAGACATGAAAGAAAGGAAAGGTCACCGGCCCGCGGAACGCGGTTGGCGTCGGGCGGTGTCGCCGGCGACGAGCCGGCAGGGCAGACGCACCGACGGACACGCCCGCCGGCCTCGGTCGAGCACGCAACGCATCAGCGCCGCCGCCTCCACGCCCATCTGGTATCGATCGAACGTCACGCGGGTCAGGCCGGGCCACATCCGGTCCAGCTGGTGCATGTCGTCGCACGAGATCAGCCCGAAGTCCCGGCCCGGGACCCGGCCGGCCTCGTTGGCGATGTCGCGCACCGCGTGAGCCTGGTAGATGCTGTTGCACACGATCACCGCGTCCGGGCGCAGCGTCCGGACCAGCTCGCGGCGCGCGGCTGCCTCGCCGATGCCCGGCTCCAGCGCCTCGTGAAGCTCGAGCCCCGCCGCGGTCACCGCCCCGCGCACCCCCTCGTACCGCTCCAGCGCGCTGAAGTGGACCCGGTGCGGCGGCGCGTACGTCATCATCGTGATCCGCCGGTACCCCAGGTCCGCCGCCGCCTGACCCGCCAGCCGGCCCGCCTCCCGCTCATCCCGCCGGAGGCAGCCGTGCTCACGCCAGACGTTCGAGTCGCACCACACCACCGTCCCGATCAGCTCTTCCAGCCGCCGCTCCACGTCCGCCGGCATCGAGTCGAGCACGATCATGCCGTCCAGCACGTGCTCCTTGAACACCCGGGACTGGTCCGCCAGGTCGCGGCGGACATCGTCGATCCGCGCCAGGGCGACCACGTACCCGGCCGCCTGCAGCCCCTCGTTGACCCCCAGGATCGTCTCGTACGCCAGCGGGTGGGTGAACCGGTTGCCGGGGTTGTTCGGGACCAGCACGCCCACCTGCCGCGACCGCCGCTGCGCCATCGCCCGCGCCGACGCCGAGGGCCGATACCCGGTCTGCCGGACCGCTTCCAGAACCCGCCGCCGCGTCTCTTCACCCACACGGGTGTTCCCCCCGCCGCCGTGCAGCACCTTGCTGACCACCGGTTTGGACACCCCGGCGAGCTTGGCGACCTGAGCCATGGTGACGGGCATGAGCGAGCCTCGGAGACAGAAAAGACGGTCAGAGATGACTCAACGGTAAATCAGACGACTTACCGGTTAATCATACCGCGACCAAGCCGCTTGTCAAGACCCGACCCTTAACTTCCTCGACCGCCGGCGTACGCCTCGGGTGACGGCGACAGGCCGGCGGGTCAGGTTAGCCGATAGCCGGCGCGGAAGGCGGTTGGCGTCTTGCCGGTGTGTTTGCGGAAGACCGCGGCGAAGTAGGCGGCGGTGGAGAAGCCGCTGCGCTGGGCGACCTCGGGCATCGCGAGGTCGGTCTCGGTGAGCAACTGCTTGGCGCGTTCGAGCCGGACGCGGGTGATGTGATCCTGCAAGGTCCGGCCGATCGCGCGTTTGAAGCGTTGCTCGAGGGCCCGGCGGGAGGCGGGGACGGGCTCGAGGGCCTGGTCGATGGTGAAGGGCTCGCCGACGTGCTCGCGGACGAACCGGACGACGTCCGCGACCATGGGGTCTTCGATGGCCTGGCCGTCGGTGGTCTGGCGGGTCACCACGCGGGCGGGGGCGATCCGCAGGGGGGCGGGGTCGACCGGCCGGCCGCGGATCAGCCGATCGAGCCGGGCCGCGGCCTCGGCGCCGAGCTTCTCCCACGGGACCTCGACGCTGGAGATCGTCGGCGACACCATGCGGGTGGTCAGGCTGTCGTTGTCCACGCCCAGCACCGCCACCTGCTCGGGCATGGCCAGCCCCAGCGCGAGGCACTGGCGGACCACGAAGACCGCCAGCCCGTCGGTGACGGCGAAGAGGCCGATCGGCGTGGGCGTCTGCGTCAGCGCCTCGGCGATCAGGCGTTCAGCGCTGCGCCAGGAGCGGAGGCGGGCCACGCGCACCGAGGCGCCGGCGTCGTCGACCGCGGCGCGGAAGGCGGCGACGCGCTGGGCCGAGTACGCCCAGCCGCTCATGTCGAGCGCGAGCAGCCGGCGGTAGCCGCGGCCCATCAGGTAGTCGGCCGCCATGCGCCCGATGGCGGGGTCGTCGGGGACGACGCTGACCAGGCCGGGGCGGTCGGCGACGGCCGAGGTGTTGACCGCGGGCACGCCGCAGTCGGCGAGTTGGGCGATGAGCCGGGGCGCGTGGGCGTGGGCGATGATGCCGCGGACCGCCGGGTCGAGGCGGGGCAGAGCCTGGCGGACCTGCTCGCGGTGGTGCAGGCTCAGGGTCCAGCCGCCGTGCTGGGCGTTGCCGTAGCGGGCGACGCCCTCGAGGGCCCGCCGGCCGTAGTCCTGCACGCAGTTCATCAGGGTCATGACGTGCAAAGCGTGGCGTCCTGTCTAAAAAAGAGTGGGATGGAGGGCGGCGCGTCTGCGCTATTTTAATAAATGTCTGCGAGATGTTGTATGGCTCCGCCCGGGGCCGACGGGTAAGCTTGCGGGTGTTGTCTGGAGGGCGAAAAAGCCTTTCCGCCGCGATTTTTCGTCGGTTTCTGCCCCATCCCCCCCGATTCCCGGAGAAAAGCACGATGTTTGAACGCCTGCCCCGCCCTGTTCTGGCCGCCGCCCTGGCCGCCGCGCCGCTGGCCGTGTCCCCCGCCGCCGCCGCGGTGCTCACCCCGTCCGCCGACGCCTTCATCCGCGGGGGCTCGAACGCCAACGCCAACCAGAACGGCGGCAACGCTCAGAACCTGCTCATCCTCCCCGGCAACGACCTCAATTTCGCGCGCAAGGCCTATCTGCGTTTCGACCTCAGCTCCATCACCGCGGACGTCACCGACGCCCAGCTCAGCCTCGATATCAGCTTCAGCAACACCGCGGTCGGCGGGGCGCCCCTGAACATCTGGGGGCTCAACGACGGCTCGGGCGACAACTGGTCCGAGACCGGCATCACCTGGAACAACGCCCCGGGCAACCAGAACAACCCCGCCGGCACGACCGGGGCGGCCCTGCTGGGGCAGATCGTGGACACCGGCGAGGTCGCCACCCCCGGCACGTTCACCTTCACCCTCGATACCGACGCGTTGCTGGCCTTCATCCAGGCCGACGGCAATGATGCGGTCACCTTCATCATCACCGGCAGCTCGGGCAGCAACGGCCCGGTGCGGCCGATCATCGCGTCGCGTGAAAACGCGGGGCCGCCCGCCGCGCGGCTCGACCTGACGCTGGTGCCCGAGCCGGCGTCGATGGCGCTGGTCGGGCTGAGCGCCGTGATGGTGATGGGGCGTCGACGGAGGTAGGTCGGGGGAGAAGGGGGGTGGGGCGGAGCAAGCTCCGCCGCTACGCTTGACAGATACCTATCAAAAAGCTAATATACAAGGGTTGGTCAGACCGGGCTGGGGACGGTTTCGAGGATCTGCTGCATGATCCGGTGGGCGGCGACGCCGTCGGCGTCGTGCATGTAGGTGCGTGAGAGCACGCGGTGGGCGAAGACGGGGATGACGTTGGAGATGATGTCGTCGGGGACGACGTAATCACGGTCATGAAGCATGGCGGTGGCGCGGGCGGCACGGACGAGGGCGAGGGTGCCGCGGGGCGAGACGCCGATCTGGAGCTGATCGTTGGTGCGGGTCGCGGCGGCGATGGCGACGATGTACTCGTTGAGCGCGGGGTCGATCTGGACCCCCTCGACCAGCCGCTGCAGCTCGACGAGTTCGGTGGCGGTCAGGACGGGGCTCAGGTGCTGCAGGGCGTTGCGGGAGGGGTCGAGGGTGAGGATGCGGGCCTCGTCCTCGGGCGAAGGGTAGCCGAGCTGGAGCCGCATGAGGAAGCGGTCGAGCTGGGACTCGGGCAGGAAGTAGGTCCCCTCGAACTCGAAGGGGTTCTGGGTGGCGATGACGATGAAGGGCTCTTTGAGCTTGCGGGTGACGCCGTCGATGGAGACCTGGGCCTCGTTCATCGCCTCGAGCAGGGCCGACTGGGTGCGGGGGGTGGTGCGGTTGACCTCGTCGGCGAGGACGATGTTGTTGAAGATGGGTCCGGGCTTGAAGTTGAACTCGCCCTGCTGCTGATCCCAGACGGTGACGCCCAGGACGTCGGAGGGGAGCATGTCGGGGGTGAGCTGGATGCGGGCGAGGGAGCAGTCCAGGGACTTGGCCAGGGAGACGGCGAGGGTGGTCTTGCCGACGCCGGGCACGTCTTCGATGAGGACGTGGCCGCGGGCGAGCAGACAGATAATGACCTTGTCGATGGCTTGTCGGTTGCCGAGGAAGCAGGTCTGGATGTTGTTGCGGAGCTGATCGAGCTGCTGCATGAACCTGCATTCCGGCGGGCAAGGAACGGGAAGTATACCGCGCGGGGCCAGCGCGGGCAGTCCGGAAGGCTATCGGACCCCCGGGGGTCCAACGCGTCATCCGCCGATCGATTTCAGGGGTAAGCCGATCCGGTTGCCGATAGACTGGAAACGGCTCAGCAATGTTCTATCGTTGCGCAGTAAAGGCGGTTTCGCGTGAACTTTTTCGACCTGACCAGACTCCAGCAACTCGGGTCCCGGATCCGGGGCTATTGGACGACCGAGCCGGTGCAGGTGGCGATCGAGCTGGTGCTGATCGGGGTGGTGGTGTACCTGATCATGCGTTTCCTGCGGGGCACGCGTGGGGCCCGGGTGATCAAGGGGGTGCTGCTGCTGCTGTTCCTGGCGACGCTGGCGGTGCAGATCCTGGCGCGGGACGAGCAATTCGAGCGGCTGAGCTTCCTGTACAGCAACTTCCTGACGTTCGTGGCCCTGGTGCTGGTGGTGGTGTTCCAGCCCGAGCTGCGCCGGGCGCTGGTCCGGGTGGGCGAGCTTCGGTTGTTCAACAAGCAGTCGGGGCTGCGCAAGCAGCGGGTGGTCGAGGAGGTGCTGGGGGCGGTGCAGTACATGAGCCGCAACAAGATCGGAGCCCTGATCGCCATCGAGCGTCAGGTCGGGCTCCGCGGGATCGTGGAGCTGGGCACGCCGCTGGACGCGGACGTGACCCAGGCGCTCTTGCAGACGATCTTCTGGCCCGGCTCGGCGCTGCACGACATGGGGGTGGTCATCCGGGGCGACCGCATCCTCGCCGCCGGCGTCCAGTTCCCCCTGGCCGAGGGCGACCAGGTGCCCCAGGAGCTGGGCTCGCGCCACCGGGCGGCGATCGGCCTGAGCCAGGAATCGGACGCGCTGATCATCGTGGTGAGCGAGGAGACCGGTGCGATCAGCCTCGCCGAGCGGGGTGAGCTGACGCGGGGGATGAAGCTCGACGGCCTGCGGCCGATCCTGATGCGCGGCCTGGGCAAGGTCGACCTCGACCTCCAGACGTCCGCGGACGCCGATGATGAAGACACAAGGGGATAGAGATGGCAGATGGAAGATGGCGGATGTGTTTAGCGGCGGCCCGCGGGGCCGGGATCGCGCTCGCCCTTGTTAAGTAACGGCAACCACCATGAAAAGCCGGCTGGTCGACAAACTCGAAACCCTCATCGTGACCGTCCTGATCACGATCCTGGTGTGGCTGTGGGCCGAGGCGCAGAACGTGCAGACCTACACGAACCAGCGGGTGCAGGTGCGGTTCGTCGCCCCGCCGGGGCAGGCGGGCCAGCTCGCGATCACCCCGGCCGACCCGGTCCCGGTGGAGGTGTCGTTCACCACCTCGACGGGGCAGTACGACCGGTTCCGCCAGGACGTGAACTCGCACGTGATCGAGATCGAGGTCGCGGCGCCGGCCGACGCTAATGGATCGATCCAGGAGATCGCGCTGCGCAATCGACTGGAGAACGCGGTGTTCCGGAACCTGGGCATTACGCTGGAGGACGTGTCGCCGCCGCAGCAGCGGGTCGAGGTGTACCCGATCGAGACGTATTCGTTGAGGGTCGAGGTGGTTTCGCCGTCGGGCTTCGAGATCGTCGGCAGCCCGACCGCGGAGCCGGCGATGGTGGAGCTGCGCCTGCCGACCAACCTCGGCGCCCGGGCGCAGGGCATGGTGGTGAACGTGCAGCTGGGGCAGCAGGATCTGCAAACCGCGGCGCCTAACGAGCCCCAGACGCTGACCGTGCCGCTGTCGGTGCCGCGCAACCTCGAAAGCGACTGGACGACCCTGCTGACCACGCAGGTGCAGGTGACGTTCACCGTGCGGAAGCAGACCGACTCGTACGTGATCGGCCGGGCGCCGATCCACATCAACGCCCCGAGCCTGTTGTTGAGCCAGTACCGGATCGACCTGGCCGACAACCAGTTCGTGCGGGACGTGGAGGTGTCGGGCCCGGCGGACGTGATCGAGGCGATCGAGAGCGGGGAGGCGAAGGTGGTCGCCGAGATCCGGCCGACGATCGAGGAGCTGGAGAGCGGGTTGACGTCGCTGCCGGTGTTTTTTGACCTGCCGCCGGGGGTGACGGTGCAGTCGGCGGTGCCGCAGGTGTCGTTCACGGTCGAACGGCTGACGCCAGACGGTACAATACCGGCTCCATGACGACTGAGACGCAAACCGACCTTCCCGCGTACTGCCGGTCGCTGGCCGAGCAGGCCCAGGCGGCGTCGCACGCCCTGGCGTCGACCCCCGGCGACGTGCGCGACGCGGCCCTGCGGCGGATCGCCGACGCCATCGCCGACGCCGGCGACGAGCTGATCGCCGCCAACGCCCTGGACCTCGAGGCCGGCCGCGCCGCGGGGCTCAGCGACGCGATGCTGGACCGGCTGACGATCGACGCGGCCCGGGTCGGGAAGATCGCCGCATCCGTCCGGCAGATCGCCGACCAGTCCGACCCGGTGGGCGCGGTGCTCGAAGGGCGGGTGCTGCCCAACGGGATCAAGCTCGAGAAGGTCCGGGTCCCGATCGGGGTGATCCTGATCATCTTCGAGAGCCGGCCCAACGTCACCAGCGACGCCGCGGCGCTGTGCCTCAAGAGCGGCAACGCCGTGATCCTCCGCGGGGGCAAGGAGGCGATCCACTCCAACACCGCCCTGGCCGGGTGCATCAAACGCGGCCTGGAAGAATCGGGGATCGACCCTAACGCCGTCGCTCTTGTCGAGACGCCCGACCGCGCGGCCGTGGGCGAGCTGCTCCGGATGGAGGGCGTCATCGACCTGTGCATCCCCCGCGGCGGCGAGTCGCTGATCCGCGCTGTCGTCGAGCAGGCCCACATCCCGGTCATCAAACATTACACCGGCAACTGCCACACCTACGTCGACGCCCACTGCGACGGCGCCATGGCGGTCCAGCTCTGCGTCAACGCCAAGGTGCAGCGCACCGGCGTGTGCAACGCGACCGAGACGATCCTGCTGCACCACCGCTGCGGCGTGATCGAGGACGTGATCTCCGCGCTGGTCCAGGTCGGCGTCGAGGTCCGCGCCTGCGACAAGACCCGCAAGCTGTTCGACGGGCTCAAGCCCGCGACGGAGGACGACTACGCCGCCGAGTTCCTCGACAAGATCGTGGCGATCAAGACCGTCGACACGCTGGACGAGGCGATCGAGCACATCAACCGTTACGGCTCGAAGCACACCGACGCGATCGTCAGCAACGACCTGGCGGCGGTCAAACGGTTCGTGCAGGCGGTCGACACCGCCAACGCGATGGTCAACTGCTCGACCCGCTTCAGCGACGGGGGCGAGTACGGCCTGGGAGCGGAGATCGGCATCAGCACCGACAAGCTCCACGCCCGCGGGCCGATGGGCGCGGCGGACCTGTGCACCTACAAGTGGGTCGCCTACGGCAACGGCCAGACCCGCACCTGACGCGTGACCCAAAGATGCCCGACCCGCCGCCCATCGACCTGGTGATCTTCGACCTCGGCCGCGTGCTGATCCGCCTCGCCGCCGACCGGCCCGACGCCGCCGCCATGGCCGGCGTCGACCTGCCGCCGCTCAGCGAAGACGCATGGAGGAAGTGGGAGACGATCCGCGACGATCATGAAACCGGCCGGATCAGCTTCGACCAGTTCGCCGACCGGCTGGCGCCGGTGAGCGGGCTCGACCGAGGCCAGCACGCGGCGCTCTATGAGGGATGGTTGCGGGGGCCGTACCCGGGCGTCGAGGAACTGGTCGACGAGTTGCGGGCCGGGCCGACGCGCCTGGCGTGCCTGTCGAACACCAACGATTTCCATTGGTCGCTGATGACCGCTCCTGCCGGGAACAACGCCCTGCCGATGGATAAGCTGCATCACCGCTTCGCCAGCCATCTGGTCGGTTCGGCCAAGCCCGACGCGGCGATCTACGAGCACGTCGAGCGGGAGACGGGCGTCGAGCCGGGCCGGATGATTTTCTTTGATGACAGCCCGGCCAATGTCGAAGCGGCGCGGGCCCGCGGCTGGCGGGGCGAGGTCATCGCCGACGATGGCGACCCGGTCTCGCAGATGCGGCGGCGCCTTGGGCGCTATGGTGTGTTGGGATGAACGCAAAGGAAAAACCCGGCCTCGTGAGCGGCAAGAAGGTGCTCTTCAACACCCTGCTGGCGTGTGGGGCGGGCCTGTTTCTGCTGGTGTGGGTGACCCTGCGTTGGGTGGAGATGCAGATCACCCCGCCGGCGCCGCTGGCGTGGGCGGAGCGGGCCGAGTGGGTGACCCCGCCGGTAAACTTCACGCGGCTGCAGAAGCAGCCGGGGCCGGACCCGCCGTTTCAGCGGGTGCGGAAGAACCTGGATTTCGAGGTCGAGCCGGACGAGGAGGAGATGGTGCGTCAGCTGGCGGTGCTGGCGTGGGCGATGGAGGACGCCGGGGACCGGCGTGACGCGATCGCGGCGGAGGCGTCGGCGTTTCCGTCGGCGTTCTACCCGTGGTACGTGCTGGCGTCATGGGAAGCGCGGCACGGCGACGGGGCGGCGACGGACGGCCTGATCGAGTCGGCGTTCGCCCGGGCGCCGGCGGTGGTGACCATGAAGTTCATCGACGAACTGGACCGGCCGATGGCGGGGCTGCGCCTCGGGACGATCGAGATCGCGTGCGCCCGGCTGAAGGACCGCGTGCTGAACCAGAACCTGCGGCTGGTCTATCCGGACCTGACGACCGACGAGCGGGGGATGATTTACCTGCCGATCTACGCCACGCCCAGCCGCACGACCGTGCTGCCCCAGCCCGAGGGGTACGAGATGATCTATGACTGGGAGGGCTGGTTCGAGTTCCCGGGGCAGACCGGGACGCTGCCGCCGGTGCTGGTCAGGAAGCGGCGGTGAGTCGGATGTTTTATGATCCGTGAAACGCCCTGTTGAAACGGAACCGCCGACCATCATGACCGCGTCCATGACCGCCGATCCCACCGCCCCCACGCCGCGGGTGTTCCGCATCGAAGTCCGCCCCGTCGCGGGCGAGGTCGACCCGAAGGCCGACGCCGCCCTCGCCGAGGCCCGGGCGGCCCTGCCGGGCGTCGCCGCGATCCGCACCGCCCACGTCTTCCTGATCGAGGCGCCGCTCCGTGAAGACGAGGTCCGTCGGATCGGCGAAGAGCTGCTGGCCGACCCGATCAACCAGACCCTCAACGGCGCCGCTCACGGCGACGCGGTGATCGAGGTCCACTACCAGCCCGGCGTCATGGACCCGGTCGCTCAATCGACCCGCGAGGCGATTGTCGAGATGCTCCCGCACCTGTCGCTCGACGACATCGAGGTGCGCACCGGCACGCGTTACGACCTGGCCGGCCAGGGCCTCGACGAGGCGGCCCTGCGCGCCTTCGCCGAGCGTGCGCTGGCCAACACCGTGATCCAGGACATCCACCTGAGCCCGTTCCGGCCCGACGCGTTCCCGCACGGGCACGCTTATGAACTCCAGCTGACGCACGTGCCCATCCGCGGGCTGGACGACGAGGGGCTGCTCAAGCTCTCGCGCGACGGCCACCTGTTCCTGAGCCTCGACGAGATGAAGGCGATCCAGTCGTTCTATGTCGACGCCGGGCGTGAGCCGACCGACGTGGAGCTGGAGACGCTCGCCCAGACGTGGTCGGAGCACTGCGTTCACAAGACGCTCAAGAGCACGATCACCTACACCGGCGACGATTTGAGCATCTTCCGCGACAAGCCGGGGCACACGCTCAACGACGACGGCAGCGTCACGATCCATAACCTGCTCAAATCGACCGTCGCCGCCGCCACGTTCAAGCTCCGCGACAGCGGGCTGGACGACTGGCTGGTCTCGGTCTTTGACGATAACGCCGGCGTCGTGCGGTTCGACGACACCCACGGCGTGTGCATCAAGGTCGAAACCCACAACCACCCGTCCGCCATCGAACCCTACGGCGGGGCGGCCACCGGCATCGGCGGGTGCATCCGCGACATCATGGGCACCGGGCTGTTCGCCAACCCGATCGCGAACACCGACTCGTTCTGCGTGGCGCACCCAGATGGCAGATGGGAGGTTGGTGATGGCAGATGTGAGATGGCAGATGGCAGATGGAAAGAAGAAGGAGAACCCTCCGATCCATCTGCCATCCGCCATCCGCCATCTGCCATTCTTCCTAACGGCGTGATCCACCCGCGGCGCATCCTGCAGCAGGTGGTCGCCGGCGTACGCGACTACGGCAACCGCATGGGCATCCCCACCGTCAACGGGATGGTCTATTTCGACGACGCGTACCTCGGCAACCCGCTCGTCTTCGCCGGCTGCGTCGGGCTGATCCCGCTGGACAAGTGTTTCGGCTCGCCGAACCCGGGGGACCGCATCGTCATCCTCGGCGGCGCGACCGGGCGCGACGGGATCCACGGCGCCACGTTCTCGTCCGCCGAGCTGACCGACACGCACGCCGACGAGTTCTCCCACGCGGTGCAGATCGGCAACGCGATCACGCAGAAGAAGACGATGGACGTGATCGCCCGGGCTCGCGACCACGAACGCGGCTGCCTGTTCACCGCGATCTCCGACTGCGGCGCCGGCGGGTTCTCGTCCGCGGTGGGCGAGATGGGCGAGAAGGTCGGGGCCTTCGTCACACTCGAGACCGCCCCGCTCAAGTACGCCGGGCTGTCGTACAACGAGATCTGGATCAGCGAGGCCCAGGAGCGCATGCCCCTGGCGGTCCCGCCGCAGAACGTCGACGCCCTCCGCGCCCTGTGCGACGCCGAGGACGTGGTGATGTGCGACCTGGGCCATTTCGGCCACGAGGAAAACGGCGAGCCCACGCTCAAGCTGACCTACCATGGCGCCGAGGTCGGCAAGATCTCAATGCCCTTCCTCCACGACGGCATCCCCATGCCCACGCGCACCGCGGCCTATGCGCCAGCGCCGCCCGCGACGACCATCGGCCATCAGGAATCCGCCCTCGACGAGTTGCTGACCGCCCTGCTCGCGCACCCCAACATCGCGTCGAAGCACTGGATCGTCCGCCAATACGACCACGAGGTGCAGGGGGGAAGCGTGGTCAAGCCGCTGGTGGGCCCGGAGCAGGACGGCCCGTCGGACGCGGCGGTGATCCGGCCCAAGCTCGACAGCCCCCGTGCGGTCGCGCTGTCCAACGGCGTCGCGCCGCACCTGGCCGAGCACGCGACGGCCAAGGGCTTGGCGGTCGACGGCGACTCGTACGCCGCCGCCCTCGCCGCGATCGACGAGGCCGTGCGCAACGCGGTGTGCGTCGGCGCCGACCCGTCGCGGATCGCGATCCTCGACAACTTCTGCTGGCCCAGCTGCGACGACCCGGCCCAGCTCGCCGCCCTCGTGCGCGCGGCCGAGGGCTGCTACGACGGCGCGCTCGCCTACCGCACGCCGTTTGTCTCGGGCAAGGACTCGCTGCACAACCAGTTCACCACCGACGACGGCCGGGTGATCACGATCCCCCAGACGCTGCTGATCACCGCGTTGGGGATCGTGCCCGACGCGCGTCGGGCACGCACGATGGACGCTAAGGCGCCCGGGCACGCCCTGTTCGTGGTCGGGCTGACCGACGCCCGCCTCGGCGGCGCGCACCTGACCGCCTGCGGCCGGGCGCCCGCCGACGCCGACCTCCACATCCCCCGGGTCGACTTCGCCCACGGCCCGAAGAACGCGCAGGTCGTGGCCCAGCTCATCGCCGCCGGCCGGGTCGCCGCGGCACACGACTGCTCCGACGGCGGCCTGCTCGTCGCCGCCGCCGAGATGGCCTTCGCCGGCCGGGTCGGGCTCGACCTCGACCTCGCCGCCCTGCCCAGCACCGACGCCCTGTCGTTGCCTGCCGCCTGCTTCGCCGAGACCCCCAGCCGCTACCTGCTCGAGGTGGCGCCGGATCACGTGGACGCGGTGGTCAAGCACCTGCGCGACGCGAGCACACCGTTCGGCCAGGTCGGAACGTTCGCCGATCACGACCGGCTGACCCTGCGCACGCCCGATGAAGGGCGGCGCCTCGATGTGCCGCTGGCGGCGTTGCTCGACGCATGGCGGAAGCCCCTGGACTGGTGAACCGGGGGCGGCATGGCAGATGTGAGATGGCAGATGGCGGATGGGCCAGACCATCAGCCGTTTAGCGCCGGCCCGGGCTTTGGGCAATGGAGAACGCGGGTGGGCATGGATCGGCTAAAACGCGGGGGAGGCTCCGCCGCTGAACCTGCGGAATAACCGAGCGGCCGCTCCAGTTCTGCAGGCATGATGCGCATCGCCCTGCTCGCCGCCGCGTTGTTGGCCAGCCCTCTCGCACTCGCGGACGACCGGCCGCCGTTTGCGGTGGTCGAGTTGTTCACCAGCGAGGGCTGCTCGAGCTGCCCGCCGGCCGACCGTTTGATGAAGCAGGTCCACGATGCCGTGTCGGCCAACGGGCAACGCGTGTATTGCCTGGCATACCACGTGGATTACTGGGACCGCCTCGGTTGGCGCGACCGTTTCTCGGACCCCGCCCATTCCCGCCGGCAATCGCTGTACGCCCACGCCCGGGGCTCGGATCGGGTGTACACCCCGCAAGTGATCGTGAACGGCCGCGACGCGTTCGTCGGCTCCAACCGCGCCAAGACGCAGCATGCGATCGCCGAGGCTTTGATGCAGGCGGCGACGTCGAGCGTCGGCATCACGTTAAAAATAGATGATGATCATCTCACCGTCGACTACGCCGTCGCCGACGCCCCGCCCGAAGCGGTGCTGAACGTGGCGCTGGTCGAATCGAACCTGAGCACAGACGTGCGGCGGGGCGAAAACGCTGGCCGAACCCTTCATCACGCCCCGGTGGTGCGCGTGTTTCAAACGATCGATCTGCCCGGCGACGATGCTGAAGGCCGAACGACCCTCACCTTGCCGCCCGACACCCGGCCCGAACACACGGCGGTGATCGCCTTTGTGCAGTCGACCGACACGCTGCACATTCACGGCGCCGACCGCGCAGCCCTGCCGGCGGAGTAGTCGATCACGCCAATAGCCGGGCCGCGACGCGGCCCCGGACCAGGCGGGCGTAGTCCATCGGCTACGAAATCCGCGATTCTCCTTAAATCTCGATCGTCCGGCCGGCCTTGGCGCTTTCGTGGATCGCGTCGGTGAAGCGCATGTAGGCGACGCCGGTCTTGAAATCGGTGAGGCGGATGGGGGCGACGCCGCGGATCGCGTCGATGAACTCCTCCTCGACGCGCCAGCCGGGCAGGCCGCGTGAGGCGATGTCGACGGGCTGCATCCGATCCTCTCCACGGCGTCCGAGGCGGACGGCGCCGGCGTCGAGGTCCACGTGAACCGCAGCGTCCTCGCCGTGGAGCCAGACCGACGAGCCCGTGTCGAACGCGCTGGCGACCGCGGTGGCCGACATCGTGAACGCGGCATCGTCTTTGGCCAGCGTCCCCATCAGGTTCACGTGGTCCGGCACGTCGCCGGTCTCGACGACGGTATGGGCCTGGGCGGTGACGGTCTTCAGCGGGCCGACCCAGCGCATGATCGTTTCGTAGTGGATGCCGATCGCCATGATGTTGTGGCCGCTCAGGGCCCGGTCGCGGCGCCAGGTTTTTTCGGCGCCGTGGTCGGGGAACGGGCCGAGGTGGGCCTTGGCACGCACGCTGATGAGGCGGCCGAGCTGGTCATCGACGCACTCGCGCACGATGTCGTCGTAGTGCAGGGAGAACGGCGCGGGCACGATCTGGGCCGCCAGGTCGGGGCGTTGGTCCGCGGCTTCGAGCATGCGCCAGGCCTCGTCGGCGTTCATGGCCATGCGGGCCTCGCACATCACGTGCTTGCCGCGCTCGAGGGAGGCGACGGTGTATTCGCAGTGCTTGTAGGGCCAGGTGCCGATGACGATCGCGTCGAGTTGGCCGTCGTCGAGCAGCGTGTAGGGATCGTCGGCGGCGCGGGGGATGTTGAATTCATCACAGACGCGTTGCGAGGATTCGAAGGTGCGGTTGCACACGGCCTCGACGGACACGCCGTCGATGGCCTGCAGGCCGGGGATGTGGCGGTTGCGGGTGTTGTTCCCGGCCCCGATGACGCCGACGCGGATCATGGCGGTTTCTCCTTGAGGGTGGCCGGGTCATCGTAGCCGCCACGCGGCGAGGCCGCCCGCGGGGATCATCACGAGGACCTCGACGGCGCGATCGACCAGGGCCGCGGCAACGCCGACTGCGGGGTCGAGCCCGCCCGTCGCCGTGGCGACGGCGGCGACCACCCAGGCGTTGAGCCCCAGACCGTTGGGCGTCAGGCCGCTGAGCTTCACCAGCAGCGATGCGGACGCGATGACCAGCGCCGCGTCATAACTCAGCGGCTGGCCGACGACGGCGAACGCCAGCACCAGCCGCGCCGCGGCGACCAGCAGATCGAGGAAGCGCAGCGGGACCCATGTCCAGGCCCACGGCATCGGCCGCTTGAAGACCCGCTGCGCGATCGGGGGCGCAATCAGCGTCAAGACCAACAGCGACGCCGCCAGCACCCACCACCGCGCCGCCGGCGGCAGGGTGAGCAGCACGACGCTGACCAGGCCCAGCACCGCCGCGGCGAGGGCGAGAACGACCGCCAGGATGAGGACCGACTGGCGGACCGGCAGGCCGTGGCGCGCCTTGAGGTAAGCGGCGCGGCCCCACAGCCCGGGGCGGACGACCGGCACGTAGTTGAGCAGGCCGCTGAGCGTGATCAATTCGATCATCCGCCAGGGGCCGACCGGCGGCATCGCGTCGAACGGCCGGGTGACGGCCCAGAACAACAGGCCGGTGACGGCGAGATTGACGAGGACGGCCGCGGCGATGAGCAGCAGGTCGGAAGGCGCCGCGCGGCTGAGCGTGGACAAGTCCACGCCCCGCACGGCAAAGACGACGGCCAGCGCGATGAGCAGCACGGCCAGGCCGTAGGCAATCCAGCGGCGGAGGTGGCGGGGGGCGTCGCCCGGCATGGGGGGAATCGTATCTTAGACGGGGCTCGCCCGGGGAAGCCTTGGCCGGTACACTGGTTATAGACCGAGCAGGAAGTAACGCCGCATGTTGATCCGTAAGCCCGAGCAGGTGGACGCCAAGCCGATGCAGATGCCCGGCGCGTCGGGCGTGACCATGAAGCTGATGGTCGGCCGCGACGACGGGGCGCCGAATTTTGCGATGCGGCTGTTCGAGGTCGGGCCCGGCGGGCACACCCCCGAACACGCCCATAACTACGAGCACGAAGTGATGATCGTCGAGGGAGCGGGCCAGGTCTGCAGCGGGGTCGGGAACGTGACGATCCGGCCGGTGGCGGCGGGGGACGTGGTGTTCATCCCGCCCAACGAGACGCACCAGTTCCGCAATCCCGGGGACGCGCCGATGAGATTCATGTGCCTTGTGCCGACCACCTTCGACTGCGGCAAGGACGCCTGCGTCCCCACGCCCGGCTCGTAGCCGCGATGCGCGGTTCGGCGATTCTTTACTTTATTTCTTGTCTTTGATGGGGCCCACACATGGCTGACAACACCGAAACGCAACCGACCTCTCCGATGCTCGCCACGCCGGGGCGATGGGTGTTCCTGGGGATGCTGCTCTGGATCGCCTGTGCGCTGGCGGCGGCGGTCGCCAGCATCGGGATGGCGGACGCGGAGTTCGGCGAAGGCGCCTCGGGCGTGTTCGCGGCGTACATGGCTTACGTCCCTTCGGTCCTGCTGGGGCTGTGGGGCACGAGCATGATCCTCACCGGCTCGATCTGGATGGCGGCCCAGAAGACGGCGGCCGGCGGGTCGGCGCGCGCGGGCGATGAGTCGGTCGAGCTGCTCCGCTCGATCGCCGACCGCCTGCTGCTCAGCGAGACCGCCAAGCGGATCGCCTACCGCAGCAAGGACATCGACGTGCTGCGCTCCACGATCAAGCAGGACATCGGCAAGCACGAGTTCGACGCGGCGCTGGCGCTGGTGGCCGAGCTGGCGTCGACCTACGGGCAGATGGAGGAGGCCGAGACGTATCGCGACCAGATCGCCTCAGCTCGGGCGGCGGAGCAGGAGGCGAAGATCACCCAGGCCATCGCCCGGCTGGAGGACATCCTGGCGCGTCACGAGTTCGACATGGCCGCCCGCGAGCTGGCGAAAATCCAGCGGCTGTTCCCCGAGAGCGAGCGGGTCCGCACGCTGTCGCGTCGCGTGAGCCAGGCGCGTGAGCAGTACAAGCAGGACCTGGAGCGGCAGTTCCTCGAGGCGTCGCAACGCGACGACGTGGACAAGGCGATGGACCTGCTCAAGGAGTTGGACAAGTACCTCACGCCCGACGAGGCCGAGCCGTTCCGCGAGGTGGCCCGCGGGGTGATCGGCAAGAAGCGTGACAACCTCGGGGTGCAGTTCAAGATCGCGGTGCATGACAAGGAGTGGCTGCGTGCGGTGCGGGTGGGCGAGCAGATCATCGCGGACTTCCCCAACTCGAAGATGAGCGACGAGGTGCGGGGCATGCTCGACCTGCTGCGCGAGCGCGCCGCGGGCCAGCAGGCCGCGGCGGCGCGGTGAGATTACTCCGCCGTTAGCCCCCGGCTTTGCCGGGGGGGGCGTCCCCGGGCGAAGCCCGGGGCTAAAGGATTGTTGGCGTTGATTTAATCGGCATGCTATGTTGCATGCGTTCGGTTTTGTTACGTTTGCGAATCCAACCCTCTAACCTCGGCGAGAATCGCTCGCCACCCAGCACCATGAATCCGCCCCGTCTTGCGTCCTCACCGAGCTTTACGCGCGGTGAATACTGGATCCTCGAAACACTTGTAGAAGCCCTGACGCCTTTCAGATTCTTCTTTTTCGACGGCAATCAGCAGGATGTCACAGAAACGTTCAATAAGCCATCGCACGGCTTATCTCGTGATGGACTGATTGAAGTCTTCACATCCCTGTTTGAGCGGAGACTTATAGAAGCCTACAAAGGTGAGTCGAGACACCCCTCGGTTCTTTCATCCCAGGAGATCGCTACGGCAATCGAAGAGCCCGCGTGTTCGTTGCACTACCACAACACGGTTTGCGGATTGACACCACTGGGCGGCAACTATTGGGAGGCGTTTGCGGCTCCAGACTGGTCAAGATTTCTAGACGCTTCTTTCACGGAAGCTGAAGGGGGCGGCGATTGGCAAAACGCTGAAATAATCGGGGAGCAACGCGAACTGATACAGCGATATGTGCGGGTCCTCCGACAACGCGGCATGTATATCGAAAAATCCACCATTGAATGGCATACCGTCCGGCCGTGGCGGGCCACTTACTGGAAAATACTCCCCCAAGCGCGACGGATGACATTTCTTTTAAAGGATATCTATGAACTGCACCCCCCGGAGATTGTTGCTGCGTTAAGCGGGGAGACGTACGACAATCGATGGTATCGATGGATGTAGGCCATCGCCGTTATACTCCCCCGCATGAGCGACGCCCATGACATCGTTTTGATCCCCGGCGACGGGATCGGGCCCGAGGTGACCGGCGCGGTCGTCAAGGTGCTCGACCGGGCCGGCGCCCCGCTGGAGTATCACCGCCGCGTCGCGGGCCTCGCGGCGATCGACGCGGGCAAGGACGTGATGCCCGGAGAAACGCTCGACGCCGTGCGGCAATACAAAGTCGCGCTCAAGGGCCCCTGCACCACGCCCGTCGGCAAAGGGTTCACGTCCGTCAACGTCCAACTCCGCCAGAAGCTCAACCTCTACGCCGCCATCCGGCCGGTCCGGTCGCTCGAGGGCGTGCCCACCCGGTACGACCACGTCGACCTCGTGATTGTCCGCGAGAACACCGAAGGGCTCTACTCGGGTGTCGAGAACGAGATCATCCCCGGCGTGGTGACCACACTCAAGGTCGCGACGACCGAGGGCACGCGCCGCATCGCCGAGCGGGCGTTCCGGTATGTCGAAAAGCGCGGCCGCCAGAAGCTCACCGTCTTCCACAAGGCCAACATCATGAAGATCACCGACGGCCTGTTCATCGACTCGGTGCAGGCGGTGCACGACGAGCGTCACCCGGACGTGCCGGTGGAGATGATGATCATCGACGCGGGCTGCATGAAGCTCGTGCAGGACCCGACGAAGTTCGACGTGCTGGTGATGGAGAACTTCTACGGCGACGTGGTGAGCGACCTGGCGGCGGGTCTGGTCGGCGGGCTGGGGGTGGTGCCGGGGGCGAACATCGGTGACGAGGACGCGGTGTTCGAGGCGGTCCACGGCAGCGCGCCCGACATCGCCGGGAAAGGCGTGGCCAACCCGCTGGCGCTGCTGATGTCGGCGGTGATGATGCTCAACCACCTTCACGAAACCACCGGCGACGGCCGCTGCCGCGAGGCCGCGGCGAAGATCAAACACGGCTACAACGCGGCCCTGGCCGATGGCCAGAAAACCCGCGACCTCGGCGGCGACCTGGGCACCCTGGCGTTTGCCGACGCCGTCATCGAGCGACTGTCATGAAGATCACCGGCTGGGAGCTGCCCGGCAGCGTCGACGAGCCCATCTACGGCGCCACCCACACGCCCGACGGCGAACCGGCCGGCGTGGTCCTGCTCTGCCATGGATTCAAGGGTTACAAGGACTACGGTTTCTTCCCGCAGCTCGCCGCCGCCTGCGCCGGGCGCGGCCTGATCGCCCACCGGTTCAACTTCAGCCACAGCGGCATGACCAACCGCGTCGAGACCTTCGAGCGGCCCGACCTTTTCGAGAAAGACACCTGGCAGAAACAGGTCGACGACCTGATCGCGGTCGCCGACGCGGTGCAGCACGGCCCGCTGGACGGGCGCGGGCTGCCGCTGGTCTGCTTCGGGCACAGCCGCGGCGGCGTCACCGCGCTGCTCACCGCGGCGCGGTTCCCGTCGCTCTTTGCCGGCGTCGTCACCGCGGCGGCGCCCCACCGCTCGTGCAACCTCACCGACGAGCAGCGCGACGAGATGAAGCGCCTCGGCCGGCTCGCCTCGCCATCGGGCCGCACCGGCCAGACGCTCTACGTCGGCCTGCCCTGGCTCATCGAGCAGGACGCCCACCCCGACGCGTTCGACCCGGTCCTGGCCGCCGGCAGGATTACCGCGCCGCTGCTGATCCTCCACGGCGACGACGACGACACGGTCGGGCCCGTCTCCGCCAATGCCCTGCACGACGCGGCGCCCGGTTCTCGCTTCGTCCTCCTCCCCGGGGCGACGCACACCTTCAACGCGCCCAACCCGCTGCCGATGGACGCCCAGCCGCCCGAACAGACCCGGCAGTTGTTCGACCTGGTCGTCGGCTTCGCCGCGACGTGCGCTCAGCGGTAGATGCAGCCGAGATCGACCACCACGCCGCCGGGGCCGTAGTAGTCGACGTTCAGCGTGTTGCGGTCGATGAAGGTGAACACCACGCAGGCGGCGCCGAAGCGGTCGGTGAACGCCAGGTCGCCCCCACCCGGCCCGGCATACGCCGCGTTGTCGTGCGATTGGGCGTGGAAGTGGTAATGCGCCAGCCCCGTCATCTGCAGGGCCTCGATGCACCGCGGCGACGCATAGTACGCGTGGTCGTGCCGCCGCAGGTACGGCTCGAAGGCCCGGGCCTCGAAACGCCGGTCCGCGTGATGGATCACCCCGCCGTGCTCGCTGCGCCGGTCGGCCAGGTCCGCGTCCGCCTGCTCGAAGAGCGACGCCGTCACGTCCGGCTGGTCCATCATCCGCCGCAATAACCGCATCACCATCACATCCCCCCACGCCACCCGATCGGCGTGATCCTCCAGGCGCTGCGACACCGCCCGGTCACGTGGCCCGAACGTGGTCCGATCGACTCGTTGCGCCGACGCCAACGCTTCCGCCAGCCCCGCCTTCCCCGCCCACACGTCCGCAAACCCCGACCGGTTGCCGTAGGCCAGCAGGAAGGAGACGTGGCGCAGCGCCAACCCGACGCGCTGGTCCGGCGTGAGGGTCCACGCCTGCTTTTGGGTCAGCGCCTCCCACCGCCCCTCGACGCGCAGCCGTTGCAGCCACACCACCTGTTCCGGGGTCGAGGGCAGTTCGTCAAACCATTCCGCCGCCGCCCGCAGGTCCGCCACGACGGGCGTCGCCGGGTCGGCTTGCCGCAACCGGCGACGCAGTTCGTCCGCGGGCAGCAGGCGGTGCAACAGCGTCCACGCCGCGACCTGGTGCACGGCTTCAACGCCTTCGCCACGACCTTCGAACACCTCGAACGCCACGTCTTCAACCGCGCGACCGCCGTTGAGAGACGCGATCACCGCCCGCTCCTCCCGATCGGCGTCGGCGTAGCGTTGAGAAGGCCGCGCGTAGCTGCGGATCGCCGTGCGCGTGAAGGGCCGGTGCCGGCGCTCCACGGCGAGACCGAACAGGCTGCGCATCGCGGGCCACTGGTCGACCTCGACGATCGCCCGGTCCGCCGCGGCCCAGAAGGCCCGCGGATCGGCGGCCAGCAAGCGTTCCATGGCGGCGCGGCGGAGTTCGATCGGCTCGGCGTCGGACCACGCGATGCGGTGCAGCGCCCGGTGCAGTTGCGCGCGGGATTCGCCGGTACGATCCGCGCTCAACGCGTCCGCGGCGGCGATGCGCTGCTCCGGCTCCCGGTCGCGATCGCTCAGCACCTCCAACGGGTCGGCCGGGGGAGACGCGGCGCAGCCGGCGATCGACACCACGGCGACCCAGCACGTCATACGCAGCATAGCGGACCGCGACGGGGACGTCGCGGCTATGAAAAGCGCCACAGGCGCGTAGATAGCACGGCCAATATCACACCCCCTGGTCAGCGCAGCCGAAAGCCGACATGTGCGGCCCCGGGGCACACGTCGGCCTCGTCGTCGCCGATCAGCCGTCATCGGCCGGGGTAGCAGGGCTTGAGGACGCCCCCGGGGCAGAGGGTGGAGACCGACTCGATCAACGCGAACCCCTCCTCGCTCTCGGCCCGGGCCCACCCCTCTTCATCGGGGCGTTTGATCAGCCGGCCGCCGTCGTAGTACTCGTACGCGTCGGGCGCTTCGCCGGAGGTCAGCGCCGCCTTGGCTTCGTCAGTGTAGGTTTCGAGATAACCCACGAAGCGGCTGTTTTCGTCGGAGCAATCGGTGCAGGAGAAGACGTAAGCCCGAACGCCCGCCGGCTTGCCGTTGTATGGGCCCGAGGGCGCGTCGATCGGGGGCAGGCTGTCGCTGGGCCCGATGAAGACTTCACCGCTGCCCAGGTCGTAGAAGTAGATATCGACGATGCGCGGGCCGCCCCCCCCGCCGCTGAGGGTCCGGTAGATGACGCCCAGGCACACCAGCAAGAGGACAATCGCAGCGATGGTGACGATGGCGGGATTGTTGTTGAGATAGGACCGAATGCTCATGTTCTCATCCTTTCGTAACACGCCGGTTCCCACGACAGCGTGTGGGGAGTCCAGCGTAGACGTGAACCGCGATGCTACAGCGGCGCGGACATCGCCGCAAGTCGTTTTTCTGACGGGAGCTTAGCGAAGATTCATCCGGTAGTCGAAGCTGACCTGGCTCAGTTCGCTCGCCAGCGAGCGCAGCCGCTCGGCCGAGAGCCCCTCAAGCTCCAGCCCGCCGCTATTGGCCCCCAGCAGCCCCAGCAGGCCCAGGCCGCCCGGTCGGCGGATAATCGTGACTCGGGGCTTGCCGGTGAGGTTGCCCATCTGAGCCGCCTTGTCGATCGCGTCAGACAGGTAGCCGACCTGGTCCACCAGCTTCGCGGCCTTGGCCTCCTCGGCGGTGAGCACGCCCCCGGTGGCGACCTGCTTGACCTGCTCCTCCGTCAGGCCCGCACGGCCCTGGGCCACGATCTGGACGAACCGCTCATAGAACACGTCGACCAGGTTCTGCACCTTCGCCTGATCCTCAGCCGTCCAGGCGCGGAACACGTTGTTGGCGATGTCTTTCTCCCCCGAGCCTTCCGCGACGATGGTGTGCATATCGACGCCGATCTTCTGCATCAGCCCCTCGATCGTCGGCACCTGGGCCATCACCCCGATGCTGCCGGTGAGGCCGGCCTCTTCGCAGATGATCCAGTCCGACGGCGCGGAGATGTAGTACCCGCCGGACGCCGCCACCGTGCCGAAGCTGGCGATGATCGGCTTACCGGTCGCAGACTTATATTGGCTGATGTAATGCCAGATCTGGTCCGAGGCCCCCACGCCGCCGCCGCCCGAATCCACCCGCAGGATCAGAGCCGCCGGCGGGTCCTTGGCCAATTCCTGCAGGGCGCTGCGGACGTAGTTGGACATGTCGCTGTCGATGGTCCCGATCACGGGCAGGATGACGACCCGCTCCTTGGTGTCGCCCTCCATGAACGACACCTCCGAGGGGCCCGCGGTCAGGGAGGTCACGATCACGCCCAGGTAGATGTTGGCCAGGACCGAGATCAGAAACAGCGAGAGCAACAGGGACGTGAGGACCTTGGCGATCGCCCCGCCGCGTTTGGGCGGGGGCCCGTAGGCCATCGGCACGTAGCCGGGCGGGGGAGGCGGGGGGGAAGGCGGGGCGGCGTCCACCGGGGGGCGCGGGGCGCCGCTCGCGGGGTCATCTTGCGGATTCGACATGGCTCATATACTCCATGAAACAGGGTTTCCGTATTTTACCGCGCGCCGCGGCCGAACGTCGTGCACCGCCTCTGAATCGCGGGCGGCGCCGGGGCGGGCGCTGCTGGGCAACCCTCATCATCGGCGAGCGGGTTGGTCGGCCATGAAACCGCCCGATATGATCGCCGCATGTCCCGACACCTCCATCTCGACCCCTTCAGCGGTATCGCGGGCGACATGCTGCTGGGCGCCCTGATCGACCTCGGCGCAGCGCCCGACGCGATCCGCGACGCACTCGCCCCACTGCCGATCGACCAGCCCTACGAGATCAAGACCCAGCGCGTCAGCCGACACGGCATCGGCGCGGTCGATCTCAAAGTCGAGACACGCCATCACCACCACGGCCCCGGCGACGACGACGGCCATCACCATCACCACCACCATCACCACACCGGCCACCGCGACATCATGGCGATGATCGAGCAGCTTGACGCCAGCGACCGCGTCCGGCAGCGGGCGGGCAGGGTGGTCACGCTCCTGGCCGAGGCCGAGGCCCGTGTGCACCAGACCACCCTCGACGCGATCCACTTCCACGAGGTGGGCGCGGTCGATTCGATCGTGGACATGCTCGGCTCGGTCGTCGCTCTCGAACTGCTCGAGATCGACACCCTCTCGTGCGGCGTGCTGCCGATCAGTCGCGGCTTCGTGACGTGCGCCCACGGGAAGATGCCCGTCCCGGCGCCGGCGACCGCTTACCTGCTCGAGGGCGCGGCCACGATGGGCGTCGACCGCACCGGCGAACTCATCACCCCCACCGGCGCCGCTTTGGCCGCGGGCCTGTGCGACGCCTTCGGCCCGCCGCCGGCGATGACCCTGCTGGGCGTCGGCTACGGCGCGGGCGACCGGGAAGACCCCGATATCCCCAACCTGCTCCGCGTGATGCTCGGACGCCGCGAAGCCCCTGGACCCCTCACGCCCGAAGGAGCGAAACTGTGAAGCTTGGACTCATCCTCTCCGCGGTGCTGGTGATCATTGTTGGCGCCGTCGCTGCGTTCGTGATCATCGGCCCGGCGCCCGACCCGCCCACGCGGGCCACCGCCCCCGAAAAGCTGGCGGCCGCGCCGCTCCCGGCCGACCTGCCGCCGATCTTCGAGCCCGACGAGCCCGACGCCGACGCAGCCGCGCTGTATGAGAAGGCGATGGACCTCTACAACGACCACCCCGCGCTGGCCGGCAAAAACCCGCCCACCGCCCTCGCCAGGCAGACGACCGACCTGCTGATCCGGGCGATGAACGCGGGGAATGTCACCCCCGGGTTTCTCGACGCCTATCTCGACGTGGACCACGGCGCCCAACCGCGCTTCGGGGAGGCGTTGGAGGGCGTGGCGATCGTCGGCCTCGACCGGGCGCAGCAGTTGGTCGAGCAAGGCGACACCGCCGGCGCCATCGCCGCGAACTGTGCGGTGTGGGCCCTGGGGCAGCGGGCGTTCGAGGACAACACCCTGCTCTACAACCGTTTCACCGGCCTCCAGCTGATGCAGATGGCCGGGCAGCAGCTCTTTACGCTCACGGATCACGACAGCGTCGACGTCGACGCCCTGATGCAGTGGGGCGAGCAGCTGCAATCGCGTTCGACCCTCTGGAGCGAGAAACTGGGGATCGTGCAGAGCCCGTCGCCCAAGCCGGCCGACCTGGTCAACATCGCCCTCCACGACGGCGACCGCACCTTCCGCATCGCGGCGATGCTGCATTTGGGGGTGGCCAAGTTCAACCCGGGCCACCGCGGCAACCTCCGGGCGATCCAGTCGGCCATCGACACGGGCCGGCGCGACCCCGACCCGCTCATCGCCGAGGCCGCCGGCCGCGCCGATGCGCTGACCAAGGATGGGCTGCACCGCATCCGGTGATTTTCATGGCAGATGGAAGATGGCGGATGGCAGATGGACCGGAGGGGATGGAGGACGCGTTCAGCGCCGAAGCCCGGGCATTGCAATCCCCAGGCTTCTTTACGTGCGTTAAGTCTTGATCGTCTGGAGCAGCCACGCGGAGATGGGCAGGTAGATCACCACCGGCAGCCACGCCGCCGCCACGGGCGGCAGCCAGTCGGCGCCGCCCTGGAGCATCACGATCCCGCCCGCCCAGGCGCCGATGCACACCCCCGCCGCCTTCACCCCCTGCACCAGCAGGTTCGTCGGCGAGCGCGACAGGAAAAACGGCAGCCCGATCACCAGCACCAGCACGTTCAACACCAGCAGGCTGAACCGCCCCCACACGATCTTGGTGATCCGCTGCTGGTTCTTCGGGCCGACCGCCGGGTTGGTCTGCATCGGCCGCAGCTGCGACATCGGCAGGAGGTAGGGGTAGCTCGTCGCCCGCCGGGCCTGGAGGACCGTGGGCGTCAGCTCGGTCTCGAAAAATTCGTAAGGCTCGGCCTCGGCCAACGTCAACGAACTGACGCCGGGGTCGGACGCCGAGGGCCTGACCACATAGCCGTTGATCAGCCGCCAGCCGCCTTGATCCTGGTCCCACTCGGCTTGGGGGGCGCTGATCCGCTGGTCGGTCATCATCAGGTCGTCGCGTCGCTGGATGACCACGCCCTCCAGCCGCGACCTTTCCGGGTCGAAAAAGAACTGTTCGGCGTTGAGCAGGTCGCGCTCGCCGTCGCTGACGAACTGGATCCCCACCGACCGCCGCCGCACGTCCTTGAGCTCGCTCTTGCCCCGCGACAGCTGGTGCGCCAGCTGCGGGATCAGAAACTCCTGTATCGGCAGCGTCACCGCGTTCAGCAGCGCCCCGACCACGAGCACGGGCGTGGCGACGCGGTAGAGGCTGATGCCGCTGCTGACCATCGCGGTCAGCTCGCGGGTCCGCGACAGGCCGGCATAGGTGAACCCCATCGCCGCCGTCACCAGCAGCCCCGAGAAGAACACGTAGATCATCAGGATCAACGGCCCGTAATAATCGAACACGCGGTAGACCGTCTCCCACGCCACGGCCCACGCCCCCGGCTGCAACGCCTCGGCGATCCGCTGGGCCTCGGCGCGGTCGACGCCCAGCTCCTGCATGACCCGGGTCGCCGACGCCTCGTCGCGGGCCAACCGCTCGAGCGTGTCGTAGCCCGCGCCGGTCTGCTCCACCTGCTCCATCACCGCGTAGTGCTGCGACCACCGCTGGCCGGCCACGAAGAACTCGTCGACGTCGAGGATGAAGTCCACCAGCATGAACAGCAGCATCATGACCGCAAAAAGGATCACGAAGTTGATCAGGAACTGCTTGATGATGTAGCGGGATAAGACGTTCATGGTGAAAGGCGTACGGGGGGCCGCCGCCGGGCTTTAGTTAATTCCTCGCCAGCCGCACGTAGAGGACGCCGCACACGATCGCGAGTATGACGTTGCCGCTCCACAGCACGCTCAGGCCCAGGATCAGCGGCTCTCCCATGCCGCCCGCGGAGCGCTGGCCGGTGTTCATGATGATGGTGCTGAGGATAGCCAGGCAGAACGCCCAGAAGTACACCATCAGCGGCATCTGCCCGCGCAGGGTCATGGCCAGCAGCGCCCCCAGCAGCAGCAGCAGCATACAGGCGACCGATGATGCGGCCCGCTCGTGAAGCTGGGCGATCACCCGGCGGGCGAGGTGGATGATCTGATAGTCCAGTTTTTCCCATGCGCTGACCACATCCTGGGGCTGGGGCGCCTTCTCGACCCACGCCATCAACGCCCGGGCCGGCATCTGGTCAAGGGCCGCGTCGAACAGCGGCGTCGACCACGCCAGCCGCGGCAGCGGCGGCAGGCGGGTGTGCTCGGTGAACCGCGTGGCGTCCCGGGCCTCGTAGACCTTCACCTCTTCGAGGCGCACCGCCAGCTCCGGCCGGCCGGGCGAGACGCCCTCGACCACCTGGATGTCGCCGCGCTGCGCGTCGTACCGCCGCGCGGCGCCCGACGCCGAGCGGTAGCTGACCCGCACCGGCGTGGCCGCGTCGGCGTCCAGCCGCAGCCCCTGCGCATTGGGCGCAAACCGCGGGGCGCTGAGCTCATACACTTCGCCCGGGCGCGGGCCTCGCAGCGCCGCCACCCCGCCGTCGGCCAGGCCGGTCAGCAGCCTCCCCCGCAGCGCCTCGACGGCCAACGCGTCGATCAGCTGCTCCTGCGCCTCTTTCACCCGGTCGAAACGCTCGGGCTGATTCCGCAGCTCGCGCAGCTGCGGCCACGACAGGAACCGCGGCTTGTCCTCCAGCAACCCCGGCAGCTTGACCGCCGGCACCTCGTACCGCTCGTGATCGATCAGCTCCCCGCGGATCGGGTCGAAGTAGCGGGCGCTCTCCAACAGCATCGTGAACCAGGAGAACTGCTCGCCCTGGTACACCAGGATGCTCGCGGTCCGGGCCGTGCCTTCGCCGACCATCCGCCCGTCACGGTTGAGCTGCCCCACCGCCACGCCTTGCATGACAATGTGCTGGGCGGGCTGGATCGTCGCGCCCTCGTAATACGGCGGCTCGACGAACTCGGCCGAGTCCGCGTACAGGACGAACTCGCCCATACGGAACGACTGGTTGTCATTCAGCCGCGTCACCACCACCGTCATCAGGTCCGACTCGACCGTCTGGGCCGCCGAGCGGTAGAAGCCGGGGATGATGAAGTTGGCCATGAAAAACAGCGCCATCGTCAGCGCCAGCCCCAGGCCGGCGACGGGGGTGAGGATCGAGGCGTAGCTGATCCCACTGGCGGCGCAGGCGGTGATCTCGTTGTCGGCGCTCATCCGCAGGAACACCAGCGTGCTGGCGAACGCCCCGGCGAACGGCAGCGCGAACGCCAGCATCGTCGGCGCCGTGAACAGCACGAACTTGATCAACGCCACCGGTCCCAGCAGCCCCTCGGTCAGCGGCTTGATCGACGCCGCCACGCTGATCACGATGACCAGCACCGCGCACGACAGCGCCATCAGCTTCAGCAGCTCCTTCAGGATGTACCAGTAGAGGGTCAGGGGCATGCGGGGAGATTATCGAAGCGGGCGGGGAATAAGTCTATTAGAGCAAATTGCGCCGCTCTTGGCAGTCCATCATAGCCGGGCCGCTACGCGGCCCCGGCCCAGGCGGGCGTCGGCGGCCGACTATGAACGGCGGGCCCCATCATCGGCCAGCGCCTGCCGCTGCACCTTCATCAACCGCCTCACGCCCTTGTGCGCGAGGTCGAGCAGCGCATCGAGCTGGGCCCGGTCAAACACGCCGGCCTCACCGGTCCCCTGCACCTCGACGTACTTGCCCTTGCCGGTCATGACGACGTTCATATCGACCTCGGCCCGGCTGTCGAGCGGGTAATCCAGGTCGAGGTGCGGCCGGCCGTCGACGATGCCGACGCTGACCGCCGCGACCGGGGCGAGCAGCGGGTTGCGGCGGATCAGCCCGTTGCGCCGGGCGGCGGCGATCGCCCGGACGAGGGCGACGTAGCCGCCGGTGATGGCGGCGGTGCGCGTCCCGCCGTCGGCGTGGAGCACATCGCAGTCGCAGGTGATCAGCACGCCGGGCATCTTCTCCAGGTCGACCGCGGCCCGCAGGGCCCGGGCGATGAGTCGCTGGATCTCGGTCGACCGGCCGTCGGCGCCGCGGCGCTTGCGGTCGGGCGTCGACCCGGGCAGCATGGCATACTCGGCGGTGACCCAGCCGCGGGTGAACGCGCCCGTGTCGTCCCGGGGCAGCCATTTGGGCGGCTCGCTGGCGACGCTGGCGGTGCAGAGCACCCGCGTCTGGCCCATCGTGATCACGACGCTGCCGGGCGCCGCGGTGGGGTAGGGTTCGATCGTTGTCGGGCGCAATGCGCCGGGTTTGCGGGCAGAGGACATCCGTGCATTGGACACCGCCGGCCCGCTCGTGGCAAACCCCGGTCAGCCCACCGCCCGTTCCAGCACGTCCAGCGCCGCGATCACGTGGACCGGGTCGCCGAAGTGTTCGAGCTTGGTCGGCGTGCTCATCGCCAGCAGCGCCCGCTTGACCTCGGCCAGTTCGGCCCAGTCGCTCTCGACCTCCAGCCCCAGCTCCTTGCGTCGGCGGGCGATGGCCTTGCAGAGCTTGCGGCCTTCCAGGCGTTGGGGCCGGGACCAGTAGATGTGCTCGAAATAGACCGCGTCCTCGACCCAGTGGCCGACGCGGGTGTTGGCGAAGTCGAACAGCACCGCCGGCCCGCCGGGCGCCTCGGTGCGTGTCATGGCGTTGCCCAGGTGCAGGTCGCCGTGCCGCCAGTGGTGGATCGGCCGATCGAGCCACCGCTCGGTCCACGGCTTGAGCTTACGCTGGGCTTTCTTGAGCGCTTTGGTCCACCGCGGCTGTTCGGGCAGCGTGTTCTGACGCACCTTTTGACGGGCGACATCGAGCACATGTTCCCAGTCGCGCTGCACCGGCTCGCCGACCGGCGCGTGGTCGGCCGCCGCCCGGTAGAACCGGCCGACCGCGTCGACCAGCAGATCAAACTCCGCACCGCCCCAGTCGCTGTTGAGCGGCCCGTGCGGCAAGCGCTCCATCACCACCCAGGCCAGATCGTAACCGCCGATCATGTCGCCGTGGGCGTAGACGTGCGGCCCCACGTCGTCGTGCGGCGTGAGTTGGACCAGCCAGTGCCGCTCGCACGGAGGCACCGGCATCTTGATCACGACCGGCTGCTCGCGGTCCGCGTCGTCGCGGAACACGGCGTAGCCGGTCAGTGCGCCGCCGCGCTGCCACTCGGTGCGGAACCACGTAATCGCCGAGAGCCGGTCGTCGCAGATCTTGCGGAGCATCGGCTCCAGCAGCGTGCCGAACGCGCCATCACCCACCGAGGCGGGCAAGGGGGCGGCGGCGTGGGATTGCTTGTCGTCCTCCGGAAGCGGCGCCGCGGACGCGGCGAGGGACGGGGTGGCGACAATGGCTGGCCCGGATTCAGGCCCGGCAGCGCGACTGGACGACGGATCGCCCTGCGCCGACGGGCCGGACCCCTTTGCGGGCGTTCGACCCTTCCCGATGAAACCCTCAGACGCGGTCGGCGAGGTTCGACTCATGCGACGACTCCACCGTAGCCCTCCCTCCCGCCCATGGCAAGTCAAATCCCGCGGGATGCCGGCCGATTGCCCATTTTGCGGCGATCCGGTACACTTTTCGGCTCGCCATGTCGCTCGGCGCGTCCCTCAGGGACCGTCCCGGGCCCCGACCCGTCGATCGGGGCGACCGAGCGGCGAAGGAGACGCCCCGATGTCCGAAAACCCCACCGTCCTGTACGAGGGCCTGTTCCTCATGGGCCAGTCCGCCGGCGCCGACATGACGTCCGCCCTGGCGCACGTCCGCGAGGTGCTCGACCGCGCCGAAGCCGAAGTCATCACCCTCGCCAAGTGGGACGAGCGGAAGCTCGCCTACGAGATCAAGGGCCAGAAACGCGGCACGTACATCCTCTCCCTGTTCAAGGCCCGCGGCACCCAGATCGCCAATATCGAACGCGACTGCAACCTGTCCGAACAGATCATCCGGGCGATGATCGTCCGCGGCGACCATATCGGCGAGATCGAGATCGAGCACGCCAGGGCCGACGCCCAGACCGCCGCCGATGAGCAGGCGGTCCGCGGCGAAGACACCCCCCCGGACGCCGACGCCAAAGCCGACGACCAGAACCAGACGCCCGTGGCGGCCGCGCCGTCCCAAGCCGAGTGATTCTCCCTTCCTTTTTCTGACACCACCCCTCGCTGGAGGTCTGCGCGATGCCGAACCTCAACAAAGTCATGCTCATGGGCAACCTGACCCGCGACCCCGAGCTCCGTTTCACCGGCAGCAACACCGCGATCTGCAAGATCGGCATGGCCATCAACCGCAACTGGACCGACCGCAACACCAACGAGAAGCGGGAGGAGACCACCTTCGTCGACTGCACCGCCTTCGGCCGACAGGCCGAGGTCATCAATCAGTACATGCAGAAGGGCCGGCCGATCTACATCGAGGGCCGGCTCAACCTCAACCAGTGGCAGGACCAGCAGGGCAATAACCGCTCGAAGCTGGAGGTCATCGTCGAACACTTTCAGTTCCTCGGCGGCCGTGACGGCGGCCAGGGGGGCGGGGGCGGAGGCGGCGGGGGCGGCTATCAGCAGTCGCGCAGCAACGGCGGCGGCGGCCAACCCAGCCAGGGCTACAGCGCCGGCAACGCCGGCGGCGCGCCCCAGCCTCACCAGCCCGTCGATGACGACGACATCCCGTTCTGACGTTCTTCAAAAACCCCACCCGCTGGCGTAGCGCTCGACACCTCGAGGCCGACGTCTAACTTTCTCCCGAAAGGACAGCCCCCATGAAAACCATCGAACTGCTCCTGCTCGACAACGTCGCCAACCTCGGCATCGTGGGCGACGTCGTCAAGGTCCGCCCCGGCTACGCCCGCAATTACCTGCTGCCCCACGGCCTGGCCACGGCCCCAACCCCCGGCGCCATCGCCCAGCTCGCCGAACGACGCGCCCAGGTCGAGAAAGAGCTCGCCGCCCTCCGCGAAACTCAGAAGACTCTCATCGAAAAACTCACCGGCTACGAGCTCACCATCATGCGCTCCGCCAACGAGCAGGGCATCCTCTACGGCGGCGTCTCCCAGCACGACATCACCGAGGCCCTTGCCGCCGAGGGTTTCGAGGTCGAGGACCGCTTCATCCGCGTCGGCGACCAGATCAAACGGCTCGACAGCTACGACATCCCCGTCGTCATCGACAAGGAGCTCAAGACCGAAATCAAGCTCTGGGTCGTCAGCGACAAGCCCGCCGAGGAGCTGGGCGAGGTCGAGGCCGAGGTTGACGAGGAGGCCGAGGGCGAAGCCGCTGACGAGCCCATCGCCGCCGAAGTCGACGACGCCTGACCCGGGCTCATGGCGAGCCCCAAGCGCAAGTCCGCGCCGTCCCGCCGCTTCACGCCCGCCCGCCGGGTCCGGCGGGTGATCGGGTTCGCGATCGCGGGCGCCGCCGTCGGCGCGGCCGCCGCGATCACGCGGCCGTACCTCCGCTACAACGGCGTCCCTTACGACGCCATGATCGCTCTCTTCGTCCTCTTGCCTGCCCTGAGCCTTACATCGCTCGCCACCCTGCGACGCGTCCGGTGGCGGTGGAACCTATTCCAGTTCGGCGCCGAGCAGGCCGCATTAACCGTCGCCTTCGCCCTCGGCATCACCGCCCTGTTGCTGAGAGTTTTCAGTGACCTCGTCGAGGTCATGGCCGCCTACTTCGCCGTCGTCTTCATCGGCGGTGGGGTGCTGTATGTTGTCTGGCAATGGTTCTTTCCCCTGCCCCGCCTTGGCCCGTACTGTCCCGCTTGCGATTACTGCCTCATCGGCGCCGGCGAACGCCAATGCCCCGAATGCGGCCGGCCGTTCACCCTCGACGAACTCGGCCTCACTGAGGCCGAGCTCGAACCGAAGTGAAGCAATGCATTATGAACATTTAGCCGCGGGGCTTGACCCGCGATCGCTGTTTCTCAAAAAGGAAAACTGCCCGGTCTCTTGCGGCTGCGGCGCAGATCGACCACTTCGGTCCCCTCCGGAACACCCATCCCTTCCAAGGTGAACGTCTCGTCCGGCACGGGCACGTTCAATCGCGTATCGGTAAATAAAATTACAAGCGTAACGGTCGGCTCGGTACTCGGATCGAATGGATCGTGCAAAGGCGGCTCGGTCCTCGTGTAACGGATCTTGGACGGGTAGAAAACGCCGTCCGATGACGCGTATTCCATACGCAGGTCCGTAAACTGCTCGCCGTCGCGCCATGATTCGAGGCGCGTGATGCCGTACCCCTGCGCGGGATCGATGACGAGCGTCCATGCTGTACGACCGTCCGCTGAAAGCGTCTCGACGACGTATTGGCCGTCCTCACGATGTACTGTGATGTCGAGGGGGGCAGCGTCTTCCAGGATCATTTCCAGGCTCCGCGGCAGCGAAATGCCAATGGGATGAAACATCGCCAGCGGCTCGAAGTGAAAGGCCGCGTCCTCGGAGCCCCAGATGTCGAACGAGATCGGATGATGGAGCGAGACTTTCTCAAGCCGGCCGTCGGCCGAGTAACCGGCGTACGTGCTGCCCTCGGGCGACCACGCGAGTTTCCCATAGACCGGCTTCTTGTATATCGCTTCGACCCCGTCCGCGAGTTCGAGCGATTCGATGTCGGTCCGCCGCTGATCCCCCGATACGTGCCAGTGAATCCGCCGCTTAGCGCCTGACTTCGACCGCGGACGGCCCGCCGCCTCCGGGCGAGGGTCCGGGGCCCGCAGACGCTCGTAATCGACCAGGGCCGTGCCCGTCCCGCTCTGGATCGACGCCACGTTGCGCTCGTGTCCCGCCTTGATCTCTTCAAGCACCGCCTTGACGGACCGCGGGTCCGCGTCCGCCTCCTGGGCCGCGATCGAAACGTTCATCCCGGCGAGTGACAGAATCAAAAAGAACCAACCGACGGGCCGCATAGACAACCGTCTCTCGCGCTGCGCGAATCCATTGGCCGGAAGATCGTTCATGAGCGTCAGGGCCTCCGGAAGAAGCACCGCCTAACGGCGTACAGGAACCAAGACATCTCGATTTACGATACTTCGCCCCCATTTCCCGGTCAATACATTTTCACCTCAAGCGCCCCGGTCATGGGGCAGTTGAATGGTAAGCGGCGGTACCCGCCCCGCGTTCTAAAGGCCGCCCGTGACATCAAGGATGGCGCCGGTGGTGTAGGACGCCCGGTCGGCGATCAGCCACAGGACCGCCTCAGCGATTTCGGCCGGCCGGCCGCCGCGCTGCAGCGGGACGTGCGCCTTGACGCGATCGACGCGGCCCGGCTCGCCGCCCGAAGCGTGGATGTCCGTGTAAATCGACCCGGGACGGACCGCGTTCACACGGATCCCTTCGCCGGCGACCTCTTTCGCCAAGCCGACGGTCATCGTGTCGATCGAGCCTTTGGACGCAGCGTAATCGATATATTCGCCGGGCGACCCGAACCGTGCAGCGATCGACGAGATGTTGACGATCGCGCCGCCGGCGCCGCCCCGTTGAGTGGACATGTGCCTGACCGCCTCACGGGCGCACAGGATGGCCCCGATCACGTTGACGTCAAAAATACGTTGCAGCCGCTTCTCGTCGAAATCGACGAGCCGCTTCTGCGGCTCCAACACGCCCACGTTGTTCACCAGCGCATGGATCACGCCGAACGCGTCGATCGCTTGTCGCCACAGATCGACGATATCGCCTTCGGATGAGAAATCCGCCTCCACCGCCAACGCCTGCCGCCCGGCCTCCTCGACCGCGGCGCAGACGCGATCCGCGTCCGCCTTGCGGCTTCGATACGAAAAACACACGTCGTAGCCGTCCAGGGCGGCGAGCTCAGCCACCGCCGCGCCGATGCCCCGGCTGCCGCCGGTCACCAAGATCGCCGGCGACTTATCCGCCATCGTCGTCTTCCTTCATGACGCCCTTGCAAACCCACGTCGCTCCGCCCCATTCACAACCGCGGGTCAAGTCATCCGGCCGTAACAAGCCGGACAGAATATCTGTCCATCCTGGGCACTCATCCATCCTTGTTCACGAGCCTTGTGGGCGAATCGGATCGCCCATTCATCAACCGGCCCGGCATCAGGCGGAAAGTCGTTCACATCCTCGGGAAAAAAACGGCTGCACCCGTCGCACGTCAAGTCACAATACAAGAAAGCATCGACTTGGAGCTGGTCGGAACCATCTATGATGACATTACCTTCCATATGGTTCTCCAACGATCCACCCAATCACAAGCTGTCCACGTAGCCCCTGCGGCCGGCCCGACATCGTTCTCTATCACGGACGCCAATCATCCATTGTAACGAAAACCTATCATCTATTCATCGGTGAATTCACACTCATACCCATATGCTTCAACTCGCTGCGACCCATTGGTCATCTTCAGATTCTGAAAAATAGCGCCCTCTTCAACAAAGCCATAAAACCGGACTCGAAGTCGATCAGGCAGAGCCATGCCATGCTTTGCAGCGACCTTCCGAAGGCCTGGCAGTGAAAAGTGACAGCCCGGCTCCGCGCAGCAATAAGTTCGCCCGGCCAGAAATGTGACACGGATGTCGATGACAGAAAGATCGGCCTCAGCGCCTATCACGGCCACAGAACAACCCGGCTCGCGGTTGCGTGCGAAACAGTCGTGGAATAGAGCGTTGAGATCGGAGGCGGTCAATTGGCTCGGCACTGTCTCAGAATCATCATTGTTATTCCCGGGGTCCCCTCAACGCCGCAGGGCCTTGAACACCAGCGGCAGCTCGTCGGCGAGGTCCTGAGCGCGGAGGCCGGCGGGGCCGTGGCGGTCAGACCAGGCGTCCGCGGCGAGGCCGTGGGCGTAGACCGCCAGCACGGCGGCGTCGAACGGGGTCATGCCTGCGGCGAGCAGCGCCGCGGCGACGCCGGTCAGCACGTCGCCCGACCCCGCCGTCGCCAGCGCGACGTTGCCGGTCTGATTCACATAGACCCGCCGCCCGTCGGACACCACCGTGTCGGCGCCCTTGAGAACCACCACGCCGTCGTGGGCCTGTGCGAGAGCGGCGGCGGCGCGGGAGCGCTCGCCCGGATCGGTCGGGCTGAGCGCGATGTCCAGGGGCTCGGCCAGCCGGCGGAACTCGCCAGGATGCGGCGTGAGGATCAGCGGGGCTGCGCGTTGGGCGGCCCGCCCCGATCGGGCCAGCGCGTTGAGCCCGTCGGCGTCGAGCACCATCGCGCGCGGGCCGTCCAGCAGGGCCAGCACCAGTTCATCATGTCCGTCCCCGAAGCCGGGCCCGACGGCGAGCACCGCGGCGCGGCGGGGGTCCGCGGCGGCGACCGACGCCGCGTCTTCAAGCACGCACCCGGTCGCGCTGGGCTCGATTGTCAACGCGAACGGCAGCACCGCCCGCTCGGCGGCGATCTTGACCAGCCCGACGCCCGACCGGCACGCCGCCCGCGCCGCGATGGCCGGGGCGCCGATCATCGTTGCGCATCCGCCCACCACGATCACCGTGCCGAACGTGCCCTTGTGCCCGTCTCGGGGACGCGGCGGCGGCGCGGGAGCGGCGGGAACCGTTTCAAGGTCGGTCGGGTCAGTCTGGGGCATCGGAGGATCGCGGTCGGTTGATGAGGCAGGCGGTGAACGCGGCGCCGAAGCCGTTGTCGATATTGACGGCGACGACGCCCGATGCGCAGCTGGTCAGCATCCCCAGCAACGCCGACAGCCCGCCGAGGTTGACGCCGTAGCCGACGCTGGTGGGCACGGCGATCACCGGCGCCGCCACGAGCCCGCCCACGACGCTGGGCAGGGCGCCCTCCATGCCCGCGATACACACGATCACCCGGGCGCGGCGCAGCTCGTCGAGCCGATGAAGCAGACGGTGCAGCCCGGCGACGCCCACGTCGTTCATCCGGTGGACCGGGTGGCCCATCGCCCGGCAGGTCATGGCCGCCTCTTCCGCCACCGGCTCGTCGCTCGAGCCGGCGGTGACGATCGGGATCGGGGGGGCCTTGGGGACCGGCGCCGGGGCGCCGACGATCACCGCCCCGCTGCGCGGCCCGACCTCGATCGGTCGCTGATCCGAGCCGCCGACGGCCTGCCGCAAGGCATCGACGTGCTCGGGCGTCGCCCGCGTAATCAGCACAGCGGGCTCGCGATCGAGCAGGCGGCCGACGATCTGGACAAGCTGGTCAGGGGTCTTGCCCGCGGCGTACACCACCTCGGGGGCGCCGCAGCGGTCGCGACGGCCGTGGTCGAGCGTGGCGAAACCCAGCGACTCGGCGTGCAGCGCCGCCAGCCGTTGCTGAGCCTCCTCGACGCTCAGCGCCCCGTCCCGGAGGGCCTCGAGGACGGTCTGGGCCGTCTGTTCCGGGCTAGCCTGCGTTTTATTCGTCGTTTTTTCGGACAGTGTCATACAGGTGGCACTCGCGCATCGGTGAACTTAGGACAATCCTCCGCGTCGGCCGTGGTTCCGGGGGCGGCCGTGCCGACAATCCGAAACCCGCCCCTTATCGGGGCTCAATGACCTCGACTTCAAGCCCGCCCAGGAGCGGCAGCAACGCAATCAGGTCGTTCACCACCGCGTCGTCGTCCATCGCCGAGACACGCAGGGCGATGTGGGTCGCGTCGAAGGGCTGATCGAGCGTGGCGTCGAGGTCGACCCATCGGCCACGGCCGTCACCTGTGTCGATCCACGCCTGGGTCCACATGTGGTATCCGAACACGCCGCGTTGGCCGAGGAACTGGTCGGCATACACCAGCCCGCTCACGACCCGGCTGGGGATGCCGGCGGCGCGCAGCATGGCCGCGAGGAGCACCCCGTGCTCGGTGCAGTCGCCCTGCCGCGTCGCCGCGGTCTCGCTCGCGGTGGCGAAGCCGACGGACAGGTCCTTCTCGTCGATGTAATGGTGAACGAACCGGCGCAGCCGCTCGGCGGCCGCGGCGGGCGGGAGCCGGTCGCCGGCGGGCAACGCCTGGCCGACCAGCCGCTGCACCCGTTCGTCTGCGTGATCCAGCACCCGGCTGGGCGCGAGGTAGCGCGGGTCGTCGCCGCCCGGGTCGGCGTCGGGCCTGGGGTGGTCGAGGTCGACCGTCAGCCGCGTTTTGTCGCCGCCCAGCGGCTGGGGGGTCTGCACCGACGTGGCGGGGATCGTCGGGCGCACGCCCTCCTTCGGCTTGACCGTCAATTCATACACCGCCCGACGCAAGGCGCGGGGGTTGGCGATCCGACGGTTCGGCGTGATCAGGGTCGACGCCATGATCTCCGGCGGGTCGACCTTCGCCAGCGCCAGCTCCTTGTCCGCCGCGATCATCTCGAACACCAGCCCCGCCCCCGCGTTCACCTCCGACTTGAGCGGGCGCCCCTCCTCGTCCACGTACTCCTGCACCTTGATGCCCGGCGTGATCGACGACTCGGCGCTCCACACCACCGCCGGCACGACCCGGCCCAGCACCTCGATGTTCTCCCGGCCGGCCAGGGTCATCGTCAGCTCGACCGCCTTGGGCCCGAGGGTCACGTCGACGGTCCGCACCTTGATGCGCTCCGCCCCTTCGGCCATCTGCCCCTCGACATACCGCGAGGCCGCGGCGGGCGCCAGCCACTCGCCGGGGATGGCCGGCAACTGGCGGGAAGCCCCGGTGTTGAGGTTCTGGACCTCGATCCCGTCGTCGCGGAAGAGGTAGCGGGCGGCGATGTTGAGCATGTTGGTGCGGGTCGTCGCCTCGACCGGCTTGCCGTCGAGCGTCTCGACGAACCGGGTGTCGTTGGCCACGTCGAGCGCGAAGGCGCCGCGCTTCACGGACAGACGCATCGAGATGCTGGTGGTGTAATGCTCGTCGTCACGCTCGACCGTGGTGTGGGAGTACCCCGCCCGTTCACCGCCGACGGTCATGACGTACCACCGTTCGAATTCAACCTCGGCCCGGGCGGTCGAGCCGAGGCCGATCACGATCAAAGTCAGCAGGATTCGGAGGGTCATGGGATTTCTCGGTTCATGGGTTTTACCACAGAGGACACAGAGGTCACAGAGACCAAAGAGATGGGAATCAGGAAAACAGGCCCGTGCATCATCAAATATCGGGATGATTAGAGCGTTTCTACTTCATCTGTATCGCTTGGCTCCATTTAGCCGCGGGGCTTGCCCCGCGTTCACCCGCCGCAAGCGGCGGGGCTAAAGGGTCCAAAGCGATAGACCAAAAGTTGATCCGTGCTAAGCCGTAAGAATAGGGCAGTCGTTCAATCCTGTTTTTCAATCTTCTCATCTCTGTGCCCTCTGTGTGCTCTGTGGTAATCATTTTACCGTCGCCCGGCGATGACCGGTTGCCGGATGGCGTCGATCAGCGCCCGCAGCTTCGCGGGGGGGTAGAGCGCGAAGCACCAGTCACGACGGCGGGCGAGGCGTTGATTCTCGACGCCGATGCGGGCCCGGTCGACCCCGCGCCGAGCCTCGGCGATCAACTCGGGATGGGCCGCGGCCAGTTCGTCGTTGATCGCGTGCAGCCGCTCGAACGCCGCCCGGCGGCGGCGGCGGTCGCGGTCGTCGTCCATCCGCTCAAGCAGCGTCCGTTTCCGCGGATCGATCGCTCCCAGCGCGCGGTCGACGTTATGGGGCAGATGATGCCGCCGCCAGACCGCGCGGCGCAGTTCGTCCGTGTCGGCGACCGGCGCGTCGAAGTCCAGGTGCAGGTCCGCCGTCGCCACCGCCATCGGCGCCAACGGCTCGCCGCGCCACGCCGCCCACCACGCCTCGGTCGCGCGGTCGTAGACCCCGCCGCCGGCGCCGTGGATGAACAGGTCGCACCCGAACGCCCGCATCGCGGCGCTGAGGATCAACGCCCGGGGTGCGATGTCGAAAATGTCCCGGTCCACCGGCTGGCCGTCGTCAAACACCAGCAGCGGCTGGCGGTCGGCCACGTCCGCGTACACCCGCCGCCGCGCCGAGTTCCACCGCACGGCCCACAATGGCAGTTCGATCAACTCACGCCCCGCCGTGAGCGGCCCGACCCCGGCCTCGCGATGCTCCCTCACCGCGGCGTTGTAGGACGCGACGCAGGCCCGGGCGTCCGACACGACGTCGTCGACGAGCCGGCGGAACGCGTCTTGCCGGATCATCTCACTGACAAAAACCGTGGGCGTTTCACCGACGTAAGGCTCACGCAGCCGCGAGATCACGGCGGCGATCTGCTGCGCCAGCGTGCGGCATTCCGGCAAGCCGCGCCACGCCTCGATGAACGTCTTAAGCCGGGGATCATCGATCGCGCACAACCGCGCCACGACCGCGTCGGCGTCGACCACGGACTGGTAGCCCGTGGGCGTATCCGCCTGTTGCGGCGCCAACCGCACGTCCGCCGACGACAGCCTCGCCCCATCGACGCGCGGCAGCGCCAGCGTCAGGGCGTCGTGCGCATCGTGATCGACCACAACATGCAGCGGCGACGCACCCAGCCGGTCGCAGGCGGCGTGCATCGCGATATCTTTGGCCAGGATGCCCGGGTGCCAGAACCATGGTTGGTGGCCGGTCGCGATCACGCCGGCCCGATCGGCGGGCCGCCACTGCTCGATCGGTGGTTCAACCCGCCAATGCATGGGTCAGCCCGCGTCGGCTTTCGCGGCGACGCTACAGGTACACGGCTCGGCGGCCGGCGCGAACTTGCCGGGGTGCTTGGCCAGTTCGGCGAGGAAGACCTCGCGGTAATGCGCGATCCGCAAGGAAGGATCGTCGAGCTTGCCGCCGAACGACCGGTTCGGGTCGTTGTAGATAAGCCGGATCGGGACCTCGCGCACACGGAGTTCAGCCGCGGCGGCCTGGACCCAGAACTGCAGGGGGATCGCATAGCCGTTTTCAGACAGGTCGAAATGCCTGAGCGTCGAGACGCGGTAGGCCTTGTACCCGCCGAAGGCGTCGGTGATCTCCAGGTCCAAGCGGTCCTTGACCCATTGGGTGACCTCGGCGTTGATCTTCCTCCGGTCCTCGGGGGGCGGGTCGCCGCAGCGCTTGCGGCACATGTACCGCGACCCGGAGATGATGTCGGCGTCGTCCTCCAGGATCGCCGCCTCGAACTGCGGCAGGGCCTCGGGCTCGTGCTGCTCGTCGCAGTCCATCGTAATCAGCCAGTCGTACTCGTAGGACTGGGCCCAGCGGAACGCGTCGCGGATCGACCGGCCGTAGCCGAGGTTCGCCTTGTGGCGGATGACGTCCACCGGCTGATGGGCCAGGAGCGTGGGGGTCGCGTCGGTCGAGCCGTCGTCCACGACCAGCACGTCATCGCGTGCGAACTCAGCGATCTTGGCGATGACGTTGGTGATGTAGCGTTGCTCGTTATAGACCGGCACAGCAACCAGCGTTCTCATAAAAACGGCTCCGGAGATGACTAACCAACACTAGGATAACCGGATCGCGGCATCAACCCAGCCAACGCGCCAGGGCGACGATCTGTTCCACAGACAAGGTCTCGGGCCGGGCGTCGGGCGAAAACCCGTCGGGGAGGGGCGTCCGGCGGCCGAGGATCGCCCCCAACTGCTTGCGCCGCTTGGAAAACAGCCGGTGCACGGTCGCGGACAAGGCGGCCGGGTCGTCGGTCAGGGGCTCGGCGCGGCGGGTCAGTTTCACCACCGCCGACGCCACCGACGGCGCCGGCCAGAAGCAGCCCGGGCTCAGCGTGGTCACCCGCCGGGCCTCACACATCGCCTGCACGACCACGCCCAGCGGCCCGTAGTCCTTGCCCCCCGGCCCCGCGGTCAGCCGGTCGGCCACCTCTTTCTGCACCATCACCACCGCCGCGGTCATGCTCGCCGACTGGGTTGCCAGGTTCGCCAGCAGGGGCGACGCGACGTTGTACGGCAGGTTGGCGATCAGCTTGAACGGCTCATCGCCGACCATCTCCCACACCTCCGGCGCCAGCTCGTGCTTCCCGGCCAGGGCGCTGCCGAGGTGCAGCGTGATCCGGTCGCCCAGGCGCTGGCGGAGGATCGGCTCCAGGTCGCGGTCGATCTCCACCGCCGCCACCCGCGCGCCCGCGTCCGCGAGCCGCTCGGTGAGCGCGCCGGTCCCCGGGCCGACCTCGAGCACCCGCTCGCCCGGCACGATCCCGGCGGCGTCGAGGATCTTGCGCATCTGGTTGCCGTCGTGCAGGAAGTTCTGCCCGAACTTCTTCTTGGGCGTCAGCCCGTGCGACGCAAGCAAGGCCTTGATCTCGCCGAGTGTCTGAGCCATCGATGGCTTATACTCCAGGGGCAGCCGAACATTGAGATCGGGTTCACGGGGTCAAAAAGATGCTGCGATCATGTCGACGATGGACGCTCGTTGCGGGGCTCATGGTAACGGTCATCGGTTGCCACAGCACACGGTACATCGATCCTGATCAGCGCAGCGACGTTGCGCTCAATCCACCGGGCGCCGAGGGGTATCGCCCCGGCGAGGCCGGGCTGGCGGCGCGGCTGACCGAACGGGCGTATCACGTCTATCGCTGGCACGACGACCACGAGCGCGGCGAGATCGATAAATGGGACGCCGATGTGTTCGCGGACCCGTCGGTTGCCCACCAACTCGACTTCGACCCGACGCTGCTGCTCGCCAAGTCGGGCCCGTTCGATGAAGAGCCCGAAGCTTTTGGCTTTCTGGCGCGGGACGCCGACACGCTCTACATCATTTTCAGAGGGACGCAGTCGGCCAACAACTGGTACGAGAACGTCCTGTTCACCCAGGAACGTTTCGCGCCCGATCCGGAGCGGCCGGTTCTGGTCGCGGGGGTCGAACCGCTTGTTCATCGGGGTTTCTACGAGATCTACGCGCGCCTGCGCGAGCCGCTTCTGCGCCAGATCGCCGGCCTTACGGTCGACGAAAACGGCGGGGTGGCCCCGGTCGAGCGCGTCGTGATCGCCGGGCACAGCCTCGGCGGCGCGCTGGCGACCCTGGCGGCGCTCGACGTCGCCCGTTGCTCCGCAGCGCCGGACGCCGGGATCGTGCTCTACACCTTCGGCTGCCCGCGCGTCGGCGACGCCCGGCTCGCCATCGCGCTCGACCGCTACGGCGTCGACGCGTTTCGCTTCGTCAATTCTGAAGACTCGGTCCCCGATCTGCCCCCGTCCACCTTGTCCGGGTCGGACGACGACCGACAGCTCTACCAGCACATCGGCCGGACCGCGGTGTTCACCGCTCAGCGCGGCACGGTTCCCGCCAATCACGACATATCGCTTTACCGCATGTTTGTTGAGCGCAACGGCGAGCCGGGCTATCCGGATCGGGAGGGCCGGCCCGATCCGCTCACGCCGTCGCCGCCACCCACGCCTGGGCCATGAGCATGTGGCCGGCCACGGTGGGGTGCACGCCGTCGCTGGCGAGCGATTCGTGCGGACGCGACTGTGCGGCGTCGTCAAAGACCTGCTGGAACGGCACGAACACGGCGCCGTAATCGGCCGCGAGACGCTTCACGATCCCGCGGCGCTCGTCGATGTCGGGGAAGAAGTCCAGCACCATCACCGCCCCGCACTTGGCGGTGAACGGCTCGCAGAGCACCAGCCGCAGGTCGGGGTTGGCGTCTTTGGCCCGGTCGAGGATCTGCCGGTAGACCGCCTCGTACTCATCGAGCGGGACGCCGTTCTCCGGCGTGCCCTTGGCGACGCCGTGCCAGGAGTCGTTGACCCCGATCAGGACCGACAAGACATCGGGTTGGAGGTCGAGGCAGTCGGCTTGCCAGCGGTCGCGGAGGTTGGTCACGCGGTTGCCCGAGACGCCGCGGTTGAAGACCCGCACGGCGTCGCCGTCGCGGCGGGCCAGGAGCATGGCGGCGGCGTAATGGGCGTATCCCCGGCCCAGGGCGGCGGGGTCGTTGGGGGCATCGCTGCCGCGGTCGCGGCCGGCGTCGGTGATGGAATCGCCCTGGAAAAGCACGGTGTCGGTCGGTTGGATCATGAAGCCTTCTCGGGAAAACAAAAGGGGGCAGGTTAACAGAAGCGACCGGCGAGGGTGGGGTAAGGGGTGCGGTCGACGCAGCGTTGAAAACGCAGAACGGCCCCGCCGCCAGACGCTATGGCGGGTACCATATCGCGATGCCGATCCGCAAGCTGCCGCCGCTGCTCATCAACCAGATCGCCGCGGGCGAGGTCATCGAGCGGCCCGCGTCGGTGGTGAAGGAGCTGGTCGAGAACAGCCTCGACGCCGGCGCGGCCCACATCGACCTGACGATTGAAGACGGCGGGCACCGGCTTATCCGCGTGGCCGATGACGGCGGGGGCATCCCGCCGCAGGAGCTGCCTCTGGCGCTTACCCAGCACGCCACCAGCAAGCTCGAAACGCCCGAGCAGCTCGCCGCCATCCAAACCCTCGGCTTCCGCGGCGAAGCCCTCGCGTCGGTCTCGTCGGTGAGCCGCCTGCGGCTGACCAGCCGCACGCCGCATGACGATGCCGCCCACGTCATCGAGGCCGCCGGCGCCGAGGTGACCGACCCCGCCCCCGCGTCGGCCGCGCCCGGCACGGTCGTCGAGGTCCGCGACCTGTTCTTCAACACCCCCGCCCGGCGTAAGTTCCTGCGGACCGCCGCCACCGAGTTCGGACACATCCACGACGCCGTCAGCCGCATCGCGATGATGCACCCGGCCGTGGCGTTCAAGCTGACGCACAACGGCCGGCGGGTGCTCGACCTCACCGCGACCGACGACCGCGCCCGGCGGGTCATCGACGTGCTGGGCCGCGACATCGCCGAAGCCATGCTCGAGTTCGAACGCGTCGACCCGCCCGACCAGGGCGGCGCGGTCGTCTGGGGCATGGCCGGCCAGCCCGACATCGCCCGCGCGACCGGCAAGTTCCTTTACCTCGCCCTCAACGGCCGGGCGGTGCGCGACCGCAATCTCACCCACGCGGTCAAGGAGGCGTATCGGGGCCTGATCCCTCACGACAAGCACCCGGTCGCGGCCGTGTTCCTCACGGTCGACCCGGCGATGGTCGACGTCAACGTCCATCCCGCCAAGGCCGAGGTCCGCTTCCGCAACCCCTCCTATGTCCATGGGCTCGTGCTGGCGGGGGTGCGGCAGCGCCTGCTCGGCGCCGACCTGACGCCGAGCGTGGAGACCGGGGGCTGGAAGATGACCGACGACGCGGGCCCGGCCGCCCCCGCCGCGGCGCCGACCGCCAACGAGTTCGTCGACTACTTCCGCCAGATGGACCCGAAGCAGAAAGGGTTCGTGTACGAGGAGGTCAAACGCGCCGCGGCCGAGGACAACATCTTTCTCAATGACGACACCCCCGCGGCAGAGATTTCTCCCGCCCCACCGCCCGCGGTCGCGCCGGCGCCGATCCTGCAGGTGCACAACAGCTACGTGGTGACCGAGGACCGCGACGGCCTGTTGATCGTGGACCAGCACGCGCTGCACGAACGGGTCATGTTCGAGACGCTGCGCAACCGGGTGCTGGGCGACGGCCAGCCTTTGGAGAGCCAGCGCCTGCTCATGCCGCAGATCGTGGACGCCGACGCGAAGCGTCAGGCGCTGCTGGAGGACCTGCGGCCGCTGCTGCGACGGATCGGCGTCGAGGCCGAGCCGATCAGCCCGACCGCGATCGCGATCCAGGCGTTCCCCAGCTTCCTGTTCGACCGCAAGGTCGACGCGGGCCCGTTCCTGGCCGAGCTGCTCGACCTCGCGGCGGAGGGCGGACTCGACACGTCCCGGCCCAACGCGGAAGAGGCGGCGTTGCACGAGGTGCTGGACATGATGGCGTGCAAGGCGGCGGTGAAAGCGGGCGACCAGCTCACGCCTGCTGAGCTGGCCGCCCTCCTGGAGAAGCGCGCTGAAGTGGAGCGTTCCAGCGCCTGCCCTCACGGCCGGCCGACGACCCTGCGGCTCACGCTCAAGGACCTCGAAAAACAGTTCGGCCGCACGTGAGCCGCGAGGAAGCCCGGGGATTGCAATCCCCGGGCTTCGGGGCTCTATTTCGTCATCGTGTAGTAGTTGTTGAGGAAGTCGTGTTCGAGTTCGTCGACGCGGATGTTGCGGAAGCCGGCGTTGTAGAACATCCGCATCGCGACCTGCTTGCCCCACGCCGCGCCCAGGCCCGGCCCGCCGTTGGCCAGCGAGACGGACATGCAGTGCATGCACGACACCGTGTAGATGAACGGCCCGGCCGGGTGGTCCTCGTTGCCGTGGTGGCGGCTGTGGGCCTTGATGTCCTGGCACAGGTACACGCCGCCGGGACGCAGCGCCCGGCGGATGTTGTCCAGCACCGTCTCGGGCCTCGCCTGGTCGTGGATGGCGTCAAACGTCAGGACCAGGTCGTACGCCTCGGCGTCGGTGAACGCGGCCGCGTCCTGCACGACGAAGCGGACGTTGGACAGGCCTTTCTTCTGGGCGTCTTCGCGGGCGGTCTGGATCGCTTCTTCGGAGAAGTCGTACCCGGTGAACCGGCTGCTGGGGAAGCTCTCCGCCAGGCGGATCAACGCCCGCCCGGCCCCGCAGCCGACGTCGAGCACGTCGAGGCCCTCGATCAGCTTCTGGCTCAGGCCCGGCACGAGCGGCAGGATGTGCTCCCGCAGCGCCGCGACCACCGTCTGCTGGCTTTCCTCGGCCATCACCTCGTGAAACCGGCTGTAGGCCGAGTACGGCACGCCCTTGCCGTGAACGAACGCCTCGACGACGTCGTTCTCCGCGGCGCCGAGCAACCCGATCCACTGGGTCGAGGCGGCGAGGTTATTCGACCCGGCGGCGCGGGTCAGCCACGCCGCGTGCTCGGTCGGCAGCGTGTACGTGCCCTGCGTGGGGTCGTGCTCGACGACCCTGGCGGTGTACATCGCGCCGAGCCATTCGCGGATGTAACGTTCGCTGAGCCCGGTGCGGCGGGCGATCGCCTTGGGGGTGCTGGGCGTCATGTCGCTCATCGCGTCGAACAGGCCGGTGCGGTGGCCGACCGAGATCATCAGCGCCGCGGCGGCGTGGTTGAGCGTGTCCATCATGCGGTCGGCGAACGCCTCGGCGCGCGTCGGTTCGAGGGTGGCGGCGGTCATCGCAGGCTTCCTTTCAAACGGGGAAAACGTTCGAGTGTCTGCCAATACCGGGGATTCGCCGAAACCTGACACAAAAAAAACGCCCAGGGCGAAAAACCCTGGGCGTCTTGCGTTTGAGGCTGAATGATGGGGGCGGGCCTACTTGAGCTCGACCTCGCCGCCGGCTTCCTTGATCTTCTCGGCCAGGGCCTCGGCCTCTTCCTTGGGGATGCCTTCCTTGACGGCCTTGGGGGCGCCGTCGACGACTTCCTTGGCCTCCTTGAGCCCGAGGCCGGTCGCCTCGCGCACGGCCTTGATGACCTTGATCTTCTGATCGCCGGGGGCCTTGAGGATGACGTCAAACTCGGTCTGCTCCTCGACCTCTTCGGCGGGGCCGCCGCTGCCCGGCCCTGGCTGAATCACGGCCGCGCCCGCGGCGGGCTCGATGCCGTACTCGTCCTTGAGGTAGTCGCCCAGTTCGACGGCTTCCTTGAGGGTCAGCCCGACGATCTGGTCGCCGAGCGCCTTGACGTTTTCTGCTACTTCGGACATGGGAATCTTCCTTACGCTTACATGCTGATCCGAGAGGTCGCCGCCCTGTGCCGCGATTTAACCCCGAGGGGCCAGTCGGATGTGGATGTCGGAGTCATTGAGCTTCGGGTCGGGGCTGAATGGGGTTCTTGTTTCAGGAGGCCTTCTTGATCTCTTCGCCGGCCTCGAGCTTGTCCTGGAGGGCCTTGATGATCGAGGCGATCTTGCGGCCCGGGCCCACCGCGGCGCCGGCGAGGTTCTGCCCGGGGCTGAGCAGGATCTGCACCGCCTGCGCCTGGGCCTCTTCCTTGGTCGGGTACTCGGAGAGCTTCTTGATCTCGTCGGGGCCGAAGAGGATGCCGTCGAGCAGGGCGCCCTTGAACTCGAGGTTGGCGAGTTTCTTGGCCTGGTCGATCAGCTCCCGCGCCACCGACACGACGCTGGTCTCGTCGCTGGTGGGGTAGACCAGGGCGGCGGGGCCGGTCAGGACGTCGCGGAGGCCGGCCATGTCGGTGTCCTCGAACGCCCGCCTGGCGAGGCTGTTCTTGACGATCGCGACCTTGATCTGCTTCTCGGCCAGCTCGGCGCGGAGCGTGTTGTTGTCGTTGGCCTCGATGCCGCGGATGTCGATCACGACCGCGCCGGTGAGGCCTTCGAAACGCTTCTTGTACGACTCGGTGATCAGGTTTTTGACGGGCTTGCTCATGATTTAGGCTCGTTGAGGGCCGCGAACGGGATTAGCGATCGGTCCTGGTTTTCCCTGGCCACTGGCCACCGGCCACCGGCCACTCACTCTCATTCCGCCACGAGGACGCTGGGGGTCATGGTCGCGGAGACCGAGATCTTCTTGACGTAGTGGCCCTTGGCGGCCGAGGGCTTGATGCGGTGGATGTGGTCGATGAACGCCTTGGCGTTGTCGGTGAGCTTGTCGGCGGTGAAGCTGAACTTGCCGATGACCGCGTGCACGTTCCCGCCGCTGTCGTTGCGGAACTCCACCTTGCCGGCCGCATATTCCTTGACCGCCTCGGCGACCTTGGGCGTGACCGTGCCGGACTTGGGCGAGGGCATCAGCCCCTTGGGGCCCAGCGTCCGGCCGAGCTTGGAGACGACCCGCATCATCGCCGGCTCGGCGATCGCCACGTCAAACTCCATCCAGCCGTCCTCGATCTTCTTGACCAGCTCCTCGCCGCCCGCTTCGGTGGCGCCGGCGGCCTTGGCGTCGTCGACCTTGTCGGGCGAGCAGAACGCGATCACCCGCTTGGTCGCCCCGATGCCGTGCGGCAGCGACAGCGAGCCGCGGATCATCTGGTCGGCCTGCTTCGGGTCGATGCCCAGGTGCATGCACAACTCGACCGACTGGTCGAACTTGGTCGGCTTGTACTGCTTGACCTGGGCGACGGCGTCGCCGATCGGCAGGGGCTGCTTGGGTTGTTGTTCGAGGTCCGCGCGGTAGCGCTTGCCTTTGCGGGTCATGGTTGTCCTTTCGAGTTGAGCCCTCACGCGAAGGGCCCGCGTCTTCCACGGTCGCGGCCCGTGGTTGGCCGGCGGCGCGGGGCCGCGTTAGAGGGCCTCGGCGCCCTCGACGGTGATGCCCATCGACCGGGCGGTGCCCGCGATGGTCCGCATCATGGCCTCCACCGAGTGGCCGGTGAGCTCCTTGGTCTTTTCCTCGGCGATCGACCGCAGCTGGTCGAGCGTCACCGAGCCGACCTTGTCCTTGTTGGGCACGCCCGCGCCCTTCTCCACGCCGGCGGCGTCCAGGAGCAGGACAGCGGCGGGGGGGCTCTTGATCTCGAACTCGAACGAGCGGTCCTTGTAAACGGTGATCACGCAGCCGACGACCTTGCCGTTGAGCTGGCGGGTGCGGTCGTTGAACTGCTGGATGAACTGCCCGGGGTTGACGCCGTGCTGGCCGAGGGCCGGCCCGATCGGCGGGGCCGGCGTGGCCTGGCCGCCGGGGGCCTGGATCTTGAACTGGCTGGTGATTTCCTTCTTGGCCATCGCCTGGCTCCTGACGCCGGGGGCGCCGATGCTTGCTTCAACAGGTTCCGCCCACTGGACTTAGACGACGGCTCGCGCATAACGGTCACCGCTCGCGATCGGGCGAGCCCGGCAGTATAGCAGCCTCAGGCGGCGATGCAAAACGGCGACGGCCCGGGTCGGCTTGAACCCATCTGCCTGGGAGCGGACCCGCCCCACGCTCCGTTCTGGCGGTTTGATGTTACTCAGCCCATGGCGGTGTTCGACCCCGGCGCCCCCATGCGCGATGCTGACCGTCTCACCGGTCATCCGGTCGATGTGAATATCAAGCAATACGTCATTTGGGCTTAGAGCCTAGTGGTGAGTTGCATCTGTTTCTTTCCGTTAGCCCCGGGCTCTGCCCGGGGGTCGGTGACACGGAGTCCCCCCCGGCAAAGCCGGGGGCTAATGATCCATGCAGATGTAAGGCGCCACTAGCCGGTCTTCCGCGCTTTGCGGTTTTTCGCCGCGCCTTTCCCTGTTTGCCGCGCACTGACATAGGGCAGCACGCCGCGTGTCGCGGTGCGGACGAAATGGACCAGTTCGCCGACCAGCGGATCGCCGGGCAGTTCCTGCGCGATGCGCTGGGCGGCCGCGGTGTTGGCCAGCCGCTGTCGGTAGAGGATGTCGAACGCCCGTCTGAGGGCCGGCAGGTGCGCCCCGAGACCGGCTCGGCGCAGCCCGACGGCGTTGAGCCCCGACACCGACCGCTTGACAGTCACCAGGCAGAACGGCGGCAGGTCCTTCGTGATCCCTTCGAGCGCCATCATCATCGACAACCGGCCGAGGCGGCAGAACTGGTGCACGACCGCGTGGCCGCTGAGCACGACCTCGTCCGCCACCTCGACATGCCCCCCCACCAGGGCGCCGTTGTTCAGCGTGCACCGGTCGCCGATGACACAGTCGTGGCCGATGTGCGAGTTGGCCAGGAAGCGGTTGTGATCGCCGACGCGGGTCGGCGCGTCGGCGGTGGCGCGGTGGAGGGTGAATCCGTCATGGAAAACGTTGTGATCGCCGATCACCACGCCGGCGCCGGCGCGGCCCGGGGGGTACTTGCGGTCCTGGGGCGCAAAGCCGAGGCAGACGTTGGGGTAAAGCGTGTTCCCCGCGCCGAGGCGCAGCGGCCCGTTCAGACAACAGTTGGCGACCAGGCGCGAACCTTCTCCGATGGCGACCTCCCCCCGGATAAAGCAGTTCGGTCCGATCACGACGGAGTCGGCCAGCGTCACGTCCTGATCCACCTCGGCGGTCGGGTGAATAGTCGGCACAGGCTTGAAAACCCCTTGCTGGCGTGAGACGCAGCGATTTTAAACGCCGCGCCGCCCAAGTCCAGCCTGACACCCTCACCACTTAGCGCCGACCCGCAGGGCCGGGCCGCCGCCCGGTCCGATCCCCCGGAAAATCAGTCCTCGGCGCGACCGCCGAGGTAGGGGGTGATGCCGCGATGGGTTTCCCTCACAAACCCGGCGAACTCCCGGCACAACGGGTCATCCGTGAAACGCTGTTCGATCAGTTCGGCCGCGACATGGTTCGCGTGACGCTGAAGGAAGAGGATGTCGAACGCCGCTTTGAGATGCCGCACGTGGCCGCGGTAACCGGCCCGGCGTAAACCCACGATATTGAGCGACGAGATCGAGCGGGTCGTGTAGCAGACGCAGAACGGCGGCATGTCCTGGGTCAGGCCGGCGACGCCGCTGATCATGCTCAGCCGGCCGATGCGGACAAACTGGTGAACCACGGCGTTGCCGCCCAGGACGCAGTGATCCGCGAGCTGGACGTGCCCCCCCAGCAGCACCCCGTTGGCCAGGGTGTTGTGATGACCGATCACTGTGTCATGGCCGAGGTGGGCGTTGACCATGAGGTAGTTGTCATCGCCGACCGTGGTCGGGGCGTCGCCGGTGGCGCGGTGCACCGAGACGCCCTCGCGGAAGATATTGTCCCGGCCGATCGTCACGCCCGCGCCGAGGCGGCGGGGATCGAAACCGCGGTCCTGCGGTTCGTGGCCGATGTAGGTGTTGGGGTAAAAGTGGTTGTTGGCGCCCGCCGCCATCGGGCCTTTCATGAACACCTGGGCTTCAAGCCGGCAGCCCGGGCCCAGCTCCACCTCGCCCTCGATCACACAGAGCGGACCGATACAGACGTCGTCGGCGAGTCGGGCCGACGGGTCGACCACGGCGGTTGGATGGACTTGCGGCAAAGCCGTGGTTCCTTATCGAGTCTCCCTGGTGCGTATGATAGCGAGTCGTGGAACAGACGCAGTTCATCGGCAGATGGCGGGTGCGCGACCTGGGAACAATCGCCTACGCGCCGGCGTTGGCGCTGCAGCGGGAAGTGAACCGCGCGGTCAGCGAGGGCCGCGAGCCCATGACGCTGCTGCTGCTGGAGCACGAACCGGTGATCACGATCAGCCGCCGGAAAAACGCCGCCGACCACCTCATCGCCTCCGGCCCACGCCTCAAAAGCCTGGGCATCGATGTCCAGGAAACCGACCGTGGGGGGGACATCACTTACCACGGGCCCGGGCAACTGGTGGCTTACCCGATCCTCCGGCTCAACGACCTGGGGCTCAACCTCGGGCGGTACATGCGGCTGCTGGAGCAGGTCGTGATCGACACGGTCGCTACGTTCGGCGTCGTGGGGCGACGCGAGGACGGCGCGACCGGCGTCTGGGTCGACGCGCCCCTCCAGCCCGCCAAGCTCTGCGCCATGGGCGTGCGAGTCCGCAAGAACACGACCCTGCACGGGCTCGCGCTGAACGTGACCACCGACCTGTCGCACTTTCAAACCATCGTGCCGTGCGGGCTCGAGGGGCGGGCGGTGACGAGCCTGGAGCAACTGCTGGGCGACGCCTGCCCGTCGATGGCCGCGGTCAAGGCGGCGCTGGCGGCGCGGTTCAGTGAGGCCGCGTCATGACCGGGCGATGGTGGTGGGCCGCCGCGGCGGTCGCGGCGTTTGTCGGGGCGATGGCGTTGCAGAGCGTCGTCTGGGATGAAAACGGCGGAATCGCGCGCGGGCTCTGCATCTACTGGGCGGCGTACGCCCTGCTCTGGGGCGTCCTGGGCTGGGTTGTCTGGCGAAACCGCACGAACCCGCGCCTGGCGTGGGCGGTCGTGCTGACCGTCGCCGCCGCCGCGCGGGTCGCGGTGGCGCTGACCACCACGCCGCTGCTGAGCGACGACATCTGGCGGTACATCTTCGACGGCCAGACCCTGGGGGTGGACGGCCGTAACCCCTACGTCCTTTCACCCGCCGAAGCCGGCAGTGAGATGCCGATCAACAACCCGGAGCTGGTGACGATCTACCAGCCCACCAGCCAGTGGGTTTTCGCCGGCCTCGCCCGGCTGGGCGGCGACGCCGCGGCCACGTTCCGCCTGGGCTTCGGCGCCTTCGACATGGCCGTGGTCGTCTTGCTCCTGCTGGCGCTGCGCCGCGCCGGGCGCTCGCCGTGGTGGGCGCTGCTGTACGCGTGGCACCCCCTGGCGCTGAGCGAGACAGCGGGGTCGGGGCACCAGGACGCGGTGGGGATCGCGTTCATGGTCGGCGCGTTGTACGCCGCCCAGATCGCCAACGCGCGAGGCGCGCTGGCCGCGGGGGTCTGCCTGGCGCTGGCCGCGGGGGTCAAGCCCGTCGTGCTGCCGCTGCTGTTGCCGATGGCCTGGCCGATGCGTAAGGACCTCGCCCGCCTGATCGGGCTGGGCGCGGGGTTTGTCGCCGTGCTGGTGCTGCTGTACCTGCCGTTTGCGCTGATGGACGGCGGGCTCACGGGCATGATCGAAACCGGCCGCACGTTCGTCGAGAAATGGGCCGCCAACGCCACCGTGCACCCCGCCATCCGGTTCGTCGTCGAAGCGCAATACGGCGAGGAAGCCGGCAAGCTGACGGCTGACCTGATCTGCGCCGCGGCCATGCTGGGCGTGCTGATCGGCGCCATGCTCCTGCGCTGCAGCTTGTGGGCGACCGCCGCCGCGTACCTGCTGGCGGCGCTGCTGCTGTCGAGCACGGTGCACCCGTGGTACCTGTTATGGGCCCTGGCGCTGCTGCCGATGGCGTTCAGCCTCACCGGCTGGGTCTTCAGCCTGACGATCGTGACGGCCTACGCCGCATGGCTGAACCCGGCCCGGTTCCAGCCGCCGCTGTGGGTCGTGCTGATGGAATATGTGCCGGTCTACCTCGCGGTCGCGTGGGACCTCACGGCACGGGCACGAGCATGCTGGGCTGCTCGCCCATGACCTTGCCGTTCTGCTTCTCGACCACCGTCATGCCGTTGATCAGGTTGAACGGGTGCTTCTTCTGAAGCTCCAACACCGCGGGTCCGTAACGATCCACCTTCGAGCCCGGCGCCAACGGGTTATCGACCGTGACCAGCGCCTGATCCTTCGCGAACAGGCCGACGGTCACCAGCGACATCGTGCGCCCGTGAAAGTAATACGCCTCATCGCCGTCTTTGCGCAACTGGTCGGCGTATTCCTCGGCGGCGTCGCGCTGCGCCGCGGCGTCCTGGTCGCGGAACGCCGCGATCTGAAGCGAGTACATCCCGCTGTACTGAGACAGGTCACGCGAGTCCGACGCGGTGCGGACCACCGGCGACATCGGAACCAGCCGCACCTCGGCGTACGGACGCTCGTCGTCGACCTCGATCTCACGGATCGCGTGCAGCGCGAGCTGGGCCTCGGGCGACTGGGCCGAGCTGAACCGGCCGAAGAAGAGCGTCGTCTGCAACCCGTTGTCGCTCACCCAGGCCCCATTCATGCCCACCAGGCTGTTGACGCGCGAGCCCAGGCGGCTCGCCCGCTGATGACGGCCCATGCCGGTAAACGACTCGACCGGGACCGTCCACGCCTGGGCCGCCCCGCTCCGCCGGCCGTCCGATCCGTCCGCGTCCGTCGACGTCGGCTTGGGGTCCCGGGGGAAGCTGGCCCATCCGTCGTGAACAATCCGCTCGGTCATGCAACCGACGCTCATCAGCATCAGCCCGACCACCGCCAGTCGTCGCAAGTTGCGCTGCATCGCATACATTTTATAGCCTTGTTGTAATCCCCACCGTTTTGCGCCCATTTAAAAGTAGAAGGTTCACGCATCATGGGTCAGGCAGTGCGTCGAGTTGCTGAGGCCGTAGCGACTGTCTTGAATGTCAAGGGGGGGAAACAAATTATTAGTACTATTAATATATTGGTGGCCGGTTGAGCCAACAGCGAGTACGCGTATGTCGGTGCATGCAGTAACGGTATTTTTACGAGGGCACGCCTTTTCCCATTCAGACGAGGTGGCAATCAGCCCGCCGTTCAGCATAGCCGATCAAATCTGGACAGAAACCACCTGCGCCGACCGCCGCTGCATGCCTGAGGGTTTAAATAGCTTGGCGTGGCAGATTTGGCACATGGCCTGTTCGGAAGATGTGGGGTTGGCATTGATCGCGGGGTTGCCCCGCTTGTTTGACGAAGAGTCTTGGGCAAACCGACTACGGTATGCGCGGCGCCACGCGCACGGCATGACCCGAAAAGATTCTCATGAACTTGCCGAGAAGATTGATACTGATGCTGCCTGGGCCTATCGCAACGCGGTCGGGATTCGGACACGTGCAGTGATCGAATCTCATGAATTGGACCATTGGCTGAATCCTTTAGAACAATCTCATCTGGACCAAGCGGTTGACCTCGGCGTTATCACACCAGAGGCCGCCGAATCGATGGCGAGCTTTTTGCTGGGTCTGACTAAGGAAGACTTAATAGGATGGTGGGGATTGAATCACAGCTTGCTGCATTTGGGCGAAGCATCCGCTCTTCTCAAGATACTTGCGAAGCGAAAGGATCGAGCATGACCTATGAGGCGTTCCGAGATGCGATCCAGTCGGCTTTGTGCCGATACCGGGATGGGCTGACGTGGGCTCAGTTGCGTGATCAATTCGACCTCCCCTATGAACGAGCGTGCCCGACTTGGACCCGTCAACTCGAAGAAGAGATTGGGCTTCGCCGCGAGAAAGGCCAAGGGCGTGCGTTAATCTGGCGATTGCCTTCTTAAATGCAGGTTTAGGGTGTGAGTAATACGTTTGTCGTTTTCCAATTTTTATGCTCTCGCACCATAGCGTTAAGAGAGTGTACGAAAAGCCTCGATCCGGCCAATGAACCGGTATGACCTTGCAGCAGCGGCTGATCCATTCGCTGATCTCGATACTACGGACATTCAAGTGCAGCTCAAACAAAACACGCGGTGCGGCCATCCGTTGCGCGCCCGGGCCGCTCACACCGCGTGCGGCTCGAACCCGCACGGGCCGGCGAATCGGCAGTAGCCCGTCATGTCCAGCCGCTGCGGGGGGACGGTGAATCCAAACCGGCCCGACTCGTGCATCATCTGGTCCGCCTCGGCCAGGTCTTTGAATGCGTCTTCAATCCCGCGGATGCAGCGGATCAGCCCGTTCTGCTCGTCATCGTCGAACGACTCCACCGCGTCTTCCGGCGCCGAGATGATCGGGGCCGCTTCCGAGATCGCGTTGATCAGCATGGTGTGGGAGCGTGCGGTTTCAAGCGTCGCCAACGGGGTGTCGCCCGGCTCGACGCCACGGATCGCGCGGCTGAAGGCTTCGAGCATGCGAGGGCGCATGTCGTGGGCGCGTTCGACCGTCTCCACGCCGTCGGCCGTGTGGATGCTCAGGTTGCCGCCGTGATGCCGGACGACCCGCGCCGCTTGCCCGTGCAGGGTGAGGATCGGGTGCCGAAGATCGCGGCAGGCGTGGGTCATGAGGACCAGCAGCGAGGCGCCGGTGTCGAGCGTGACCCGGGCCGAGATCGTGTCGTAGTTCTCGATGTCGGCGGCGCGGTACAGCTCGGCCTCGACCGCGACCGGGACAGCGCTGACTCCCAGGGCCGGGCCCAGATAGAACAGCGCGATGTTGATCTGGTGGGACAGCGCGTTGTTGGCGGGCGAGTCGAGCACCCACGCGTCGCCGACCCGCTGCCGGCCGGCCCAGTTGTTGCGGCCGAAGTACGTCGATCCCCGCGGCCAACACGCGTGGAGGGTCGCCCGCTCGATGTCGCCGAACTCGCCCGACAGGAGGCGACGCTTGATCGGCCCGGTCTGGCGGTCGTACATGTCCTGGTACCCGATCAAGGCCGGCCGGCCCGCGGCGTCGCGCGCGGCGATCATCGCGTCGACCTCCGCCAGCGTCCCCGCCGCCGGCTTCTCGCACATCACCGCCTTGCCCGCCGCCAGCGCCTGTTCCGTGAACGGGCGGTGCAGATGGATCGGCACCGGCAGCCACACCCCCTCGATCGGCTCGGCCAGCAGCGCGTCGTAATCGTCGTGCACCGCCACCCCCTGCCGTCTCAGCTCCGACACCACCTCCGGGAACGCCCCGGGCTGTGGGTCGCACACCGCCGACAGCCGCACGGGCGGATCGCACGCCGCCCCCTGCCGCATGATCAAATCCCGGATCGAACCCGCAAAGCCGCCGATCCCGGCAATCCCCAGAGACACCTCGTTACGCATACATCCGGCTCCTACCGCCGCACCTTCTTAATCAAAAAAGCCATCCTACCGTGATGCCGGTTCCCGCGTTTGGCGCCGAACGCCAAAACCGGACGTCAAAGTGGCCAACGCTTGACAAAATGCAATCAAAAACCTAACATACATGCTGACTCTTCGCTCATTGACAACCTGATATTTCCCGAAACGGCCGGCTGAAGCAGAAAGCGGGAACCGGGTTCCGGGGGGTTCCCGTTTCTCTGCTTCCCCGGTCGGCCGCGCATTCGCAGGAATGCCCGCCATGCGTCCAGACGAATCGGGGATAAGTGTTTGACTTCACGGCGACCCGGTTTATTATTATATCCGGATGAACTGATGATTCAATGAACGCCACCTCCACCAATCAGCTCGACGCCCTGTTGCGGCAGATGGCCAGCCTCGCCGACGCCAACCGGCTTCGCCTGCTGCGGCTGCTCGAACGCCACGAGTTGGGGGTCGCCGAGTTGTGCGACATCGTTCAGCTCCCCCAGTCCACCGTCAGCCGCCACCTCAAGCTCCTCTCCGACGAGGGGTGGGTGGTCTCCCGCCGATCGGGCACGACCAATCTTTACCGGATGATCCTCGACGAGTTGGACGAGCCGGCGCGGCAGCTGTGGCTGGTGGCCCGCAAGCAGACCGACGACTGGGCGACCCATCACCAAGACCAGGTCCGGCTCATCGAGCACCTGCGGCGGCGGCGCGGGGCGTCGCGCTCGTTCTTCGCCGGCGTCGCGTCCCAGTGGGCCGACACCCGGGACCAGCTCTATGGCCAGGCGTTCCTGCGCGACGCCCTGATCGCGCTGCTGCCCGAGCAGTGGACGATCGCCGACCTCGGCTGCGGCACCGGCGAGCTGACCCGGGACCTCGCCGCGTCGGTCGGGCACGTCATCGGCGTGGACAACTCCCCCGAGATGCTCGCCGCCGCTCGGGCCCAGACCGAATCGCTGTCGAACGTGGAGCTGCGCGAGGGTGAGCTCGAGTCCCTGCCCATCGAAGCTGAACGCTGCGACGCGGCTCTGCTCATCCTCGTCCTCACCTACGTCCCCGACCCCGCGGCCGTGCTGAACGAGATGCACCGCGTCCTCAAGCCCGGCGGCAAGGCGGTGGTCGTTGACCTGATGCGCCATGACCGCGACGATTTCCGCCGGCAGCTCGGCCAGCAGTCCATGGGCTTCACGATCGACGAGTTGCAGACCCGGCTGACCGACGTCGGCTTCACCCGGGCCCGCTGCCGGCCGTTGCGCCCCGACCCCAAAGCCAAGGGGCCCGCGCTGGTTTCCGCCACCGCGATGCGCCCCGGATCCTGAACCTTTAATCAACACCCCGGAGCCCTTTTCACGATGACCGCCACCCCCACCCAACCCACGCTCACCGTCGACACCGCCAACGGCCTGGACTACAAGGTCGCCGACCTGTCCCCACAGACCGTCGAGTGGGGCCGCAAGGAGATCATGCTCGCCGAGCAGGAGATGCCCGGGCTCATGGCCCTCCGCCAGGAGTACGCCGGCCAGCAGCCGCTCAAGGGCCAGCGGATCATGGGGTCGCTGCACATGACCGTGCAGACCGCCGTGCTGATCGAGACGCTCGCCGCGCTCGGCGCCGAGATCCGCTGGGTCAGCTGCAACATCTTCTCGACCCAGGACCACGCCGCCGCCGCGGTCGTCGTCGGGCCTGAGGGGACGCCCGACAACCCCCAGGGCATCCCCGTGTTCGCGTGGAAGGGGGAGACCCTGGCCGAGTATTGGTGGTGCACCGACACCGCACTGGACTTCGGCGACGGCCGGGGCCCGACCCAGATCGTCGACGACGGCGGCGACGCCACCCTGCTGATCCACAAGGGCGTCGAGTTTGAGGCCGCCGGCGCCGTCCCGGCCTTCGACCCAGAGAACGACCCCGAGGAATGGGGCGAGATCCTCGCCACGCTCCGCCGCAACCTCGAAGACCACCCCGGCCGGTGGACCAAGGTCGCCGAGGCCTGCCAGGGCGTCTCCGAGGAAACCACCACCGGCGTCCACCGGCTCTACGACTTCGCCAAGAACGGCACGCTGCTGTTCCCCGCCATCAACGTCAACGACTCGGTCACCAAGTCCAAGTTCGACAACCTCTACGGCTGCCGGCACTCGCTCATCGATGGGCTCAACCGCGCGACCGACGTGATGATGTCCGGCAAGGTCGCCGTCGTCTGCGGCTACGGCGACGTGGGCAAGGGCTGCTGCCAGTCGCTCCGCGGCCAGGGCGCCCGCGTCATCGTCACCGAGATCGACCCGATCTGCGCCCTGCAGGCCGCCATGGAGGGCTACGAGGTCAAGACGCTCGAGGACGTCATCGAGACCGCCGACATCTTCATCACCACCACCGGCAACTTCGACATCATCACCGCCGACCACATGGCGAAGATGAAGGACAAGGCGATCGTCGGCAACATCGGCCACTTCGACAACGAGGTCGACATGGCCGGTCTGAAAAAGATCGCGATCCAGACCAACATCAAGCCGCAGTACGACATGTGGACGTTTGAAGACGGCCACAGCGTCCTGATCCTCGCCGAGGGGCGGCTGCTCAACCTCGGCTGCGCGACCGGACACCCCTCGTTCGTGATGTCCGCGTCGTTCACCAACCAGACCATCGCCCAGATCGAGCTGGCGGTGAACAACGACGCCTACGACAAGCAGGTCTACGTCCTGCCCAAGCACCTTGACGAGAAGGTCGCCCGCCTCCACCTTGACAAGCTCGGCGTCAAGCTGACCAAGCTCACGCAGGAGCAGGCCGACTACATCGGCGTCCCGGTCGAGGGGCCGTACAAGCCGGAGCACTACCGCTATTGATCGCGGCGGGCAAATAGCCGGGCGGCTACGCCGCCCTGGGGAACCGGGATCGCGTAGCGATCCGGCTATTGTCGTAAAGTGGCGTCCCCGATGCCTCGCTACCTGTTCACTTTCCATGCGCACGGCACGTGGATGCCCGATCACCCCAGAGGCTATGTGCATCGAACGCGTGGTTTACAGCCGTTCGATCCTGAAATGGCCGACGCCTATCGATCCCGCCAACGTGAACCGCCCATCTGTTTGACAAAAGCGGTGCAGCGGACGGCCATCGCTGCGGCTCAGCAAGCCGTCCGTCATCTCGACGCAACGCTGCACGCCATCGCTTGCGAACCTACACACGTCCACGTCCTGATCGGCTGGCGCCATGACCGCTCATGGAAATCGATGCGGACCTCGCTTCAGTCCGCCTTGACCAGAACATTAAATGAGCAATTTGAGAAACGCGTTTGGTGGGCTGAGAATTCCAGCCGCAAGCGAGTAAAAGACTACGCTCACTTCGATTACCTGATGATTGAATATCTGCCGAAACACCGCGGTGAGCAGTGGCTGAATCCCGAAGACCTCACGCGATCGGCGCGCCGTCGATAAATAGCCGGATCGCTACGCGATCCCGGTCCCCGGGGCGGCGTAGCCGCCCGGCTATGGGTTAGGCGTCCAGCAGGCGCTGGCGGTCGACCTTGCCCGACTCGGTCAGGGGCAGCTCGTTGACGATGGTGACGCGCACGGGCGCCTTGTTGGCGGCGAGGCGTTCGCGGGCCCAGGCCCGCAGCGCCTCGGGGGTCGTGGGCTCGGCGCCGGGCTTGAGCTGGACGAAGGCGGCGACGATGTGGCCGTGGCGACGGTCGGGGACGCCGACCACCGCCGACATCTTCACGCTGGGGTGGTCGTCAAGCACATCCTCCACCTCGCCGGGGCCGACGTTGGACCCGTCGACGATGATGATCCGCTTGCTGCGTCCGACAAACCAGTACCGGCCCGCTTCGTCCTGCCGTGCGAGGTCGCCGGTGTGCACGTAGCCGTCGCGCAGGGCCCGGGCGGTCTGCTGGGGGTTGTTCCAGTAGCCGAGCATGCTGGCGGGGCTGCGGACAATGATCTGACCGACCTGGCCGGAGGCGACATCGCGGCCGTCGTCATCGATGAGGCGGACCTGCCGGCTGGGCATGGCCACGCCGATCGAGCCGGGGGCGTACCGCGGGCCAGGCGCGTTGATGGCGACGTGAGGCGACTCGGTCAAGCCGTAGCCGGTGATGAGTTGCAGGCCGAACCGCTCGCGGACGCGCTCAAAGAGGCTGTGGGGGACCTCGTCGCCGCCGGTCCCGACGAATCGGACCGAGCTCAGGTCGGCCCGCTGGAAGGCGGGTTCGTCGAGGACTTGCTGCAGCAACGCGCAGAGCAGGCCCAGGCAGGTGCAGCGGTGGCGGATGACCACGTCGGCCACGTGCTCCGCGTCGTGTCGGTCCATGAGGATCAATCGCCCGCCGGCGCGCAGCACGGGGATCACGTGGAGCGTGAGCGGCCCCTCATGAGCGAACGAGCCGATCACCGGAGCCACCGTCTGAGCATCCGTGTGGAGGCCCGGCAGCTCATCGAAAGCGGCCGACGCGAGTGAAGCACGCGAATAGGTCACGCCCTTGGGCGGCCCGGTCGACCCGGAGGTGTACATGATCGCGACGGGCGCCTGGGCGGGCAGGTCGGGGCGTTCGAAGGTCCGGCGGGCGCCGGCCGAAGCGCCCCACGCCGCGAACGGGTCGAGGTCGTCCTCGACGATCTCCAGCCGGTCGCCCAGGGACGACGCCGCCCCTGTCCCGGCCAGGTCGTCCGATCGGTCCCGATGGGCGACAAGGGCCGACGCGCCCGAGTCCTCCATCGCGTGGTCGATCTCGGGCGATCGATACCGGTAATTCAACGGCACGGCGACCACCCCGCTCTTGAAGCACGCCAGGTACCCCAGCAGCAGGGCCGGGCCGTTGGGCAGCAGCATCGCCAACCGGTCGCCCGCGCGCAGGCCCCGTTCGGTCAACGCCGCGGCCACGGCGTCGGACCACGACTGAAGCTGGCGATAGGTCCATGTGTGATCGTGGAACACGACCGCCGGCGCGTCGGGCCGCGCGTCGGCCGATCGGTCCAGGAGCTCGGCAAGGTTGTTCGTCATGCGGTTGGTGTCGCGTCGGGGTTGTCGGGGCCCCGCATGCGTATGCGGGGCTTGGGTCGTTGACCCTCTATATAATAAAGCCAACCGGGAGTTTGATAATGCACGCCCCACCACCTCCACGCGGCTTCACGAAAATCGAACTGCTCGTCGTCCTGGTCATTGTCGTCGTGTTGATCAGCATCATCTTTCCGGCGCTTCATGCGACGCGACGGACCGCATCATCCATGCAGACCAATACGCAGACCCGGGGCATCCATCAGGCCTTGGTCATGTACGCCCAGAGCAACGGTAAGTTCTACCCCGGCCTGAACGCCAAGGGGGAGATCGTCAACGCGACGGTTGAATACCGCTTTCAGACGCTGCTTCTGGGTAATTACTTCACCGGGGAATACATCATGTCACCCGTGGAAAACAAGACGGAGTGGACCACCGGGCCCGTGACGAGCGATCACTATTCCTTCGCCCTGCCTGACATCGATGTCGTGGGCCACCGCTACCGTGAGTGGCGCGAAACGCTCAACACTGAGGCGATTGCGGTGTCCGACCGCAATGCAGGAACCGCCGGCGACGTCTACAGCCTGCACACCTCCCCCGGCCAAGGCTGGCGCGGCCATGTCGTTTTTAACGACAGCCACGCTCAATTCGTCAATTCCCCTGTCCTCGAAACCCGGATGGGCCACGACCCAAACAATGGGGCCAGGGCCCCGGTCAACCCCAGCGACCACCTGTTCCAATCCGACGGGCCTGACGACGCCTTGATGATCTATGAGGGACAGTGAACGGCGCGCCGGAGCCCCGCATGCGCGGACATTATGCGCGGTTGCCCTAAACCCTTGCGCCCAGCGCAGTTCGCGTCCATACTCCTGTTGCAAAGTCCCCTTCAACACAAA
>JANQFR010000030.1 GCA_028277745.1 Phycisphaeraceae bacterium
GCCCGCGAGCTGCTGCACCTGCGACACGTTGCCGCGGGCGCCCGACGCTTCCTTGGACATGACGTACACCGGGTTGATGTAACGCCGGCCGTCCGTGGATTCGGTCGGCAGGGGCGTGTTGTCCTCGTCGCGGACGTCTTCCTTGAGCTCGGTGAGCAGCTCCTTGGTAACCGCTTCGCGGCAGTGGGTCCAGAGGTCAAGCAGCTGGTTGTAGCGCTCGCGCTCGGTGATGGCGCCGGCCATGTAGGCCTTCTCAACGCGGTCGACCTTCTTCTGCGTAGCCTCGATGAGGTCATGCTTCTTGGCGGGGATGCGCAGGTCGGTCAGGCCGAACGACAGGCCGGACGTGGTCGAATGTCTGAAGCCGATCCCCTTGAGCGAATCGAGCAGGTCGATCGTCGCCGGGCGGCCGGAGCGCTGGTAGGTGTCGTCGATGACGCGGGAGCAGCCCTTGGAGCCCAGGGCGCAGTTGTAAAAGGTCATGCCGTCGGGCAGGATCTCGTTGAACAGCAGCCGGCCGACGGTGGTGAGCACGCGGCGGTTGGCGGGCAGGGGCTCGGGGTTGGACTTCTGGTCGACCACGACGTCGCCCCACCGCCCCTCGGGGAGACGGACCTCGAGGCTGTCGTGGATGTGGATCTTGCCGATGTCATAGGCCAGCAGCGCCTCGAACGGGTCGCGGAACTTGAGGGACTTCTCGGCGTCGGGCTTCTCGCCGGGCCGGGACATCGTCAGGTAGTAGGCGCCGAGCAGGATGTCCTGCGACGGTGAGATGATCGGGTCGCCGTTGGCGGGGCTGAAGATGTTGTGCGGGCTGAGCATCAGCACCTGCGCCTCGGCTTGGGCCTCGACCGACAGGGGCAGGTGGACCGCCATCTGGTCGCCGTCGAAGTCGGCGTTGAACCCGGTGCAGACCAGCGGGTGCACCTTGATGGCGTTGCCCTCCACGAGGACGGGCTCAAACGCCTGGATGCCCATGCGGTGCAGCGTCGGGGCGCGGTTGAGCAGCACCGGGTGCTGGTAGATCACCTCTTCGAGGATGTCCCACACCTCGGGGTCGCGACGCTCGAGCATCTTCTTGGCCGACTTGATCGTGTCGACCAGGCCGTGCTCCTTGAGCTTACGGATGATGAACGGCTGGTAGAGCTCCAGCGCGATCTTCTTGGGCAGGCCGCACTGGTGCAGCTTCAGCTCGGGCCCGACCACGATGACCGAACGGGCCGAGTAGTCGACGCGCTTGCCCAGCAGGTTCTCGCGGAACCGGCCCTGCTTGCCCTTGATCATGTCGGTGAGTGACTTGAGCGGGCGGTTGGACGAGCCGAGCACCGGGCGGCGGCAGCGGCCGTTGTCGAACAGCGCGTCGACCGACTGCTGGAGCATCCGCTTCTCGTTGCGGATGATGACCTCGGGCGCGTTGAGGTCCATCAGCTTCTTGAGCCGGTTGTTGCGGTTGATGATCCGGCGGTACAGGTCGTTGAGGTCGGAGGTGGCGAAGTTGCCCGACTCCAGCAGCACCAGCGGGCGCAGGTCCGGCGGGATCACGGGGATCACATCCATGACCATCCATTCCGGACGGTTCTCGCTGCCGCGGATCTGCTCAACGATCTTGAGCCGCTTGGACAGGTCCTTGATCTTCTGCTTGGACTTGGTGGCGCCCAGGCCCTCGCGCAGTTCGGCCGCGGTCTCGTCGAGGTCGAGCGTGGCCAACAGCTCCTTGATCGCCTCGGCGCCCATCATCGCGGTGAAGCCCGAGCCGTAGGACTCGTAAGCCTGACGGAACTCGTCTTCGGTCAGCAGCTGCTTGTGCTTCAGGGGCGTGTCGCCCGCGTCGGTGACGACGTAGTCCTGAAAGTAGATGACCTTTTCGAGGTCGCTGGTCTTCATGCCCAGCAGGTTGCCCAGGTGCGACGGGATGGCCTTGAAGAACCAGATGTGAACGATCGGCGCGGCGAGGTTGATGTGGCCCATCCGCTTGCGGCGGACGCGGCTGTGCGTGACCTTGACGCCGCAGCGGTCGCAGATGATGCCCTTGAACTTGGTGCCCTTGTATTTGCCGCAGGCGCACTCGTAGTCGCGCTCGGGGCCGAAGATCCGTTCGCAGAACAGCCCGTCCTTTTCAGGGCGGTAGGTGCGGTAGTTGATCGTCTCGGGCTTCTTCACCTCGCCGAAAGACCACGAACGGATATCGTTGGGGCTGGCGAGGTTGATCTTCACCGAGGCGTAATCATTCACGCGGTCGTACATCGTTTCAGCCATGAGTGGTTCGTCTCAAGGGTGGGAAAACTGTCGGAGCAAAAAAGGAACGTCGCGACCGGTCGGCCGCGGGCCCACGGCCTCTGGCCGGGGCGTTACAGGATCGAGCCGCCTTCGAGCTCGGCCTTCTCCATCGTGATGTTCAGGCCCAGGCCCTTCACCTCGTTGCAAAGCACGTCGAACGCCACGGGCATGCCGGCCTCGAGCTTGTTGGCGCCCTTGACCATGCTCTCGTAGATCTTCGTGCGGCCTTCGACATCGTCGGACTTGACGGTCAGCAGCTCTTGCAGCACGTACGCGGCGCCATAGGCCTCGAGCGCCCAGACCTCCATCTCGCCGAACCGCTGGCCGCCCGTGCGGGCCTTGCCGCCCAGCGGCTGCTGGGTGATCAGGCTGTACGGGCCGGTGGCGCGGGCGTGGATCTTGTCGTCCACGAGGTGGTGCAGCTTGATGAGGTACATGTAGCCGACGGTCGTCTTCTCATCGAACGGCTCGCCGGTGCGGCCGTCGTAGAGCTGGATCTTCCCGCCGCGGGGCATCTTCGCCAGCAACTCGCGGTCGCCGATGATCTGGCCCTGGTCGTGCGCGGTCCAGCGCTTGTCGCAGTGGTCGTTGGCCTCCTGAACGGCGGCGTGGATCTCGTCCTCGGTCGCGCCGTCGAAGACCGGCGTGATCGCCTGGTAGCCCAGCACGCCGCAGGCCCAACCCAGGTGGGTTTCCAGGATCTGCCCGACGTTCATGCGGCTGGGCACGCCCAGCGGATTGAGCAGCACGTCGACCGGCGTGCCGTCGTCGAGGAACGGCATGTCCTCCTCGGGCACGATGCGGGCGATCACGCCCTTGTTCCCGTGCCGGCCGGCCATCTTGTCGCCCACCGACAGCGCCCGCTTGGTCGCCAGGTAGACCTTGACCATCTCCAGCACGCCCGAGGGCAGCTCGTCGCCCCGCTTCATGTGGGCCAGGCGACGCTGCTTCTCCTTCTCCACCGCCTGGATCCGCGGCCAGAACGCCTCGTAGACCTTCTCGGCCTCGGCCTTGATGTCCTTGGCGCCCTTGATCCATTTCACGTCGAAGTCGCCGATCTGCTCCAGCACGACCTCGGTGATGTCCGAGGCGCCGACCTTCTGGCGGGTCGACGGGTCGACCATCCCCGTACCGGTGATCTCATTGATCTGCTCGATCATCTGGCGGAACAGCTCGGCGGCGCGGGTGTCCATCGACGCCTCGTACTCGCGCATCTCGCGGCGGAGCGCCTTCTTCTGCTCGTCGTTGAGGTGCATCCGGCGGCTGAACCGCTTGGCGCCGATCACGATGCCCTCGGTCCCCGCGGGCACCTCGAGCGAATCGTTCTTCACGTCCTCGCCCGCCCGGCCGAAGATCGCGTGCAGCAGCTTCTCTTCAGGGGTCAGCTCGCTCTTGGACTTGGGCGACACCTTGCCCACGAGGATGTCGCCCGGCTTGACGTAGGCGCCCGTGCGGATGATGCCGTTCTCGTCCAGACGCGAAAGCATCTTCTCCGACACGTTGGGGATGTCGGGCGTGAACTCCTCCCGGCCGAGCTTGGTCTCACGGATCTCGACGTCGAACTCCTCGATGTGGATCGAGGTGAACGTGTCGTCCTTCACGAGGCGCTCGTTGATGACGATGGCGTCCTCGAAGTTGTAGCCGTCGAAGGTGTTGAACGCGACGAGGCAGTTCTTGCCCAGCGCCAGCTCGCCGAGGTGGGTGGCGGCGCCGTCGGCGATGATCTGGTCCTTCGCGACCTTCTCACCCAGCTTGACGATCGGCTTCTGGTTGAGGCACGTCCGCTCGTTGAGGCCGACGAATTTGCGCAGGTCGTACTCGTCGGCGTTGTCCACGACGATGGTCTTGGCGTCGACGTAGGTCACGGTGCCGGCGTTGCGGGCGCGGACGACCATGCCGGAATAGGCGGGCACCGCCTTCTCCATGCCGGTGGCCACGCAGGGCGGCTGGACCTTGATCAGCGGGACCGCCTGCCGCTGCATGTTCGAGCCCATCAGCGCGCGGTTCGCGTCGTCGTGTTCGAGGAACGGGATCAGCGCCGCCGACACGCCGACGATCTGCTTGGGCGACACGTCGACGTAATCGATCTGCTTGGAGTTGACCTGCGCCAAGTCGCCGTCCACGCGAGCGAGGACCTGGCCCTTGATCATCTTGCCGTCGGGCGCGATGGAGTCGGCCGGGCCGAGGGTGACCTTCATCTCCTCATCGGCGCGGAGGTAAACGACCTCGTCGGTCAGTTGGCCCTCGTTGGCGTTGCGGTACGGGGTGAGCAGGAAGCCGTACTCGTCGACCTTGGAGTAGAGGCCCAGCGACGCGATGAGGCCGATGTTGGTGCCCTCGGGCGTCTCGATGGGGCAGATCCGGCCGTAGTGGGAGATGTGGACGTCGCGCACCTCGAAGCCGGCCCGCTTGCGGTTGAGCCCGCCGGGGCCGAGCGCCGACAGCCGCCGCTCGTGGGTGAGTTGCGACAGCGGGTTGGTCTGGTCGACGACCTGCGACAGCTCGCCGCGGCCGAAGAAGTGGTCGATCGCGCTGCTGATCGACTTGGAGTTGATCAGGTCGGCGATCTTCGACAGCTCGTCGGGGTCCTTGACGCTCATCCGCTCCTGCACGGTGCGGCGGAGCTTGAGGAAGCCCTTGCGCATCTCCTCGACCGCCAGCTCATCCAGCGTCCGCAGGCGGCGGTTGCCCAGGTGGTCGATGTCGTCCACGTGCGCCTTGTTGCGGCTGTTGCGCAGGTCCAGGATGTATTTGATGACCTCCAGGAAGTCTTCGGCCCGGATCTGCATCTCGTCTTCGGGGACGCTCAGGTCGAACTTGCGGTTGATGCGGAACCGGCCGACCTTGCCCAGGCGGTAGCGGTTCTCATCGAAGAACTTCTCGGCGAAGAGCTGGCGGGCCTTCTCGACCTGGGGCGGGTTGCCCGGCCGCAGGCGGGCGTAGAGCGCCAGCAGCGCCGCCTCGTGCTCGGTCACGTCGACGCCGTCCAGCGCGGTCTGTTTCTCGTCGGCGATCGTGTTGAGGATCAACTCGTCCGTCGGGTTCGTCACGACCTCGATCGTCTTGAGCGACGAGCCGACCACCGCGTCGATGTGCTCGCCGATCTGGGCGGCCATCGGGACGATCTCTTCGCCGGTGTCGGTGTCGACGATCGGCGCGGCGGCGAACATCTCGGGTTTCGCATCCACGACCTTGATCTTCTCGACGCCGTAGAAGGTTTCCAGCAGCGTGCGGGTGGTCGAATAGGTCTCGTCGAGGGCCCGCAGGAAGGTGGTGGCGGGGATCTTGGTGGACTGGTCGATGCGCATGGTCAGCGCATCCTTCTTGGTGACCTCCAGCTCGATCCACGAGCCGCGCTCGGGGATGATCCGCGCCGAGTGCAGCGGGCGGTCGGCCTCGGCCGAGGCGATGGAGAAGTCCACGCCCGGCGAGCGGTGCAGCTGGTTCACGATGACGCGCTCGGCGCCGTTGATGATGAACTCGCCGCCGCCCATCAGGACGGGGATCTCGCCGAGATAGATCTCCTCCTCGGGGATCTCCGCCACGTCCTGCCGCACCAGCCGCACGCCGATGCGGAACGGCATGCCGTAGGTCAGCCTCAGCTCCCGGCACTCGTCCGGGGTGTAGCGGGGCTCGTCCAGGTCGTACCGCAGGTACTCCAACTGCATGTTCCCGTCGTACGAAACGATGGGAAAGACTTCACGCAGCAGGCCTTCGAGGCCCTCGTGGGGGGCGCGCCCGTCGGACGCGTTGTCCTGCTGGAGAAATCGTTCGTAGGCCGCCTGCTGAACACGGACCAGGTTAGGGATAGGAAGAGCATCGCCGCGCTTGGAGTAGTCGCGCACAGAATTCAGCTGCATCGACAACCTCGATCTCGCTTTGTCGTAAGTTGTTGTAGGAGTGGGGCTTGGGTTCCCGATCACGCCCGTTCGTCACCGCGAACACGGCAGTATATCCGCTTTTGAACACCCTTACAACCGAAAAGGGGCTTTTGTCAAGAATTTTTTCAAGAAATTCACCCGGCTGGCCCGCCGTTCGCACCGGAAGCGGCCTTCACGCCCCGCGTCTTCTCCACCAGGGACTGGAGCAGGTAGAAAAAGACCGGGACGAACAGGATCCCGATCACCGTGGCGAAGATCATGCCGAAGAAGACCGTGGTCCCCAGCGAGCGGCGGCTCTGGGCCCCGGCCCCCAGGGCGATAATCAGGGGGAACGTGCCCAGCACGAAGGAAAACGCGGTCATCAAGATCGGCCGGTAACGCAGCCGGGAGGCCTCCAGGGCGGCGTCGCGGATCGACCGGCCTTCCCGCCGCAGTTCCCGGGCGAACTCGACGATCAGGATCGCGTTCTTGGCGACCAGCGCGATCAGCAGGACGAAGCCGACCTGGGTGTAGATGTTGTTGTCGTAGCCCCGGGCGGCGATGCCGATCAACGCGCCCAGCACCCCCAGCGGGACCGTCAGCAGGATCGCCAGCGGGATCGTCCACGATTCATATTGCGCGGCCAGGACCAGGAAGACCACCACGAACCCGAGGGCGAACGCGATCGGCGCGGCGTTGCCCGCCTTGATCTCCTGGTACGTGGTCCCGGTCCAGTCATAGAAGAACCCCGAGCCGGGGGGGATGACCTCGGCCGAAAGCTCGGCCATGCGTGCGACCGCCTGGCCGGAGCTGAACCCCGGGGCCGCCGAGCCGGTGATCGAGGCCGACGGGTAGAGGTTGTAGCGGTTGATGGACTGGGGCCCGACGACCTCCTCCACCTCGATGAACGTGTCCATCGGCAGGGTCTGGCCGTTTTGATTACGGACCTTGAGCAGCCCGATGTCGTCCTGGCTGTCGCGGAACTGGCTGTCGGCCTGGACATAGACGCGGTAGACGCGGTTGAAGCGGTTGAAGTCGTTGACGTAGGCCCCGCCGAGGTTGCTCTGGAGGGTGTCGTTGTAGACGTTGGGTGAGACGCCGATGCGTTGGGCCTTGGTTTCGTTGATGTCGACGTAGAGCTGGGGCACGCGGGCGCGGAAGCCGGTGAACAGCCGGGTCAGCTCGGGGTCGGCGTTGCCGCGGGCGACCAGCTGATCCGCGGTGTCCTGAAGCTCATCGAGGGTGACGTCGGGCAACGCCAGCAGCTCGTACGCGAAGCCCCCCGCGGACCCGAGGCCGATGATCGGCGGGGGCGCGAACGGGAAGACGACCGCCTCCTGGATCTGGGCGAACTGCGGGGCGAGCTTGCCGATGATCGCCCGGACGGACTCGGTCCGCACGGGGCGGTCGTCCCAGTTCTCGAGGACGACGACGCACGCCGCGTTGTTGGGCGCGACCGTCCCGCCGAGGATCGAATACCCCCCGATGCCGACCACGTCGCGGACCCCGGGGGTGCTCAGGCACAGCTTCTCGATCCGGTCGAGCACCTCGCGGGTCCGACCCAGCTTGGCGGCGTCGGGCAGCTGCACGTTCACAAAGAAATAGCCCTGGTCCTCGTTGGGCAGGAACCCCGTCGGCACGGTCCGCAGCCCCCACACCGCGGCGAAGCAGAACCCGCCGAAGACCAACACCACGATCACCGACAGCCGGATGCCCTTGCCGACGATCCAGATGTAGCTGTTGCGGGTGCCGTTGACCAGGCCGTTGAACCAGACAAAGAGCGGGAACCGCACGGTCCGCGACGGGCGGAGGAAGATCGCGCACAACGCCGGGCTGAGGGTCAGGGCGTTGATGGTCGAGAACGCGGTGGCGAACGCGATGGTCAACGCGAACTGACGGTAGAGTACGCCGGTGAGGCCCCCGAGGCAGGCGGCGGGGATGAACACCGCGAGCACGACGAGCGTGGTGGCGACCAGGGCGCCGGCGACCTCGTCCATCGCCTGCTTGGCGGCCTCGCGGGGCTCGAGGCCCTCGTCGATCTTGCGGGAGGTGTTCTCCACCACCACGATCGCGTCGTCGACCACGATCCCGATCGCCAGGATCAGGCCGAACAGCGTGAACAGGTTCAGGCTGAACCCCGCCGGGAGCATGACCCCGAAGGTGGCGATCAGCGAGACGGGGATCGTAATCGCCGGCACGAGGGTCGCCCGCCAGCTCTGAAGGAAGATGTACGTGATCAGGATCACCAGCCCCGCGGCGATGAACAGGGTGATGACGACTTCTCTGATGGAAGCGCGGACAAATTCGGTGAAATCGAAGGTGACCTTGTGTTCGACGCCTTGGGGGAACCGAACCGACAGCTCGTCGAGCTTCTGCCGGATGCCCCGGGCGGTCTCGACCGCGTTGGAGCCGGGAAGCTGGTAGATCCCGACGGTGGCGGCGGGCTGGCCGTTGAGCTGGGCGAACCAGTCGTACGACTCGGCGCCCAGCTCGACCCGGGCGATGTCTTTGAGCCGAACGACGCGCTGGTCGTCGCCGACCTTGAGGATGATGTCCTCGAACTGCTCGACGCTCTCGAGCCGGCCCTGGGTGTTGATGGTGAGTTGGAAGCCGCTGTCGGTCTTGGCCGGCTCCTGCCCGATCTGCCCGGCGGCGACCTGGACGTTCTGCTCACGCAGGGCGTTGAGCACGTCCACCGTCGTCAGGTCGCGCGACGCCAGCTCGTCGGGGTCCAGCCAAACCCGCATCGAGTAGTCCTGGGCGCCGAAGACAAACACCTCCCCGACGCCGTCGACCCGGGCCAGCTCGTCCTTGACGAAGATCGTCATGTAGTTGGACAGCGCCAACTGGTCCCACTGCTTCCCGGCTTCGTCGGCGGAGGCGAACAGCGAGACGACCATCAGCAGGCTCGGCGACCGCTTGCGGGTGGTGACGCCGCGCGAGCGGACCTCCGCGGGCAAACGCGGCTCGGCGATGGCGACGCGGTTCTGCGTGTAGACCGCCGCCTGGTCCGGGTCCGAGCCCAGCGCGAACGTGACGTCGATCGACACGCGCCCCGACGCGTCGGTCGTCGACTTCATGTAGATCATCCCCTCGACGCCGTTGATCTCCTGCTCGAGCGGCGCGGTCACGGTGTCCACGACGGTCTGCGGGTCGGCGCCGGGGTAGTTGGCGGTGACCTGCACCACCGGCGGCGCGATGTCGGGGTACTGCTCGACCGACAGCAGCGGCAGGCAGATGAAGCCGACCAGCAACATCAGGATCGCCAGCACGGTGGCGAAGACGGGTCGGTCGATGAAAAAGCGTGACAGCATGGTTCGCCCTGGATCGGGTCATTCAGCCGCGGGGGCCGGCTCGTTGATGTCGGCGGACGCCGCCGGCGCGGGCGGCGCCTGGTCCGCCGTCTGCATCTGAGGCATCACCGGCTGGCCGGGGATCGCCTTTTGAATCCCGCGCACGACGTAGTGGTCCTCGGCCGTCAGGCCTTCACGCACCATCCGGTACGCCCCGTCGCGCGGGCCCAGCTCGACCACCCGCTGCTCCACGGTGTTGTCCGGCTTCACCACCAGGACGTACTGGCCTTGCAGCCCGGTCAGGATCGCGTTCTCCTCCACCAGCAACGCGTCTTTCACCCGGCCGTAAGGCGCCCGCACCCGGGCGAACAGCCCGGGAAACAGCGCGCCTTCCTTGTTGGGGAAGACCGCCCGCACCCGGATGGTGCCGGTCTGCGGGTCGACCTGGTTGTCCACGAAGTCCAGCACCCCCTTGAACGGGTATTCGCCGTCCGGGTTGTTGGCCAGGGCGAGTTCCGCCTTGTCCCGCTCCGGATCGACCTGCCCGGTGTCTCGCCGCTCCAGGTACTCCAGCACGATCCGCTCGCTCACGTCGAAGTACACCCAGATCGGGTCCATCTGAACGACGGTGGTCAGCAGCGTCGGCTCGTTGTAGCCGACCAGGTCGCCCACATCCATCAGGTTGCGGCTGACCCGCCCGGCGATCGGCGAACGCACGTAGGTGTATTCCAGATTGAGCTTGGCGTCACGCAGGTTCGCCTCGGCGGCCGCGGTCTCCGCCTTGCGCTGCTCGAGCGTCGCGAACGATTCGATCCGCTCCGCGTCCGTCGCGGCGTTGGCGTTGTACGCCTTGAGCACCCGGTCGTAGATCGACTGGGCCTGGTCCTGCAACGCCTTGGCCTGCGCCACGCCCGCCTCCGCCGTCGCCACCGCGATCTCATAAGGCTCGTGCTCGATCTGGAACAGCAACGCGCCCTTTTCGACGTCCGTGCTCGGCTCGAAATCGATGCTCTCCAGGAACCCCTGCACCCGCGCCCGGATGTCGACATTCTGCACCGCCGCCAGCGTGCCGGTGTAGTAGTAGTATTCGGTGATGTCCCTCACCACCGGCGTGGCCACCGTCACCGCCGGGGGCCCCATCGGCCGCGGGGCCGGCTCCCGCCCGCAGCCCGCCGTCGCCAACAGCAACCCGCCCAACAGCATCGGCCAGGGCCCGTGTCCGCCACTCTTCATGGTTGCGCCGCCCCTTGTCCGTATAAACCCGTAATCACCACCCGAGAAGCATAACAAAGCCGATCCGGTCAGGCGATCTTTAAAACTTGCTCAACCAACCCGCCGCGACGAGCGGGGCGCGATGGCTGTTTTTCCACCCGTCGCCGCCCTTCCACGCAGAGCGCAGATTCGGGTTTGCCAGCCATTGAATATCTTGTTTTTGTTTGGTATACTTTGAACACACCTATTCCGGGAGGCGCTGATGAGCCATAAGCCACCAGAAACCGCCCCGCGCCGGGACGCGGCCCATCGATATGCCGTGAAACGGGCGGCCCGACAACTCACGCGGTATCAGACCGGCTTTCTTCTGAGGCTGGCTTCGGAGCTTGAGCGCCCGAAGCCCGACCTAATACCGCATCTACGGCGGCCTCTGCGTCTGGTGCGCTGACGTCCGGCGCGAGGGCCGCCTGGTCCCGCAACGCCGCCAGCCGCATCACGCGGTGGAACTCGCGAAGGCTCGACATGTTCAACAGCCGGGAAAACGAAGCGATTTCCCGGCAGAGCAGGTCGCGCTCGCGAACCGCGGGCGCTTCGATCCGCCCGTACACGTCCAGCAGGTGCGACACCCGGGCCCGGACCTCCCGAGGCACGGGGCGCTTGCCCGCCTCGAACTCGTGAATCGTCTGATACCGCCGATAGCCTAATTCCTGGGCCAGACGCTGCTGGGTCCAGCCCGCCGCCTCCCTCAGCCGCACGAGATGGTTTCCGAATTCTGTCATCTGCACATCGTATACGGAATATGCGATAACCGCAACGAACGAATATTTATTATCGCCCTGCAAACCACTGAAAAATATTGTTTTACCTGACAGACACCCATATTTATAGGATATTTGCATTCTATTTTTAGTTGATTTCGCATATCATATCGGATAAAACATACGAAAACGGCCCTCGCGTGATGGCCGGGAAAGCATCGTGCTCCAACACCTCTATTTCCGGGGAACTGCATCATGACCGTCAACGAATCCTTTAACACCACCGATTCCGCCACCCTCGGCCCCGACCAGGCCTGGATCGAGCCCGTGGGCCAGTACAACATCGTTTCCAACGCGGCCCAGTCGGTGAACCCCAACCAGAACAACCTCGCCCTGACGGCCGCCCTGTCGAAGGACGACCAGTACGCCGAGGTGGTGGTGCCCGCCCTGCCCGGGTCAAACCAGACCGCCGGCGGCCCGGTCGTGCGGGGCGATGACACCGGCGAAACCTACTACTACGCCCAGATCAACACGGACGGCGTCGCACGGATCTACAAGCGGACCGCCGCCCTCCTTCACGAGACCACGGTCAACCCGGCGCCGACCGCACCCTACACGCTCCGCCTGGAAGCGTCCGGGGCTTCGCTGTCCCTGCAGTTGGACGGCGTCGAGATCGCCTCCGCCACCGACTCCGACATCAGCGGCGCCGACCAGCGCCGGCCCGGGATGTACGCCTACCAGAGCGACGCGTCCGCGGTCCGTTACGATTCCTTTGAAGCCGGGGAACTGGCCCCCGACCCGATCATCCCCGGCACAACGTCGTGGACCGGGACGACCAACCCGACCGCGACACCCGCCCAGGTCGGCACAGCCGGCAAGGGGTTCAACTCCCAATGCTTCGGGCGGTGGGACGTCGTTGAACGGCAGCTCGTGCCGTCGGGCGGCATGAAGATCGGGCTCCTGGCCTTCCACATCAACGGCATCGACAAGGTCGAGGTCGCGGCCAACGGCGGGGCCTGGATCGAGGCCACCGAGTGGACCCGGGACGCCACGACCGGGTACTGGCGGTACTGGTTCACCGTCGAGCCCGGCACGTTGACCGACGGCGACGAGATCGTCCTCCGCGCCAGGCTCTACCCCAAGACGCGCGGCCTGTGCCGGGTCATGCAGGACGATTCGCAGGACACCACCCGGACCCGCACCGGGGCCGGAAACCTGACGCTCTTCGCCAACGGCGGCGGGTCGTTAAGCGACGACGAAGGCACGCTGTACTGCTCCGCGTCGGCGACCTACGGCGCCGGCGACGGGTCCCTCGGCAACCCGTTCCGCCATCCCAACGAAGCGTTCGAGAAGCTCCGCACAGATTTCTCCAGCGACGTCACGCAAGCGAACGGGTGGCGCGTCGTCTGCCTCACCCGCGGCGTCTACAACGTCCACCGCTCGTGGGGATTTCAGATTACCAATGTGACGCGTTGGGTGACCGTCACCAAGGCCGCCGGGCTCGCCCGGGAAGATGTGCGGCTGGGGTGCCTCTCGCTCACGTCCCGGGGAGCGGATTCGTTCCCCGCCCAGACCTCCGGCACGCTCACCGGCGTGTCCGGCGCAACCGTCTCCGACTCCAGCCTCAACATCGACCCCGCCGGCCTGCAGACCATGGTCATCCTCATGACCTCCGGCCCCGACGAGGGGCAGTACCGGCGAATCACCGCCTGGGACAACACGACCAAGACCATGACCCTGGACGTCGGGTTCGCCAACGCGGCGTCGGGGGACGCCTACGAAATCCACTTCGACGCCCGGCACCCGCTCCTGAGCAGCCGCATGGTCTACCCCCGGTATAAAGACATCACGATTGATCTGGGATTGATCGGCCAGCACACGCAGAGGGCGTGGTTCGACAACTGCCTGCTGGTCGAGAACTCCGGCGGGTGGCTGTCGGACAGCAACCTCCCCCGGCACATCACCGTCCACTCCAAGCTCGAGGACGCCGCCGATATCACCAACATCGCCGGGACCGTGATCACCACGTCCCTCATCGGCGGGACCGACCGGACGGGGAAGGTGATGATCGCGGCCGGGGAAGCCCGGCTCATCAAGAGCCACAACACCGCCAACGGCGAGATCGAGGTGTATTTCGCGTTCTCGTCGTTGACGACGTCGGACACGTTCGACGTGCACGACTACACCAACGCCGATAGCACCAAGATGTATCACACGGTGTTCCGCCAGTCCCGTTCGACCAGTCTGTATTTCACCGATTGCGACGCGGTGTCGGTTCACAATGCGTTCACCTCCGCATCCATCGTGCGCAACTGCCTGAGCGAAAAAGTGTCTGGAGACACGCACCGGCAGTGCGGCCTGGTGGTCGACAACCGCTTCCGGGAAATCGACGGCAGCGTCAGCGGGCAGCACACCGACACCGGCCAGTACTTCGGTGAGCCGGCGACTGACATGGGTCGGCCGGCGCCTCAGGACGTCATCGTGATGAACAACCGGGACCTGGGAGGCTCCGTTGACCCGCAGGTGTTCTTCCTCGGGCACAACAGCACGACCGGCCCGTACAAGAACTTCGCGTGGGTCAACAACGCCTGGACGTTCGCGTCCACGGACAGCACCGCGGGGCAATTTCAATTCGACCAGACCAACGAGTCCGTACCCGGCGACGGCGGGACCGCCGCGTCGAGCCACGTCATCTTCTGGCACAACACGATGCGGACCTGGTTCTTTTTCCGAACCAACAATGTGTTCGCCGGGACCGACTGCGAGGTCTACGCCAGCGTCGCCAAGTACCTGATCGCCAAGACCGGCGGCACGTTCCTGACGGAGGTGAACGTCGACGAGAACCACTGGTTCGAAACCGGCGTGTTTGAACAGTACGCCGGGACCAACTCCACCTCCGGCGCGGAGTCGGCGGTGTTCGACAACCCGACGGGCGGCTCGTTCCTGCCCATCGGTGATCTGCTGGCGCGGGTGACGCCGAAGGTCCCCTTCGACGCGAACAACGCTGCGCGTCAGCCCACGACCGCCATCGGCGCATATGAAGCTTCCTGATCCGGCTCCCTCCATGCGGCGGGCGGGTGTTCCGTGGGCCGCCGCTGCAGAACACCGAAGCCCAGGGGCTCAGGTCCCTGGGCTTCGGTTGTTCAAAGTGAAACGCGAGAAAGGCCCGCGGCTGCACATTCATCAGGCGATGCCGGCCGAGGCGACAGGCGCTAAGGCCGGTAGACCGCGGTGCACCCGGGCGCTTCGCCCACCGCCACGCTCACGAGGCTCACGCCCTCGGGCAGGCCCGCCGCCACCCGCGAACCGATCCACTGGGCCACCCGCTCGGCGCTGGGGTTCCACGCCTCGTCCGCGAACGGCTCCACCTCGTTGAGGTGTCGGTTCCGCCACGGCGCCAGCACGGCGTCGACCTCCCGCTCCAGCACGTGGAAATCCATCACCGTCTGCAACGCGTCCAGCCCCGCCGACCCCACGGTCACCCGGACGTCCCAGTCGTGCCCGTGCAGCGGCTCCAGCCCACCCCCCGGCAGGCGCAGGGCGTGCGACGCGCTGAACACCTTCTCGATCGTGATCTCAAACATGCCTACACTCTGCCCTGATGTCCGACGCCACGCAAACCCCGACCGATCGGCCCCTGATCCTGGGCATCGACCTGGGGACCACCAACTCCCTGGCCGCGATCGCCGACGAGGCCGGGCCGCGCATCCTGGGCCCGTCGCTGCCGAGCGTCGTCCGGCTGTCGCCCGACGACGGCGGGCCGGTCGCCGTCGGCGACGAGGCGCGCCGCCACGCGGTGGAGTTCCCCGACACGACGGTCCACTCGGTCAAGCGCCTCATGGGCCGGGGGCTGGATGACGTGCGCGACGACCTGCCGCACCTGGCCTACGCGGTGGTCGAGGGCGATCACCGCACCGCGCGGGTGCGGGTCGGCTCACACATCAAGAGCCCGCAGGAGATCAGCGCGATCATCCTCGGCCGCCTCAAGGCTCAGGCCGAGGAGGAACTGGACCGGCCGGTCCGGAAAGCGGTGGTCACGGTCCCGGCGTATTTCGACGACGCCCAGCGCCAGGCCACGCGGGATGCGGGCCGGCTCGCCGGACTCGAGGTCGTGCGGATCGTCAACGAGCCCACCGCCGCCGCGCTGGCGTACGAGATCGGCGTCCGCACACCCGCCCCCGAGGCCCGCGACGCGCACGCCGCCCCGTCCGCCGACGGCTCCATCTCCCTCAACACCAAGCTCAACCCCGCCGCATGCGCCTCGGGCTCCGAGCCGTCGGCTCGCGACGCCGCGGGCTCAACACCCCCGGCCCAGACCATCGCCGTCTACGACCTCGGCGGCGGCACGTTCGACATCTCCATCCTCCGCCTCCAGCAGACCGACGACGGCGCCGTCGACCAGGTCCTCGCCATCGCCGGCGACACCCACCTCGGCGGCGACGATGTCGACCGCATGATCATCGACCTGATCCAGTCCGAGATCCGCCAGCGGTTCGGCGAGCAGCTCACCTTTCCCCCGTCCACGCGTCAGGCATTCCGCAGCCTGGCCGAGGCGGCGAAGATCAAGCTGTCGGACGACGAACGCGCGGACATCCAGATCGACCTCGGCGGCGACCGCAGCTACCAGCGCACGCTGACGCGCGATGAGTTAGAGACAATGATTCAGCCGTGGATCGACCGCACGCTCGATGCGTGCAGGCAGGCGCTGCGGGCGGCGAAGCACACGCCCGACGACATCGACCGGGTGGTGCTGGTCGGTGGGTCGACCCGCATCCCCGCGGTGCGTCGGCAGGTCGCCGGCTTCTTCGGCGCCGAGCCGTACACCGCCCTCGACCCGGACCGGGTCGTTGCGCTGGGCGCGGCGGTCCAGGCGTCGATCCTGGCCGGGGTGCGGCGCGACCGGCTGCTGCTGGACGTCGTGCCGCTGTCGCTGGGCATCGAGACCATGGGCGGCGCGGTCGCCAAGCTCATCACCGCCAACACCACCATCCCCGCCCGCGCGTCGGAGCGGTTCTCCACCTACGTGGACGGCCAGACCAGCGTCAAGATCCACGTGCTGCAGGGCGAACGCGAGACCGTCGAGCACTGCCGCTCCCTGGGCACGTTCGACCTGGCCGGCATCCCGCCGATGCCCGCGGGGCTGCCCAAGCTGCTGGTCACGTTTCTCATCGACGCCAACGGCATCCTCTCGGTCTCGGCGGTCGAGGAGCGCTCGGGCCGGCGGGCGTCGATCCAGATCGTGCCCAGCCACGGGCTGACCCGTGAGGAGGTCGAACGGATCGAGGCCGAGTCTTTCGCGCACGCCGTGGAAGACATGACCCGCCACCGCCTGATCGACTTGCGGCTCAACGCCCGGCTGGACATCCGCAACATCCGCAAGTCGATCGACAACGTGAAGGACGAGATCGACCCGGACTACCTGGCCGAGATCGAGCGGCACATCGCCGCGGTCGAATCGTTCATCGACGCCGACGCCCCGGACGCCGACGCGTTCCAGCAGGCGATGCAGGACATGGACCACGCCACGGTCCGCCTGGCCGAGATCAACATCGCCAAGACCCTCCGCGAAGACGCGTAGCCGCCATGCTCGAACGCCTCGAACACCCCAACGGCGTGGTGACGTACCGGTCGTCGCTTCTTTCGGTCCCGCACGCCTTCACCACGCGGCGGGGCGGGGTGAGCCTGCCGCCGTACGACACGTTGAACCTCGGCGTGCTGACCAAGGGCGAGGGCGACGCCAACCTGCACGTCGCGGAGAACTACCGGCGGCTGCGTCGGGCGCTGGGGGTGGAGCGGCGGGTCCGCGTCGAGGCGCGGCAGGTCCACGGCGGCGAGGTCTGGTCGCCCCCACGGATGCCGGTCAAACTCCGCGATGCGCCGTGCGCCGATGCGCTGGTGACCGATCGGCCCGATCATCTGCTGGTGATCCGGGTCGCCGATTGCGTGCCGATCCTGCTGTCGGCGCCGGGCGGGGAGGCGGTTGCGGCGGTCCACGCGGGCTGGCGCGGCGTAGCAGCGGGCGTGATCCTCAACGCGGTCGAAGCCATGCCCTGCGAACCCGGGGCGTTGGCCGCCGTGATCGGCCCGTGCATCAGCGTGGAGCATTTCGAGGTCGGGCCGGAGGTGGTCGAGGCGTTCAACGAGGTCGGGTTGGGCGAGACGGTCGACCACTCCACGCACGCCCGTCCGCACATCGATCTGCGCCGCGCGGCGAGGCATCAATTGGCGGCCGCCGGGGTGCGGAACGAACGGATCGATGCCGCCGCGGGCTGCACCTACCGCGACGAAGTCGAGTTCTTCAGCCACCGCCGGGACGTGACCCACCGCGGCCTGCCTGCGACCGGCCGCATGGCCGCCGTCATTACCTGTTCCTAACCCTAGACCCGCCACGATAAACCCACTAACCTACCGGTCTCATGACCCCCGTCACCATCCGAGGCCTGGTCAAGAAGTTCGGTTCGACCGTGGCGGTCAACGGCATCGATCTCAATGTCGACGCGGGCGATCTGTTCTTCCTGCTGGGCCCGTCGGGGTGCGGCAAGACGACGCTGCTGCGGATGCTCGCCGGCTTCATCGACCCGACCGCGGGGTCGATCCATTTCGGCGACCGCAACGTCACCCACGACCCGCCGAACCACCGCGACACGGGCATGGTCTTCCAGGGCTACGCGCTGTGGCCTCACATGTCGGTGTTCCAGAACGTCGAGTTCGGCCTGACCGTCGGCCGCCGCAAGTCTCAGCACACCGCCCAGCAGCGCAAAGAGAAGGTCGACCGGGCCCTGGCGGCGACGCACATCACCCAGTACGCCGACCGCAAGCCCAACCAGCTCTCGGGCGGCCAGCAGCAGCGTGTCGCCCTCGCGCGGGCGCTGGTGATCGAGCCGACGCTGATCCTGCTGGACGAGCCGCTGTCGAACCTGGACGCGAAGCTGCGGCTGGACATGCGGTCGCAGATCCGCGCGATCTGCAAGGAGGCGGGCATCACCGCGGTGTACGTGACGCACGACCAGAAGGAAGCGCTCTCGATGGCCGACGCCGTGGCCGTGCTCAACACCGGGCGGGTGATGCAGGTCGGCGCACCGCGTCAGCTATACGAGCGCCCCGCCAACCGGTTCGTCGCCGACTTCCTGGGCGAGACGAACTTCGTCTCCGCCGAGGTCAAGTCCCGCCGCGGCGGCGCGGTGCTGCTCGAAACGCCCGCCGGCGCGCTTGAATCCTCGGCCTTCCCCGAGGACCTGCCCGACACGGGCAACGTCACCTGCTCCATCCGCCCCGAAGCCTTCACGCTTCAGGCGCTCAACGGCGACCCGCCCGGCGGCGCGCCCAACCGGTTCGCCGCGCGCCCGGTGGACTGCACCTACCTCGGTGAGATGGCGCAGTATCAACTCGCCGTCGGCGATCACCTCAAGCTCAAGGCGTTTGAGCTCAACCCCCGCCTGGTCGATCAGGACGCGGATGAATTGATCGTCAGCATCGACCCGCGCGACGTGGTCATCCTCCACGACTGACGCGCAAAGTGGGGTGAACACCGGATTTCTGGATTTTGGGGCCTTTGCCCCATGGTCAAACGGCGCGGCCGCCGCAATACTTCTGCATCGCGTTAACGCGAACCCCCACTCAATTATCCTGCACACTCCCCGCGTTCCCGGGCAACCGGGAGCCAAACCCCAGCGGCCAGCCACGACCCCGCTTCGCCGCTGGGGTCTTTTTTATGGGCACGCTTACGCCGAGCCCAGCACACGCAAGCAGGGCTTCGTTGAGATTGATGACGCAATGAAGTTCAATCGACGGGCGTTTCAGCGACCGCGGCGAACGCGCTGGTCGGCGCCAACTCGAACGAGGCGATCGCGTCCACCACGTGATGGCCATCGAGCGTGGTCGTGGCCACAAACACCGCTTCGGGGTTTGCGTCGAGCAGCAGATCGGTGGGCGGGATCAGTTCGTGGACCAGTTGCCCATCGGCGTCGACCTGATCCACGCGCACCTCGAACACCTGCTGCCCCAGCACGTTGGTGTGCGGCCGCACGTAGGCGTGGGTCCCGACATATGGCCCGCCGGTTTCGCAACCGCCCACGAGGCCGACGGCGAGCAGGCACAGGTTGATGGCGAAGAAACGCATCATCCGTGCCTGCATCGGCCAGGCCGGCGGGGCGGTCCAGCCACGGGGCGGGTTGACGCGGCGGCGGGTCGGGGCCGGGTGGGGCGGCGCGGTCTGGTCCGGATGTGCCGGGGGTTATCAGGACGCTCGCCGGGTTGATACACTTTCCATCTATGAAGATGCCGGTCCGCACCGCTGTGCTGTTCGTCGCCCTGCTGGCCGGGCTGTTCGCGCCCATCCTGATGGTTGGCTGCGCGAAGCCACAGCCGGTCGACAACCCGTTCCTCATCGATCAGCGCGAGTACGACCGGCTCTACGCCGCCACGATCCGCACGCTCCGTGATTACGGCTTCCAGATCGACCGCCAGGACTACCGCTTCGGCACGATCACCACCGAGCCGCTGACCGCCCCCAGCCTTTTCGAGCCGTGGGACCCCACCGACTCGACACTCAAGCAGACGCTCGACGCCACGCTGGACCACCAGCGCCGCATCGTGACCGTCCGGCTCCAGCCCGAGGCGGGGTCGGAGGACGCGGACGCTTATGCGTTGGACGTCGACGTCACGCTCGAACGCCGAAACGTCGCGACCCGCCGTCTCAACGGCACGGCCCGGGACAACGTCTTTGTCGACCTGGACGACGCCCCCGCCGAACTCGCCCGCCGCGGCATCCCGCGCGCCTACTGGCAGCCGATCGGCCGCGACGCCGAGCTTGAGCAACGCCTGCTGCGGGACATCGTCCAGCGATCGTTTGAGATGCCGGGCTAGTGGTGCGTTGCATCTGTTTCTTTCCGTTAGCCCCGGGCTCTGCCCGGGGTCGGTCCACAAGAAACACCCCCGGCAAAGCCGGGGGCTAAATGATCCTTCCGGCCTGTCGCTTTGACCGCTCTAGCCGGGGCCGCGGCGCGGCCCCGGCTCACAACGCTCAATGAGCAGAAGGCGGCACAGGTCAGGCTGACCCGTCAATGGCGGCGGCGGGAGCAGCGTTTGCAGTGGCTCTTGTCGCAGGGGACCCAGACACGCTGGTAATACCCGCGTCGGAAGACGCCACCGTTGCGTTCGCAATTGCGCAGGTAACGTGGCGAGACCAATCGCTTCTTCCAGTGGCCGCGGCAGATCTCCACCGGGCGCGGGCGGTAGCACGGCTTGGGCTTGCACACCGGCGGACGCAAACGGTAGCACGGCTTGGGCCTGCACACCGGCGGGCGATACACCCAGGGCCGACAGACCGGCGGTTGATGACGGCGTCGGCAGCCGCGTTTGAAATCGGCGCCGAAGATGATCCTGACGCCGGCCTTGGCGCCATCGTCTTTGCACTGACGGTGATGCCGGCTGCGCTCGTGGCGACACCTATCGCCGGCGAACGCGTCGGGGGTGGTCAGCGGGCTGAGCAGCAGCGCGGCCGCCGCCGCCCAGGCCATGGTCCGGGGGTTGGGTTGCATGGTGCGGTCCTTTCGTCTGAGGCCATCGTTTAGCGCCGGCGACGCGCCGGTCGCTCCGCCTGACGCCGACAAAACGACCGCCCGCCAACGCCCGGACGATGGCGCGCCGCCATAAACCATGGCGCGGCCAAAGTTTGAAAAAATCTCTTGATCTCGCGCACCCCTTCGGTTGGGATAGAGGGCGTTACGCTTTATGAAAAAAATAATCTCACGGTAAATGCTTTTGCATTCAACACTAAAAACCGAGCCCGCCGCGCACCCGACCCGGGGCCGCGAAAACCCGGCGGTTTCGTGCGTTCAAGTGGATGAAGCCCCACTTCCATCCTTTCGAGGAGCCGACTTATGCGACGATGGCTGACTGTTCTCCTGCTCCTGGCGGCGTCCACGCTGTCGATGGCGTTCGCCGTTCAGGCCCGGGCGGAATCGGGTTGCCACAAGGCCCCGCCGCCCAAGCAGATCGTCGGGATCACCCCGGCTGAAGATTGACCCCGCCCGCATAACGCCTGGAGGCCCGTGCGTGACCGCTGCACCCCGCGCCATCTCGACGACCAGGACCGAGGATGAACATCCCCGGCTGCTGTTCATCGACGCCGCCATCCTCGACGGCGCCCACCGCCGGCCTGAGCCGCAGCGCGTCCCCCACGAACGGGCGCGGCGGCTGGTCTGCGATGTCGAGCAGGTCGTCGACGGCGTGCGGGCCAACGTGCGCGACGCGGCACGCGCGGTGCTGACCTGGCTCAGCGCCGCCGCCAATCATCACGGCCGCATGTCGCTCGACGCGGTCCTGCGCGACTGCCTCCGCCCCGGGCCGGACGTCAGCCGCCTCAACTACGCCGCGCTGGCCGAACAGATCTATCGCACCACCAACATCCAACTCTCACCCAAGCGGGTCCGCACCGCGATCCAGCACCTGCGCGACGCCCGTGCGAAAGCCGATCAACCCCGGCCGGCGCCGCGTTTCACCGGCGAAGGCCTGGACCGGCTCGCCGCCCGCCTTCAGGCGCCGTGCGGCGACGATGGCGACGCGGCGGGGCGGGAACTGGCGATCGACACGCTCGCCGCCGTCCGCGCCGCGGTCGGTCGGCTGATCACCCATGACTTTGCCGAGCACCTCGCCGCACAGCACGACCTGGCGTCGTTGCGCGAAGCGTTCGTGTTGCTGGATCGGCCCGGCGCCGCCGGCCGCGCGGAGACGTTCCGCCGCCTCCGCGGCACGCTCGACCGTCACGACGGATCGGCCGAGTGGGACATGAAGCTCGTGCTGCACGGGGCCGCGGTGGTCGCCGCGATGGCGGGCGAGGGATCACTTCCGGGGGTCCTCGCCCGCCTCAACGCGGCCGTCGCCGGCCGGGACCTGATCGACACGCCCGATTACGTCCACCGGATGATCTGCCTGGCCGACGACGCCCGCGCCGCCGAGCGCGACCCGCAGACCCAGGCCCTGCTCAACTGGTGCCGCCGCCAGGACGAACCGCGCCGCCTGCCGTCGGCCAACCGCGTGGCGAGCTACGCGCTCAACAACGCCGCCACGCGCATCCTCGACCGCGTTTTCACCGGCGATCTGGGCGAAGCCGATCACTACCTCGAACTCGCCCATCGCTGCATCGACGCGATGTCGCAACGCGACAGCGGCTTCTCCCTGCTGCGCGTCACCCGGGCCCTGGAGCTGACCGTCCGCCGCGACCCCGACAACGCCGACTTCTGGCGATCGCTCGGCCGGGAGCGCGCCCTGGACCTGCTGCGCGACGTCATACGCTACGACAACTGCGCCGCCCTGGTCGACGCGGTGATCGACGACGCGACTCAAGCGCTGCCCGCCCTGTCGCATCGGTTGGTGCGGATCTGACGATAACGCTCCACGAAGCTCCGCGTGCGTATGCGGGGCTCACGCCGTGAGGATCGGCAGCTCGACGCGGTTCGTTTCCGGGTCGGGGCGTTTGGGGGCCGGGATGAAGTCGTCGGGGCTGGTGTCGAGATACCGTTTGGCGAGCTTGCGAGCAGCCTCCATCTTCGGGTAGCGGACCTCGCGATAGCCGGTGACGGGCTCGGGGACCGACAGGATGGCCAGCCACCGCTGATAGTCGCGCGGGCCGTCGTAGGCGAGCTTGTCGACGAGCGATTCGTACCAGTCGCGGAACGCGCGTTCGCGGTGGTGCCACTTGGGCAGGAGCTTGCGGAGGAAGATGCAGCGGGCCATGAGGCGTAGCTGCCAGTCGCTGCTCTTCCACTCGAAGCGGACGGTCCGGCCGAAGATGTCGAACTCGGGGCGGTTGTGGTGCTTGTAGGTGATGCGGTCGCCGCGTTGGGGGTTGACGTTGTAGCGGCGCTGGTCCTTCTTGTACTTCTCGGGGCTGGTGAGCATGGCGGAGACGTAGGGCTCGTCCTTGATGAGCAGGACCTTGGCGAGGTTCCAGACGACGGCGCGGGTGACGGCGTAGCCGTGCTCGGGGTGGTCTTTGTGGAAGACCTCGACGAGCCGGTCGCAGTAGCGTTTGGCGTAGTCGATGCCCCCGCGGGCGCCGCCCCAGACGACGCAGTCGGCGGCGCGGATGATCACGTCGCGCATGAGCTGGTCGGGCACGCGCAGGCCGCGGGTGGCGCGGAAGGTCTGCTTCATCAGGACGCGGAACTGGCGTGCGATGGTCTCGCCGCGCTGGCCGGGGTGCATGGTCCGGAAGGTGTGGAGCTTGCGCCGCAGCGCTTTGCGGGCCGGCTCGTACTCGTGCTGCTGCTCGACCACGAACAGCTCGGGGCGGACGGCGATCTTGCGGCCGATGTTGAAGGCGCGGATGTTGCGCTCCTTCTCGGCGCCGGTGATAACGGCGATGGCGTCCTCGATGACCTGCCGCTTGAGGGGCAGGAAGCCCTTCTGGAAGGCGATGCCGAGCATCATGATGTTGGCGTAGAGCTTGTTGTCGAGAACGCGTTCGCAGAGGTCGCCGACGTTGAAGCCGAAGTACCGGCCGGGCTGGGTGTGGTCCTGGAGCGTGGTTTCAAGCCGATCGATCTTGAAGTCGTCGCGTCCCATCAGGGTGAGGATGGTGGGGGTCTTGGCGGTGTTGACGACGGCGGCGGTGTAGTCGGGGGAGGCGACGCGATAGGGCTGTTTGGGGTCCAAGGCGCGGGTGGCTTCGAGGATGTCGATGCCCAGCAGCAGGTCGGCCTTGCCGTAGGGGATCAGGGGCGTGGTGGCGGCCGACGCGTCGCGGGTGTAGACGAGTTGGCTGAACACCCCGCCGTTGCGGATGGCCAGGCCCTTCTTGTCGAGGAACTGGACGTGGTAGCCCATCTGGTGGCCGGCGAGTACGAGGATGCTGGTCGCGGTGCCGATGCCCATCCCGCCGACGCCGGCGAGGTAGCACCGCCAGGCGTCCTGGTCGGCGTGCAGGGGCACGGGCGGCTCGGGCAGGTCGTCGAGCGCGACGTGCTCATCGCCCATGCGGGGCGGCTGCCGGCGGTGAATGGTGACCTCCTCGAACGATGGGCAGGCGTGGATGCGCTGGCAGGCGCCGTCGTTGACGCACCAGGAAAGGTCGGTCTGGATCTTGGGGCCGTAGTCGGTGTCTTCGATCTTGAGGCCGGGGCAGCCGGTCTGGGTGGTGCACTCAAGGCAGAACTCGCAGACTTCGGTGGCGACGTTCATCTGCGTCTTCCGGGGGAGGAAGCCGGCCTCCTTGATGGTCTTGCGCTCCTCGCGCCGGCCGCGGCGGTGGTAGGTGATGCCGCACTCCTTGTCGGCGATGACGATCTTGACGCCGTCGGCGAGGATGGTCTGTTCGAGGAGCTTGCGGTAGCGGTCGCGGTCGGCGGGGTCGATCCGGACGATGCGGACGTCGCGTGAGAGGCTCTTGGGGACCATGCCGGTGACGATGCGCTCGATCTCGAGCGGGTTCATCGTCCGGCCGGAGAAGTCGGTCTCGTTGCCGGCGTGGGACTGGTGGCCGGTCATGGCCGTGGTCTTGTTTTCGAGGATGATGTAGGTGATGTCCTGGCCGGTGTAGATGGACTGGCCGATAGCGATCTGGCCGGAGTGGTGGAAGGTGCCGTCGCCCATGAAGACGATCTGCTTGTTGTCGATGAACGGGTCGATGCCCGCGCCGGTGCCGCCGCCCAGGCCCATACCCGAATAGTTGTGCATGAGCGGCTTGTTGGGCTCGAACATGAGCATGGTGTAGCAGCCGGTGTCGCCATGGGCGACGAGGTCGACCGGCTTGCGTTTGTGGGTGTGGGACATGTAATCGGCGTCGAGCAGGTCCTGCCGCAATTCAAGGAGGACCGACGACGAGTCGCGGTGCGGGCAGCCCGGGCAGAAGCCGGGGGTGCGGACGGGCAGGTCGACGGCGTACGTCGCGGTCTTCTGGATCCGGTCGAGTTGGGTGGTGAGGTTGCCGTTGGTCAGCTCGATGGGGAGCGTCGGGTGGTCCTTGAGGCAGGGGACCAGGCGTTCGATGAGGACCGACGGGTTAAGGCCGCGCGTCTCGGGGACGCCCGCGAGTTGGCGGGGGAAGCGTTTGCCGTAGACCTCGACCTTGATCTCGCCGGTCTGGCGGAGCGGGTTGAGGATCTCGGTGACCTGCCGCTCGACGAAGCTGCGGCGCTCCTCGACCACGATGAGCTGACCGCACTGGGCGGCCATGTCCCGGACCAGTTGATCGTCGACGGGGTAAGGCATGCCGAGCTTGAGGATCGGGAATCGGCCGGCGAGGTTGAGCTCGGCCAGGGCGTGGGCGAGATAGGCGTACGCCGAGCCGGCGGCGATGAAGCCCAGGGGGACGACCTCGCCTTTCTGGGGTTTGTGCAGGATCGTGTTGACCCCCAGCTTCCGGGCGGCGGCCTTGACCTTCTCAAAACGGTCGCTGAGCGTCATCTCCTGTTGCCAAGTGCGCGGGGGCAGCAGGACGGTCTGGTCCACCTTCGGCTCGATGTCTTTCTGGTAGGACAGGCCGATCTTCTGATGCTCGTTGATCGTGGGGAAGTGATTGGGCCGGCAGGTCACCGTGCCGCCGCCGTCGGCGTGGGCGACGGTCATCAGGTAGCCGACGTAGGTGCCGCCGGCCTTGCCGATCTTGAACGACAGGTCGATCCAGTCCTTGACCTCCTGGGGAGAGCTGGGCTCGAGCAGGGGCATGCGCACGTGCTCGGCGAGGTAGCGCGAGTCGGCGGGGACCTGGGTGGAGTCGGACCAGGGATCGTCGCCGACGACGATCAGCCCGCCACTGTCGCCCTGGGTGCCGGCCAGGACGCCCAGCGCCAGGGCGTCGCTGGCGACGTGGAGGCCGACCGACTTGAAGGCGGTGATCGCGCGGCAGCCGGCCATCTGAGCGCCGTTCACCATCGCGACGCTGATCGCCTCGTTCACGCCCATGCGCGCCACGACCCCGTGCTCGGCCAGGAGCGGGCCGATGCCTTCGAGGGTGTCGAAAAACGACGCGATCGGTGAGCCGGGGTATCCGGTGAACAGGTGGACGCCGCTCTCGGTTTCGAGCGCGCCCTTCACGAGCAGCTCGTTGCCCGTAAAGATCGCGGGGCCCGTATCCTGGGTGAAGCGGGAATCTATTTTCATGGGTTCGCCGTTTGCGGTGGGGGGACGACGGTCGGGATCGAGTGGGGCGGGAGCGTCATGGCGGGCGTCGGCCTCCGTGTTCTGACGACTGCGCTCCCCACGATGCCGTCTTCGGCTTGCTCCACAGAGCTGCGCAACGCAGCCTGCGATCCCTGATCAATGGTCGGCCATTATACGCCCCTGACCGGCCCGGCTCCAAAGTGATTCTCCCGGTGTTTTTCCCGACGGCCGCGGCGCAAACCTTTACCGCACAGCCCCCCGAACCCCGCGGAAACGCTAAGATGCAGGGTCCACCCCACCCCGAGCCCCGCCGTGACACCCGCTCCACGCCGCAACGGCCGCCCCACCGCTCGCCCAAGACTCGCCATCGCAGGACTTGGACTGGTTTCGCCGTTGGGCCACGGCGCCTGGGAGACCTTCACCGGCCTGCTCGCGGGCCGCACCCTCGCCCAACGCGCCCAACGCCTGCCCGACAGCATCGGCCCGGTCGACCTTGTGCGCGCCCTGGGCGGCGTCAGCATCGCCCAGCACGTCAGCGACGACCCGACGGTCGAGCTGGCTGAACGCGCCGCCCGCGAGGCCGCGATGATGGCCGGCGTCGGGCTCGACGGGCTGCCGACCTGGATCGGCGTCAGCAAGGGCGCGGTCGGGCGGTGGGCGGTCGACGACGAGGCGCGCCCGATGCGCTTTCCCGAAGCCTACGCGATGGGGCCGCACGCCTACCTCACCCATCGCCTGGCCCAACGCACCGCGATCCGCCCGCAAAGCCACAGCGTCGCGGCCTGCGCGTCGAGCCTCACCGCCCTGCACCTGGCCCGCCAGCACCTGCTGCACCGCTCCGCCGACACTGCGCTGGTCGTCACCGCGGAAGCCGCGCTGTTCCCGCAGTTCATCCACAGCTACCGGCGCCTCGGCGTGCTCGCCCCGCTGACGCCCCGCGGCTACGCCCAGCGCCCCCTCGACGCCCAGCGGCAAGGCTTTATGCTCAGCCAGCTCGGCGCCGCGGTCATCCTCAAACGCCTGCCCCCCGGCGCCGCGCCCGAGCCCGGGCAGCTCGAACTGCTCGACACCGACATCGCGGCCGAGGCCCACGACATCATCCGCGCGAGCCCGAAGATGGAGGCGCTGCGTTACATCGCGTCACGCTTTTTCGCGGGCCGCCGCATCGACGTGCTCCACCCGCACGCCGCCGGCACCGCCGAGCACGACCCGACCGAGCTGGAGGTCCTGCGGGATTGCCTGACGCAGTCGGACACGCCGTGGACCTACGCGGTGAAAGGCGCGCTGGGCCACGGGCTGGGGGCGGCGGGGCTGGTCTCGTTCGTCACCGCCGCGCTGGCCGCCAAGACCCGCCGGCTCCCGCCGATGCCCTGGCTGGACCGCCCTATCGCTTCGCACCTCACCTCGCAGACCGTCGACCTGCCGCCGGCGTCCACCCACGCCGTCTTCGCCGCCGGCTTCGCGGGCCACACCGCCGGGGCGGTGCTGCGGCACTATTGAAAATTCAGGAATGCAGGAACCGCAGGAAAGGCAGGAAATGGAAGAAGCCGTTTCTGGGGTCCCACTTGGGATATTCCTCATGAAATAATTGGAGGACCGCTCGGGTTGCATCGGCGTCGCGTTGGAGCCCTGACATGTCAGATGAAGCCGCACCGGACGCCGCTCCTTCGGTCCGTTATCGCACGCCGCCGCTCGTGCGGGTCCTGTTGGTCCTGCTGATCGTCCACGCGGTGTTGGTCTACACGGCGCCGCAGTACCTGGGGCTGTCGCGCATCGACGCAAGCAGGTTCGCCGGGCTCCACGGCGGCCCGCCGGCTCAGCAGCCGCAGCGCGTGATGGAGCGCGACGGCCGGCAGTGGCTCTGGGGCGGCAAGTCGCCGGGGCAACACTTCGACGTCACCGGTTGGACGCTCAACGCCGACCAACTGCACTACGGCCTCGGCCGCGAAGCGTTCCCGGCCCTGATCGAACCCCAGTTCGTCCCCGTCCCCGCCGCCCGCCAGTTCATGACGCCGCCGATGCGCGTTCTGCTCGTCCAGGTCGGCGGCCAAACCAAGGTCTACCCCGTCGACCTGCTCATCCGACACGAGGTCGTCAACGACACCGTCGGCGGCACGCCCATCTTCGCCGCCTATTGCATCCTCGCCGACCTGGGCGCGGTGTACGATCGACGCATCGCCGGTCACACCCTCACCTTCGGCGTCTCCGGCTACACCTACTTCGACCCCGCGGTGTGGGACGGCTTCGACGCCTTCCTCCTCTGGGACCGCGACACCGAGTCGCTCTGGTGGCCGCCCATCGGCGTCGCCGTCGCCGGCCCGATGCAGGGCCAGGGCCTGCCCCTGCTCGACGAACAATACTGGAGCCAGACCACCTGGTCTGAGATCGAAGCCCATCACCCCGATGCGCTGGTCCTCCGGCCCGGCCAGGACCTGGTCCGGCCCGCCGACTGGCCCCGGCTCGACCTCGCCGACGCCCCGGCCACCCAACCCGCCGACGCCCCGCCGATCGCCCCGCGCTGGGGCCGCAACGATTCGCTGTGACGCCGCGCACACCGCCATCGACAAGTAGCCGGGCCGCTACGCGGCCCTGGCCCAGGCGGGCGTAGCCCGCCGGCTATTGCCTGTGTCAAATCCAGATCAGATATCCGCCCCCTCATCCCCCTTGAACATCGCGTCGGTCAGCTTGACCACGACGAAAGTCACATCATCATCAATCGACCGCGAGCCGCAGAAAGCGGTGAGCTTGTCGTAAAGCCCGGCTTGGATGCCGTGGGCGTCCTGGCCGGCCAACTCGCGGATCGCGTCTTTGAGCCGATCTTTGCCGAAAGGCTCGTCCGCCGGGTTCATCGATTCCCACAACCCATCGGTGCCGACGACCAGGATCATGCCCGGTTTGAGGCCCGGCAGCAGCATCTCCTGATAGGCCTCGCCCGCCACGACGCCCAGCGGCAGGCCGCCGGCGTCCTCCATCTCGAGGAAAGCGCGCGTGGCCGGATCGTAGATGAACGGCGGGTCGTGCCCCGCACTGGCCCAGCGCAGGGTGCGCGACGCGGTGTCGATCACGCCCAGGAACATCGTCATGAACCGCGTGCCGGCGGTGTCGACGACCAGCAGGTCGTTGACGTGTCCCATGAGTTCGCTCAATGAGCCTTGGACACGGACGTGCGACCGCAGGATGCCGCGCGCGGTCGCCATGAGCATCGCCGCCGCCACGCCGTGCCCCATGACATCGCCCAGCGCAATGACCAGCGAGTCCGAGTCCACGCCGGCCAGTTCGAGGTAGTCGTAGTAATCCCCGCCGGTCTCGTCGCAGTATTGCGACCGCGCGGCGATGTCCAGGCCCTGCACGTCGGGGCGGCCGTTGGGCAGGAGGCTCTGCTGCACCTCCATCGCCAGGCCCAGCGCGTGACGCAGTTTCATGCGGTCCTGCAGGTCGTCGACCATCTGGTTGATCTCTTGCGACAGCTCCGCCATCTCGCGGTTGTCGTGCAGGTCGATCCGCTCGTCCAGGTTGCCCTGAGCCACTCGACGGACATGCGCGACCAGCTTCAGGAACGGCGTCATCATCAGCATCGCCAGGAAGAAGCCCAGCAGCAACGTCGCCAGGACCGCCAGCCCGCCAATCATCAAGCTCCGGTCGCGGTTGCGTTTGACGCCGCCGAGGAAGTCATCGTCGGGCGCGAGCGTGACAATCAGCCAGTCAAGGTTCTGGCGGTTGATAAACCGCGACACAACCATCTGCATCGGCGTGGAGTCGATGACGATGTCGCGGGAGACGTTGTCCTCGATCGCGGCGAGCTGGCCGTGGTCGCGCGTCAGTTGCTCGACCGCCGCCGCGATCCACGGGTCTTCCGACTCGGCCGCGGGCAGGCGCACGACGTCGGTCTGCTGATCGCCGCGCTCGACGAGCTTCATCGTCTGCGCCCCGACGCTGGTCGCCACGAGGTTGCCGTCGCGTTCGATGATGAACGCCTTGCCGGTCTTGCCGATCGGCAGGCGCCCCAGGTAATCGGAGATGTCCAGCAACGTCATCTCGGTGCAGATCACGCCAAGCAGCCGCCCGGCGTCGTCATGGATCGGCTCGACATACGACACGCCCAGCGTCACCGGCTTGCCGCCGCGCTTCCAGGGGTAGACCGCGCCCCACGTCGGGCCGTCCGCCTCGACCGCCGCGACGAACCACGGGCGGACCTGGGGATGCCAGTCGTAGGAGGTCAGCCGCTCGCCGATCGGGCGCCCGGCGTCGTCGAGCGCGTACTCGTCCATGTTCGCTTCGGGTGTGGGCTTGATCGCGTATTCGTATGCCGTCTCGCCCGGGTAGCGGATAATCCACATCGTCTGCCCCTCGGCGCTGCCGAGGACGATGCTCGGGACGTCCGGGAACACGCGGAGCAGTTGGAAGACGGGCGGGCGGTTGCGGTCCATGTCTCGCCACGACAGCTCGCCGGCGCCGAGCATGTTTTTTTGCAGCTCGTTCATCGCGGGCGGCATGTCGAGCAGGCGGGACAGGTGCTCTTCGATCTGTTGGTGGATCTGCCGGGTGTTGAGCTGCGCCAACTCGCCGGCGCTCTTCCTGCCGGTGGCGTAGGCGAGCCAGATGAGGATGATCGCCACCGCGATGACCGGCAACGCGAGCGCCAGGGGCATGATGTAACGGATCGACACCCGCGCCAACAGCGGCGTACGCCCGGCGCCCTTCCGGAGATCCGTTTCGCGATGTCCTTCAGTCATACCGCCCACCTCGGCCGCGGAGAACCCGCCGATTGATAATCAATCGTAGGGGTGGGGTTGACCCGGGTCGAGAGAAAAACGATTTCATCCCTGCTCTCGATGAGCGGCCCCATCGCTTGCGGCAGGGCAGCGCGGGGCAAGCCCCGCGGCTAAATCACGCGACGCAGATGCCTATTCATTCACCCTCAAGCCCGCATTCCGGGCACGCCGCGCCCGATGACGCCCGCAGGTCGTACCCGCAATGGACGCACTCGCCGCGCCGGCGACGGCGGTGACGGATGGACCAGCGGCTCAGCCGCCACGCGGGGTACAGCGCGGTCAGCGCGAACACAAACCACCACGGCACGACCACGCGCGGCTGGCCGCGGTCGGGATCGAAACCGAAGCCCAGCAGGTGATAGCGGCAGTCGTCGGGCAGATAAAACGGCCGTGATCGGCCCGCCAGGCTCTTGGCCACCCACTCGGTCTGCGTGCGCGAGGTCTTGCGGCGGGCGAAGAACTGCAGCGACAGGCTGCCCCCGCCGCTGACGATCCAAACGTTGGGCCAGCCCTGGCTTCCCGCGGGGAACACATGGTCCGACAGCCAGTAGCTGCGCCCCATCAAAACGGCCGAGCCGACCATGAGCGTCAAGCAAAGGACCAACGCGATGGTCGGGAAAACACGCTTCATCCGGGCTTGTGCATCAGGAGGGTCGCATCGTGCCCATTGGGGAAATAGTCCTGCCGGAAGTGAACGTCGTGCGTCCGGCCCAGCGCCCAGTCGATCAGGGCCAGGGTGGGTAGCCGGCGCGCGGGGTAGCCCTGCGGCGGGGCCTTGGGGCTCACGCGGTCGGACAGGAAGTTGAACAGCAGGGCCTGACCCGCGGCCTCCCAGGCGTGATCGAGCAGTTGGAAGACGGTGCGGTCGTCCATGGTGTTGAGCGTGCCGGAGAGGGTGATGATCTGCGGGTCGCCGAGGCGGAGCAGATCGGGGTGGGTGACGAAGTCGCCAGCGTGGAACTCGGCGTGGGGCAGGCCGCGCTGCCGGGCGTGGTCGATCACCTCGGGCATGCCGTCGATGCCGATGTACCGCTGGTAGGGCTGGTCGTGCTCGAGGAGGTAGGCGGCGAAGTCGCCCCGGCTGCAGCCGGCGTCGAGCACGCGCTTGCCGGCGAAGAACGCCATCTCGGTGAAGACCCGGAACCGCAGGCGCTGGGTCTTGGGCGTCGCCCAGAGCGTCGCCTTGAAATCGCTGCCGTGCTCCTGCACCGCGTCGCGGTAGGGCCTGAGGTACGAACCGTCCATGAAAGAAGTGTAGCGTCGGTTTGGGTTATCCTCTGCCGCAATGCCCGCCCCCGACACATCCTGGCTCCCGCGCCTCCGCGGCCGGTTCGTGGTGTTCGACGGCCCCGACGGCAGCGGGAAAACGACCCAGTTCCAGCGTTTCACCCGGTTGGCCGAGTCGAACGGGGTCCGGGTCTGCGAGGTCCGCGAGCCGGGGGGGACCGCGATCGGCGAACAGATCCGCGCCGTCCTGCTCGACCCGGCCTACGACCCGATGGACCTCCGCTGCGAGATGCTGCTCTACATGGCCAGCCGGGCCCAGCTGGTCACCGAGAAGATCGAGCCGGCGCTGCAATCGGGCTGCCTCGTGCTGGCCGACCGGTTCATCAGCTCGACCCTCGCCTACCAGGGCACGGCCGGCGGGATCGCGGTCGCCGACATCCTCCGCGTCGGGCAGATCGCCCTGGGCCAGCGCTGGCCCGACCTGGTGGTCATCTTCGATGTCGACGAACGCACCGCCAACGCACGGATGAACCCGCTGCTGCGCGAACGTGAGTTCGACACGGACAAGGACCGCATGGAGATGAAGGGTGCCGCGTTCCACCGCCGCGTCCGGCGGGGCTACCTCGACCAGGCCCGCAACGACCCCGACCGCCACCTCGTCATCGACGCCGCCGCCGATCAAGACACCGTTTTCGAACGGCTACTTGACAGGCTTCAACAACGATTCCCTCACGCCAAGGAAACCCCATGACCCCCCGACTCATTGCCGACTATCAATGCGAAACCGGCGAGAACACGCTCTGGCACACCGATGAGCAACGCCTCTACTGGACCGACATCCCCACCGGCCGGCTGTTCCGCTACGACCCGGCGACCGGCGCGCACGAACAGGTCTACGACGACCGCCAGGTCGGCGGGTTCACCTTCCAGGCCGACGGCGCCCTGCTGTTGTTCCGCGACAAGGGCAACGTGGTCGTCTGGCGCGACGGCCAGGTCCGCGACACGATCATCGAGTCGCTGCCCGACGAAGAGACCACCCGCTTCAACGACGTCATGGCCGACCCCGAGGGCCGCGTCTACTGCGGCACGATGCCCACCAAGACCCGCAAGGGCCGGCTCTACCGCCTCGACCCCGACGGGTCCATCCGCATCCTCCTCGAAGGCATCGGCTGCTCCAACGGCATGGGCTTCACGCCCGACGGCTCACGCATGTATTACACGGACTCCACCGCACGCCATATCTACCTGTTCGACTACGACCGCTCGACCGGCGATCTGAACAACCAACGCGTCTTCGTGGAGACGCCCGAAGGCGAAGGCGTGCCCGACGGCATGTGCGTTGACGCCGCCGGCGACGTCTGGTCGACCCGCTGGGGCGGCTGGGGCGTGTTCCGCTACGGCCCCGACGGACAGCTCAAGCAGAAAATCGACATCCCCGCCCAGGCGGTGTCGTGCTGCTGCTTCCACGGCTCCACGCTTTACATCACCACCGCCCTCGCCAATAAGCGGCCCGAAACAGGTGAACAAGCCGGCGCGCTCTACGCGGTGGACACCGACGCCCAGGGCCAAACCGAGCACCGGTCGCGCATCGAGCTTTAAAAAAACGCGTTAGCCCCGGGCTCCGCCCGGGGACATGCCCCAAGAAACCCCGGGCGGAGCCCGGGGCTAACGGACCCGCGCCGTCGTCACCGCCGCTCCGGGCTCTCCTCCAGCGACGGCCGCACCTCCAGCCGCCAGTCGACCGCGTCGGTGTCCAGGGCCGAGCCCTCGAGGAACGCCTGGGCCCGCGCCGGCAGGAACGTGAACTGCCACGTCGGGTCGGGCTCCAGCGGCCGGCCGTTCTGATCAAAGAAGATGAAGCGGTATTGGGTCTTAAGCCCGGCGTCGCTCTTGAGCCGGATCGGCACGCTCACGTTCATCGGCCGATCGGCCGGGCGGTTCACCACCGGCTTGTCGTACGCGAGATAGCCGTCGAGCCCGCCCAGCGCCGCGATCTGCGGGTACGCCGACGCCGGCAATGGGTCCGGCTCGGCCGCGCCCGGCGCCTTCACCGTGTCGCAGCCCACGGCCAGAAACAGACCTATCACGCTGACGCAGGTCAACTTCAGGCCGATCGTTCTGGACCATTTAGCCCCGCCGCTTGCGGCGGGTGAACGCGGGGCAAGCCCCGCGGCTAAATTTCGTGTCAGGCGATACAGGTCAAGTGAACACGCGCTAAGCCATGCAAACGTCTTGATCGGCGGCATCGGAAGTCTCCAGGGGGTCAGTTGCGGTTCCTGATCTCGTCGGCGGCTTGCCGAACCGAGGACGATTGGGGTTCATACGGCGGATGCACCTGCCCAAGAATACGCGCGAACCCCGCCGTGGCGGCCAACGGGATCACCAGACTCCCCCCGCCCTCCAGGACATGCCGCCCGGCGTAGCCGCCCTGATCCTGACGGGTATAGGCGATCCGCTCGGAGCGGTACAGTTCGTTGAGGTCGGCGAGGGTGAAGCCGGTGAGGTAGCCCGAGGCCTGGTAGTCGTCGAGCACGCGGTCGGAGGGGAGCTGCACGTCGTCGCCGCCGAGGATGTAGGGGAAGGTGGCGCCGGGCATGGGGCCGGTGTCGGCGTTGCCGTAGAAGACCTGGCCGGAGGTCGCCCAGGGCGGGGGCGTAGGCCCGGCGCTGACCAGGGCCACGTAGCGCAGCCGCGCCAGGCCGTCACGGGCCGGGTTGAGGCCGGTGAGGGTGAGTTGGGTCCAGGGCCGGCCGTCGACCTGGAGTGTGATCGTGGCGCGCTGGTCGGCGACGAAGAGAGGCACGGCGTAGAGGCGCTGGGGCATGACGTCGCAGTAGCGCACGTCGACGTGAGCGCCGGCCTTGAGGAACAGGCCGGCGGCGACGGCGGAGGCGCCGGCGATCAGGGCGGCGTCGGAGTTGCCCACGGCGCCGGCGCCCGCGGCGATCGCCCCGCCGCCCAGCAGCACGTCGCCCAGCACCGCCTTCGCCGCCCGCACGTCCGCGAGGTTGTTCCACATGTGGTCGGCCGCCATCACGTTCACGTCCAGCACCTGCGGGTACCGCCGCGCCGGCAGGCCGTCCACCTGCACGCTCAGCTGCGCGGCGTCGCTGCGGAACCGCGGCACGAACCGCGCCAGCGAATCGCTCGGGCCATAGCCGATCTTCTCCGGCCCCAACCCGTAGGCAACGATCAGCACCGTGTTGTACTGCCCTTCACGGAAGCTCTGCATGAGCTCTTTCAGGGACGGGTCGATCGCCGCGACGCGACGGAAGTTGTCGTTGGCTTCCTCGGGCCGGTCCAGCATCCGGTTGGCGACGCCGTTGAGCAGGTAGCCGAGGGTGAAATTGGATTGGACCGCGACGTAGCCGCTGTCGAGATAGTCTTCGCCTTTTTCTTCGAGGGCCCGGTCGGGGTCTTCGCCGCGGTCGAGGGCCTGTTCGTAAATCAGCGAGCGGCGGGCGATCTCGGCGGTGTCGATGCGCTGGCCGCGGTCGTCGGTCCCGAAGTCCTTGAGGTAGAACAGCGCGTTGTCGGCCGCGGCGCGGGCGTTGTCCCACGAGCCGAGGCTCGCCTGCTGCATGCTGTAGAACGCCAGCGCCAACGCCTGCTCGAACGGCTCGCCCTTCCAGAACCTCAGGTCCTCGTTCAGCACGACCGACTCGACGGTCTTGTCCTCGTTGATCCCCTGGGTGCGGAGGATCTCGTAGACCTCCTCGAACACGTACCCCGCGGACGCGGCGTAGCCGTCGGCCATGGTGAGGACGGCGACGCGCATGCGGTCGAGCAGGTACATCCGGTCGTTGCGGTTGGCGGTCATGCTGCGGTAGAGCTCGACCCGCGCGGCGCCGTAGTCGCCGTGAACCACCGCCGCGGGCGTCTTCATCGGCTGCTGACACCCCACCGCCACAACCATCGTCACGAGGGGCAGAACCAATGGCGCCGCTTTTAGCCGCACCCGATCCATCTGCCATCTACCATCTGACATCTGCCATCCCTCAGCTCAGTCCCACACCTTCCCGACCGCGGAGCGCTTGATCTCGTAGCTGCCGGACCAGACCAGTTGGCCGGTGTCCAGGTCGAGCAGCTCGAACACGCAGAGGTACACGTCTGTCCGGGCGGTCGGGTTGGCGCGGGTGACGGAGCGGAACGTCGCGGTCATGGTGTGGTTGACCTCCCGCCGTGAGCCGTAGGCGAGGTCGACCTCGTCATCGATCCCGCGGTCGCGAAGCGCCAGGGCCCGCTCGGGCGGGATCACGAAGCGGATGTTCTTCACCCGGTCGAGCTCTTCCAGCGGCGCGGCGCCGATGATCCGGGCCATGATCGCCCACTGCTCGGGCACGGTGATGACGTCGCTGGTGAGGTTGGTCACCTTGTCGATCGAGACGACCCACAGCGGGCTGTCGGGGGTGCGGTTCTGGATCGCGTCGCTGGCGTAGAGGCTCTGGGCCATGGCGGAGGCGATCTCGCTGAAGTCGGCGTCGGTGAACCGCGTGGACCGCGCCGGCGCCGCGCAGCCGGCCGCGATCAACAGCAAGACCCATAACCGCATGGAGAGCAGCGCCATCTTCTAAAACGCGACCTGCTTGACTTCGTAGCTGTCGCTGAACACGATCTGGTTGGTGGCGAAGTTCACGAGCTGGAACTCCATGTAATACGTCTGCGTGTCGCCGCGGGCGACGCGGTAGAAGTCACCGTTGAGAGTGTAGGTGGTCTGGGCGTCGTAGGCGTCGGGGCCGACGGCCTTCTGGGCGTCGGGGTTCTTGTTGACCACGTCCTCGCGCGCCGCCAGCCGGCCGAGCCGGGCGCGCTTCTCGACAAACACCAGCTTGTCGCTGGCGAAGCGGGAGTTGATCAGCTTGTTGCGCATCTTCGCCATCGCGAACTCGAAATCGGTCGAGCTGACGATACTGGTCTGGTTGTTGATGTCGCCGAGGATGACGGTGACCTGCCCCGGCGTGTCGCGGACGATCGGCAGGCCGGACAGCTGCTGGACCAGATTCCGCGGGGCCTGGTCGGCGAACTCGTCCAACGCAGCGGGGAGCACCTTGGCCGAATCCTTCTCCGGCAGCGTCGTGGCGGACGTGGGGATCCGCCCGGTCTGCTTCGGCTCAGAGCAGCCGACGGCCAACGCGGCGGACACAGCAGCGGCAAACAGCATCAAACGGGGCATGGGGCGGCACTCCGGTGGGTGAGAGAACACACTTGACTGTACCCCATCGCCCCGCCAAAGTCTCGTGCGGCGCGGGATGGGGATGGCCGATGGCGGATGGACCGGAGAGGGCGCCATGACACATCGTTTAGCGCCGGCCCGCAGGCCGGGCTGTAGCCGACGCCTCGAAGCGGACGCGTATGATCCATTCAAAAACCAGCAAGCAAATGCGTTCAAACGGGCCCGTGCCGGCGGTCAGCGCAGCCGGGCGCAGGTGGATTCGAGCTGCCGGAGCATGGGCAGGGCCGCGGGGATGGAGTTGGTCGTGTTGAGCTGACGCAACGATTCGCCAGCAAGCTCGCTGACCTCGCGGTAGCCGTAACCCAGGGCGGTTTCATAGATCATCCGACACATGCGCTGCGCCTCGGGGACGTCGGCCCACTTGATCGCCTTGCGGATCGCGTCGGTCGCCGCTGTGACCTGCTGCAAGTACCAGCCGATGAGGTCGCGCATGCTCGGGTCATCGCGGAAGGTGCTGTAGATCGGCTCGTCGCTCTGGCTCGGGCAGGAGCCGATCCACTTGGCGATCGAGGTGAACAGGGCCTCTTTGGTGAAGGGTTTGATCAGCACGCCGCAGTAGCCGGCCTCAAGGATCGCGTCGCGGCCTCCGGTGGGGTCGGTCACCGTGGTGCCGATCACCGGGCCCTGGTACCCCCCGGCGCGCAGCCGGTCGAGGACCCTTTTCATCGGGCCGTCGTCCATGTCGAGGCTCAGCAGCACCACATCCGGCTTACGCGACCGCAGCGTCTCCAACGCCGCGTCCACCCCGCGCGCCACCGCCAGGTCGACGCGGGTCTCACGCAACTGATGCGGCGCCAGGCGGCACACCGCTTCCTGATCGTCGACCAGCATGACCTCGCCGGTCAGGTCCAGCGGATCGAACCCGTGCTCCTGAAACTCGGCCGTATCGGGCAGTTGGAGGAAGTGCCGCGGGTCGATCGGGTCGACGAACTGCATCACGACTTCATGCAGCTCGCCTTCAACGTGCACGCATTCGGCGACCGATCCGGTCAGCGACATCCGCTCATCGCCCTCGCGCGTCGGCAGCACGACGCGGCACTCCGAGCCGACATAAACAAACCCGCGGTGCATGACGGTCAGTTCCTGCGTGGACATCGCCGTCGCCCGAACCGGCCGGGTCGACGCGCTGCCCCCCGGGTGCTGGACCGTGAATTCGAGGTTGGCGATCGAACACTCATACGACTGCTTCGAACGCTTCGCGGCCCGGGGGTTGCCCGACGAAGGTGTTTGCGCAGCGTGTGACATCGCGTCCTCCAGCCCTGACAGATGCAAGAAAAAGTAGACAAGCCAAGGCCGCAATTTCTATCGGATACCCCCCCCGGCGATGTAGCAATTCGACGTGAACCGGCTCCGCAATCGTCAGATCGCCCGAGATGAACCGGGCGATCGCCCCCTCCAGGTCTTACGGGAAAGTCTTGTATCGATCTGTACTTAGCACCGATATGCCCTATGAATCTCGGTGTTAACCTTTAATCGGCATGAGTAAGTTACCCTATTTTCTCGACATTGTTTAAGGCATTTGCCCGAATCGACAGATACATAGGGTGGTCACAAAGTGATTTGGGGGTCCAACCCATGTCGCAGTCATGCCATGCGCCGCGCGAGCGGCTTGGACAACTCACTCCGCGGGAACACGAGGTGCTCGTCCTTATCGGACAGGGCCTGAGCCTGCCGCAGATCGCGGCGAAGCTCTTTCGCAGCCTCAAAACCATTCAATCGCACCGCCAATCGCTCGGACGCAAACTGAACGCCCACAACGCCGTGGAACTCGCCCGCATCGCCTTCGCGGAGGGGCTGGTCCGGGACGGCGCCGGCCAGACGCTCCCGGCCCCGCCCGCCGCACCGCCCCCGGCGACGCCCGCCGAGACCCTCTCTCCGTTCAGCGAGTTGCTCGCCCGCAACATCGCGGCGACCCTCGAAGCGCCCCACGTCCTGATCGCCAACGCCGACCGGCCCGACGCCGATCACGTCCGCCTCCTCGCGCTGTGGTCCGGCGGGCGGGCGCTGCCGACCCATTCAACCCCGGTCGCCCACTCGCCCCTGCGCATCGCCCTGCTGGAACGCGCCTGCATCCTGACCCAGGACGCCCGCCATCTCTTCCCGCGCGACTCCCTGCTGGTCCGTCTTCAGGCCAACGGCTTCGCCGCCGCGGCGCTCGGCCGCGATGCCGGGGGCCTCGCGGTGATCGCCGTGATCCACCATCACCCCCTCCAGCGGCCGAGATGGACCCAGCGGATGCTCCGCACCTTCGCCCGCATCGCCGCCCAGGACGAAACGCCCCTTTCCCCCAGTGACGCCGCCGCCTGAGCGGTCTATCTTTTCCTATCCGGGAAATGATTGTTAAATGGGAAACAGGTCGCGTCATTCATTGATATCCCAATCTCATCCAGATATCCTCCCCCGTTGAAAACCACATCAGGAGCCTGCCGTGTCTGTCACGATTTACTTTGTGATTTACAGTGCTGCGATCGTCATCGCGTCCCTGGTGGGCGGATGGACGCCGATGTGGGTCCGCCTCACGCACCGCCGGCTGCAGATCGCCACCAGCCTCATCGCCGGCTTCATGCTCGGTGTGGCGCTGCTTCACCTGATGCCGCACGCGCTGCTCATGGGCGCCTCGATCACCACGATCGCCATCTCCATGCTGGCCGGCCTGCTGGCGATGTTCTTCCTCGAACGCTTCTTCAGCTACCACCACCACACCGCCCCCGGGGAGGAGGGGCTGCCACCGGTCACGGCCGACCCGGAGCCCGCCGCCGACTGCGACCGCGCCCCCGGCGAGCCGATCGATCACCAGCACGGCCACCAGCACGACCCCGGGTCGCACACGCTGTCGTGGACCGGCGTGGGCGTCGGGCTGGTGATGCACTCGGTCATCGCCGGCGCCGCCCTCGCCGCCAGCATGGCCGCCGAGGCCGGCCACGCCATCGCCCTGCCCGGCTTCGCGGTCTTCCTGGTCATCGTCCTCCACAAGCCCTTCGATTCGATGACCCTGCTCACCCTGATGAAAGCCAGCGGCTGGCCGTCGGCGACGCAGCACCTGGTCAACACCCTGTTCGCGCTGGCGGTCCCCCTCGGCGGCGTGCTGTTCTTCCTGGGCATCCAGTCCCTCGACGCCCACGACAACCATTTCATCGGCGCCGCCGTCGCCGTCGCCGCCGGCGTGTTCCTCTGCGTCGCCCTGGCCGACCTGCTCCCCGAGGTCCATTTCCACAAGCACGACCGCGGCCTGCTCTCGGCCGCCCTCCTGGCGGGCTTGGGCCTGGCCGCCGTCATCGCCTACTTCGAGCATTCCTCCCACGCCCATCACGATGGCCACGGCCACGGCACGCCCGCCCACCAGGCGCCGGCGGGACACGATGGCCATGACCACGGCCACGACGGTCATGATCATCATGGCCACGATCACCACGACCACTGATTGACGTCAACCTAAGGACAGAGAATCATCTTCTGCAACATGAGGCTCCGACGGTGCGGCTTCTCAGCCGCTCCGGTGGGGGAGCCGCGCACGCCGAGAGCGACCGGGTTGCTGAGGCACTTCGTATCGTTTTGTTTTTGAGCCGCCCTGTCGACAAGACGTATTACAAAAACACAGACGTCGAAAGCGCAGAGCCCCGCATGCGCGGGGATTATGCAAGGTTGAGCCTGATCCTGGCCGCGTTGATCAGTAGTTTGGCGTGCACGTAACGCCGGACGCGTCCGAGCCGCC
>JANQFR010000032.1 GCA_028277745.1 Phycisphaeraceae bacterium
TCGCCGGGCTGATGACCGACCACAGTTCGCGTTCCATCACTGCTGCTCCTTTGCGTGAAAGGGAAAGATTGCAACAGCAGTATGGGCGCGAACTGCGCCCGGCGCAAGCACTTACCGCAACCGCGCATAATGTCCGCCCATGCGGGGCTCCAATTATGCCGACTCGAACGTGACCGGCTCGCCGGAGGCGATGCTTTGCGCCTCGGCCTCGATGATCCGCACCGCCCGCGCCGCGTCCCGCATGGTGACGACCGACGGCGCCTCGCCCTTGCGCACGCAGTCGAGGAAGTAGGCGATCTCGTGTGCGTAGCCCATGCCCGGCTCGAGCTCGATCGGCTGCGCCTCCTTGCCGGGCTCGTGCAGCGTCAGCGGGTGCTCGGCGGCGAGGTCGAAAACCGCGGTCGCGCGCTCGAAGTTGACCGTGTACCGCATGCTGAACCCGAAGCCGTCGGCCATCGCCCAGCCGCCCTCGGCGGTGACGAGCGGCACGCCGTCGTACTCGTACTGCGTGACGACGTGGTCGACGGTGTTGGTGATCTTGGAATAGCCGCGGCTGAAGACGCGCCGGGGCGGGCCGAAGCAGTGCTGGATGAAGTCGGTGTCGTGGATGTGCAGGTCGAGGATGGCCCCGCCGCAGGCGTCGCCGTTCTCGTAGAACGGGCCGCCGGGGTGCTGGGCGACGCGGCGGAACGTGGCGGCGAGGACGCGGCCGTAGGCCTGCTCATCGATCACGCGCTTGAGCCAGGTCCACCCGGGCCAGAACCGCATGCACATCGCGGGCATCGCCAGGCCGGCCGCTTGGTCGGCGGCGTCGGCGAGCCGCTTGGCGTCGGCCGCGGTGCGGGCCAGCGGCTTCTCGATCAGCAGGTGCTTGCCCGACGCGAGCGCCGCCTCCCCCAGCGCCAGGTGCGCCGGCGTCGGGGCGCACAGGTCGATCACCTGCACCGACGGGTCGGCGATCAGCTCGTCGCCTTCGGCGTAGCGGGCGACCGATTGAAGGTCGAAGCCGCCCTGGGCCTGGCCCTCGATGTTGCCCCCGGCCCGGTCCTCGCCCGCCAGCCGCTTGGGATCGCGGTCGGCCACCGCGACCACCTTCACCCCTTCCAGATTGGCGTACACGTCCAGGTGCGTGTTGCCCATCATCCCGAGCCCGATGACGCCGACGTTGATCATGAATCGTTCCTGTGGGATTTACGTCGCGGCGCTGGCCGCGAGGATCTGGTCCATATCGCTGCTGACCTGCGCCAGCAGGTGTTCGCTCCAGGGCATCATCTCCGCTACGACCGTTTTGTCATAGCCGATTCCGCGTAGAGCCGCCATCGTCTGCGTCCACGGCACGTCGCCCTCGAGCAGGCCGCAGAACGCGTAACGCCCCTCGAACCCGAACTCGTCCTTGAAGCCCTTGATGTGGATGCGCTTGATGCGTGAGCCCAGCAGCTCGATCCAGTGCGGCGGGTATTGCTGGTAGCCCAGGCAGTTGCCCACGTCGAAGTAGACGCCCAGGCGGTCGCTGTTGAAGCCGTCGATAAACGCGGCCAGCTCAAGCGGCGAGTAGAACAGGCCGTTCCAGACGTTCTCGATGCAGAGGTCGACGCCCACGCGCTCCGCCGTTTCGAGCAGTTGTGCAACCGCGTCGTGCGCCCGCTCGACCGCGTGGTCGTAGCGGATGTGCTCGTCGGGGCTGATCGGGCTATTGACCACGCCGGGGACGAAGAGCAGCGCGTCGCACCCCAGCCAGGCGGCGCGTTGCAGGGCCGCGTCGTGCGCCGCGACCGCGCGGGCCCGCACGTCCGGGTCGTCGCTGACCGGGTTGAACGCCCAGCTCATCCCGCTGGCGAGCGTCTGCACGGCCAGCCCCGACGCGTCGATCTGCCCGCGGATGGCTTCGCACCCGGCCTGCGTGGTCTCGATGTGCAGAACACCCTCCGTGCCGATGGCCAGCTCGAGCCCCTCGAAGCCGTGGGCTTTGGCCTGGCTCAGGGCGTCGTCGATGGGGTGGGTGTTGGCCAGGCCGTCTTTCATCGACCAATAGCTGATGGCTTTGATCATGTCATCGTCCTTGTTCAGGGAGCGCGACGCCGGTCGGGAGTGGGGGCGAATTGCTATCGGCGTCGATATTAACTTCCGGAGGCACGGTTGCCAAGTCCTCCGCGTTGACGTGGCCGACCACCCGGCCGTCGTCGAGCACGTTGCGCTCCAGGGTCTGGAGCCGCCTGAACAGCCGCCGCAGGTCCCGCAGCCCGCCCCAGGTGAACCACACGCCGGTGATCGTGCCGACCAGCAGCGCAAAGCCGACGCCCATCACCCAGAAGTAGTTCGCCCACCACGCGTCGGGCCACGGCGCCGCGAGGTTCCAGACCGTGATGACCAGCCACACCCCGAAGAAGAACATGCTCCAGCCGAACACGAACAGGGACAGGGCCTTGTCGCCGCGGGTGAAGTGTTCGTCGATGCCGATCAGCCGCCGCAGGGTGCGCGGCGGCTGATCGACCGGCTCGGGGGCGTCGGCGCCGCGGGCGTACGCGCCGCGGTGCAGCAGCCGGTCCATGTTGTAGTTCTCCCGGCAGGTCGCCAGCGACCCGACGATGTAGCTGCCGATCGCGCCCAGCATCGCCAGCATCCACATCCACTGCCCGTTGATCGGGAACCGCTCGGCGTGCTCGGCGAGGTAGGCGTTGCCCGGCGCCAGCTCACGCAGCCACGCCGCGACCGCCGGCCAGGCCTGCTCCATCGTGAAGCCGAACGCCGCGATCGCCGCCCCCACGGTCATCGCCAGCCACGCCCCCGCAGTCGTGCCCTTCTTCCAGTACAGCCCGCCGATGATCACCGAGCCCGCGCCCCCCAGGTAGATGCTGCCGGTGAGCGCAAAGAACATGAAGATGTAGGTCGTCTGGTTGAACAGCAGGCTGAAGAAGAACGCGAACACGCTCACCCCCGCGATCGACCACCGCAGGCAGCGCAGCTGCCCCCGCGGCGTGAACGGCCTGCCCCGCAGCGGCAGGATTACGTCCTGCACCACAATCCCGCCCCACGAGTGCAGGTAGGTCGTGTCGGTCGAGAGCATCAGCAGCACCATGATCGCCAGGAACACCCCGGTGACGCCGACGGGCAGGAAATCGGAGATCGCCATCGGCACGCGGACCTGGCTCTGCACCGCGGCGTTGTCGATCGCGTCGAGCTGGGCGTGGACCGGCGCGGCCTGGGCGGCGAAGTCGGGGTGGTTCAGGTACGTGTACGCCGCCGCCGCCAGCAGCGTGAACATCACCGCCATCGCCCCCCCGCGCCACACCCCCAGCACCTTGCCCATCTTCGCCTCGTGCGGGTTCGCGGCCGCGCAGTTGTAGCCCGAGTTGCCCTGCCACGCCATCAGCGTGTACACCCCGCCGAACACGCCGATCAGGATGAACCAGATGTTGAAGTCCGACAGCGCGAACGTATCGAACGGGTTGAGCATGCTCTTGCCCGCCGGCCGGTCGAGCAGCGCCTCGGACATCTGCCCCCACGTAAAGGTGCACAGCACCGCGACCGCCACCAACAGGTACAGCCCGTAGCTGATGATCCCCTGCATGCAGTCGGTGACCATCGTGGTGAGCTGCCCGCCCAGGAGGACCAGCGCCAGCGCCGCGCCGAGGAACACGAACATCGCGATCGCGAACGTCGGGACCTCGACGCCCAGCAGCGCCGTCGTCTCCGGTAGGCCGCAGTAGGCGATGAAGAACCGGCCCGCCACCGCGGGGAAGATGCCGTAGTTGAGGATACCCGCGACCGACGCGAGCACCCCGGCGAACACGCGGAACCGCCGGCTGTACCGCGCCTCGAAGAACTGGGCCAGCGTCATCGCCCGCGTCTCGCGGAACCGGTAGATCACGAACCCGCTGAGCGTCACGATCAACATGATCGGGGTCGCGATCTGGCCCCAGTGGCCGATCGCGAACCCGGACTGGTACATCAGCTCGAACAGCCCGATCGCGGTGATCAGCCCCATCGCCGCGACGCCGTCGGACACCGCCACCAGGTACCGCCCGGCCACGCGCCCGCCGGTCATGAAGTCCGACACGCCCCGGACATGGCGACGGGTGCGGAGCGCGACCACGCCGACCACGGCAAGCGGCAGGGCGAGGATGAGCCAGTCGATCGTGTGCATGCGGCTTGGGCGTCAGTCCAGGATCGGTTCGATGACCGGGTCGGCCGCTTCATCGCGCCGGCCCGGCGCGAACCGGCCGGGGATCGGCTCGACGGCCCGGCGGTTGGCGGCGTCGCGCGCGGCCAGGCACGTCGCGGCCGACAGCAGCCCGTCGTCCAGCGGCGTGAGCGACGGCGCCCGGCCGAGGATCACGTCGATGAAGTTGCGCGCCAGCCGCTGGTCGCCCCCGCCATGGCCCGCGTCGGCGTCGATGCGCAGGTCCTCGACCCGCTCCTCGCGGTGGTCGACGAACCGCACCGACTTGGCGTTCCAGTCGAAGGCGACCGTGCCGTCTTCGCCGGTGACGGTCGCCCCGCGCCGCCCCGCCGACCGCCGGGTGATGAAGTTCTGGCTGTAGCAGACGTGCGCGCCGTTGGCGTACTGCACCAGCGCCGAGCCCGCGTCCTGGTGCAGCACTGGCTCGGCCCAGACCCGCCGGCTGTGCATCGCGCTCACCCGGATCGGCGTCGACTCGACCAGGTGATGCAGGTAATCGAAATCGTGCGTCGCCTTCTGAAGCCACAGCCCGCCGGTCAGCGCGTAATCGCGGTACCACTTGTCCACGTACACCGCGCCGTAACTGACGTTGTTGACCGCCTGCACCTGGTTGATCGTCCCCAGCCGGCCGGCGCGGATGAAGTCCTGCACCGCCTCGAAGATCGGCGTGCGCCGCAGCGGGAAGGACACCACCACCCGGTCGCTGCGTTGGTCGTACGCCGCGTGCAACTCGTCGAGCTGGGCCCAGTCGATCGCCACCGGCTTTTCCAGGAACACCGGCCAGCCGGTCGCCGCCAGCTTGACCGCGATGGGGGTGTGCAGATGGCAGCGCGTGCCCAGCACCACGCCGTCGACGTCGGCGCCGTCGGCCAGGAAATCGTCGACGTCGTCATAGCGCGCCAGTCGCTTGACGCACGGCAGCTGATTGGCGTCGATCCGCTCCTGCGCCGAGCGCGGGTCCGGATCGATCAGCGCTTCGAGCCGGACGTCCGGGTCCGCCTCGGCCATGAGTTTGATCATCCACGCCGCCCGTTCGCCCAGCCCGATCGCGGCGAGCCGGATCGTGGCGGGTCGGACGGCGCCGGGGGTTCTGGCGATCGCGGTGGTCATGTGCGTTCCATCTTGGTGAAAAGGCCCCGAGCGGCGCGGGCCGCCCGGAACCCTCCGGGGGCAGGAGAAAAACGGCCGCCTTACGCGGCGCGGCGGCGGACGGCCATCACGAGCCCGCCCAGGCCCAGAAGCGTCAGTGTCGCGGGCTCGGGGATGACGAAGGTGTAGGTTCCGCCGATGAAATCCAGGCTGGCGCCCGCGTCGGTGTAAAACAGGACGCCGATGCTTTCACCGTCCGCGGGGATGATCAATGCGTTGTTGGTGTTGCGCGTGGCGATCCGAGGGATGCTGACTTCGACGGCGAGGGTCGAGGCGTTGAACGGCGCGGCGGCATAAGTCGCGTTGCTCAACCCGGCGCCCGTGTTGAACACGCCGGTCGCCTGTTCGAACGGGAAGTCGTTCTGCCACGCGGCCTCTGACCCGACCGCGTTGAGCCCGAAGACGTTGAACCCGGTGTTGACGTCGTTGTCGCTGTCGATGCTCAGGAACACCCCGCCGCCCGGCGCCGCCTGTGGGTTGAAGGCCCGGTGCATGGTGTACATCAGGTAGACGAAGTCGTCGTCGTGGCTGACCTTGAGCTCGGCGAAGTCGACCGAGTCGTTGATGCCGTTGTCGATGCTGGTCGCGATCGGGGCGACGGCGGCCCAGTCGCTGAAGTCGCCGTCGATGATGATCGCCGCCGAAGCGGTGTGGCCGATCAGCGCCGCCGCGGCGCCGATCGCGCATGTTCCAAGGATTCCTCGCATCTGAACTCTCCTGTCCTCTCGAGAGGGGTGAAATGGTGTCCACCCCCGGATGTGTTCGACAGGCCTAGCGCTCCACGAGCGTCGGCCGCAGGCTGATCTGAGTGTTGGTGTGGGTTTGGGCGTGGCCGCGCTGGGCGGACGACTTGGCCTGGGTCGCGGCCTGGTAGCCCATCTCCTCGAACGGCATCGCCACCGCGGGCAGCGGCGGGTCGGCCTGGTCGGCGAGGGTGTTGTCGATGCTGACGAACGCCAGGGCGTGCGGCACATCCACGCCGCGCTCGACCGCGTGGGCCATCGCGCCGATCGCTTTGGAGTCGCTCGCCCCCACCACGCCGTCGAGCTCGCCGCCGGCGTTGAGCAGCCCGCGCATCATCGAGCGGCCGGCCTCGCTGTCGACCGCGTGCTCGCCCTCGCGGATCAACGCCGGGTCGGCCCCGAGCCCCGCCTCCTTCAACGCCCGCAGGTAGCCGTCGCGCCGCGCGACGAAGCCCCAGTACGCCTCGGCCGGGCCGTTGATCAGCGCGATCCGCCGCCGGCCCTCGTCGATCAGGAATTTCGTCGCCAGGTAGCCCGCGTGCTCCTGGTCGATGTACACGCAGTTGCCGTCTTCGACCGGCTCGTTGATCGACCACACGACCCAGCCCCGCTCTTCGAGCAGGTGGCGGAGCGTGGGACAGAACGACGGCTCGATGAGCAGCGCCGCGCCGCGGGGGGTGGACTCGATGAACGCGCGGGTCTGCGCGTCGATCACCCCCCGGGCCGCCTGCCGGATCGCCGACCCGTTGTAGGCCGCCCCCAACGCGTCCTGCACCCCGCGCAGGATGCGCAGCTGGACCTCCCGCCCCACGCCGGTCAGCCCGGCGACGTCGTGCGATACGAAGACCGTGAACCCCGCCCCCGCCTCGTCTTCCGCGCCCCGCCGCCCGCGCTCGGCCACGAACGTGCCTCGGCCCTTCTGGCGATAGAGATACCCCTCATTGACCAGCTCCTGCAGCGACCGCACCAGCGTCGGCCGGCTCACATCAAACTGTTCCAGGAGCTGGTGCTCCGACGGAAACGCCCCGCCCGCGGGCCACCGCCCCGACTCGATCGCCCGGATCAGGCTACGTTTGACGCGCTCGTATTTCGGCAGGGGAGTGATCGACATGAATGCATCTTAGCTTGTCAAGTTGTATTGTCAAGTATGAGGGCGGTTAAGCTTTATATTTTCAGGAAAATATAAAAATTTGAGAGAGATGGGTTGACAGGTTGACAAGTCAGGATTACAACAAAGGAAGCATCGGCTTGCCAAACGCCTTTCCTTCGGGGCCGGAGCCCGCACCATGTTGATCTCGAAGACGCGCCGCGGCTTTACGCTGATCGAATTACTCGTGGTGATCTCGATCATCGCATTGCTCATCGGCATCCTCCTGCCCGCCCTCAGCGCGGCACGCCGCGCGGCGTGGGCGTCGCAATGCCTCTCCAACCAGCGGCAGATCGGGCTGGCGTTCTATATGTACGCCAACGACCACAACGCCGACCTTCCGTACGCCTACGACGATCAATCATCCGACCCGTGGTACGCCAAGTACTGGCACGTCAAGGTGCGGCGCTATCTCGACAGCAAAATTTCCGGCCAGTCCGCCAACCCGTTCGTCTGCCCCGCGGACGGCCCCGACGGCGATGCGGGAACGGATATCTGGAAGATCGATCCGGATACGAGCCAGAATTATGAAGACGGCGAGATCGAATCGAGCTATGGCGTGAATCTGTACATGTTTTACCGCGACAACAACAATGACCAGATCCACGACCCCGTCGCTTGGATGGTCTACAACGGCACGCCATTCTCCGCGAAATTCTGGCGGCCTCAGTCCCTCGACGGGATGGAGCGACCGACCGAGACCATCCTCCTGGCCGACAACCGGCACGATTACTACTTCGGTCAGACACTCCCCAATACCGTCAACCCGGCCGACCCGGGCTGGGGCCTGGTCGACTGGGTGCGCCACGGCGGCGGAGACAGCCCCGACTACGCCAATGCCCTTTACGCCGACGGCCACGTCAAGGCGATCCGACACCGACAGGACCTGATCGGCTGGAACGAAACCGCCGACACTTCCGAGTTCTTCATGACGCATTCGTTCACCTGGCCGTACTAGTGATGCGTTGCCGTTGTTCCTTCCCGTTAGCCCCGGGCTCCCCCGGGGGCCGTTTACACGGAACCCCCCCCGGCAAAGCCGGGGCTAACGGAACAAAACAGGCGCGCCGCGTTGCCGGGCCCCGTATGGATCTGTTTGAGACTTAAGATCAGGAAACACAGATGACGACCACTCGCGGAGCTTTCATCGCGTTTTGCATCGGCGTTGCGTATGCCGCCGGGATTCACGCAGAGACGACCGGCCAGATCAGCCGTCTCGACGCCGCCGGCGAGGCCGGCCGGCTGCGCGTCACACTCACCACCGCCCAACCGTACGACTTCGCCAACACCCAACTGCTGATCGACACCGACGTCGACGCGTCGACCGGCTTCGCGCTGGGCGACCGCGGGTACGACGTGCTGGTCGAGGGCGCCAACGTGTTCCGGTTCGACGGCGACGACTCGTCGGCGTGGGCGTGGTCGTCGATCGGCCAGGCGCAGCGCCGCGTCGAGGGTGACACCCTGACGCTCAGCGTGGACGGCGGACTCCTCGGCTCGTCCCGCGTCATGCTGCTGGCGCGCACGCTCAGCCCGGATTACACCGACACGCTCGACACCGCGCCCGACGACGGGCCGATGACGGTGCGGATCGCGCCGGTCCAGCCCGGCGTCGAGGCAAGGGGTGATGCGGACGACCCGTCGCGCGACATCGTCGCGGTCAACCTCGCGCAGGACGCCGGCGACTTGGTGATCACGGTGACCGCCGCCGCGCCGTCCGTGTTCGGCGGGACGCTGCTGTTCTTTGACGCCGACGGCGACGCCGCGACCGGGTTCCAGCCCCCCGCCGACCCGCGGTTCGGTTTTGAGTTGATGCTCAGCGGCGCGACCCTCTCGGAGCACGCCGGCGCGGCGCGCGGCGACTGGGCGTGGGCCGCGGTCGATCAGGCCGAGCCCGCCGTGCGCGGCGACACGCTGACCGTCCGCCTTGACCCCGGGCGGCTCGGGACCGACACCGTGCGCCTGGGCGTGTGGATCATGTCCGAAGACTGGCAGTCGTTGGTCGACCAGGCGCCCGACGCCGGGCTGTTCGAGTTTAAGCTCGACATGGATCGCGTGACGCCGCCGGCGTTGCCCGAGCCCGAGGTCATGGCCCCGCCCAAACCCAACCGCCATCTTCCCGCGCGGCGGCGCGTCGCCGACGCCCGGAGCTTTTACTGCTATTACGGCAGCGGACGCGTCGCGGCGCTGTCCCACTACGACCTGGCGATCCTCCACTCTCCGCAGATGGCTGTCGAGGACATCGCCCGCCTCAAGGCCCTGGGCGTGGTCACGGTCGGCTACATCACCGTGGGCGAGGACGACACGCTGCGCGTCGGCGACGGCTCGGGCCCCGCCGGAAAGGCCGGCTGGTATTTCGACCGCGACCACGACGGCCAGCCCGACCAGAACCCCGTCTGGAAGTCCTACTTCGCCAACCCGACCGATCCCGCCTGGCGCGCCGACCGCGTCGCCGAGGCCAGACGCCTCGTCGAGGTCGAGGGCTACGACGGCATCTTCCTCGACACCATCGACACCGTCGCCCGGTTTCCCGACACCGAAGACGGCATGGTCCAACTCGTCGTCGACCTGCGCGAGGCCCTGCCCGACGCGCCGATCATCCTCAACCAGGGCTACGGCCTGCTCGACCGGCTCGCCCCCCTCGCCGATGCGTTCATGCTCGAGTCGTTCACCGCCACGTTCAACTTCAACACCCAGCAATACCAGATGAACACCCCCAACTCGCTCGACTGGCACGCGCGCAAGGTCGACAAGTTCGTCCGGCCCGTGCTGGAGGAGCACCCGCTCAAGGTGCTGGTGCTCGATTACGCCCGCGCCCGCGACACCGCCAACATCCAGGCCGCCGCCGACCGCGCCGCGACGTTCGGCTTCCTGTTCGCCGCCGCGCCGATTTACCTCGACGATATCTACCGCACCCCCATCGTCGGCCGGCCCGACCCCAGGTGGCTCCAGAAGCAGGCGACCCCCGAGAAGCTGAGCATCACCCTCCCCGAGTCGGCCAACGGCTTCCCGATGAACACCGTGATCCTCCCCTCGGGCTGCTTCGGCGGCTACACCGTGGCGCCGGTGGTCGACGGGATCGAGCGGCGCGAAGCGCTGCACTGGTCCGAGTCCGCCTGGGCGTCGGCCGGGGACGACGAGCCGGCCTGGATCGAGTTCCGCTTCGATGCGCCCTTCGCCGGCGGGACCCTGGAGATCACCTGGGCGGACGACGCGGGCGTGACCCACGTCTCCCAGGACTACCGCGTCGAGGCGCGGCGCGACGGCGCGTGGGTGACGGCGGCTCACGCGGTCGGCCAGACCGAGCCGGTCAGCCGCCACCGCCTGCCCGACGAGCCCTACACCGCCCTGCGTATCCGCCAGCCCGCCGACGGCGGCAGCACACATCGGCCGGAGCTGATGTGGATCGCGCAGATCAAGCGGCTGGCGGATTGATCGGGACGCTCAACGCTCGTCAAGCAACCAAAGCCCGGGGACTGCAGTCCCCGGGCTTCTTACTGTGATGCTATTGGGGATTGACTTACTTCCTGTCGTTACTTGCCGCCCGACAGTTGTGGGATAAACCAGCGCAGGTTGAGGGTGCGAACAGAGATCCCGTTGTTGGCGGCTTTGATATGAAAATCATCAAGCCGGACGCGTCGCTTAATGATAAAGCACGGGGCCGGCGCGCCGTCGAGATATCCTTCGGCAATGGCTCCGTTCCGCACCTCAAGACGGTTGACCCCGTCGCAATTAAGGCAGTGAAACGCTACCCATGAGTGGTTGGGCCAGGATGCGAAGCAGGCGTCCAAGGCGTCCCGGACACAGCATTCGTGCATGCAGTCACTGCAACCGACGTATTGATCAAGAACGTTCATGGGGCGGACGTCATCGCTCTGTTGAACGAATAGCCGTATGTGAAACGAATCGGCGGCTTGAGATTATTCTGCATCGTGGGTGTCCTCTGTCGGCCGCGGCGAACCGTTAACGGGACTGAGGCGCTTCGGCGGCCATTGGGCGGCGGCGTTGCGGTCGATGAAGTTCAAGGGATACGTGACGGACCACTTTTTATTGAAAGCGTCGTTGTCGCCCAGATCGTAGGTCCAGGCGACCAGTCGTCCGGAGGCGTCGAACACATACGCCGAGGGCCCGGACGGGACCAGACCGGCGCCCCGGCCGAAGGCCATGAGATGTGTGTCACCGGGGAGTTCGACGAAATCTTCCGCTCCGCTTTGCCACGTGAGCCACCCCTCCAGCGTGTGGGCCTCCGGGGGCGGCGCGATCCCACGAAACATGAACCACTCGCCGACAAACCAACCGACGAGGAACAAGGGGATCAGGGCGATCGATGCGTACTTGCGCATGTCTCACTCACGTTACTTTTTCCCGTTGCAAGCGGCAATGCCTTTTGCCATGAAACCCCGTTAGCCCCGGGCTCCGCCCGGGGGCCGCTAACGCAGGTGCCGCGGGATCATCGGCTCGACACGCTCGCGCGAGTGCTCGCGGTCCGGCGGCTGCTCGTCCGGGGGCGTCGCCTCTTCGCTCGAACCGGCGTCCTGCGTCGACCCGGTGTCCGATGTGGAGGCGCCCGCCTGCGTGGTCGCCGACGCCTTCAGCTCGATCGTGGGCGACCACTCGAGATACTCGTCCTCCTGCTTGTCCTTCAGCTCGAACACCGTCCCCGCCGCCGCGGGCGGGCCGGGGTCGTCGGGCGTCGCCAGCGACACGCCTCCCGCCAGCAGCGATTCGAGCGACTCCACGTCCAGGTGCGCGCCGATCCCCAGCAGCCCCAGGCTGAAGTCCAGCCCCGACGCGTTCCAGAACACGGTGTTCTCCCGGATCAGCGCCTTGTACTTCTCATCGATGTGCACGCCGATCATCACGTGCCGGCTGTCCTGCGCCAGCTCGATTTTGCTGACCGCGCCCACGCTGATCTGCCGGTAGTAGACCGGCGAGCCCACGCGCAATGACCCCGCCGACGCGGCGCGCAACGCCACCTCGATCCCGGGCCGCTCGACGTCGCTCGGCGGCGCTTCGTCGAGCCCCTCGAAGTTGTATTGCGGCTGACCTCGGCCCGGCTCGAGCTCGATGTAGGCGCCGGTGACCAGCGCGTCGAGCCCGGTGACGCCGGTGATCCCCAGCTCCGGCCGGACGATCCAGTACTGGGTCCCCTTGGTCGCCGCGCCGGCCGCGCTCTTGTTCAGTGTGGCCTGCACGATCACCGAGCGCATCCCCGAGCCGATCTTGAACGAGTCGACCGTGCCCACCGGCAGGCCGTTGAACTTCAGCTGCGTCTTGCCCGCGACCAGCCCCGAGCCGTCGTTGAAGGTGATCGTGATCGGGATCCCGCGCGAGCGGATCGCGTCGAACGCGAGGTACCCCGCGATCCCCGCCGCCAGCAGCGGCACCAGCCACACGATCGAGATGCTGCGCTTCTTGCTCACCACCACCTGCGGCAGTCCGTCGGCGTCTTGCTGATTCATGCTCGGACCTCATCGTTTGAGTGTTGCCTGGCTTCTTCGATGTCCCAGATCAAACGCGGGTCGAACGTCGTCGCGGCGAACATCGTGATGATCACCACCGCCGCGAACGCCGTCGCCCCCATCCCCGGCTCGATCGTCGCGATCGCCCCCAGCTTCACCAACGCCACCAGGATCGACAACAAAAAAATGTCCAGCATCGACCACCGGCCGATCACGCTGATCACCCGGTACAGCAGCGTCCGGTCCCGCGGCCGCCAGACCGAACGCGCCTGCACCGTGATCAACAGGTAGCTCAGCCCCAGCAGCTTCGCCAGCGGCACCACGATGCTCGCGGCAAACACCAGCAGCGCCACGAGCCACATGCCGTTGGCCATCAATTCCCGCACCCCGGTGTAGATCGTCGACGGCTGGGGCTGGCCGAACAGCTCGATCGTCATCACCGGGTACAGGTTCGCCGGCACATACAGGATCAACCCCGCGATCACCAGCGCCCAGGTCTTGGAGACGCTGTTTTTCACCCGCTTGCGCAGCCGCACACGGCAGCGCGCGCAATGCGCGGCGTGCCCCGGCGGCAACGTCCGCGCCGCGTGCACCAGCCCGCAGGTGTGGCAGACCAGCCCGCCGGCGTCGGGAGGCGGCGCGTCCGCTCGCGTGTTCATGCCCGTCCCCCCAGCCGGAGCCACACCGCGTCTTCATCGAAGCTCAGGCTCGTCGCGATGCTCAGCAGGATCAGCGTCAGCAGCGCATACAGCCCCGTCGACGCGGTGATGTGGCCGATCGTGCCCAGCTTCACCGTGCAGACCAGCATCGCCAGCAGGTAGACATCCAGCATCGACCACTCGCTGATGAACCGCACCACCCGCATCGCCAGCGCCGGCTTCCACGCGGCCCGCCCCAGCGACAGCGGCAGCAGCACGTACGTCAGCCCCGCGAACTTGAGCAGCGGCGCCACGATGCTCGTCAGCAGCACCAACGCCGCCACCGCGTACAGCCGCCCGTCGATCAGCTCGTCCGGGCCGGTGATCAGCAGGTTGTCCTTCGCCCGGCCGTTGAAGTGGAACGTCATCACCGACAGCACGTTCGCCGGCACGAACACGATCAGACCGGTCACCGCCAGCGCCAGGGTCCGGTGGATCGGGTCAACCCGGTGGCGGTACAGCGTCGCCCCGCACCGCGAGCACTTGGCCGCGGTCCGCGGCGGGATCGGCTGGCGCCGGTGGAGCAGGCCGCAATCCGGGCAGACCACTTGATCGTTGCTGTGAAGTTTGTATAATGTTTGGTAGTCTTCCATCCGTCTAGGACGCTGTATCGACCGGGTTGCGGGATCGGCGT
>JANQFR010000036.1 GCA_028277745.1 Phycisphaeraceae bacterium
GACGGCGCGACGCCCTGGAGAGCAACACGCTGCGCACGGCCGGCGGACGGCTGGCGGGCGCGGCGTTTGACGCCCGGGTCAAGACCCTCGCGATCGACCTGCCCCCGGCCCTGGGCGACGCCCTGCCCGCCGACCGGGCCGCCGCCGCGCTGGTCGACGGCATGGCCCTGGCCGCTTTCACCTTCACCGCCTACAAGGGCGCCGCCGGCCCCGACAAACCCCGCCCCGCGGCTACGGCCGACTCGCTCGCGCTGCTCCTGGACCCGTCCCTCCGCCGCGCCGCCCAGGACCAGCTCGCCATCGGCCGGGGGGTGACCACCGCCCGGGCCCTGGCGGCCACGCCGCCCAACGTCGCCAACCCCGCCATGGTCGCCGCCCACTGCCGCCGGCTCGCCCGCCAGACCGGGCTGGGCTGCACCGTCATCACCGCCGCCCGCGCCCGGCAGCTGGGCATGGGCGGCCTGCTGGCGGTCGGCGCCGGCGGGTCGGCGCCGCCCCGGCTCATCTGCCTCGAGCACCGCCCCGACCGCCTCAAACGCGGACAAAAACCCATCCTCCTCGTCGGCAAGGCCATCACCTTCGACACCGGCGGATACTCCCTCAAGCCCGGCGGGGGCAAGGGCATGAAGTACGACAAGTGCGGCGGTATGGCCGTGATCGGCGCCATGGAAGCCATCGCCCGCCTCAAGGTCAGGCAGCACGTCGTCGCCCTGGTCCCCTGCGCCGAAAATATGATCGACTCGGCCGCCTACCGCGTCGACGACATCCTCACCTTCTGCAACGGCGTCACCGTCGAGGTCACCAACACCGACGCCGAGGGCCGGCTCGTGCTCGCCGACGCCCTGGCGTATGGAACGAAAACCTACCAACCCCAGGCGGTGATCGACCTGGCGACGCTGACCGGCGGGGTGGTGACCGCCCTGGGCGACACCGCGGCCGGGCTGTTCTGCGAGGACGAGCCCCTCCGCCGCCGGATCGAAGCCGCCGCCGACGTCACCGGCGAAAAAGTCTGGCGCCTGCCGCTGTGGAACGTCCACCGCGACCAGATGAAGGGCAAGCACGCCGACCTGGTCAACTCGGCCGATCGCAAGGCCCACCCGATCCAGGGGGCGGCGTTTTTATCGTTTTTCGTGGGCGAAACCGCGCCCCGGGCCATGCCCACGCTCCCCTGGGCCCACCTTGACATCGCCGGGGTGAGCACCCGCGACGCCGAAGCGCCGCCCTATGCCGTCGGCCCGACCGGCTACGGCGTGCGGCTGTTGGCGCAATTAATCCGAAACTGGCAATCACTCTCGGGGAAATACCCGATATCATCCTCCATCCATGCCTCCGCCTGACGCCGCCAGCCTGAGCCCCGCCGCCCGCGCCGTCCCCGCCCGCGCGCGGAAACAGCGCGAACCCCGCTCGGGCCAATCCACTACCACCGGCATGTCCTGGTCCCCCCGTTATTGGGCCCACCGCCTGCTGACCCTCAAGGCCACCCCCAACAGCATCGCCATCGGGGCCGCTATCGGCATCTTCATCGCCTTCACGCCCACCATCGGCATCCAGTCGGTCATCGCCGCCATCGTCGCCTTCATCGTCCGCGTCTCCAAGCCCGCCGCCATCATCCCCGTCTGGATCAGCAACCCCTTCACCATGGTCCCGATCTTCGCCTTCACCTACTGGGTCGGCGCCTGGTTCTGGCCCGGACAAACTATCAGCGACCTGCCCGCCGTCCTGCACGCCATCCTCGACAACCCCGAGACCACCTTCCTCCAGCAGACCCGGGAGATGCTCAACCTCGGCGGCGCCCTGTTCGGCCCGCTGTGGATCGGCGGCATCCTCGTCGGCGCGGTCGCCGGCGCCATCACCTACCCGATCGTCAAGTGGGCCGTGGTCGCGTACAAGCGGCACCGGCTGCATAAACGGCGGGTGGAAAAAGCAGGAAAACAGGAAAACAGGAAATCTCCTGGGTTGTCACCAACCCAATAACCGCGCGTCTCTTTATTTCCTGCTTTCCTGCCTTTTCAGCTTTCCTGCTTTTCGATCCCCAGATCCTTCACCTTCTTGTTCAGCGTGTTCCGGTTGATCCCCAGGAAGTCGGCGGTGCGGATCTTGACCCCGCTGTTGTACTCCAGCGCCTCGCGGATCAGCTGACGCTCCACCTCGTTGATCACCAGGTCGTACACCTGCCCGTCGTAGACCTGGTACTGCTGGATCGCGTGCGCCGCGAGCTTGCCCGCGGTCGCCTCGATCGACTCGTCGGTCGTGTCGCCCCGGGTCTGCTGCGCGAACAGCCGGATCTGCAGCGGCAGCAGGTCCTCGGTGAACTCCTCGCCCGTGCTCAGCACCACCGCCCGCTCCACCGCGTTCTCCAGCTCCCGCACGTTGCCCGGCCAGGGGTAACGCAACAGCGTGTTGAGCACGTCCCGGCTCATCTTCTTCAGGGTCCGGCCGTTCTCGCGGTTATAGCGGTCCAGGAAGTGATCGATCAGCTTCGGGATGTCCTCCCGCCGGGTGCGCAGCGGCGGGAGATTCACCGTCACCACGTTCAGCCGGTAATACAGGTCCTCCCGGAACGCGCCTTTGCGCACCTCCTCCTCCAGGTCCAGGTTCGTCGCCGCGATCACCCGCACGTCCACCTTGATCGTCAGGTGATCGCCCACCCGCTCAAACTCGCGCTCCTGCAGGACCCGCAGCAGTTTGACCTGCAGCTGCATGTCGAGCGTGCCCACCTCGTCGAGAAAGATCGTCCCCCCGTCGGCCGCCTCGAACCGGCCGACCTTGTCCTTCATCGCGCCGGTAAACGCGCCCTTCACGTGGCCGAACAACTCCGACTCGAGCAGCTGCGGCGACAACGCGCCGCAGTTGACGCGGATCATCGGCTTGTCCCGGCGCGGGCTGTTGTAATGGATCGCCTTGGCGATCAGCTCCTTGCCGCAACCCGTCTCGCCCAGCAGCAGCACCGTCGCGCGCGACGAGGCGACCTGCCCGATCGTGCCCAGCACGTCCAGCATCACCGGGCTCGAGCCGATGATGTTGTCGAAGCGATACCGGCTGCGCAGGTTGTCGCGCAGCAGCTGCGTCTCCTGGAGCCACTGGTCCTTCTCGTTCTGGATCAGGTGGTGGATCCGGATCGCCTGGGCGAACATGCCGGCAATGATCTTGAGCATGCGCGCCGACGCCTGCAGGGCCGCGGGGTCGGTGTAGGGGATGTCCGCGTTGACGCTGCCGACCAGCTCGTCCCCGTCGCGGATGGGCACGCTGACGAAGCCCGGGACCGAGCCGGAGACCTCGTCCATCGCCCGACTGCCGGTGCGGTTGAGAAAATCCGGGTGCTTGGTCACGTCCGGGATCACCGCGGGCTCGCCGGTCGCCAGCACCCGCCCGGTCACGCCCTCGCCGATCGCGTACCGGCCGCGCTCCTGCTCAAGTGGGGTCAGGCCCAGGCTCGCGATCGTCCGCAGCTGGTCCGTCGCCCGGTCCAGCAGGACCAGCGCCGCCCGCTGGACGGGCAAGCGCTCCCCCAGCAGCGTCATCGCCCGCTGAAAGACCTGACTCAGCTCAAGGCCGTCGCCAAGGATTTGGCTGATTTGCTCCAGAACGTCTAATTCTTGCTCAGTCCGATCCATCTCGTGCCAATTAAATCATCAGCACCCCCCTTTGACAAGCCGGGAAATGCTAATTGTGCGCGCACAAAACCAATCAAAATACGAACAAAATAGCGGACGCGCGACATTTTCTTGGTGAAGGCCCCGCCTGACCTTATAGCCCCGATCCGGCCCGCGGACCCCGGTTTGTGCGCATATTCCTTGCGCCCCGGCCAAGGGTGAAGGCGACACCCGTTTTTTAACCGGAGCACCACCGACCATGATCGCCCCCGCCCGACCGGCCCCGCACACCCTCCCGACGGAGGTGCTGGACCTGCTGCTCGACCAGCACGACCGCCTCCAACGCCCGCGCAGCCAACGTCTCTGGGCCTATTACCGCAATGCCTTGCCCGCCCCCTCCCACTCCGGAGGCGCTTCCGGGGGCGCTTCCGGAGACGGGGGCGGCCCCGGACGTGACTGGGGCGGCGGCGATCGGCTGCCGCCCCAGGCCCGGGGCCTGCCCGAGCGCCTCCGACGCCCCCCCGGCCGACGCGGGGCCGACCGTGAGATCGTCCTCGAAAACGACATCGCCTGGCGCGTCCACACCCTCGCCGACTTCATGTTCGCCCGGCCCGTCGCCCTCCAGTCCCTCGCCCCCGACCCGGCCCGCGCCGCCGACATCGAGGCCTTCCTCAACGCCGTCTTCGACGCCAACGGCGGCATCTGCTTCTTCCAGGACCTCGCCCTGCTCGGCAGCATCTACGGCTTCGTCGACATCCTCCTGCGCCTCCCTGACCCGCCCGCCGGCGTCGCCGACTTCCAGCTCGACACCGTCGAAGCGCCCCGCGCCGTGCCCGTCCTCCAGGACGACGACTACCGCCGGCTCGACGCCTACATCCTCCGCGTCCTCCAGCAGACCCACGATGCCGCCCCACGACCCTTCCTCCACAAGGTCCGCGACCGCGTGCTCGGCCAGAACGAGCCCGCCCGCCGCGCGGTCCTCGAACGCACCGAGGTCTGGACCCCGCGCACCGTCCAGCGCTTCGTCAACCCGCCCCGCCAACCCCGCCGGCTGGTCGACGAATCGGTCAACCGCCTCGGCCGGCTGCCGGTGATCCACATCCAGAACCTGCCCCAGCCGTTCCACTACGAAGGCCTCTCCGAGGTCGAGCCGCTCATCCCGTTGCAGGACGAGCTCAACACCCGCCTCTCCGATCGCGCCAACCGCGTCACCTTCCAGTCCTTCAAGATGTACCTGGGCAAGGGCATCGAGAGCTTCCACGAGCGGCCGGTCGGCCCGGGGCAGATGTGGTCGACCGACAACCTCAACGCCTCGATCGAGGCGTTCGGCGGCGACGGCGCGGCGCCGTCCGAAGACGCCCACATCCAGGAGATCCGCGAAGCCCTCGACAAGACCTCCGGCGTCAGCCCCCTCGCCACCGGGCTCGTGCGCGACAAGGTCGGCAACCTCACCTCCGAGAACGCGCTGCGCATCGTCATGATGGGGCTGCTGGCCAAGACCGAAAAGAAACGCGTCACCTACGGCCAGGGCATCGGCCGGCTCGCCGAGCTGATCCTCCACGCCGCCGACCTCCACGGCCTGCTGCCCAACACGCCCGACGACCGGCGCATCCGCCTCGACTGGCCCGACCCGCTGCCCGACTCGGAGACGCAGCGGCTCCACAACGCGCAACTCAAGCTCGAGCTCGGCGTCCCGCAACGCCAGGTCCTCGCCGAGCTGGGCTACCAGGACCTGCAAGCGATCAACGACTGATCCGTCCCGCCCCTTCCTCCATGGAGACCCGACCGATGCCGACGCATCAAGACGAACCCGTGACCGATGTCGCCGATGACCCCGCCGACGCGTCGCCCGACAAGCTCGTGCCCGTCGCCGAGGCGATCCGCTACCGCAAGCGCGCCCAGACCGCCGAGCAGCAGCTCGACGACGCGCAGCAACGGCTCAAGGCCCTTCAAACCCAGCTCGAACAATCGCGGCAGGCGGTGGACACGCTGGAGCGTCGCCGACAGATCGACGCCCTGCTGACCGCGTCGGACGCGATCGACCTGGACGCGGCGCGCCTGCTCACCGAGGCCGCGCTCGTGGCGATGGACGAGCCGGATGCGGCGCGTGCGGTGGACGAATTGAAGCGCCGCAAGCCTTACCTGTTCCACGCGCGGGCCGCGGCGCCGGCGGCGATGGCGGCGCCCCTGCCCGACGCCGCCGACGGCCCGGCCGACCGCGCCGCCGAGCAGGCCGCCGCCACCGGCAACCGGCGCGACCTGTTGCGCTACCTCAGACTCCGAAGAACCGAGTGAACTGCGAACTACGAGCGGCGAGCTCCGAACTCAGCTCGCACTTCGCAGTCCGCAGTTCGCAGTTAACCACTTTTCACAAGGAACCCATCATGTCATTCACCGGGAAAGCCACCTACTCCGCCGGCGCTGCGCTGCCGGAGCTCGCCGAAGACGTCGCCGACATCGTCGGCATCGTCAGCCCTTACGAGACCCCGCTGCTCGACCGCCTCGGCGACCCGCAGCGCGCGGCCCACGCCACGGTTCACGAGTGGCTCGAAGACGAACTGCTGCCCAACACCGACACGACCAACAGCACGACCACCGCGTTGAACACGACCATTACCGTCGCCCACGGCGAACGGTTCCGCATCGGCGATCAGGTCAAGCCCGACGGATCGGGCGAAGTCCTGTTCGTCACCGCGGTCAGCGACAACAACCTGACGGTCGTGCGCGGCTACGGCTCGACCGCCAGCAGCACGATCGCCGACGGGGCGGCCCTTCACATCCTCGGCAACGCCGCCCTCGAGGGTGACGATGCGCCCGACGCCCGCTTCACCCACCGCGTCCGCCAAGGCAATTACACGCAGATCTTCACCGCGGGCGTCGAGGTCTCCGGGTCGCAGCTCGCCTCGACGAAGCTCGCCGTCGCCGACGAGATGGATTACCAGAAGCAGGAGCGGCTGCGCGAGCTGATCCGCGACCTGGAGAGCTGCGTGATCAACGGCGTCGCGCCGGCCGCCAACCCGCGGGGCAACGCGACCACCCGCCGGTCGATGAACGGGATCATCCCGCTGCTGAGCAGCAACGTGACCGACGCCGCCGGCGCCGACCTCGACGAGCCGACGCTCAACGCGGCGCTGCGCGGCATCTGGGAGCGGTCCAACGGCGGGGTCGACACCCTCGTGGTCTCCGGCGTCCAGAAGCGGCGGATCAACGGCTTCATCGCCAGCAGCCGCGGGTACGGCCCGCGCAGCGAGCGCTTCAAGGACCTGGTCGGGATGTATGAGTCGGACTTCGGCGTCTGCCGGGTCGTGCTCAGCCGCTGGGTCCCCGCCGACGCCGTGCTGATGCTCGACGCGTCGCGGATCGAGGTGCTGCCGCTGGCGGGGCGCAGCTTCCACTTCAAGCCCCTGGCCGACACCGGCGACCGCTCCGCGGGCCAGGTGATCGGCGAGTACACCCTTGAGCTGCGCAACGAAAACGCGCACGGGCTGATCACGGGCCTGAGCACGTCGTGACCGTCATTTCTTTACGGGACGGCCCGGCGGCCCCTGGTCGCCGGCGCCGTTTTCTTTTTCTCACGCCTTCCGCCTGCTCCAAGGAGATTTCATGAACTTCGCCGCCGACCGCGACCTGCTCGCCCTCGAACCGGGCGTGTTCCACGACGCGCCCTTTGCGGCCCAGCAACGCCTGCACGTGACCGACGCCACGGTGGCCGGCGTCACGCTGACCAGCACGGCCGCGGACTTCGTCGGCGCGCAGGTCGACGCGGGCTCGGTGATCCTGGTCGCCGGAACGCCGCACGAAGTCGTCGGCCGCGCCGATGCGAACACGCTGACCGTGTCGCTGCCCCGCGCGTCGACCGACCAGACGCCCATCCCCGGCCGGCAAGGCGCGAACCTTGAAACATACGCCCGCACCTTCGAGCCGCAGACCACGCTGGTCCACGAGAGCCTGCTGCGGCTCCTGGGCGTCGACCGCGACGACCCGGACCACCCGCTGGACGAAACCGCGATCCTCTCGCACGCCGCCATGGTCCGGCTCGAAGCGCTGGGCACGCTCGAACGCGTCTACGCCAGCGCCATCGCGCTCACCGGCGATCACGGCACGCTGCTGCTCAAGGCCAACTCCTACCGCGCGCGGTTCGATGACGCCCGGCAACGCGCCAACGTGCTGATCGACCTCGACGGCGACGGCCGGGCCGACGAACGCCGCACTCTCAACACCGTCCGGCTCCAACGCGTCTGACGCGCGGCCGGGCCGCCTCGAACCCAAGGAGATGCTTCATGGAACTGGAATTCATCAAAGCGGTCGCCCAATTCGGCGTCGCGGGGCTGATGGGCGTGCTCTGGATCGGCGAACGGACCCTGTCGCGCCGGCGCGAAAACCAACTCGATCAGGCGCACGCCCGGCTCATCAAGCAGCGCGAAGAGATCGAGGCGCTGGTCAAGCTGGTGCAACGCAACACCGACGTCATCGCCCGGTTCGACGCGACGCAGGTCCACCTCATGCAGACGCTGGAGAAGCTCCACGAGACGCTGCTGCATCAGGCGCGATGAAGCCCGGGGGTGGCGGTAAGAAGCCCGGGGATGGCCATCCCCGGGCTTCGGGGAGGGCGAGCGGTTGAACCGCGCGGGGGCGGGGCCTATGCTCGCGAACAACGATGCGACGAATGCTCTTCCAGGCGGCGGTGGTGATCCTCGGAGCGGCGCTGGCGGGCTGCGAGTTCAAGGGCCGCCAGCCCCTGCCCGACAGCGCGCCGATGGCGGGGGCGTGGGTCCCGCAAGCGACGACGATGCGGGTCTACCCGGCGACGCGGTTCACCCACCACAATGACGAGCCGGTGCTGGAAGCGCGGGTGGAGCTGTTCGACGACATGGGCGACTCGGTCAAGGGCTCGGGCTCGTACCGGTTCGAACTGCGGGACGCGAACGGGACGGGGGACGAGCGGCAGCGGCTGTACACGTGGGACGTCGACGTGCTGACGCTCAAGGATCACCAGGAGCACTACGACCCGATCACGCGGTCGTACGTGTTCCCGCTGCGGCTGGACGACGCCGCGGTCGCGCAGCGGCAAACGGTGCTGCGGGTCGTCTTCACCCGGGCGGAAGGCAAGCGCCTGGAGACGGAGGACGCGGTGACGCCGTCGCCTTGATTGCTCATTTAGCCCCGCCGCTTGCGGCGGGTGAGCGCGGGGCAAGCCCCGCGGCTAAATACATTGGGTCGGCGTTAGATCCGGAGGCGGGCCTTGACGTCGTCGATCAGTTGGCGGGCGGCGTCGGGGTCGTGGGCCTCGGCGATGACGCGGAGGATCGGCTCGGTGTTGCTGGCGCGGACGTGGACCCAGCGGTCGGGCCAGTCAACGCGGACGCCGTCCTGGAGGTCGATGCGCTGGTCGGCGAAGGCCTGTTGCATCACGGGCGCGAGCTGGCCGGCGGCGTCGGCGTCGAAGGGGACCTTGTCCTTCACGATGGCGTACGCGGGCAGGTCGGCGACGACATCGGAAAGCGGGCGGCGGCGCCGGGCGAGCATCTCGAGGACGAGGGCCATGCCCACGAGGCTGTCGCGCACGGGGACGACCCTGGCCCAGATGACCCCGCCGTTGCCTTCGCCGCCGACGACGGCGTCGGCCTGGGCCATGCCGCGGACGACGTTGGCCTCGCCGACGGGGGTGCGTCGGATTGAGGCGCCGCGGGCGGCGGCGATGTCGTCGATCATGCGGCTGGTGGAGAGGTTGGCAACCGCGACGTCGCCGGGCTGGAGCAGGTGGTCGGCGGCGAGGGCGAGGGTGTACTCCTCGCCGATGTAGGCGCCGGTGTTGTCGACGATGGCGAGGCGGTCGGCGTCGGGGTCCTGGGCGAAGCCGAGGTCGGCGGCGTGCTCACGGACGGCGTCGCAGAGGCCGGCGAGGTTCTCGCGGGTGGGCTCGGGGGGGTGGGGGAACCGGCCGGTGGGCTCGGGGTAGAGGTGGACGCACTCGACGCCGAGGTGGTCGAGCAGGGCGCGGGCCTCGTCGCCGCCGGCGCCGTGGACCGAGTCGACGACGGCCTTGAGGCGGGCGGCGCGGATGGCGTCGACATCGATGTGGGGGAGGATCGCGTCGCAATGGACGGCGACGGCGTCATCGCGGCGCTGCAGCGGCTGGAGTTGGTCGACGCCGACGAGGTGGGCGGCGTCGGCGCGGAAGGCGTCGATGATGGCCTGGGCCTGGTCGGGCGGGGGCGCGACGCCGTCGTGCCGGAGGGGCTTGACGCCGTTCCAGACGATGGGGTTGTGGCTGGCGGTGATGACCATGCCGCCGTGGGCGTGGAGATGCCGGGCCATGACGGCGACGGCGGGGGTGGAGACGATGCCAAGCTGGGTCACCCGGCAGCCGGCGGCGAGGAGCCCGGCGACGGCGGCGGCCTCGAACATCTCGCCGGAGGGCCGGGAGTCGCGCCCGAGCACGACGGCGGGCGCCTCGACCGATAACGATGCGCCGAGCCAATGGCCGAACGCGGCGGCGTAGCGCGCGACCACGTCGGGCGTCAGCGATCGGCCGACCAGGCCCCGCATCCCGCTGACGCTCAACATGAGCGGGGCGTCGGGCTCCTGATTTTGAGTGGATAACGTCATGTCGGGAAATCCCTTGTAAGCCCGGCCCTGCGGGCCGGCGCTGAACGGCGTCCTCCGCGCCAAACGCCGCGTTGGGGCCAGAGATTACCAAATCGCACCCAGTGTCCCCAAGCCGCCCAGCAGGCACGACCCTGTGGCGGAGGCCGGGAATGTGGAGCGGGTGAGCGCAGCTTATTAAGGCGGCGGCGCTATCGGTCGATCAACATCGGCGAGAGGGGAGGTGTCCTCCCATCTCGAAGTGCCCCGCGAATCTGAACGCCCACCCGTATCAGGTGAAGCCCGGTGGTTCAACGTTTCCGAGTCTGTGAGCTTTCCGTGGGCCAAGTGCACGAGCACTCGATTTTCAGCGAGTCGGGCCAGAAGCTTATCGGTCCGGGCGTCGAGCTGACCGAGCGTCACATCCAGGCGCTGCGCCGGTGCATCAACGGCGACGTGATCGTGGCCGAGAGCCTCGACGACCTGGCCCGCGACGGCCTGCTGCAGAGCGTGGACCGGGCCAAGCTCAGGGTCGGGCAGCGGGCCCACCGCGACCTGATCACCACCAACGGCAAGATGCTGCTCGAAGCGGGGGAGAACATCGAGCAGCACCACCTCGACGCGCTCGAGGCGTCGGGCGACCCCTACCTGGGCCAGGACCGACCCACGACCGACCGACGGGAGCGGATCCTGATGGCGGAGGTGCTGGTCGAGCAACTCGAGGCGCAGCTGTCCACGATGAAGCTGCGGGTCGAGGCGAGCGAGGACGCGGACTGGATCACGCCGGCCAACCCCGAAGAGTGGCCGGCGGTGGAGGAACTGGCGGACTTCCGCGCCCAGGCGGTGGAGAAGCTCCGCCGCACGTTCGCCAAGATCGAGGCGGGGGCGCCGGTGGACGCGGGGGTGTTTGAGAAGATCCTCGACGACCTGATGGACCGGCTGTCGCACCACCCCACGCGTTTCCCGCAGTTGGCGTTGCTGTGCCGGCGGACGGGCGAGTACATGGCGGACCACGCGTACACGGCGGCGGTGCTGGCGATGGCGATCGCGGCGCAGATGCGCTGGCCGCGCGAGCACGTGCGCACGGTGGGGTTTGCCGGGCTGGTGTATGACCTGGGGATGCTGTTGCTGCCCGAGCGGATCCGGTCGGGGGCGTGCGAGTTGACGGAGATGGATCGCCAGCGGGTGAACCGCCACCCGATCTTCGGGCTGGCGATGCTCGAGGCGGTGCCGGACGTACCGCGGATCGTGCGGCTGGCGGCGATGCAGCACCAGGAGCGCGAGAACGGCAGCGGGTATCCGTTCGGCAAGCGCAAGGCGAGCATCTGCGACTACGCGCGGGTCATCGCGGCGGCCGACGCCTATGCCGCCACGACCGAGCCGCGCCATTACCGCCAGCCGAAGCTGCCCTACGCCGCGATGGAAGAGACCTTGCGGTTCGCCGCCGCCCAGGTGTTCTGGCCCCCGGCGGTGCGGGCGCTGGTCAGCGCGGTGGGGCTGTTCCCCGTCGGGTCGTATGTCAAGCTCTCCAACGGCCGGTTGGCGCACGTGTTGGCCTGCCATCCCGAACAGGTCGACCGCCCCATGATTCAGCCGGTCACGCCAGAGGGGGACGCCATGGACGAGCCGATCGATCTCAAGGCCGTTCACAAGGACGAGCTGAGCATCGTCCGGCCGATCCCGGCGCCGTGATTTTCAGGATTGTGTAGCCGGGCCGCTACGCGGCCCCGGACCAGGCGGGCGTAGCCCGCCGGCTACTGCATTGATCATCCATACCATCGACGGAGCGTCGCGACGCCGACGCCTTCGAGCGTGTCGATCACGCGCGTGGCTTCGCGGAGGGCCGACGCGGGGCCGGTGGTCGTGACGCCGAGCGTCATGAGGCCCGCGTCGCGCGCGGAGGCGACGCCCGCGGCGGTGTCTTCGATCGAGAGGCACTCGCCGGGCTGCAGGCCCAGGGCCGGGTGCTCGGCCGCCAGCCGGCGCACCGCCTCGGCGTAGCTCTGCGGGTCGGGCTTGCTGCGGGCCACGTCGTCGGCGGAGACGATCGTCTCGAACGCGTCCCGCCGGCCCAGGGGCTCGAGCATGAGGTCGATGTCGTGGCGAGTCGCGCCGCTGGCGATCGCGACCGGCATGGCCGCAGACGCCTCGTCGATCAGCTCCACCGCCCCGGGGATCACCGACACGCCGGCGCTGACCAGCGCGTCGAACGCCTTCTCCTTCTGCCCGCACAACTCGGCGATCCGCGGCGCCTTGTCGCCCTCGAACCCGGTCATGTCGAGCATGACCCGGAACGCGTCGCGGTCGTCAAAGCCGATGAAGTCGGCCAGGTACTTTTCGTAATCAAAGGTGAGCCCGATGCCCTTGGCGACCATGAGGAACGCCTGGAAGTGGACCGGCTCGGAATCGACGATGATGCCGTCGAAGTCAAACACAATGGCTTTGAGCATGGGCGGAGTGTAGCAGGTCAGCTCGATCGCTTCGCCGAGGGGCGGGGGCGTCTATGATGTGCGCCGATGAAGCCACAGTTGCCGGATTACGACGCCGCGTTGGCGGCCCTGCTGAGCGCGGCCGCGCCGCTGGGGACCGAGCCGGCGGGGCTGACCGACGCCGCGGGGCGGGTGCTGGCCGAGCCGGTGTCGGCCGACCGGGACCAGCCGCCGTTCAACCGGTCGGCGATGGACGGGTACGCGGTGCGGGCGCAAGACGTGAAGCCGGGCGCGTCGTTGAACGTGGTGGCCGAGGTCCCGGCGGGGGCGGCGGTGGTGATGCCGGGCGACGACCTGAGCGGCTGCGCGGTGCGCATCGCCACGGGCGCGGCCGTGCCGGAGGGGTTCGACGCGGTCGTGCGGATCGAAGACGCACGGGCGGCGGGCAACCGAGTGGGCTTCGCGATCGATCACGTAGAGGTGGGCAAAGATATCCACCCGCGCGGCGCGGATGCGCGCGCGGGCGCGGCGGTCCTGGACCGGGGGATGCGTCTGGGGCCGGCGCAGCTGGGCATCGCGGCGGCGGTGGGCGCGGTGAAGCTGACGGTCTATCGGCGGCCGCGGGCGGCGGTGCTGACCACGGGCGACGAGGTGGTCCCGCCGGCGGTCGAGGCGGTCGCGCCGCAGCAGGTGCGCAACAGCAACGCGGCGATGCTGACGGCGTGGTTGGACGCGGCCGGCGC
>JANQFR010000037.1 GCA_028277745.1 Phycisphaeraceae bacterium
CCGATCGGTCTACCGACACCGCCGCCAGATCGAGACCGCCTTCGGCAACCTCACCGCCTTCGCCGCCGGCCTCACCACCCACCTGCCCCCCTGGGTCCGTCGCCTCCACCGCGTCCGCCTCTGGGTCACCGCCAAGCTGCTGATCAACGCCGCACGCATCAGACTGATCCATGCATAAGGTCCGGGCATGCGGGGCTTCGTGCGAAGCGGCGTCAACGGCTCTGCGCTTCGAGGATCAGGCGGCGTATCCGGATGGCGGCGGCAGCGCGGATCAGCGGGTCCGCGGCTTCGAGATAACGATCGACCACCTCGTCCATGAATGCGTCCCGCTCTGGGCTGGGCAGGTGCTGATAGCGCGGCATCCAGGAGGCCAGAAAGTCCTGAAGGCCGTTGCGCGTGTCGAACCGTTCGATGCCGAGGATGTCGTCCATCCGCGGGATGAAAAAGCCCGCGTCCTCAATAAAGGCCCGCATCTGATCACAGGACCAATGGTTGTAAGGGTCGGAGAAATCGCGGAAGAAAGGACGCCACCGCGCGCTGTCGGCCAGCTCGTACGTCACGGGCCAGAGGCCCTCGTGATCGGTCTGGAAAGAGACCGCCGCGCGGCCGCCGGGCTTGAGCAGGCGTTTGAAGCCGGCCCAGACCGCACGCTGGTCCCGCACCCAATGCAGGCAGCTGAACGACACGATCCAGTCGAACCCGCCGTCGAGCTCGATCGCGTCCGCGGACATCACGTCGAACCGCACGCGCGACAGCTCGGGCGGGGTGGTCTGCCGAGCGAGGCGGATCATGTCGGGGCTGTTGTCGACGCCGACGACTTGTGCGTCGGGCGTGTGCTGCGCGATCGCCCGGGTGATCGCGCCGTCGCCGCACCCGACGTCGAGGACACGGTCACCCGCTTGAAAGGAACAGCGGGCGAGCGTCTCCTGCGCATGCCGCACCTGCATCGACCGGTTCTGCGCGTAGAAGGCGGCGTCCCATTTGTCGTGCACCGGCGGGTGGCTCATCAGGCGCTCCGGACGGCTCGAACGATCATGCCGCTCGAATAGTTTAACGCTCGCCGGCCGGTTGGAGCAGATCAGCATTCTGGTCTACCGCCTAGCCGGCGGGCTACGCCCGCCTGGTCCGGGGCCGCGTAGCGGCCCGGCTAAGCCAACCTTCGACGCAACAAAGAGCCCGGGGACCGGGGTCCCCGGGCTTTGTCGTATTCAACCATAACGACCACGACGCCGCCGCTGCAGCAGCACAAGCCCGCACGCGAGCATCGCCAGCGAAGTAGGCTCGGGCATCGTCAGCCCGCCGCCCACCGCAAACACGTTGCCGTAAAACTCGTCTGCCCCGGTGACGGCCGCGAGGATGTCGCCGAGGCTCGTGGCCTGGATTTCGTCCAAGTAAGGCAGCAGTTCCGGGTCATTGAGATAGAAGAAGCGGTCGCCGTCGCGGAGGCGTTCGAACTGATCGAGCATCGCCGCGGTGAGCGTCTCGCCCAGCAGACCACCGTTGACCTCGTCCTCAGCCATGAGCCCGATCCAGGCGTCCACGTCACGAACGTGGTCGTAGACCTCCGCCAACAACGCGGCAAGCTCCGCGTTGGAGGTCAGGTCGTCGAACGACTTGTGTTTGGCCAACCCGAACGCGGCGCGGAGGTCGTTGAGCGTGCCGATGCCGTGGTCCCGGCCGCGCTGGATGTTGAGCGAGAGCAGGTCGAGCCCGCCGTTGTCGGGGCTGCCGAAGAGCATGCTGCGGACGTCTTCGACAACCTGCGTGTCCAGGTCGTTGGCCTCCTGCCAGATCAGGCCGCGGAGGATGGCGTCGAGGCCGCCGTCTTCAGTGATGACATCGGGGCGGAAGAACGCCCCGGCGAGGTCGAGGTGGCCGCCGTCGAACGTGCTGCCGTCCTCGTTGAGCCGCAGGAGCCTCTCGTTGAGCATCGTGTGCCCGAACCGGAAGACCGCGGTGGTGAACTCGACCGAGAGGCGGGGGTCCGCCGACGGGTCGTAACCCGCGTAGCTCTCGAGGCCGACGCCGCGCCGTTTAAGCGAATGATCGTCTCGTTTGCGACGCCGGTCGTGATCCGTGCAGTGCTCGAGGCCGGCATCGCCCAGCATCGACGGCAACCACTCTTCGTAGGTGATCTGCTGGACCTGGGCGCCGACGATCTTGCGGGCGGTCTGGTAGATCTCTTCGTCCGTCCAGCCGGCGTTCTCGTCCGCCAGCCGGTCGGCCCAGGCGTTGTGATAGCGGACAAAGACCTCGTGCATCGCGGTGAGGCCGGCCTGTTCGTTGGCGCGGACATCGCCGGCAAGGAAGAAGCTGGTCCCGTCATGGGCGCCGGGGCCGTTTTCATTTTCCAGGCCGTTGGTCGCGGCGTCGTAGTTGCGGCGCATGAACCCGTCGGCGCCGGTCTCGAGCCGGCCGCCGGTGAACGACCGCAGGGCGTCGGCGCGGGCCTGGTCAGAGCCGTAGACCATCGACGCGTCGATCCAGTGGGTGATCTCGTTCTCGAACTGACGGGCGGTCGTCTCGCCCGAGCCGTGGGCGTGGATCGAGCGGGACATCGGGATAAAGGAGCCGGGCGTGAAGAACCGGTCGCCGTCGGGAACCGCGATGAGGTGGGGCTCCGAAGCGTTCACGCCGGTCAGGCTCAGGTCATGGTCGAGGAACTGGCCCCACTGCCAGAACATGCTCGAGAGGTTGAGCGGGTTCGCGTCGACAGGCGCCGTTTGAACCCCCACGGTATTGCTGACCGAACGCGCATTGGGGGAGGTGATCATCGCGCCGATGCCGTCGGTGTAAGTCACGTCCGTCAACCGCAGCAGCTCCGAGTGGGCGCCGCCCCATCCGGTATGGGTGAGGTTGTTGTCGGTCCCGTCGATCGTTCGATACGTCTGCACCTGCGCAGCCGCGGAAAGACCGATCCCTATCGAAATCCCAAACGATAATAAGACGTGTCTCATTCAACTTCTCCTAACTGCAATAAGACACCACACCCCGTCCGCCGGCGAACAACAGCACGTCGGCGAGGCGTAAAAACATCAATCCGGTTCAGCACGAGCCGAATGCGCTCACAGGAACAGCCATGCTGGCGGAGTGACGTGCGCAGAGCCGTTAGGAGGGAGAAAAATAATGTCGGCGAGACACGTCGAACGGTATGTAGCCGCGGGGTTTCGCAGAAACCAGCAGCCTTTCACGCCTACCTACGCGGGCGGGAGCCTGCGTCACAAAAGTAGAACGCTAACCCTGGCCGCCCTACTCTACTTCAAAGGCGCTTTTTTGTGAAGCATGTTTTTGCATATCAAATCTTATATTGCGGATATACGTGATCGACGCAAAAAACGCCGCCGCGCAACGCGTGCTGTTCACACCCGCGATACATACATTTTGTATTGCTGAGCCCGCCATGCATCACAATGCACAGTTCGCGGCGATAGGGCCGCTCGTCAAAGCCGATCAGTTCAGACTCAGACTCGACGCGCACCGCCATCGGTCCGCGCGTGGTGTCATCGATGATCCAGAGCCCGCCGCACGCGTTGCAGGCATAGAGATGGTAGATGCCTTGATAAGCGCTGCCTTCGAGTTGATCGAAACCCGCCAGAAAATCCTCCAGCTTATCCGGATGGATATCCAGGAAATCAGGCTGCGTGTTGCAGTTGCACGGTTGCGTCATGAGCTGTGGCCTGAAGAAGCCTTGCCGCACTCGGAGCAGACCTTCCGCCCTTCGTGGTTCTTCCGCGTACCGCGAAGATCATAGTCGCAATCCGGGCATCGCCCTCGACGTTGCCTGTAGCGCTGATCGAGGTGACAGACAATCAGGTATCGAATCCCAATCCCGAGCGAGCCGGTCAAAATAAAGACGGCCAGAATCCCCGGGAGAAAGAAAATCAGGAAAGCCGCGATGCCTCCGTCGTATTCCATCTGACCGATGATTGGCATGACGTTTTCCCGCGGAAGGCGGATCCATGACGGTTTGGCGTCGGTGGATATTTTACACCGATTGACCCCGCCGCCGTGCGGCCGGAGAATACGGCCGCGATTTTTCACCGCCGAAGGGAACGCCATGACGATCGAACGCCGGGAGGACGATTACTTTCTCAAACAGGACCTGGAGCAGCGCCGCCGGCTGCGCGAGGCCGCCGACGCCAAGGCCGCCGAGCTTCACGCCAAGGGCGCGCTGGCCGGCGCCCTGGGCGTGGACCAACAGGCGGTGGTCGACCGCGCCCACGCGCTGGGGTTCGATGAGGAGACCTCGAAGGTGCTGCACTTGATGCCGCTGGTCGAGGTCGCGTGGGCCGACGGGAAGGTGACGGCGAACGAGCGGCTGTCGATCCTGCAAGCGGGCGAGGCCCACGGCGCCGCGCCGGGCAGCGGCGCGTCGACCTACCTCGCGTCGCTGCTCGAAGCCAGGCCCAGCGAGGCGTTCTTCGCCGAGGTCCGCGACATCCTCACCGCGATCCTTCAGGCGAAAGACGCTCACCCGCACTCGATCCTCGAGCTCTGCCGTGACGTCGCCGGCGCCTGCGGCGGGTTCTTCGGGTTCGGCGACAAGATCAGCGACGACGAACGCCAACTGATCGAGCAGATCGCCGCTTCGCTCGACGGCGTGGACGACGAGGTCAAGGCGATCGCGAAGTAGGGCCGCTCGTGCTGAGGGAGCGCATGACGCGCCGTTAGCTCCGCTCATCAAAACGCCGACGTTTTGCGTCCCGTCGCGCCGCGTTGAAGCGCGGACCAGCGTGAAGCGCTGTCAGCGCGCCGACAATCCCCATCACCGTTGCGCCAAGCACGGCCCAACTCAGGAACAGGCTTTCCGTGAGATCGGCCGGATCGCCTAACCCGTTGGCAACGAGCGCCAGTCCCACTCCCAGGAAAAACATGATCCAACCCGTCACGGTCAGGATGCCATATCGCCTGACCGTGACAAGCGGGCTCCTTTCGTAGTCCGCGATCAACCGCCGCCAGGCTTCTTCCGCCTGTATGAGCCGCTGTTCCCTAAGACGCTTGTAACGGGCCCGCGCCGCCTCTTGCTCGGCCAGCTTGATCTGGGTTTCGATCGCGGCTTCGGCATAGCGCGACGCGTTGGCTTGCGACAGCCGCGACAGCACGCCGTCAAACGACCGCCCGCTCCGCACGGGCCGGCCCGTCTCCGCCGGGACCGTCGGCACGCCATGGATCGGCGCCCGCACGTACGGTTCGACCGACTCGTCCGGCGACGGCGATGGTGCGTCGTCCGCCTGCCCGAGTTCTTCGGGGCTGTACCGCTCCAGCAGGAACCGCAGGATCCGCGACCGCGTCTCCCACAGCCACGCCCACTCGCGCTGATCGGCCTGCTCCAGCAGCCGCGTGAGGTGCGCCAACCGGCGGCGCCACTCGTCGAGCACCAGATCGGGCGGCTTGATTTCCGCAACGGGCCGAACCATGCGACGCTCCGTTATCGACTCAAAACAACTTAATAATTATTAGCCGCAAAAAAGCGCAAAAGACGCAAAAACAAGCTCGGTAAAATCAAGGCAACTGTATTTAGGACGTTACACCACAACCAAAATTTATTCTTTTTTGCGCTTTTTGCACCTTTATACGGCTAAATAAAAGCGAGCCGACCTGCGTAAGGTCTATTGCAACGCGGCGATGCGGCTGAATTCGTCTTTCAGGGCGGGGTAGAGCCGCTGGTACTGGGTGTGATGTGCGGCGTAGCGCCGGGCGGTCGGGCGGTCGGGGGTGAGGCGTTGGGTCTCGCGGATCGCGGCCTTGCAGGCCTGGGGGACGCTGGACCACACGCCCGTGCCGACGCCGGCGAGCAGCGCGACGCCGTAGGCCGGGCCCTCGTCGCTGTTGATCGTGGCGACCGGCTTGCCGTAGATGTCGGCCTGGAGCTGGCGCCAGAATTTGCTCTTGGCGCCGCCGCCCGACAGCCGGACGGTGCGGACCTTGACGCCCATCTCGTCCATGATGCGCAGCTGGTCGGCCATGCCGAAGGTCACGCCTTCGAGGAGGCTGCGGATCAGGGCGCTGCGGTTGTGGCGCGTGGTCAGGCCGACCCAGCCGCCGCGGGCGAGCGGGTCGGGATGCGGGCAGCGCTCGCCGGTGAGGTAAGGCAGGAAGAACAGCCCCTCGCAGCCGGCCGGGGCCTTGGCGGCCTCTTTATCCAGCGCGTCGTAGCTCTCGTGGGGGTACAGCTCATGGCGGAGCCACTGGAAGCTGCCGGCGGCGCTGAGCATGCAGCCGAACACGCACCACTTGCCCTTCACCGCCGAGCACATGGTGTGGACCCGGCCGAGCTTGTCGTAGGTGGGCTCATCAGCGTGGGCGAACACGACGCCGCTGGTGCCCAGCGTCGCGCTGACGATCCCGGTCGACACGATGCCGTTGCCCACCGCGCCCGCCGCCTGGTCCCCCCCGCCGCCGACGACCGGCGTCCCGGCCTTGAGGCCCAGCGCCGACGCCGCCGGCTTGGTCAGCGTCCCCGTCACCTCGTGCGACTCGTGACACGCCGGCATCAGGGCGGGGTCGATCTCCAGCAGCCCCATGAGCTTACGGCTCCACGTGCGCTTCTTCACGTCCAGCAGCAGCGTGCCCGAGGCGTCGCTCACCTCGGTCGCGTACTCGCCGGTCATGCGGAAGCGGATGTAGTCCTTGGGCAGCAGGATGTGTTTGGTCTTGGCGTAGACTTTCGGCTCGTGGTTGCGGACCCAGAGGATCTTGGGCGCGGTGAAGCCGGTGAGGGCGGGGTTGCCGACCATGTTGATGAGCTTGCGGCGCCCGCCGGCGGCGGCCTCGATCTGCTCGCACTCGGCGGCGGTGCGCTGGTCGTTCCAGAGCAGCGCGGGGCGCAGCGGCGTCTGCCCCTCGTCGAGGAACACGCTGCCGTGCATCTGGCCCGACAAGCCCACGCCGGTGACCTGGTCGGCCTTGGCCTTGGCTTTACGCAGCACCGCGCGGGTCGCTTTGCACGTCGCGCTCCACCACTGCAGCGGGTCCTGCTCGGACCAGCCGGGCTTGGGCGAACTCACGTCGTGGGGCGCCATCGCGGTCGCGAGGACTTTGCCGCGGTGGTTGCAGATGAGCGTCTTGGTGCCGGACGTGCCGATGTCGATGCCGAGGAGATAAGACATTGGAATGATGGATGGCGGATGGTTGATGGAAAACCGCGAAGACGGACGATGAGGGGGAGTTTACCAGCCCATCGTGCCGGGGTCGCCTTTGAAGGGGCCCACGATATTGGGGGTGATCCATCCGCCGTAGAAGTCGCCGGGCTGGGGGGTGACGCGCTGGTCGTTGACGTAGCAGGCGTCGACCTTGGCGGGGTAGAAGGCGAGGTGGTCCCGGATCGCGGCGAACGCGGGCGCGGGCGCGGCGTAGAACCACGCCGCGTCGGGGACGCGCCGGCCGTCGACCGCGAGGTCGTAATAGCCGGCAAGCCCCTTCCATTCACAGAAGCTGCGCCCGCCGGGCGAGACGGTCAGGTGCTGCATGCGGATGTCGGCGGGCGGGAGGTAGTACACCGGCGGGTGGGACGTCTCGAGCACGCGGTAGGCGGCGGTGGTGTCGGCCACGGTCAGGCCTTGGAACACGACGCGGATGCGGTCGCGGACCGCCTCTAACGCGGGCGGGCGGGGGTAGTCCCAGACCGATTCCTGGCCCGGGCCGGGCGGGATGCGAGGTGGGCGGCGACTCACGTCAAAGCGTAGGCCGCCCCGCGGCGCCCGTCTGCTCGGTTAAACCTGCTTTGGCATGCCTGTTTTTCGCGTCTTTTCAGAAGAAGAGGGTTGACGGTTGGCTGGAGAGTTGTATAATTGGACCGGTCCAAATCAAATGTGGACCGGTCCAACGCCCGTTTCCCGGCTTTGATTCCGAACGGGCCCGTCGTGTTTCCCAAGGAGCCCGCATGCCGCCAAACCCGTCACCCACGCTGCTCCGACGCAAGGCCATGACCCTGCGCGAGTTCGCGGTTCGGTGCGGGGTGTCCAAATCTACGGCCAGCCTCGCCTTCCAGCCCGTCGAGAGTTGCCCGCTGGCTCCGCGGACACGCCAAACCATCCTGGACACCGCGCAGGAGCTGGGCTATCGGCCGAATTGGCGCGGGCAGGCCCTCGCGAAACAGCGCACCGGCGCGATCGGGCTCATCTACCTGGGCAGTTCGCCCTTCATGTCGAACTACCACGGGCATCTGGTCAAGGAACTGATCGACCGCCTCTCCAATGACGGCTACGACCTGATGCACATCAAGGTCGACCCGGATGGGGAGCAACTGCACCGCAAACTGATGGAGCGGCGGGTCGACGGCTGTTTCTGTGTGGCGTATGAGGCCGAGTTGATCCGGCTGGTCGACGCATCGAACGTGCCGACGGTGCTGATCAACGGCGGCGAGGCCGCCCAGGCCCCTTGCGTCCAGCTTGACGACCAGCGCGCCGCCGTCGAGGCGGTCGCCTACCTCGTCCGGCACGGGCACCGGCGGATTACGTTTTACAACGACCCGCTCCGGGCGGTTCAGCACTACTCGGTGGAGGAGCGGATCGCGGGGTACCGGCAGGCGATGCGGGACGCGGGGCTGAGCGCATGGGCCCAGACCGTGGTGGCGGAGGCGGATGAATTCGCCGGACGGCTGGCTCGACAGGATGCCCGATCGCGGCCAACGGCGATCCTGGGGTACGACGATACGCGGGCGTTGGACCTGATGCTTCAGCTCTGGCGGCGGGGGCTGACGGCGCCGCGCGACTTCAGCGTGGTCGGCTTCAATGACGAGACCTACAGCAAACGCGCCGTCCCGCCCCTGACCACCATGGCATTCCCGGTCCGCGCCGTCGCGGACGCCGCCGGGTCGCTGATGCTCGCCCAATTAGACGGCCGGCCCCTGCCGCCCGAGGCACTGAAAAGAATCCCGCTTGAACTGGTCGAGCGCGAATCCGTCGCCCCCCCGGCCTCCGACGACTCAGGGCCCGATACGTAGCGATAAAGAACCAGATTGGAGACAACGGCCTCCCCCACCACCTGGCTCAAACCACGACACCCCGTCTAATAAGCGCACGCCGCTTCTTCCGGCTTTTTTGATTTGGAGACTCTGATCATGCCACCCCGTGATTCAAGACACCCTCAACACCGTCTTTCCCGACCTCGTCAGCTCTTCCGCGGCTTCACCTTGATCGAGCTGCTCGTGGTCATTTCCATTATTGCGCTGCTCATCGGCATCCTCCTGCCCACGCTCCAGTCGGCCCGGGAGACGGCGCGCAACGCCCAGTGCCTGTCCAACCTCCGGCAGCAAGCTTATGTTGCGCTGGCCTACGCCAACGACTACAACGATGAACTGCCATACGGCAGCTTGACCGGCGTCAGCGACTGGGCGGTTCTGATGGGCGGATGGATGCGCAATAGCGGGATGAGCTACAGCACCTCCGACCGCCGCAGCCCGATCTTTCAATGCCCCTCCGCCAGCATCGATGATGGGCTCCGGCATTACTCGGCCCACCCGGTCATGATGCCGAACGTTTCGGGCTCCAACCCGCGGCCGCTTTACAACATCAACCAACTGATTCGCCCGACCGAGATCGTCATGATCGTGGACGCGGTGCAGGACGACCGGGCGGGCGGCAGCTTCGGCGTCTCCACCAGCGTCTATTACAGCGTGCCCAGCGCGTCCAACACCTTCGACCCGTCCGACAGCCGCAACGAAGACCCGATCGACGACGCGGGCCACAACTTTGACACTTACGCCAACTGGGGTTACTTCCGCTACCGCCACGGCGGCGACACCGCGGCCAACGCCGCCTACCCCGACGGGCACGCCGGCAGCAACCAGCTCGGCAGCATCCTGCGGCGAAACATCCACGCGGACTGACGACCCCTGCACGGGCGGCGCGGCCGTCCCATCCTCCTCTCATTCAAAGACCCAAGCATGACCCCAAACCCTCGATTCGTCCTGATCGCTTTCACCGCCGCCGCCTGCCTGACAGGCGGGATCGCGGCCTCCGCAGAGCCCGCGAGATTGGGGCGCGTCCTGACCGACGGGCCCGTCGAACCCCGACTACAGGCCATGGGCTCTCAGGCGGAGCGTGTCGAGGTCGATGTTTACGAATCGGACGACGGCGAGACGCGGTTGCGAGCGGTCTCGCAGGGGGGGCTGGCCCATCCCTGGGGCATGCAGCTGATCCACCCCAACACCAAGACGGTGATGAAAGACGACGTGCTGCTGTGCAGTTTCAAGCTGCGCACGCTCGCCAGTGATCACGAATCGGGCGAGGCGCAGATCGAGATCATGTTCGAGCTGGGCGGGGAACCGTACACGAAGTCGATCCGCTACCCGGCGAGCGCGGGCGGGCAGTGGCAGCGGTTTGACGTGCCGTTCCGGTCGGTCGCGACCTATGCGCCGGGCGAGGCCCGGTTCATCATCCGGCCGGGGCTGGGCAGGCACACGCTGGAGATCACGGGCCTGCGGCTGGAGAACCTGGGGCCGGACGCGGACTTCGACGCCCTGCCGCGCACACAGGCGACCTACCGGGGGCGTGCGGCCGACGCCCCGTGGCGAGCCGAGGCCGCCGAGCGCATCGAGCGGCTCCGCAAGGCCGACCTGGCGCTGCGCGTCACCGACGCCGCCGGCCAGCCCGTGCCCGACGCCGACGTGACCGTCCGGATGACCCGGCACGGCTTCCTGTTCGGCACGGCCATCAACGGGTGGACCCTGCTGCGCGACCCGTCCGACCAGGACGGCCGCAGGTACCGCCAGACGATCCTGGAGTTGTTCAACGGGGCGGTTCACGAGTCTTCGCTGAAGTGGGCGAACTTTGAGAACGACCCGTCGATCGCGATGCGGTCGCTGCAGTGGATGCTCGACCACGACCTGACGGTCCGCGGCCACACGATGGTCTGGCCCGGCTGGCGCTTCGTGCCCGAGCGTCTGCGCGCGTACGAAGACAGCCCTGAAAAACTGCAGGAGGAGGTCGCCAAGCGGATCGCCACGGTCGGCAAGGCGACGCGCGGCAAGATGCGCGACTGGGACGTTGTCAACGAACCGATCTTCAAATACGACATGCTCGACGTCGTCGGCGGACCGGCGGCCATGGCGGACTGGTTCCGCCAGGCCCGCGCCGCCGATCCCGACGTGAAGCTTTATCTCAACGAAACCAGCGTGCCCACCACGCCCGCCGGCTCGGAGATCTACGACCAGTTGCTCGGCTACGTCAAGCTCATCGAAGACGACGGCGCCCCGATCGACGGCATCGGCCTGCAGGGCCATTTCGGCTGGTCGGTGACCCCGCCCGCGGAGCTCATCACGATCTTCGACCACATGTCATCCCTCGGGCACGAGCTCAAGATCACCGAGTTCGACGTTGCCGTCAGCGACGAGCAGCTCCAAGCCGACTACCTCCGCGACTTCTACACCGCCGCGTTCAGCCACCCCGCCATGACGGGCATCCTGATGTGGGGCTTCTGGGAAGGCAAGCACTGGGCGCCCCAGGCGGCGCTGTTCCGAAAGGACTGGACCGAAAAGCCCGCCGCCAAGGCGTACCGGGACCTGGTCCTGGGCGAGTGGTGGACCCAACTCGAAGGCCGGACCGACGAGCAGGGCCGCTTCGCGGGGCGGGGCTTTCTCGGCGATTATGAGGCCGTCGTCACGGTCGACGGCGTCACCCACACCCAACCCTTCACGTTGACGGCCGACTCGGAAACCGTGTCGGTCATGCTCCCCTGACACGTTATCCCCATCCAACGGAGGAATCTCATGCTGCATCGACTGACCTGCCTTTCCGTCTCCTGTCTCTTGCTGACCGCGGCGCACGTGACGGCCGAACCCCTGGTGACCTACACCTTCAACGGCGATGAACACTTCTTCAACACCCCAGGGGTCAACGACGGCAGCCCCGACGAGTTCGGCCCCACGACCATTGTGACGGGGCTGACCGCCACCAACACGCTGCCCTCCGGCGACGTGCGGCTGGGCAACTGGCTGCAGACCTACGCCGACCAGGTCATGGCGGTCGGCACCGGCGGCACGGCGCAGTTCGAGATCGATGACTACTTCAGCATCACCGTCACGCCGGACGCCGGCACGATCATCGACCTGGAAAGCATCACGCTCGACGGGGCGCGCGGCGGGGGCAGCGACCGGGGCTTCGTGGTCCGGTCCAGCGTCGACGGTTTCACCGCGAACCTCAACGGCCCGGAAACCGAATCGATGGCGACCCAGCGGCCCACGCTCACCGCGTACACGATTGACCTGACCGACCCGGCGTTCGACGCCATCAGCGGGCCGATCGAGTTCAGGTTTTACGCCTACAGCACGGGGCCGGACAACGTGCTGGAGCTGGACAACATCGCGATCAACGGCGTGATCGTGCCCGAGCCGAGCGGCCTGGCGCTGCTTGGTATCGGCGGGCTGCTGTTGTTTCGGCGCTAGTGAAGAACGCGCGGGGCGGGCCCGCCACTCACCATAGGTGCTACGGACATTCAAATGCGCGCCGCGTGCGACCGCTCAGCTTAACCGGAAGCTTCGGTTGCGCTTTTTCTGCTGCGCTTCGACGATCGAGATCGCGTCATCGATCGGATGGCCGCATTCCGGACAGGTTTCACGGGTGATCCCCCTGAGGGGGTATTCGCATTTTGAACACTGCCCAAGAGCCTTGATAGCCAGTGAACGAAACGTTCGGCAGTCTTCTTCGGTAGCAAACACGGAACTGGGGATTAAGAACGACGATTCATCAACGCCAAGCACACTGACGTGTGCGTCAAACCGAAAAACACCGATCTCGGACCAAGACGCCCACCTCAGCACGCGGGCATGACGGACCGCGACGCCCTCGGGGCCGGCTTCGACCATGATCGGTTTGCCGGGCGAAACGGCCAGCTTCAGCTTGTGTTTCAGATAAAACACGCCCCATTGCAGGTGACTCCATGCAAGGGTGATTAGGACGCCGCATATAAAACCTCCCAAAATGTCGCCTGTCACGATAAAAAAAATCGTCACCAGCAACAAGAGAATGCAACCGAAGGCGATGTAAACCGCGTGGCGGGCACCGCCTCGATAAACGCGCGGCCAACGCATGATCAGGAAATGACGCCACTCGTCATGCCACGTGACTTCCCCCTCGCCGCGCACGGTCACCCCACCGGGGAGTGAAAAGTTGATGTCTCGAACGAGGTCGAGCGTCAACGGGTGATCTTCGTTCCCGGTAGGGTCGTCCGTCATCGGTCAGGTCGGGGGTTCACGCGTAGGATGCCGACTGGACCTCGCCGCGGGCCTTGCGGGCGGCGGTGCGTTGCTTGCCGAGTTCCTGGATCACGCCGTCCTTGCGGAGTTGGGCGAGCGGGTCGGCGGGCAGGCCGTGGGACCGGCGCCACTTGCGCAGCAGGGGCGTCACGTCGGTCTCGAACGCCTCCTTCAGGCAGCGCTCCGCCGCGACGATGTCGCCCTTGGCCTGGGCGCGGGCGAGGGCCTTGCGGTCGACGAGCTGGGCCTTGGCGTACTGCTTCTGCGCCTCGTCGACGGTCTGCACCATCGCTTCGATCTTCGGCTTGAGGTTGTGCGACTGGTCGACCATGTAGGCGATCTTCGGCGGCTTGCCGGTGTCGAACGCGTACTGCACGATCTGGTCGAAGATGCGGAACGCGGCGTAGGGGTCGATGCTGCCGAAGGTCAGGTCGTCGTCGGCGTACTTGCGGTCGTTGAAGTGGAAGCCGCCCAGCAGCCCCTCGCTCAGGAGGAACGCGACGATGTGCTCGATGTTGCAGCCGGGCAGGTGGTGGCCGGTGTCGACAAGCACCTTCGCGCGCTTGCCGGCCTTCTGGCACAGCAGCGCGCTCATGCCCCAGTCGGCGAGGTCGGTATGGTAGAAGCCCGGCTCAAACGGTTTGTATTCGATGAGCAGCGTGGACCCGGGCCAGGACTTCTCCATCGCGGCGTGGATCTTTTTGAACGCCTTTTCAAGATCGGCCTTGCGGCGGTAGATCGAGTCCTGGCCGGGGTAGTTCGTGCCGTCGGCGAGCCACATCGAGAGCAGCTTGGAGCCGGTCGCCTTGCCGAGGGTGACGCAGTCGAGGGTGTGCTCCATCGCGGCCTGCCGGGCCTTGGGGTCGGGCGAGCAGAACGAGCCGAGCTTGTAGTGCAGGTCCTGAAAGACGTTGGGGTTGATCGACCCGATCCGGACGCCGTGCCGGCGGGCGAGGCGGGCGACGGCCTTAGGGTCTTCCCCGGGTTGGAAGTCCCAGAGCACGTGGACCGCGACCGTCGGGCAGGCGCCGGTTAGCCGGTGGACCAGGCCGGCGTCGTGGAATTTCTCCTCCACGGTCGACGCGGCGGCGGGCTGGAAGAACTTGCCGAACCGCGTGCCGGTGTCGGCGAAGCCCCAACTGGGCAGCTCGATCTCAAAAGCATCCAGGGCCTTGAACACGCGACGGGCGACAGCATCTTTGATCATGCCTAAACTCCAAAGGGTTTGGCCGGACAGTGTAATGGTTTTCCAACCGACCTCCGGCCGAACCGGGTTTCCGGCGCACAAAAGACGGACATAAACACAAAAAAGAAAAATAGGTCAAACCGAGTCAGTCAGAGCATCAACCGCCGTAGCGATCATTGACAGGTCTTTTTGATGGTGTGCGTCTTTGCGGCTGATTCGGTCGTGACCATGAGGAGCAAACGATGGCGGAGGCAACGGGCATGCGGGTGTTGATGTTTGTGGGCGACGACTACGAGGACCTCGAGCTGCAATACCCCAAATACCGGCTGCGGGAGGCGGGCGCCGAGGTGGTCGTCGCCGGGCTCGAGGCGGGGGTCACGCACCGGGGCAAATACGGCTACCCGCAGGTCGCCGACGCGGCGGTCGGCGACCAGTCGGCCGACGACTTCGACGCCCTGGTCGTCCCCGGCGGGTGGATGCCCGACAAGCTGCGGCGGTACGGCGAGGTCACGTCCATCACCCGGGCGTTTCACGACCAGGGCAAGTGCGTCGCGAGCATCTGCCACGGCGCATGGATCAACATCTCGGCCGATATCGTCCGGGGGTTGCGCTACACCAGCACGCCGGGCATCAAGGACGACCTGGTCAACGCCGGCGTCGCCGAGTGGGTCGATCAGGAGGTCGTGATCGACCGCCACCACGTCAGCAGCCGTCGGCCGGACGACTGCCCCGCGTTCTGCCGGGCGATCCTCCAGGTCATGACCACCCCCGCGCCGACCCCGTGAGCCCGACGCGATGAACCAGGCCGCCGTCAACCCGTACACCGCCGACAAGGAATCGCTCGCGTTCCCCCGGCTTACCCGCGAGCAGGTCGAGCGCCTCACGCCCGTCGGCCACTGCCGGCTGTGCAGCGACGGCGACGTGCTGTTCGCGGTCAACGAACGCCACTTCTCGTTCTTCGTCGCCATCCACGGCAAGATCGACATCATCGCCCCCGGCCAAAACGACGACGGCGGGGACCTGCTCATCACCACCCACGAGCCCGGCGAGTTCACCGGCGACGTGTCCATGATCAACGGCCAGCCCGCGATCGTCTCGGCGATCTGCAACGGGCCGACCGACGTCATCGAGATCAAGGGCGATGACCTGCGCCGCGTCGTCGCCGAGCAGTCGGACCTGGGCGACATCATCCTCCGCGCGTTTCTCATGCGCCGCGAGATGATCAAGGACCGCGGCTACCGCGGGTCGCGGCTGATCGGCTCGCGGTGGTCCCGCGACACCTTCCGCCTCCGCGACTTCCTCGCCCGCAACCAGGCCGTCTTCACCTGGACCGACCCCGACGAAGACGAGCACATCGAAACCACGCTCCAGCACTTCGGGGTCCAGCCCGAGGACATGCCGGTGGTGATCTGCCCCGACGGCACGCTGATGAAGAACCCGCCCAACACCAAGCTCGCCGACTGCCTGGGCCTGCGGGCGACGATCGACCGGGAGGCGTTCGACCTCGTGGTCGTGGGCGCCGGGCCGGGCGGGCTCGCGGCCGCGGTGTACGGCGCCTCGGAGGGCCTCAAGACGCTGGTGGTCGAGGGCTCGGCCCCGGGCGGGCAGGCGAGCACCAGCTCGAAGATCGAGAATTACCTGGGCTTCCCGCTGGGCCTGCCCGGCGCCGACCTGGCCCGCCGCGCGGTGGTGCAGGCCCAGAAGTTCGGCGCCATCATCTCCAGCCCCCGCTCCGCGACGGGCCTGGGGTGCGACGGGCACTATAAGCACGTGCATTTCGACAGCGGCGAGACCGTCATGGCCCGCAGCGTCGTGATCGCCACCGGCGCCGAGTACCGCCGGCTCGACGCCGAGGGCTGCGAGCAGTTCGAGGGCTCGGGCGTCTACTACGGCGCCACCCACACCGAGGCGGGCGTCTGCCGGGACGCGCGGGTCATCGTCGTCGGCGGCGGCAACTCCGCGGGCCAGGCCGCCGTCTTCCTTGCCGGCTTCGCCCAGCACGTCCACCTCTGCATCCGGCGCGACTCGCTCGACGACACCATGTCGCGCTACCTGATCAACCGCATCGAGCAGTCGCCCAACATCACCCTCATGCCCCGCACCCGGATCACCGCGTTCCAGGGCCGCTACAAGCTCGACGCCGTCACGATGCGGACCGATGACAAGCCGCCGGTGCGCCTGGAGGTGGGCGCCGTCTTCATCATGATCGGCGCGGCGCCCCGCACCGGCTGGCTCAACGGCTGCGTCGGCCTCGACGACCGCGGCTTCGTCGTCACCGGCGACGCCGCCCGCCGACACGCCGACTACGGCAAGCACGGCGACCCGACCCGCGACCCGTATTACCTCGAGTCCACCACCCACGGCGTGTTCGCCGTCGGCGACGTGCGCTCCGGATCGATCAAACGCGTCGCCTCCGCCGTCGGCGAGGGCTCCATGGCCGTCAAGTACATCCACGAACACCTGTCGACCTGACAAACCCACGTGTTCGCCCTGGCCATTGAACACGCTCAGAGCAGATGAACTTTCAGCCGCGCTTGGCCGCCTTAGCCGGCGGGCTACGCCCGCCTGGTCCAGGGCCGCGTAGCGGCCCGGCTAAGCCAATCCCCGTCGCTCATGAGCAGCAGGCGATACGGATCAAGTGGACACGCTCTAAGCGGCGGGTTGGGAGGGCCACGGACCCGGCCGGCTTCATCACTTAAACTCTTGGCCATGAACCCGACCCTCCAATCCGCTCCGGCCGTTATTCGCCACCCCGACAACCCCCTGCTCACCGCCGACGATGTGCCTTACCCGTGCTCGCTGCTCTTCAACGCCGGCGTCGCCCGGTTCCAAGGCCGATACGTCATGGTGTTCCGCAACGACTACGGGCCGACCCAGGCCACGTTCGAGAACGACCGGCGCTGGGACGGCACCAACCTCGGCCTCGCGTTCTCCGACGACGGCGTCCGTTGGACCGTCGAGCCCGAGCCCTGCATCACGCTCGAAAAAGCCTACGAACTCGCCCAGCCCCTGCTGCCCGGCTACGACGCGACGAAAGTCATCCGGCGGTTCTACGACCCGCGCCTGACCGTCCTCGACGGCCGGTGCTACATGTGCTTCGCCGTCGACACGATCCACGGCCTGCGCGGGGGGATCGCGGTCACGGACGACTTCGACCATTTCGACGTCCTGACCATGACGCTCCCCGACAACCGCAACATGGTGCTCTTCCCCGAGAAGGTCAACGGCCAATACGTCCGCCTCGAACGGCCGATGCCGGCCTATGGCGGGCCCGACATGTCGGCGTGGAAGTTCGGCGTCTGGCTCTCGACCTCGCCCGACCTGATCCACTGGGGCCACGCCCGCTGCGTACTGCCCGCCGCCGACGTCCCGTTCGCCAACGACAAGATCGGGCCCGCCGCACCGCCCATCAAGACCGAGCGGGGCTGGCTCACCACCTTCCATGCCGTGGATGTCGACGACGCCCGCGGCAAGAACGGCTGGGAAGACACCTGGAAGAAACGCTACACCGCCGGCCTCATGCTGCTCGACCTCGACGACCCTTCCAGGCGGATCGGCCTGTGCGACACCCCGCTGCTGGCGCCCCAGGCCCCTTACGAAACCGACGGCGGCTTCCGCAACCACGTCATCTTCCCCGGCGGGATGCTGCTGGAGCCCGGCGGCGAGGTGAAGATTTATTACGGCGCCGCCGACGCGGTCGAGTGCCTCGCCACCGCGCCGGTCGACGACCTGCTGGAGATGTGCCGCCCCGAGGCGTAAACGCCATCAGGGCTTGAACAGCGCCATCTGCGTAGCCTGGCCCCCCGCGCGCCTCACGGCGCGCTGCTGATGGGCGGCGACCAGGCGGCGTTCGATGTCTCGAAGAAACGGCGAGGGCTCCGGCTCCCGCACGCGGCCGCGCCACGGCCGGCGGCGGGCGTGCGTAAGGATGAGCTGCTGCTGGGCCCGCGTCATACCCACAAAGAACAGACGGCGCTCCTCGGCCGCGTCACTCTCGTCGCCCGGCCCGAAACGAAGGGGGATCAGGCCGTCTTCGCAACCGACGATGAACACGACCGGGAACTCCAGCCCCTTGGCGGCGTGCAGCGTCAGCAGCGACACGCGGTCGGCGCGGGGATCCCACAAGTCGGCCTCCACGCCCAGGGTCAGCTCCGATTGGAACCCGGCCAGGTCGCGGCCGTGACGCGGCGCCAGACGCTGCAAGGCCGGGACGACCAGGTCCAGCTCGGGATGCGTGTCGCGCAACGCACGCGCCGCGGCGGCGATCCGGTCGGTCACCGGCCGATCGTCGTCGCCTGCCCGCACCTGCTCGACCAGCGCCCGGACCGACGGCTGCTCCGCCAGCCGCTCGTGAGACCGCTTCTGGAACGGCATCCCCGACCGGGTCAGCGCCTCGACCGCCGCGGCGGCCTGGGCGTCGGTGCGGTACAGCACCGCGAAATCGGCGAACGACCACGCGTTGCCCTCGTCCCCGGACGACGCCCCCTCATTCGACTCCACCCGCCCGGAATCCAACGAAAAGTACGAAGAGCCGCCGATCATGCGCTCGATCGTGTGCGTCACCAGCTCGGCCTCGGCGCGGTCGCTGGAGCATTGATGGATCTCGATGTGCGGGAAGCCGTCGGCCTGGGCGGCGAGTTGCCGGCCCGGTGCGAGGCTCGACGGCGCGATCAGTTGCAGCGACGCATCGACGATGGTCCGGGTCGACCGGTAGTTGCGGGTCAGCGCCGCCGCCTGGGCGGTGGGGTAGTCCTCTTTGAACCGTTGGAAATAACCGACATCGGCGCCGCGGAACCCGTAGATCGCCTGGTCGGGGTCCCCGATCGCGCAGAGGTTGGCGTCGCCGGGCGCCAGCAGGCGCACGAGCCGGTACTGCCGCGCGTCGATGTCCTGATACTCATCGATGCAGATATAGCGGAAGCGCTCGCGATAGTGCTCGAGCAGGTCGGCGTGCTCCTCAAAGGCCCGCACAGGCAGCTCAATGAGGTCGTCAAAATCGACCATGCCGCGGGACCGCATCTCGCGCTGATACGCGGCGAGGGCGGAGGGGTCGTCTTCCTGCCAACGGGTGCGATCGTTCAACCAGCGCCTGGCCTGCGTCGTCGAGACGGACGCGGCCTGCTGCAGCACATCAGCGCATTCGTCGGGGTCCGCGACCCGCGGCGACGGGGGCAGCCCCAGCCGCGGCGCGTGTTCACGCACGATCGACCAGCCCAGGCCGTGAAACGTGGTCACGGTGAGTTGCTTGGCGCCGTCGGGGCGCAGCCGGTTCAGCCGCTCGCGCAGCTCGTCCGCGGCGCGGCGGGTGAAGGTGATCGCCAGGCACTGCTGCGGCGCGGCGCCGTGGTCGGCCAGGAGGTGGGCCAGACGGTGGGTGAGGGTGCGTGTCTTGCCGGTCCCCGGGCCGGCGATGATGAGCAGCGGGCCGGCGACGATGCCCGCGGCGCGGCGTTGGTCGGGATCGAGCCCGCCGAGGACACCCGCCACAGGATCGGGATCGGCTTCACGGCTGACGTCGGGCGCGGCTCGACAGTCATCCCCGTTCTCCGGCGCCGGCGAAACCCGCGCCGGCAAGGGGGCCGGCTCGGGTTCCGGCTCGGACAGGTCGAACAGCGCCGACATCGCCGAGCGCTGCCGCAGTTCATCCTTCTCGAACAACCGGATCACGCCGTACTCGCCGTCGTAGCCGGCCTGGCGGATGACGCGCCCCTCACGCATCCGCCCCACCGCCTCGGCCAGCAGCGTCGAGCCGGCCCGGCGCACGTCCTCCAGCGGCGCGGCGCCGAGGATCGACAGCTCCGGCCCCATCCGGGCGATGAGCGATTCGTACTCCGCCTGCACCGCCTTGCTCTTGGGCCCCTTGCCCTGGATCTCGGCAACGACTTCCTCGAGCGGCACGAGGCTGGTGAAGGCGTCTTGCCGGGGCGTCGGCTCGGCCTCGGCGCGGTCGGCCAAGTCGTCGACGCGGTGCATGACGCCGAGGGTCAGCGGCTTGCCGCACACGGGGCAAGCCCCGTCGGCCGCCTTGGTCCGGCCGGGCTCCCAGCGCACGCCGCACTTGCGGTGGCCGTCGAGGTGATACTTGCCTTCCTCGGGGAAGAACTCCACCGTGCCCGCGTAGCCCTGCCCGGTTTCGAGCGACCGCTTGATCGCGAAATAGTCGAGCTCGGCATCAAAGGCGCACGCTTCGCGCCCGACCTTGGACGGGGAGTGGGCGTCGGAATTGGACACGAGCGTGTAGCGGTCGAGCATGGACAGCCGACGGTTCATCGCGGGGTCGGACGAGAGGCCGGTTTCGAGGGCGAAGATGTGCGGCGTCAGGTCGGCGTAGCAATGCTCGATCGAGTCGAAGCCGGACTTCGAGCCCAGGGCCGCGAACCACGGGGTCCAGATGTGCGCGGGGACGAGGTAGCAGCCTTCGCCGGCTTCGAGGGTGATCTCCAACAGGTGCCGCGAGTCGAGCCCGAGGATCGGCCGGCCGTCGGACGCCAGGTTGCCGATGCGGCCGAGGGCGGCGTTGATCGCGGCCGCCTTGTCGAAGTCCGGGGCGTAGAGCAGGTGATGCACCTTCCGGGTCTTCTCGTCCTTCTTGTAGATGGTCGAGATCTCCACCTCGAGCATGAAGCGCACCGGCTCGCCCTGGGCCGGGCCTTCGAGCTGGTCATCCACCCAGCGTTCGAGCTCGGGCCGCAGGCGGAACAACCCCGGCTCGGCGGGGACGAGCTTGTCGCGCAACTCGTCAAACCAGACCGGATGCGTGAAGTCGCCGGTGGCGAGAACGGTCACACCCTTCTTGCGGCCCCAGACCGCCAGGTGCTCCAGGTCGAGGCTGCGGCTGGTCGCGCGGGAATGCTTGGAGTGGATGTGCAGATCGGCGTAAAAATGCACGCGGCGTCGGCTCCGGCTGAGGTCTGAGAAAAGCCCTGACAGGATACGCCACCGAAAACCACGCGTCCTCCAGAGATAACGACCTCGAACCAGACGGTAGTGGGTCGGTCTGAAATTTCGCCCCCAGATCGACCCCACGCACAATCGGGTCATGTCAGACCAGCCCGACCCGGCCAAGAAGCCCAAGCGGCCAGCGGACGCTAACCAACGCCTTCTCCAAGAAGGCCACGAACCACGAAGCCATGACGAGCCTGCACTTCTGCTGTTACAACCTGTGCCGTGTCCGCCAGACTCTACGCGTTACCCCCGCGATCAAGGCCGGGGTGGCCGATCATGTCTGAACCGTTGAGGAATTGGTGGGCCTGTTGGAAGCTAAAGAGGCTGCCGTAACAGGCGCCGAGGAAAACAAGCGGGGGCCGTACATGGGTTAGGCCACGTTGGCATCGTTGATCTCACTGAACGGGCCGGTCTGCTGAATACCAGTCCAACACTCGTAAGGCGCGGAGGGTGTTCCACCGGCTCGGCCGGCCCTCACCCTCGTCCGTCTCGACCGGCATCTCGCCGGGGTACCGGGTCTCGAGCGGCCACAAGCCGTTCTCGTTGCGCTTCGACGCGACCAGGTCGATCGCCTCGGCTACGCGCTCGTCGGGCGCGACGCCGGCGCAGCGCAGGTACTCGAGCCCACGCAGCACGTCGTAGTGCCACCACGTCGGGAAGGCGAAGCGCGTCCACACGGCGCCGCCTTTGCGATCTCGTTTGATCACCTCGCCGGTCGACCTCCGGCGGAAGAGGCGGCGCTCGAGGAGGTACTCCTGCCCTCGAACTCGGGCCCCCGTCACCTCTGGGCTGCCCCCGACGGCCCGTTCGTATTCGAGCAGGGCTTCGAGCACGCAGATCGTGGTATTGAACGATGACCGCGTAGAACCGTTCTCGGCCTCGCAGTTCCAGCCGCCGTCGGCCAGTTGCTCTCCGAGCAGCCGGTCGACGATGCCCCGGACGTTCTGGCCGAAGTAGGCGCCCGACATCGCCACCTGGCCGTTGATGCACGGCTCCACCTCGCCGGCGAAGAAGGGATTGAGGTCGCACTCCGGCGGACCGCAACCCCGCCACGTCACGTGTTCGTGCACGAGGCCGACCGCGCGCCGCGCCTCCGCGCTCACCGGATCGAGCCCCAGATGGCGCAGCAGCCACAGGACGTGCATCGTGGAGTCCCACCCGCGGTTCCACGCTGCGCCGCCCCACCGCCCGTCCGGCGCCTGGCAGGCAAGCAGTCGTGCCCCCCAGCCTTCGGTGGCGACTCTTGCGCGCTCCGCCGCAACCGCCTCCGCGGGCTCACCGGTCAGGTCTCGCATCACCTGCCAGCGGATCGAAGGGTCAGAATCAAGCAGCCACCGAATGACCTCGGGCTTCGGGGGTTGTCGGGAGGGTGGGTTGGTTGCCATGGGCGCCGTTGGTCGCCTTACGTCTCTCGGCTCAGTTGCCGACCGCACGCGGGAGCAGACTCCAAACCAGCAACTACATCATACCGCGGACGTCGCCGGTCAACTTGTATGTTGAATCGGCCCGCTTCTGATGAAATTGGCATGATACGTGATGCGTCGCCGGTGGTTATCCCGCTTTGAGTTTGCTACAGATGCAGGCTTTCTTTGCTGCGAAAGCATCCCGTTCACGCTCCCATCGATGAACATGTCCTTCGTCGATCAGCCGTTGGTATTCCGTCCGGCCCGCAGCGACCTGCCGAGCAGGAAATTCCGCCATGTGTGTCAGCCACTCGCCAACCATTTCTAGCAGTGTTGGCGTCGGAGCGATCCCGTAGCCACGGCAAAACAAACGCAGGCGATGATTCCCCGCTCGAAGATCCGCGTCACTTCTGGCCGTCCAATCGTCAGCGAATGATAAGGGCGCGAACCAGTACACTCCCATCGCCACGTCGCGGAGTGCTGGCCCCGGTCCGGCCGTGTCGAAGTCGATCAACGCAATCGGACGCTCGGCGTTAAAAACCAAGTTGTACGGTGCGAAGTCGTTGTGGCAGATCACTTCGTGCCTCGACGAATCGGGATAGGCGAACTGCCACGAAGCGGATCGCGTAAGGCGGCTGAAGTCAGCGGCATCGTGAAACTCGCGCAGCAGCCGACCGGCGGATTCGCAGGCGGTGTCGGTCCACATCTGCGAGACGAACCCGGTTTCACCTTCGACGTAGCTCAGCGTCTCACGTCCCTCCGAGTCAAAGCCCAGCCAGCGTGGGCAGCAATGAGACCCGCTGGCCTCGACCTGTCGCAGCAAGTCAGCCACCGCATGGCTCCATGGGTGTGCCGTCCGACGGACGGTGCATCCGACACGGATCACCGTATTGAGATTGCCGCCCGGGAGCACTTGAGAATCGGTCATATCTGCCTGGCGTGATAACGTAATCAAGCTCAGATAGGGATGACGCCGGATTTCCTGTTAGCCGGGTTCGCCCGACTAGGGAAGATCTGAGCGTGTTGTGTTTTCGTCGCTTTTCACAGGAGCCCGGCGATGCGTCATTCCATGCCCGTCAGTGTAACGGCCAACGTCGGCCAGCGGCTCAACGGTGACCCGCCCATGGATACCCCCTAAGGTGGTCTGAACGAGCCTCGCGAGGACAACAAGCAGGCCAGCGAAAGGTAAACGCCTGTCGGCGATCACCCTGCTCCTTGACAACCCGGCTTACATAGTGCTGGTTAGGCGGCACTCTCAGAAGCCGTACTTCGCCGGATCCGACAGCGTCGTGTCAATGTCTGGTATAACCGGGTCGCTGCAGTTGATGCTCCATTTGAAAACGCGCTGTCGGCGGCTCCGCGTTCATGCCATGGTTTTGCATCCCTAATCGGATGGCGCAACAATCATAGTATTCGCGTCTCGGATTACGACCCAGCCGTTGCCTCGCCGCTGCAAGATGGAAATCCCATCGCCCTTCATCAAGGTGCGCCTATTGGTCTCCTTATCCGTCATTGTGAGAGAGAGCGTCGACAACAACCATGCGTGGTCACCAAAGATCCGAATTTCTTGAATCCCGCAATCAAGTTGGAATTCCGTATTTGGGTCAGACGCAGTTGCGGCCTCGGCGAAGCTCTGCTTGTCCATTTGCCCCGCACCGGGCACAAGAAAGATCGCATCGTCAGCAATAAGCGATTTCGCTAACTCGAGGTCGCCTTCCTTAGTTGCCGTCATCCAATCATCGAACCATTTTCGAATGGTTTCTTCATTTTGGTTCACTTTGGCTCCTCCGGTTGTGGGCTGCTGTTGACAGCCAGTCGTTGTGGTCAGCACGACGGCAACCAATAGTATTCACTTTGTCATCTTGAGAGCCTCAACTTTTGCTACCTAACGTCTCTCGGCTCAGATAGGGATGACGCCGGGTGTCCAGTTGGCCGGGTTCGCCCGGTATGAGCAAATCTGAGCATGTGTGATCGGATCCCCTTTTCGACAGGAGCCCGGCGATGCGTCGTCCCATGTCAGCCAGTGTAGCGGTCAGCGTCGCTCGATGAAGCTGCAGGTCGGGGCGCTGTTGCGGGAGCACGCGCAGTGGGTGCTGGGCCAGCGGCTGGCGCGGTTGGCCGAAGCCGGCCAAAACGCTCGGATAGAAGAGTGGGCAAAAGACGTTTGACAGGAAATCAGCCGTCATAGAAGGCGCCGGCCGCCCGATCGTTCTCAAAGCCCCAAAGGACCTAGGGAGCAGCGGCGCCTCGCCGCAGGGATTTCCCTTGATTCCGATGCGGCGGGTTGTAGCCGTGGATGGGATCTTGCTAACATCCGGTTTCGATTGAAACGCCAGGATCTTCCGGGCGGATGGAGTAGGAGAGGAGTAAATCTTTAACCCATAACGTTCCCAGGTGGGAGGGGTGACCGCATCAACCTCTGCCGACCCGACCGGTTCGCTGCAGCGCGGTGCGTTGCTGGCGAGCTTGGCGCCCCATCACCCCTCGGTGAGTGACAAGCCGGTCCAGGAGATTGAACCATGAGGATGAACATCTGCAAAACACACGTAGCCGCCGCGATCGTAAGCCTTGGGTTCGCGTCCGCGGCGCACGCCAACGTCGTCACCGGCGACCCATCAGCCGACGCCGGCTGGGCCTGGATGGGCCATTCCCTGGAAAACGGCGTCTACGCAGCGGGCAGCGCGAACTACGGGTTCCATGTGTACAGCGCCGGTTTCACGATCCAGTCGGGGTCGAACCTGGAAATCAGCGATGGAAATCTCTCCTGGCTGGCCGGGGACACCGTGGTGGGCGTTGGAGGGCGGTTCGAGTCGATCACCGCCGCAGACGCCGGCTGGACCGCGTTCAGCGGCAACTCCGTCAACGCCCTCTTGTCCTCGACCGGGCCGAGGCTGCAGGTCAAGTTCGGAACCGCCAACGCCGCCTGGGCCACCAGTTCCACGGCCCCGGGCGGCGGTGACGGCCTAAGCGGTTCGAGCCTGGGCGGCGGCCGCGTGCAGGTGCGGACGTCGAGCTATTTCTCACCGGACACTGCCAGTTCGGGCGAAGGCTACACGTGGGACGACCATTCGGGCCAGCTGCTCGTACTGGACAAAGAAGGCCATATCGCCTGGGACGGCGTCTCCACGCAGCCGGACAAACGGGCCGCGCGCATGATCTGGATATGGGATGAAATCGCCCAACATGTGGTCAGCTGGGAGCTTCTGCTCAATGTCTCGTTGCTGGACCGGATCGCCCCGGTCGATTTCACCGGCCTGCTCCCGTCCATCGGCGACCAGGCCATCCTGACCGTGCAAGACGGGAATTCAAGTTATACCAATGCACTGGTCATGATCATCCCCGAGCCCGCGTCGCTGGTGCTGCTGGGGATCGGAGGCTTCACGCTCCTTCGCCGCCGCCGGCGCACAGCGTGAAGCGGCGTTTAAGCCGCGCCGGGAGCGGTGGGTCTCTACAACCGGGTATCCGGATCTTCGCCTCGCTGCGCGAGGCTCAGAACCGGCTTTGACGAATCCGCGGGAACCGCGCGGGCATCAAACGCACCAATTAATCAATCGATTGATATAATGTCCTAGGTAATGTTCGAGGCGGTTTCGCCCTGTCGCGTGTTGATCGGAACCGGATGTCGATGAGCCCCGTCCCGCCCCCCGCCGATGGTTTGTGCCCGAGGTCTCAGGTAGGCCGGCCCAATATCCTCCTGATCCTGACCGACCAGCAACGGTTCGACACGATCTCGGCCCGGGTGAACTCTTTCGAGGTCAACACGCCAGGCATCGATTCGCTGGTCGGACGCGGCGTGAGCTTTGACCGGGCGTTCTGCACCTCGCCGATCTGCGGTCCGGCCCGGGCGTCGATCATGACCGGGCTCTATCCCACCCAGGCCAGCGTGGACGCCAACCTCGGCCCCAACTGCGGGCCGTTGCGGGGCAGCATCGTCACGGTCGGCCACCGGATGCAGGCGTTGGGCTACGAGACGGTCTATCACGGCAAGTGGCACCTCGGCGGCGACCCCGCCCGGTACGGGTTCGAGAAGGCCCTGGAAACCGGGCACGACCCGACCGCCGTGCACGCGGCCTGCCGGCTCTACCGGGAGCGCGACTGGGTCAGCACCAAGCGGCCGTTCTTCCAGGTCGTGTCACTGCTGAACCCGCACGACGTCTATTTCCTCGAGCCAGGGATCGAACGCCCCGTCGAGCTGCCGCCCTGGGCGAACCGGGACGACGACCTGACCGGCAAGCCCTGGCCGCAGTCCCTGATGCCCGGGCGCGGCTGGTCGGCCGAACGCTTCGAGTACTACCGCCGGTTCTACGCCGGCAAGGTCGAGAAGGCCGACCGGCTGATCGTCGAGCTGCTCGACGAACTGACCTGCGGCGGATACGCGTCCAACACGTTCGTGATCTTCAGCTCCGACCACGGCGACATGGCGGGCGAGCACGGCATGGCGTTCAAGGGCCCGGTCATGTACGACGGGGTGATGCGCGTGCCGCTGGTGGTCTGCCCGCCCCGGCACGGGGTGCTCGGCTCGTCGCCGTGCCCCGAGGCGTGGCGCGGCTTTACGCCGGGCCGCCGCGGCGAACTGGTCAGCCACCTCGACCTGATCCCGACGATCCTGGACATGGCCGGCGCCGCCGCGGACCCCGCCCTGCCCGGCCGGAGCCTGCTCCCGGCCCTGCAGGGCCGGCCCTTCACCGGCCACGACGCGGTCCTCGGCGAGTGGCGCGAAGCCGGGCCCCACCGCACGCCGATCCGCATGGCCCGCGAACAGTGGTGGAAGTACACGCACTACATCGGCGTCGGCGAAGAACTCTACGACCTCGAACGCGACCCCGCGGAAGTCGCCAACCTCGCGGCAGACCCCGCGCACGCCGCCGAACTGGACCGCCTGCGCGGCCGGGTCAAGGAGCATTGCCGGACCACCGACGACCCATTCTTTACCATGACGCCGACCGACCGACCCGCCTCGCCACACCCATGATCCCGCCGCCCCGCCGACTCCAGCGCCTCACGCTCGAAATGAGCCTCAAGCCGTTCGCCGACCTGACCGACGCCGATGTGACGGTGTATCCCGACCACGGTGGGCAGCGTCAGTTCGGTGGATCCGATCGGCGTGTGGTCAACGAGTGGGTGGCCGTTGAACGTGGTGACACAGCCGCTCGGGGCGATCGCGGCACGCTTGCTCGTGCTGATTGACGCCAAGCTGGCCAGTATCCAGCAGTACGGCGTCAAGATGGATCGGCTGCCCGAAGTGCGGCACCTGCATCATCGATGCGCAAACCCATCAGCCCGATCACCGATCTGGATCATCTGTACGAGTGGTCACGGGTGGTCTGGCGCCCCGCCCGGATCACGCGGGCGGTACGATCAACTGCGGCATCAGCAACGCCACGGCGTCGGCATCGTCGTCGGTGATGTCTGCCAGGTCACGGAACGTGACGATGTTCTTGATGATCCCCAGTTCGGGCACACACCAGAGTTGACCGTCGTCTCGCCGCACCACCGGCGCAAGCAGGAACTCCCGGTGCTTCTCATACTCCTCCTTGAAGCGGGGCAGCAGCGGTGGTTGGCCGGGGACCGGGTACACCCGGTTCCATTGACCCAACATCGGTACGACCTGTGAATCAAGCACGAGCCCATCCACCGTAGCGTGCGCCGCGAGGCTTTCGGGGTCGGGGCAGATGTGAACGGTATAGCCGGGCCGGTGCTCTTGTCCGGGCACGTCGCCCTCGATGATCGACACACAGATCTCTTCGAACCGGTCCGTGTGGTTGAGTTGTGCTTCCGCGTCGCGGAAGATCTGCTGCCCCGCCTCGGCGTCCTCAAACACAATCCCCATGATCGGCGGCGCTTCGCTGGTCGGGTGCCACTGGAACGTCGTCGCGGACCACCCCGCCTCGGCCCAGAGCGGGTGGGTGACGAACGCCGCCGCCGGCATTGCCGCGGCGTGATGGCGAACCTTTTCTGCGATGGCCTGCATTTGATCGTGGATGGCGTCCACGGCCTGGGGGAGTTGATCCAAGGGAAAAGCCGCGGGCGCATCGTCGGGCAATCGAATTTCCAACCGGTACTGAGACTGACACGACACGCAACGCGCGGAGATGGCCGCCACCTGCCGGTCCGGGTCCACGAGGCGCCACGAAAGACCTTCGAAGCCAGCAGCGCATTCACACGTCGCCTCGTGGCCCTGCAGGGCGGCGTTTATCCGGCGTGTCAATTCGTCGTTCATGAAGCTCATCGCATCCATCATGCAGGAGAGTTGGTTTGCGGCGCAATGGGCTCGCTTGGGTCACCGTCGCCCCGCGGAACACCATCCAGTTTCCAAGCCATCCTCGTCGCTCCGATTTCTTGAAGACGGTCGTGAGCGATGGTCGCAAGCCTGTAGACGGTTTCCGAGCGATCCACAAAAGGGCTCCCGAGCCACCGGCGCACCAATCCGGCGTCGCTGCGGCAAGCGACCTGGAGCAGCCACACATCGGCCTCAGCGGTCTGAGAAACAATGAACTCGAACCGCGCTCCTTCGAGTTCGATGATGGTGTGCCAGCCGGCATCACGCCACGACTCGGTCGCCACCACGCGAATGCCATCGATACGGTCGATCGCCTCTTGGAGCCGATCCATAATCGTCTGGCCGGGCGGATGATCTGGATCATCTTCGCCGGCCAACTCGAACATGGCGTTCTGCGACGTGGAGTGGGGCACAGCCTCGACCTAAAGTTAGTTTCGTAGCCCTGGATCGTCTTCGATGTCTTGAAGCACCGATTCCTGCATCTCGATGATGTCGTACGAGTCCAGATCAAGGGGAACGGCAACGGCACCGTCACCCAAGTCGATCTCTTCACCGTTCAGTTCCTTGTCGAGCCACTTTCCTGCAAGGTAGCCCGCAGTCGGCAGGCCAGTCACAAAGGCGGGGATTGCCACTCGGATGCCATTCTCAACCGTGACAGCAACAACCGCACGATAGCCTCCCCAGTTAAGGGCAAAACCCATCCATTGATTCAGGCCCAGACGTCCGGGCAGGAGTTTGGGCAATTCCAACAGGTTGAACCCGGCGTTACGGATGCCTTGTGGTATGAAGCTCCACCGTTGTGGGATGAGCCAGTGATGAAGCGATCGTCCTGCCGCGGGGCCATGCGAACTCCAGTACACGCGCCGGATTTTGTCAAAGGTTCTGGCGTCGTAGAAGAACCGCCTGGCCTTGTTCGCATACGAGGCAATCGTTCTGGCTTGAGTCAGTATCTTCGCACCGGCACGCGCTGCAATAAGGGGGGCAGCACGAGCAGCCCGAATGAAGGCTTGAATACCTATCTGTGCTAGCTGGCCAATGTACGAGAAATCAAGCAACCCCGAGGGGTCGGAACCCGTAATAGGGTTACTGCTGGCGTACACGTACTTGTTCAAGGTGATCGGGATCCGCGCGATTCCCTGAAAGCTATCCAAAGCCTCAAGGCGCGACCGCTCTGCGGCGAGGCGGGGCAAGGCATCGGAGCAACCCCCTTCCCTGATCGAAGGCGTCACGGGCAGCCATGTTTCCCTGTCGAGCGTCTGAATCATGATTGATGCTCCCGGCGTTGGTGTTGTGGTCGTGGATGCGGGTGAGTCGCGGCCGACGCGCCTTCGGTCAGGTGGCGGTGCGGCGGTTGATCGTGTCCACAAGCTCGCGGATACGCGTGAGCGACGCAGCGTATTCGGGTGTCCCGGCGTCATGGCCCGCCGCGTACAGCTTGCTCTGCTCGTTGACAAGCTGGTGATAAGGATCGGTACAAAATTCCGGGAAAGGCAGCTTCGGACGGGGCGCCGACACGCGGGGGGTGACCTGGCTGGGCTTCACCGGCACCGGGACCGGCACCACGGCGACCCGTTGCGACGTCCGCATCGAGATTTCGCGCACGATGTCAAAGCATGCAGGATTACCCGGATCAACCCCCTGCGCCACTTCGACACTCATCAACGCCTCTTCGGACCGGCCGACGCCGTGAAGGAGCAGTGCTCGGTTGCAGAGGAACTTGGAGACTTCTTGTTCAGCGGTCATGGAGTGCAGCCACACCTTCGTTCGCTCATTGAGCGCGTGCATCTGTTCGGTCCACGGAACGGGCCAGGTATGGTAATACTCGTCGGGTTGGACGGTGCTGCCCGAAGGCGTGTGTTCGATATTGAAAACCTCTCCACCGTTCGCCGAATCATCTCATCGGAACAGGGTGTGGTTGGGGGCACGAACCAGCTTGAGCGGATAGCCCAGCCGCCGACCGACCGCGATGGCGAACACGGGCAACGACGAGCAGGTCCCCTTCCGCTTTGCACCGAGGATGCCGTGGATGAAGATCTCGCTGCTGTCGGTGGTGTGCCATTCCTTGCCGGCGTCGGTGATCGCCCGCACCTTCTCGTCGTACTGGACATTGAACTGCGTGCGGAGCACATGCTGCATCGTGAGCACGCGGAAGATGTTCTCTGAGTGGTGGAACTCGGCGGGTTTAATTTTGAAGAGCCGCCGGCTGCGTTCGATGCGTGCGTGGCAGGCGGTCGCCATCTCATCCAACAGACGCAGATAGCGGGGCAGGTCGATGTCTTCGGCCCCGGGGAGCCCCTCCGCGATCAGGAGGTTCGTTCGGGCGATGTCGCACCGATCGACCTGCTCGCGATCAAGCCCGAGCAGGTCTGAAAGGGACGCCGGTTGGAGGGGGTACCGCCGGTGGTGTTCGGTCAGGCAAGACGGCGTGCGGTGACCATGCGCTTCTGGTCGCTGAGTAGTTGTCCCGGCGCCTAGTTCCACGAGAATCCCCGGTGCTACCTGTCCGTATCCGAACAAACGGTAAACATTATGGATATGATCTTCGCACCACGGGGGCCTGTCAAGTGCCGGCTGACTTCGATGGTGTCGCCGATGGCGATGCCCCACCGGATGAAGCCGGACCGGCGTCTTGCGGTCGCGTCGCCGCATGACGCCGTCGTTATCGCCGACCCGATCACGCGCAGGCTGACCGACCAGGACCTGCACGTTGCGGCCCGGACGGCGGCGGCGCTGGACCGGTTCATCGAGGAGCACCGGCTCGACGGGCTGGCTTACTACTACCAGGGCGAGCCGGGCTCGGAGATGCGCGAGTTGGTGACCAACCTGATCGTCGGCAACTCGCTGCTGACCGCGGCGGGGTTCCCGATGTGCGGCGAGAGCGACCTCAAGACCTGCCTCGCGATGCTGATCATGGACCGGCTGGGCATCGGCGGCAGCTTCGCCGAGTTCCACCCGATCGACTTCAACGAGGGCTTCGTGCTGGTCGGGCACGACGGGCCGCACCACCTGAACATCGCCGAGGGTCGGCCGGTGCTGCGATCGCTGCTCAAGTACCACGGCAAGCCCGGGGCGGGCGCCAGCGTCGAGTTCAAGATCAAAGAGGGCCCGATCACCATGCTCAGCATCGGGCAGACCGCCGACGGCCGGTTCAAGTTCGTCGTCGGCGAGGGCGAGTCGGTCAAGGGGCCGATCCCCGCCACGGGCAACACCAACACCCGCGGGTTCTTCGAGCCCGACGTCCGCACGTTCCTGACCGCCTGGGTGCGCGAGGGGCCGACGCACCATTTCGCGCTGGGCGTGGGCCATCACGCCGGGACGATCCAGCTCATCGCCGAGACGCTGGGGGTCGAATGCGCCGTGGTCGCGAAGGGATGCGGATCGGATCTGGAACCCTAGCCGGCGGGCTACGCCCGCCTGGGCCAGGGCCGCGTAGCGGCCCGGCTAAGGGGACCAGGGGCTTGTTTTTGTTGCCCGGCAGGGGCGTGAGGCTTAGACTCAAGAGGATCATCACAGGCTTGATTCAGTCTTGATCGGCTAAGGGAAAGGGACGATGGCGGGCCTCAAGGACATTGCCGAACAGCTCGATGTGTCGCCGTCGCTGGTCTCGAAGGTGCTCAACAACCGGCTGGGCACCACCGTGGTGCGCGAAGAACTGGCCGAGCGCATCCGGCGAACCGCGGCGGCGGTGGGGTATCAGAAAAACCGGTCAGCGGCGGCGCTGACCAAGGGCCGACATGCCGCGTTCGGGGTGCTGATCCACCGCATCGGCACCGCCGGCAGCGGCTTGATCGAGAACCTGCTCGAGGGGATCAGCGGCGAGGCGAACCGGCGCCACCACACCCTGACGCTGGATTTCTTCCAGACCAACGAGCAGTTCTACGACTTGGCCGGCAAGGCGCGGCGGGGCGGCGTGGACGGCCTGCTGATCGCCGGGTTCGCCCACCAGGGACTGGTCGAGGACTTGTTGTCGTGGACCCGCAAGGGCATGCCGGTGGTCACGATCCACGACCAGCCGCTGCATGAATCGATCGTCAACGTGTCCAGCGACCAGAAAAAAGTCGGCTACGCCGCGGCGCAGCACCTGGTGGAGCGCGGCTGCCGACGGATCGCCGAGTTGAAGGTGACCGACGACCGGCACGCCGGTTACGCGACCGCTCTGGAAGAGGCCGGCTTGCCTTACGATCCCACGCTGGTCCAAGAGACCCGGAACGAGGAAACGCCCTTCGACCGGCAGGGCGCCATGCACGCGCTCGGTCGGCTGCTGGAGTCGGGCGTGCCGTTCGACGGCTTGTTCACACACTGCGACGAACACGCGATGGACGCCGAGCGGCTGCTGCTCGCCGCCGGCCGACACATCCCCGAGGATGTGAAGCTCGCCAGCATCGACAACGCGCCTTACTGCGACCTGGGCGTGGTGCCGATCAGTTCGGTGTCGCAGAACTACCGCCGCCGGGGCCAGGTCGGCGTCGAACTGCTGCTGAACCTGATCGAGGGCCGGGCCGCGCAGTCGCAGAACGTCGATCCGCAGATGATCCCCCGGGAATCGACGGGGTCCCGAAATTCTTTATCAATCGATTGATTTATGATATCCTGCGAGGCGCGGAAAGGCGGTTCGTGGCGGCCGCGACGCCTCGTCGACCCGCAGGGAGTTCGTCTGCATGACCCACCCGGGCTCAGCGAAGCCATCGGTCCCCGATGCGGCAGGAGCGTCGAGCAAAAACCCTTTGGCGTTCTGCTCGATCGCGTTCCGGAACGAACCGATCGAGGCGCTGATCCGGCCGCTGGCCGAGTTGGGGTATGACGCGATCGAGGCCTTCGGCGGCCACGTCCTGGGCAAGCCGGACGGCGAACTTGAAACGCTTCGTCGATCGGCCGACCGGGCGGGCATTGCGCTGCTGGCCGTCTCGCCCTATTTCGTGCTGACGCGCGGGGCCGAGGAGTTCGAGCAGACCCTCGCCACGGCCCGGGACTCGGTGCGGATCGCCCGGGCGCTGGGGGCGAGCAAGATCCGCACCTTCACCGACGTCTCCGCCGCCGGGCTGCGCAGCGCCGACGCCCAGCCGCGCCACTGGGACCAGGCCGTCGACGGGCTGCGACAGATCACCGCCATGGCGCCCGAGCTTGAATTCATCGTCGAGACCCACCCCCGCACCCTGGCGGACACGGTCCAGAGCACGCAACGCCTGCTGGATCGTGTGGGTCGGGCCAACCTCAAGGTCAACTTCCAGCCGAACGAGTCGTTCCTGGCGTACGGTCTCAACCGGGCCTACGACGCGCTGGCCGGGCGTGTGACGCACATGCACCTGTCGCAGATCACCGAGCGCCACGGGGAGGGTTGGGTCGAGGCGCCGGGCCGGATCGACTTTCGCGCCTTCCTGTCGCATGTGACGGCAAGCGGCTACGGAGGGTCGCTCTCGGTCGAGTATTGCTGGGAGGGCGCAACCTGGGAACGGGCCCGGTCGGCGTTGGCGTTCCTGCGGCCGCTGCTCGAACCGGCTCATTCCCCTCACCCCGAACCGGCCGACCGACGCAGGCCGGCCTGACCTGGACTGGAGTCTGACCACGATGCGCGTTCTCATCACCGGCGCCGCGGGCTATCTCGGAGCGGGCCTGATTCAAGCCTTCGCCGGCCGGCACGAGCTGCGCCTGCTGGATGTGGTCGAAACCCCGTGCGACGCGGAGGGATGCGAGTCGCTGGTGGGCAGCGTGGCGGACCTGGATTGCTGCCGGGAGGCGATGTCGGGGGTCGACGCGATGGTGATCGCGCACATGGCGCCGCGCGGCCGGGGGCTGTACGCCTCGCCGGCCGTGCCGTTCGAGGTCAACGTCACCGGCACGGCCAACCTGTACACCGCGGCGCGCGACGCGGGGGTGAAGAAAGCGGCGCTGATCTCGTCGATCGTCGTGGTCAAAAGGAACCAGGAGGCCGGGGACTACCTCACCCGCGACCTGCCGCCCCAGAGCGTGACGCACCCCTACGGCCTGACCAAGGTCTGCCAGGAGTCGATCGCCCGGCAGTTCCACCTCTGCGACGGGATCGCCTCGGCGGTGCTCCGGCCGGCGTACATCACCGACGAGGACTTGCAGGCCGACAAGTACGGCCGGGAGGCGAGCGAGCCGAACTGGCAGTACATCGACCGGCGCGACATCGGCCAGGCCGCCCGGTTGGCGCTGGAGTTGCCCGACCTGGGCTACGAGGTGTTCTACGTCCAGGGCCCCCCGGACGCGGACCGGCACGCGGACCTGGCCTACACCCGTCAACGGCTGGGCTGGGCGCCCGAGCACGACTTCACCCGCTTAGACCGACGGCCCACGTAAGACCGCGGGCATTTCCCGCGGCTTTACAACACGCGTCCGAGTCGGATCCCGACATTTTAATCAAAGGATTGATTTATGTAAAAAATGTGATATCCTATGCCCATCCGCAAGCCCCTTGTTTCTCACCTTTCTTCACTGATGGAGGCCACATGACACGCATCTCCGCCGTCGCCCTGCTCGCCACGTTTGCGATGGCGGGCGCCGTCACCGGTCAAGCCGCCGCCGCGGTCAGCACCTGGACCGGGGCCGGCACGGACGACTTTTTCATCAACAGCGCGAACTGGAGCGGCGGCGCCCCGGGGTTCAACGACACCGGCCAATTCACCGGCGCCCCGACGGCCAGCCAGCCCGATCTCAACGGCGCGACCCGCAACGGAGTCAGCATCGACTTCCAGTCGGCGGGTTGGACGATCCGCGACGACGCCGGGGGCGGGACCCTCCGCCTCGACGGGGGAAGCCTCCTGCGTTCGCTCGGCAGCGGCGTCAATGAAATCAGCGCCAACCTCAGCTCGGCGTCCGGCAGCGGCCCGAACCAGATCGTCGTGGGCTCGGGCAACACCCTGAACCTCTCCGGCGGCTTCAACATCAACAACGACCGGACCATCTCCGGCGGCGGGACGCTCGTCTTCACCGGCGCCAACCAGGCCAGCCTCAACTCCCGCGGCTACAGCTTCTCCGACAGCACCACCGTCCTGGCCAACACCGCCGTCGCCGTCGGACGCACCACGCTCGACAACGGCGGGGTCTTCGGCGGCACCGGTTCGCTGATCGGCGACAGCTTCACCAGCGGCCTGATCGTCAACAACGGGACCCTCGCGCCCGGCGGCAACGGAGACTTCGGCCCGGAAATCGAATCGTTGTTGCTGGCGTCCGAAAGCGCCAGCCGCAGCATCGTCGAATTCAACAGCGGCGCCGTCCTTGAGATCCAGTTCGACGCCCTGGGCAACCACGACCTGCTCCAGCTCGACCTGGGCAGCGGCGGCTTCCTCGACATCAACGCCGGCGCCACGCTCAACCTCATCGCCGACGGCGGGGTCCCCGACGGCAGCTACACCATCGTCGAGAACATCGATTTCTCGTCCGCCAACCAGAACACCGACATCGACGGCACGTTCACCCACGTCAACTTCAACGGCCAGGCCATCGACCCCAGCCACTTCACCATCACCTACAACGACGACAGCATCGTCGTCAACATCACCGGGGTCATCCCCGAGCCGGCCTCGGTGGTCCTGCTCGGGCTGGGCGCCCTGTTCATGGCCGGCCGACGCTGAACGATTTGTCAGCCGGCATATGACGGAACGGTTCAAGGCGCCGCGGCCGACCGGGTGTAGCAGCCGCGGTTACGCGAGGCGGCGTAGGGGACGCCGTTGATGTCCGCCGGCACGCACTGCAGCGGGCGGCCCGTGCCCCAGGCCGGCGAACCTTCAGCGATCCGGTAGTCCTTCGCCGCGGGGTCGACATAGCCGGCCGGGCCGGTCGTGACGGCCGAGCCCATGACCTGCTTCGGATGGACAAAGTGGTTGTGGTCGAGCGTCAGGCCGTCGGTCCGGGCGTCATGGATGACACGCATGCGGTCGAACAGGCTGTTGATGACGACGACGTCCTGGGGCGCGTAGGCGTTGGGGCCGGTCCCCCGCCACAGCCAACCCTGGCGGACGATGTTGAGATGGAGGAACAGGACGTTCTCCATCGGGCCCGAGTACTGGCTGAACATCACGGTGTCGGCTTTTTCAAACAGGACGTTGACGAACGCGGCGTGGCGCAGCCGGCTGCCGAACAGGCCCTGGCTGAGGCAGTCGTAGCCGCGGACGTTGTAGAGGATGACGTTTTCGGTCCAGGCCGGGGGCTTGGAGTGGGACTGGTGGAAGTCGGGGTGGGCGCCGGTCTGGCCGGGATTGATATCGGTGACTGAGCAGTTGACGACGAGCTTGTTGCCGCCGGTCCAGGCGTCGGAGGTGATGCGGTGGAGGCGGTGGCCGCGGATGAGGGCCGCGGCGGGGCCGTTGGCGATCTCGGCGGATTCGCCGCCGGTGACGTAAGCGGTGTAGCGGTTGCCGAACGCCCGGACGCTGCCGGCCCAGCGGCCGCGCAGGTTCGTGACCTTCACGCCGTCGAGCCAGATCATGTGCCGGCCGCCCTCGCCCGAGAGGATCGGGTGATACCCGCCCTCGAAGTCGGTGAAGAGCGTCAGGTCCTGGAGCTTGAGCCGCTGGGTCCCGGGTCGGCCGCCGCTGAGCATGACCCGGTCGCGCGACACGCCGGGCGCGGGCCGGATCGTGGTCCACAGGCCCCGGTCGGACCCGCCCCGCAACCGGTCGGCGCTGTATCGCCCGGGCCGCAACAGGATCGTGCCGCCGACGGGAGCGGCGCGGACCGCGGCGGCCAGCGTCTGGTAAGGCGACGCTTCATCGCCGGCGTCATCGTCCGAGCCGTTGGCCGCATCGACCCAGACCCGGCGGTCGACCGTCAGCGTCCCCCCGGCGTTGGCGTAGACCGTCATGGGCGGCAGGTCGTACGACGCGTGGCCGGCCTCTATCGGCACGGCCCGGGCGCGCACTGTCACCGGGCCGTCGGAGTGTTGTGCCGGATCGAACGGGTACACAAACTCCCAGACCCCGGTCCGTGGGTTCAGCGTCGGCTCGGACGCGGTGTGCGCCAGCCGCCCGTCCACGCGAAACTCGACCGTCACGCCCGACGCATGGAACGCGCATACCCCCATCGGGAACACCTCCGCCGCCCGCTGGTCGGGCACGACGTCCCACTGCGCCACCGGACGGGCGGCGTCGGCCGACACCGCGGCCAGCCATACAACGCATCCAAACCAAAGACTCCATCCGGGCACGGCGGGCTCCTCCTCTCGATGCGTTACCGCTTCGTCAACTCCACCACGCCGCGATCGGGCACGGCCTGGACCAACGCGAACCGGACGCCCTGGTGCTCCACGATGTCCGCCGCCGTCTCCACGCCGCCCTGCGTGGCGACCGCGCCCGGCCAGGCGTCGGGCAGCCGGACCTTGATCGTCAGCGGAAAATCGAACAGCTCGTCGTCCATGTCGTCGCTGACCGAGAAGCGGATCGTTTCATCGGCGGTGGGCTCGACGGTCAGCCGGGCGGTGTCGCGCTGCTGGCCGTACATCGCCGCTTCCCGGAACAGCGCGACCCAGAGGTCGTCGTCATGGGCCTTGAGGAACTCGAACTTCTCGATCATCCGGGGTTCCATGTCGTCCTTGACCTGGTGGTAGTGGGTGACGTACCAGCCGCGGTAGAGGTTCGGCCGGTACGCTTCGGGGTCGAAGAGGTTGGTGACGTAGGCCCACTTCGCCCTGCCGCCGGGCAGGACCGGGCCGCCGCCGATGCTGTGGGTGCGCAGGTAGTTGGTCTGGTTGACGGGATTAATCGTCCCCCGCGTGCCGCGGGCGGCGATGAAGTGTCCGGCCGCTTCGGCGTCGTCGTTGTAGTGCGTGTTCTTGCCGCCGGGGTAGGCGAGCGTCACGACGCGGCCGCCCGGGAGATGCTCTTCGATCGCGGCGATCGAGCCGGCGTATTCGTGGGCGATGTCTTTGTCCGGGTCGTCGGGGTCGAAGCCGCGTGAGAAGTTGAGGTGGGTCACGGTGTGCGACTGCACGTCGTGGCCGAGTTCGCGGAGCCGGGCGAAGCCGGCCCAGGTTCCGTGGTACGTGGGACGATCCGAGATAAGGCCGGTGATCACGAACCAGGTGACCTTGAAGCCGTAGCGCTCGGCGTGCTCGACCCACCAGTCGTGGTCAGGCGCGGTGTTGTCGTCGATGGTGATCGACACCGCGGCGAGCTTGTCATCCTTCCACAGGCAGACGTGCGGCGGGTCCGACGGATCGGGCCAGACCCGGTCGGTGATCTCGAAACGCGGCTGGCTGGCTTCGCCGAGGTTGCGCAGCTGCAGACGCTCGTCGGCCCCGGCCCGAAGCGCGGCGAACACGGGGAGGATCAAGGCGAGCAAACAAACCAGGACGGCCAATCGGCGGGTCATGACAATGAGGATTCGCTTAAGTAAGAGGTTCAGATGAGGAACTAGCTTGATGCCGACAGCCCGGTCCCGCGGCATCGTCACGGCTCAGTCCGCGGCCCGATCAAGCGTCAGCGCGGCGGGCTGGTCGGGACCCTCGGCGAAGCGCCAGATCCAGCGGTCTTCGCCGCGGCCGTGTCGGACCGTGACGACGGCGTGGTCGGCCTCGGGCTGGAGCATGACCTCGGGCTCGCCGCCCCAAGGCATGTAAACCCCGGCGAACTGCACCGCTTCGACCGGCTCGGTGCTGGCCTGGAGCTGTCGCCAGCCGAGCGGTTTCTTCTTGTTATCCGCGGTGGACTCGCCGATGGTCGCGGTCAGCGGGGCGGTGGATGCGAGCTGGAACCCGCAGCGCGCATCCTGGTTGATCAGGGCGTACCGGCCCTGGCCCGCGGGCTGGAGCTGGGGGCTCTGGGTCAGCCACGTGATCGTCACCGGCTCGGGCGAGCGGACGTCATCGAGGATCAGGATGTACTGCCCCTCCTTCCAGACGAAGAGCCTGCGGAAGCGGTCGATCTGTGGCCGGCCGGTCTTGTTGTTGGCGGGGTAGCTGCCGGCGGCTTCGCCCTCGATGATCAGCGTGCCGTCGGCCTGCCGGTCCCAAGCGATGACCCTGGCGTCTTCGAGCATGCTGTGGTTGCCGGTCGCCGGCTGGGACCAGACCCCGCCTTCCCGTCGGCCGGGGGCGTACTGACCGGTCCCGTTGACCAGGATCGTGTTGTGGGAGCTGCTGAGCTTGCGGTGCGAGTACCGGCTGGTCTCGGCGATCAGCTTGTCGCCGATGCTGATGATGAAGCTGTTGGCGTCGGGGTCGCAGTGGGCGACGTTGATATAGCCGAAGGGGTCCTGGGATTCGCGGAACGCGTTGAGCTCGAACCCGCCGAGCGGCCCGCACTTGAACATGGCGGCGACGGCGTCGTCACCCCAACCGTCACGGATGAAGGTAATGCCCAGGTCCTCGTACCGGCCGACGACCGGCAGGCTGTAGCTCGTGTCGGGCTGGACCAGCGAGCCGTCGCGCCACAGCAGGTCCATCCATCCGTAGTTGAACGCTTTGGGGTTGATCGCGCGGATGCGGTCGAGGGCGACGATCGCCTCGGCGTCGCGCTGGGCCGAGGCTCCGGCGTAGAGGGCGCCCCAGTAGAAGCCCAGGCCCCCGCCGGTGTCGCCGTACGGCATGAATTCGCGCAGCCCCGGCCGCATGGCGTGGGCCTGGAACCAGGGGGCCTGCCCGAAGTAGGGGTGCTGGAGGTAATCGGTGCCCAGGGCGTGGTCGGAGGCGTGCATGGCGAGGACCAGGTGCGGCAGGCCGAAGACGAGATAACCGGGCCCTTCGTGGTTCGTGCCGTCCTCGGGCAGCCATTGATGGATGTAGGCCAGTTCGTCCTGCAGGAACTCCATCGCCCACTGGGCTTCGGGCTGGCCTTCATAAGCCGCGAGCAGGCACATCGCCAGGCCCGCGTTGCGGTGCCAGCGGTGGTTGTTCGCCGGGTCGTTCTGCCAGTAGTGGGCCCCGGGGTTCTTCTTGAGATGCCCGCCGTGGATCATCGCCCGGGCCTGTCGGATCAGCTTGTCGGCGGCCTGCTCACGCAGGTCGGGGGGCAGGTCGTGGTAGAGCACGTCGTACGCCAGGGCGGCGCCGATCATGATGTTGCCGGCGCTCATGCCGCTGTCCCGTTCGCGCGTGGTCTCCCAGCTTTCGAGCGCGACGAGCCGGCGTAGAAACTCGATGCCTTTGTCACGCGACTGAGGGTCGCCGGTGACGGCGTAATGCAGCACGACGGTGGGGATCCGCCACAGGCCGACGCGCTGGCCGTCGGTGGCGTCCTTGAGGAACTTGGCCTCGGTGAAGGGGTTGGAGCTCTTGAGGTAGCGTTCGATCTTCTCGCGGGCGATGGGGTCCTGCTCGTAGCGTCGGCGCAGCTCATCGATGTCCTCGGCGGTGAACAGGACGCGGGGGTGGACGCCGCGGAGGGGTTCGAGCAGTTGGACCTTCCGGCTCGGGGCCGGATCGGCGTCGGGAACCACGGGGGGCGGGGGCGGAGGGGGGACGGGCCTGGTTTTCATGGCTGCTCCGGTCGAGGCGCGGACCGGGCCGACCCACAGGGTCTGGCCGTCCTTGGCGATCGGGTCGCCCAGCAGCACGACGCCGCTCATGCCGTGGGCCTGGGTCTTGTTCCAGTCGAAGCGTTTGATCGGCTTGCCGTTGACCGAAAGGGTGAAGCCGGCCTCGGGGTCGAAGTCAAAGGTCCATTCCTGCCAGCCGTCGGGCTTACGCTTGACCCCGAGGTACTGGACCCGATTGAGCCAGGCGGCGGGCTTGTCGGTGAGCTTAGCCTCGGCGGCGGCGTACGTCTCGGCGCCGTTGAGGTAGTGGGCGTAAAGATGTCCGACCACCAGCGTCGAGCCGTCGGGCTGCATCACGCCCCAGCGCGGCCCGGGACGCTTGGCCCGGGCGTTGGCCGGACGCTGGCCGTCGTCGTAGACCCAGATGCTGACCCGGCCGGACCGGCTCTGGTCGCTGAGTTTGAGAATCGCGGCGCCCCCCGGCGCGATGCGCAGCGAACCCGTCTCGCCCTCGCGGACGCGGTCGTGATCGATCGCGACGTCGCCCCGGACCTCCCAGCCGCGTAGGGCTTGATCCGAATCAAAGCGGTGCGTGGCGGCGGACTGAGCACGTGCTCCCGCCGCGCAAACCGAAAACAACACCATCGCGGCAATGAACCATGCGGGCCGGTTGAACATACGTTTCATGGATGAGCCTTGTCACGGCAAAAGGAGCTGAATACGAAAAACAAAACGGTTTCATCGGAGCCGCCCCCCCCGCGGTCAGTGCGTTCGCACAAAGGGGCTGGCTTACGGCTCCATCAAGTATCGGTGTTTGTCGAACACCGGCACATCGGGCTTCATCGCCTCGATGTGCCCATCGATAAAGAGAAAATTGCCCGACAGGTTGTGTCGGTAGGTCACAAAACCTCCAGCGCTCGAGTATTGCGAGTAGGTGGGGTCCGTCCCCAGGACGGGAGCGGTCGGGGTGGAAACATTCCGCCTGATATAGTCCGCCTGGTCTTCGGTCTCATGCATCAGGAACTGAAACGACGGTCTTTTAAATTCTTCATACCGAGCACCCAGGACGTACCGATCGTAGAGGACGCCGCCGATGCTTGTTGAAGGCGTGCCTTCGTGTACGACTTCTCCATACGGGTATGGGTCTGAGCCCCAATGGATCCCTCCCGCCGCGTCCAGGTTCCAGATAAAGGTGCGGTTATTGGGTTTGATATTGAGATCACTGTTGGGGCAGCTCAGCGCGTCAGGTTCGCTGACGCTCTGCCCCGGCCGATCCTGGATGGGCCAGTAGTCAAACAGGCCGCTGCCGAAATGACCCGTGTTGATGATTGTGGCCCAGGCCACGCTCGCGGAACTCGGGGACGTGCGGTGCGCCTGCCCGGGGCCTCGGCCGGCGTTCTCGGCGGCGAAGGTGAACGCGGCGATGCCGATCTGCCGGCTGTTGCTGGCGCAGGCGGCTTGCCTCGCCACCTCCCTGGCCGCCTGCAACGCGGGCAACAGCAGGGCAATGAGCAGACCAATGATGCTGATGACGACCAGAAGTTCGATCAGGGTGAAAGCACGTCGTGTCATGGGAAAGGCTCCGGTCAGTGGCGAACCCGAAGACAGACGCCGGCCAGTCCGAACGGGAAACCAGCGGGCTCCAGAGATGGACGAGAAAGGCTAAAAAAAGGACCAAAGACGCTTTAGACCGTTAATCACACGATTGATTCAAAATATCCTACCCTTGGCCACGGCTCGCGTCAAGCTTTTTTGATCGCGGTCGTCAAATGTTCTTGCGGCGTGCGGGCGGGCGGAGGCGGAGAGAGTGGGGGAGGGAAAGAACCCTTGAACGATCCGGCCGCCTCGTCACCATTCCGCCACCGATCCGTCTTCAAGCGTGAACGTCGGCGTTTCCCAGTCGCCCTCAAACACTTGGCCCGCGATGGCCTCATCGTCGAGTTCGATGCCCAGGCCCGGGCCCCGCGGCACGTCGATGTAACCGTCTTTCACCACGAACGGCCGCTTGAGGTAGCCCTCGCCAAGCGTCACGTGCTCCTGGATCAGGAAGTTGGGCGTGCAGGCGTCGACCTGCAGGCTGGCGGCGAGGCAGACCGGGCCGAGCGGGCAGTGCGGCGCGACCGCGATGTTGCGGGCCTCGGCCATGGCCGCGATCTTACGGGCCTCGAAGACCCCGCCCACGTGTGAAAGGTCGGGCTGGACGATCGCCACGGCCTGCTGCTCGATCACGTCCTGAAACTGCCAGCGGGTGAACAGCCGCTCCCCCGTAGCGATCGGGATCGACGTGCTGGCGGCGATGTCCTTGAGCGCCGCGGTGTCGCCGGGCAGCACGGGCTCTTCGATGAACAACGGGTCATATGGCTCGAGCTTCCGGGCCAGCCGCTTCGACAATGCGGGCGTAGATCGGCCGTGGAAGTCGACCGCGATGTCGATCGCATCGCCGACGATGCGGCGGGCCTCGGCGACGTGATCCGCCGCCCGCTGCATCGCCGCGGGCGACTCGATCATCCGGCAGGCCTCGATCGGCGAGAACTTGTAGGCGGTGAACTCCCGCGCCTCCATGTGGTGCATGAAGTCTTCGATGTAATCGCCGGTCTTGCCGCCCCGGGTCCAGCCGTACATCCGGATGCGGTCGCGCACCGCGCCGCCGAGGAGCTGATGGACCGGCGTGTCCAACGACTTGCCGAGGATGTCCCAGAGCGCGTGCTCGATGCCGCTGATCGCGCTGCTCAGGACGGGCCCGCCGCGGTAGAACGTCTGGCGGTACATCCGTTGCCAGAGGTGCTCGATCCGCCGCGGGTCTTCACCGACGAGCATGCGCTCGAATTCGCGCAACGCCGTGGCGACCGTCTGGGCCCGGCCCTCGAGCGTCGGCTCGCCGAGGCCGACAATGTCCCGGTCCGTGTGGACCTTGAGGATGAGCCAGCGGGGGCGGACGTGAATCAGCTCGAAATGGGTGATTTTCATCGCCGGATTGTCTCGCGGCAGGCGCGAAGTGCAAGCGGGGAAAGCATGGATGATCAGAACGTCAACCGGCCGGTCGCCGCGATCACCACGCATCGGGCAAGTCACGGCGCGACTTGCCGCCGCGCTCGCGGATGAGTTTCGCCGTCGCGTCCCGCCCCGCGCGTCGGGCGCAATCGAGCGGCGTGCCGGCGTTGGTGGGCTGGTTGATGTCGGCGCCGTAGGTCAACAACAGATCGATGATCTCGGCGCCGGCGCCGGACGCGGCCGCCACGTGCAGGGCCCGGGCGCCGTGCGAGTCGTGGTCGGCGTTGGCGTCGACGTCGGCGCCCTCGTTGAGCAGCAGATCGACGACCTGAGCCGAGCCGCCCTTGATGGCCTTGTGCAGGGGACGCTCGCCGCCGCTGTCGGCCTGGTCGACATCAGCGCCTTCCGCAAGCAGCTGCTGGACACGGTCGCTCCAGCCGAGCGAACACGCCGGGTGCAGGCCGACCGCGGCCCCGCGCTGCAGGCAGAGCCGGGCGACGTCGTGGCGCCGGTGATCGGCCGCGAGGATGAGCGCGGGGGTCGGGTCGTCGCCCCGGTCCAGGAAATCGCGCACGTCGTCGACCAGGCCGAGCCGTGCCGCGACACGGATGTTGTTGGGTTTCGCGCCGCGTTGGCGGAGAAGTTGCGCAACGTCATCGTGGCCGTGTTCAAGAGCGGCCATCAGCGCCTCACCCCGGTCGTGTTCGGAGGTGTCCGCCGTCGTCAGGCGTTCGACCTGGTCGCGGTCGCCGATCGACGCCGCGGCGAACAAATCGCGCTGAGCCGCCAACCGTTGGAGCCTCTGCATCAGATCCGCGTGTCCGGCGTGCCACGCCCAGCCGTAGGGCATGGCGTCGTAGGCCAGATCGCGCAAGGCCGGGTCGGCGCACTGATCGAGCAGCCAGCCGATCAGCCGTTCATCATTCTTATACGCCGCCATGTGCAAAGCGGTGTGGTAATGGGGCCGGGCGTTGATATCGGCGCCCCGCTCCAGCAACCACGCGGCCGCGTCGTATCGCCGGTTATTGCAGGCGTACACAAACGCTTCGTCCAGGACCTCCTGCGGGTCGTCGGTGGTGGGCTTTTCGTAAGCCTCGTCGTGAGGACGGTAGAACGCGCGATGAGCGCCGGCGCCGGGTTTCAGCTTGCCGCTGCTGTCGAACCAGCCGCGGACCCGATCGATCAGGCCGAGCCCGGCGGCGATACGCAGGTTGTCCGGCATGACCCCGTAAGACGCAAGCAGCTCGGCCGCGTCGACCGCGCCGTAAAACAAGGCCTGCGCCAGCGGCGTGCCGCCGTCGCCCATGTTGTTCAGGTCGATCCGAGCCCCCGCGTCGAGCAACACCTTCATGACCTCCAGATGATCCAGCGTCGCGGCAAAGTGCAGCGGCGTCGCGCCTTGCGCGGCTTCGTCGCGCGTGTCGGGCGACATGCCCGCATCAAGCAACACGCGCACGATCTCGCCGCAGGCCGTGTTGGCTTTGGTCTTGCTTCCGGCCGCGTGATGGAGGAGCGAATAGTCGACCGGGCCGCGCTGCGCGGTGACCTCGGGGTGTTCGCGCAGGACCGCTCGCAGGGTATCGACCTCACCCCGGACGACAGCGTCCGCCGCGCGTTCGAAAGGCGTCTTGCGTTTCTCGTTTTCCGAGAGCCGCTCGACCTGCCGCCTGAACTTCGGCCAGCTGGCAAAGCCGTGCTCCCGCGCGACGGCGAGTTGAGCGTGTGAAAGCCCCAGCCGCTGGGGCGGGCTCCCCGCCGCAGCGGCAATACGGCTTAGCGCAACGGCATCGCCGCGACGCGCCGCGGCAAGCAGCGACTTGGCCTTGTTGCGGTAGTGGTCGAGGTTAGGACGATCGGGCAGCGGGAGGGGGGCAGTCATGACGACCTCCTTTCAGTGAAGCGCCCGCTGTCCGCGTCGTCGGGCTGAAAGAAGACCGTGCGATCGATCATCAACATGTCGAGACAAACTCAGGCGGCAATCTGCCTTCCCGCGGACACGGCGGCGTCCTGAAACGCGGTTCCGAGGATATCGCCGCCCTCCCGCCCCGGCAAGCCAAACGTTGAAACAGGCGTGTTGAGCGGCGGGGGCCCGCCCACGCTCTCACTCAAAGCGGATGTCGTCGAGAAAAAACGTGAGCGCCTCGCCCTGGGCCGCGGCGGACCAGAGGAAGCCGGTCTTGATCCGCGACAGGTCTTTGCCGGACAGGTCGATGGCGTATGGCTTCCACTGGTCGGTGAGCGTGAAAGCCGCGGTGTAGCCGCTTGAGTCGGGGTGCTGCGCGTCGGCGCCGAGCGTCCCGAAGCCGAAGTTGACCTTCTCACCGCCCCTGGCGCCGCGAGCGT
>JANQFR010000045.1 GCA_028277745.1 Phycisphaeraceae bacterium
CGCCGCCAGCCTCTGCCGCCGCCACGGCTCTTCGCGGATCACCCGCAGCGCCGCGCCGATCGCCGCGGCCTGGTGCGCCGGCGCCCCGGTCGTGTAGATCAGCGGCCGGGCCTTGTTGACCAGCGCCTCGATCACCGCCCGCGAGCCGGTCACGATCCCGCCGATCCCGCCCAGCGCCTTGCTCGCCGTGCTGACCACCGCGGCGACGCGGTCGTCCACCCCCATCGCTTCGCACAACCCCGCGCCCGTTTCGCCCAGCACGCCCGTGCCGTGCGCTTCGTCCACGATCAGCTGCGCGTCGCAGCGTTCGCACACGTCGCACAGCTCGGCGAGGTCCGCGGTGTCGCCGTCCATCGAGAACACCGCGTCGGTCACGACGAAACGGCGTCCTTCATGGGTCTGCCGATGGCGTTGCAGCAGGCGTTCGAGCTTGGCGGTTTCGAGGTGGGGATAGCTGCGGACCTGGGCGCGGCTGGCGCGGGCGGCGTCGATTAGGCTCGCGTGGTTGAGCTTGTCGACGCAGACCAGGTCCCCCGCGCCGGCCAGCGCGGTGAGCACGGCGAGGTTGGCCATGTAGCCGGTGGGCAGCAGCAAGGCGGCCGGGGCGTGCTTGAAGGCGGCGAAGTCTTCTTCGAGTTGGTGGTGCGCGTCGAGGTGGCCGGTGACCAGCTTGCTGGCGCCCGCGCCCACGCCGTGCTCCTCGATCGCGCGGGCGGCCGCCTCCTTGAGGCGCGGGTGGCCGCTGAGGCCGAGGTAGTCGTTGCCGGCGAGGTTGAGCATCCGCCGGCCGTCGACCTCGACCCACCGCCCGGCGCCGGGCAGGGGGCGCAGGCGGCGTCGCATCGACCGCGCCTCGAGCGCGTCGAGCTCGCGCTGCAGCGCCATGTCAAAGTCATCGGCCATGGGGCCCGCCGGCGTTGCGGGGCGCGGCGTCAATCGTCATCGTCTTCGACCACGACGCCGAGGTTGGCCGCCGAGCCGTCGGTCGCCAGGGTCTGTTTCATCAGCCGGCCGACCTTGAACTTGACGGTGCGCTTGGGCGGCACCTCGACCGGCTCAAGGGTCTTGGGGTTCTGCGCCATGCGGGCCTGGCGCTGCTTGACCTCGAACACGCCGAAGTCGCGGAACTCAAGGCGGTTGCCTTTGCCTAACTCAACGATAATGCTGTCGAGGAAGCTCTGGACGATCTTCTTGACCAGCACGCGCTTCTGGCCGGTGGCGTCGGCGATCTGGTCGATGAGTTCTTTTTTCGTGATGGTGGACATGGGTTGGGCCCCTCATTCTCGCGTCCGCGGCCTGGACCGCGGCCGACCGACGTCAAAAGATGATGTAAAAACCCGGCTTACGCCGGCCCCACCCTCCCGGACAGGCCACTGGCAGTATGCCAATACCTTTCGGTCCGGTCAAGCCCCAACTCCATTCCCCGCCCAAATTTACCGCCTGCCTTGTCCCTGCCGGCCCCACGCCCTAACATCCGCGGGATGGCTGTCCGTCCTGACCAGCTCCGTATCGTCCACTACCCCGACCCCGTGCTCCGACGCGTCGCCCAGCCGGTCGAGGCGGTCACCGACGAGGTCCGCGCCGTCGCCCGCCGTATGCTCCAGCTCATGCACGAGGCCCCCGGCGTGGGGCTGGCGGCCCCCCAGGTCGGCCTGCCCTGGCGGATGTTCGTCGCCAACCCCACCGGCGAGCCCGACGACGACCGGGTTTTCATCAACCCCGTCCTCTCCGGCCCCTCCCGCGAGGCCGCCTCCCAGCAGGAGGGCTGCCTCTCGCTCCCGGGCATCCAGGGCGACATCACCCGGCCGACCGCCATCACGATCACCGCCCTCGACCTCGACGGCCGGTCCTTCACCCTCACCAGCGACGACCTGCCCGCCCGCGTCTGGCAGCACGAGACCGACCATCTGGATGGGGTTCTGATCATCGACAAGATGCCCCCCATCGACCGCCGCGCGAATCGGCGTCTGCTCAAGGAACTCGAAACCGCGGCGCCGGGCTAACCCGCCGCCGCCGAGCCGTGTCGCCCGCATGAAGCTGCTTTTCCTTGGCTCCGGCGCTTTTGGCCTCCCGACCCTCCGGGTTCTCCGTGAGGCGCACACCCTCGCCGCGGTGATTTCTCAGCCGGACAAGCCCGCCGGACGCAAGAAGACGCTGACCCCCACGCCGGTTTCGCGGTTTGCGTTGGAGGAGGGCCTGCCGCTGCTGCGGACCGACGATGTCAACACGCCGTCGTTCATCGAGCAGGTCGGCGGATTCCAGGCGGATGCGGCGGTGGTTATTGCGTTCGGCCAGAAGCTCGGCCCGCCGTTCATCGACGCGTTGGGCCGGCTCGCGGTCAACCTCCACGCGTCGCTGCTGCCCCGGTATCGCGGGGCGGCGCCGATCAACTGGGCGATGATCCGCAACGAGCACGAAACCGGCGTCTGCGTCATCGGGCTGGCGCAGAAGATGGACGCCGGCGACGTCTATGCGGCCGCCGCCACGCCGATCGACCCCATGGAGACCGCCGGCGAACTCCATGATCGTCTGGCCGAGCTGGGCCCGGCGACGGTGCTGCAGGTGCTGGAGGACCTGGAGCACAACCGCCTCCATCCCCGGCCGCAGGACCACGACGCCGCCACCCTCGCCCCCAAGCTCAAGAAGCACGACGGCACGGTCGACTTCAGCCAGCCCGCTTTCGACGTGCGCGCCCGCATCCACGGCCTGACCCCCTGGCCGGGGTGCCAGGTCCTCTGGCGTTCGTCGGCCACGGGCAAGACCCAGCCGCTGTTTCTCCGCCGCGTCAGCTCCGAGCCGGACGACATGATCTGCTTCCCCGGCCTCGAACAAGCCGAGCCCCGCCCCGAGCCGGGCCTGATCCTCCCCGACGCCCGCGTCGCCGTCGCCGACGGCGCTCTGCAGCTGCGGGAACTCCAGCTCCCCGGCAAACGCCTGCTCCCGATCGCCGAGTTCACCCGCGGCCACCCCCTGCACCCCGGCGACCAGCTCATCCCGATGGCCGCGGATTAGGCCCGGGATGAAGGCCCAACCCGGGAACGTGGAAAGCCAGACAAGCGACACGGCTCGATACCGGGCTTTCGGTCCTTTACCGAGAAACAAAGACCCGCCGGCAACATGGGCGCTCCGTCGCACGCGGACTCAGGCTCTATTAGCATACAGCCCCCATGAAGGAACTCCGCCTGATCCTTTTCCCCGCCGGCGGCGGCATCCTCGCGGGGGTCTTTTTCGGCGAATACTGCACAATCCTTGCGCCGTTCGGGGCCGCCTACGTCATGCTCCTGCAGGCCGCGGTCTACCCCTACGTGATCGCCTCGCTCCTGCACGGCCTGGGCAGCCTCAAGCCCGCCCAGGCGTTCAACCTCTTCCGCCACGGCTGGGTTATCTATGTGCTCGCCTGGGTCCTGACCTTCGCGTCGCTGCTCGTCGTCGCCCTGGGCATCCCCCCCACCGACTCGCCCGTCGCCACCACGCCCGGCTCGTCCGGCTTCGACCTGATGGATGTCATCAACCTGGTCATCCCCAAGGACATCGTCGGCGCCATCGCCCAGAACTACGTCCCGGCCGTCATCGTCTTCTGTGTGGCCTACGGCGTCGCCATGCAGCGGCTCGACGACAAGAGCGCCATGCTCAGCATCCTCGACGGCGTGAAACGCATGAGCCTCCAGTTCTGGAAGTGGGTCATCAAGCTCGTCCCGTTCGCCGTGTTCGCTCTCGTGGCCGACACCGCCGGGTCCACCGCTCTGGCCAACCTCGAGCACCTGGGCTCATTCCTCGTCCTGCTGTTCGGCGTCTCGGTCATCCTCGCGTTCTGGATGCTCCCCGCCGTCATGACCGCGCTGGCGCCCCTGCGCTACCGCGAGGTCCTCGTCGACCTGCGTTCGGCCATGCTCGTCTCGCTCGCCACGACGCTGTCGGTCACCGCCCTGCCCTACATCACCGAGGCCACCCGCAAGGTCGCCAACCAGCTCGACGTCCCCAAAGAAGAGTCCGAGGACGTCATCGGCACCAACCTCTCGATGATCTACGTCATCGGCCAACTCGGCAACTTCTTCGTGCTGCTGTTCATCCTCTTCGCGCTCTATTTCTTCCAGACCCCCGAGCCGCTGGGCAACCAGGTCCTGCTGCCGTTCATGACGTTTCTCTCGAACCTCGGCTCGCCCACCGCGACCGTCAACGGCGTGGTCTTCCTCAGCTCGTGGCTCCAGCTGCCCGACGCGGCGCCGGAGCTGTACGTCGAGCTGCTGGTCATCATCCGCTACGGCATGCTCATGACCACCGCCACCGGCTTCGGGTTCCTCAGCATCCTGGTCACCCTCGCCTACTTCGGCAAGCTGCGGCTGCGCCTGGGCAAGCTGGTGATGGCGGTCGCGTTGCCGATGGCGGCCATCGCGGCCCTCGCCCTGGGCACGCGCGCCGTCCAGGAGACTTTCGTGGGCAATGAACGCCGCCCGTACCTGAACTTCACGCTCGCCCCGGGCATCATCGAGGGCGTCGACGTGACCTACCGATCCCTGTCCGACCCGGGCCGACCCAACGCCGCCGACAACCCCTCCGTGCTCGACCGCATCCAGCAGACCGGCGAGCTGTGGGTCGGCTACAACGACGGCATCATCCCGTTCAGCTACCGCAACCGCAACGACGAGTTGGTCGGTTACGACATCGAAGCCGCTTATTCCCTCGCCCACAGCCTCAACGTCAAGCTGATTTTTGTCCCTTTCGAGTGGGAGAAGCTCCACGACGACCTGGAGGCCGGGCGGTTCGACATCGCCATGGCCGGCATCTACGTCACCAACCGCCGGCTCTTCAACCTGGACGTCGCTTCGCCTTACTTCAACAGCCCCATCGCCTTGTTTGCACCGCGCAAGGGGATCGAACGGTTCTCGTCCCGGTCGACCATCAACGCCATCGATGGCCTGCGCGTCGGCTCCTTCGACGACCCGGTGCTGATCCCGCTGATCAAGCGGCTGTTCCCCAACGCCGAGCGGGTGGTCGTCGATTCGTACGCCCATCTCCCCGACTTCGACGAGATTGATGCGGCCATCTGGTCCCTGGACCAGGCCACCGCCATGGCCGCCGCCCACCCGGGCATCCAGGCGATCGCCCCCAAAGACATGGGCAGCAACCTGCTCTTCGCCTACCTGATGCCCCCGCACGCGACCGAGTGGCGTCAATACGTCGACTACTGGCAGGAGATCCGCCGGCGGTCGGGCGAACTCGCCGACGCCCAGGACTACTGGCTCAACGGCGCATCCCGCGCCGATCGCAAGCCCCGCTGGTGCATCCTGCGCGACGTCCTGGGATGGGTGAACTAACCGGTGTCGGCATGTGCTCCCGCCGTCCATGCGCGGGTGATGTCTTTCGTAGCCGCGACGTCCTCGTCGCGGTCGTGTCGTCTTATGGTTCACGCCTCGGCGGACCGCGACGAGGACGTCGCGGCTGAAAACAAAGTGAATGACGCAGGCTTTACTCCGCCGCCTCGCCCAGGTGCAGATGGGCGAACCACGCCGATTTGCCCTGGGCGTGCGCGTTTTGCTTGAATCGGCAGAGCACGCCCACCTGGGTCGCGTTTTCCGCGACGAAGTCGATCGTGACCGGGGTCCAGCCTTTGCCGTTCCACGGGCCGTTGATCCGGGCCAGCTCTTTCCGGTCGCGGAGCTTGACCTGGAGCATGGCGACGGACCCGCCCGAGCCGTTGATCCAGCCGGTCAGACGGTACTTCCGGTTCGGCGTGACGGGGACCCACTGGGTGACCTCGCCCAGCCCGTTGCGGGCGCCGAGGATGTTGACGCGCAGCGACTGCTCAATGCCGTCGGGCTGCTGGTCCCGGTCGACGGCGACCTGGTGGCGGACCTGATCGCTCAGCGTGACGCGCCAGCCGACGGGGCGGCCGTCCTCCTGGACCCGAGCGAAGTCGCCGTTGTGGAGCAGGTTTTCGCCGGCGGGCTCGAGGGCGTGGGGATCGATGTCGCCGGCGGGCGTGATGGAGGTGAAGTCGATCCGCGCGGATGCGCCCGGCTCATGCTTCGGCGGGCCGGCCCAGCGTTCGACGGCGTCGCCGCGGAGGTTGGGCGCCCCGTCGTTGCGCAGCCGGTCGCCGATCTCCAGCACGCGCCGGGGTTGGGCGTCGGCGGGTGGCCAGTACCCGGCCTCGGGGAGGTTTTTCACGTCTTCGCGGGCACGGGGGATGGCCGGCATCGGCGCCCCGGCCTGCAGGGCGCCGGCGTCGGGCGCGTCGCCCGTGAAGTAGCCCGGCTCCAGCCCGGGCAGCGCCCGGCCCAGCAGCCGGGTGAGGTCGGCCCCGGAGCCGATCGCGGGGCTGTCGGCGCGCAGCGCGACGTTCAGCTCCGCCAATGCTTCAAAGCCCGGCCCCCGATCGGTCACCCACCGGCTGTTCGCATCCATCCCCAGGCGGGCGGCCAGCGCCCGGGTCTCCTCCCAGCCCTCGCTCTCGCCCCGGCGAACGAAGACGTTGTAGTCGCTCATCCAGTCCGGGTCTACGCTTGAGCTGTTCAACCACCACGCCTGACAATAGAACAGGTTGTTGAGGAAGTGGTAGTCCCTGGCCCTCGCCGGATCGCGGACCTTGTTGCTCGCCACCGCCGGCCCCGCGGTCGAGGTGTTGTGGTAGACGTACACCTCCGTGCCGGGCGCGCCGCCCTCGAAGATGCGGAAGTCCTCGCGGCAGTTGAAGAAGATGTTGCGGTAGGCGTAGAGCGGCCCGGCGTCGACGTGCTTGATGCGGAATCCGCAGATCGCGTTGATCACCAGGTTGTCATGCCACCGCCCGTCGGCCTGGGAGCCGGACGGCTCGAGCGCGTCGTCGGAGATGTCGGTCACGCGGTTGTGGTGAACCTTCATGCCGCGGTTCTGGTCCGGCGCGTTGGCCCATTCCTCGATGCCGCCCCAGTGTTGATGGACAAGGTTGTCGTGGATCTGGTGGCCGCCGGAAGACCGCAACGCGCGGATGCCGAAGCTGTCCCAGTAGCCGGCGCGTTTGACGGCGAGCCAGTTGGTCCAGTTCTCGCGGCCCTGGGTGGGCCCGTGCCGCGGCGCCGGGCCGGTCACGGCGTAGGGATAGGCGCTGATATCATTGAACCGCACCGTGGCCCGGTCGGTGTTCTCCGCCAGCCACACGCCGTGACGCGTGGGGCCGATCGTGCAGTGCTCGATCACGGCCCCGAGCGAATCGGCGACGTAGACGCCGATCCAGCCGGTGCGGATCGCGACGTTGCGCAGCACCACCCGATCCGCGCCGTCGATCAGCACCACCGGGCGCTTCGTGCCCAGCGCCCAGGTCATCGTGGACGGGTCGCGCCCGTCGCGGAAACGCACGTAGATCTGCTGCTCGTCGTCGTTGGTCATCGCCAGGGCTTCGATGCCCTTGAGCGTGCGTCCGTCCGGCCCGTTGCGGAACAGATCGGGCCACGGCGTCTTCGCGGCGCCGAGCCTGGAGCGGCGGTAGTGGAGCTGGGTGAGTGTTTTGCCATCCGCGGTGAAGAAATACGGCCGCCAGTCGACCGCCGCGCGGTAGAGCCCCGGGGCGATGTCGAACGCCGGCGCCCACGCCAACTCGGTCTCGCGGCGCCCGTCGATGACAGCGCCGTCCCGCCCCTCGACCGTGATCGGCTTGCCGTGCTCACCACTGCGCGGGAACCGGATGCGCTCGCGATAGATGCCGGGGGCCAACCTGACGGTGTCGCCGGGTTGCGCCTGGTCGAGCGCCTCCTGGATCGTGACCGGGCCGTCGGGGGCGACGTCGATGACGCGCGCCGCCGTCGCGGGATTCAAGAGCGCCAGCACGAGGCCCGTCAAAACCCCCGGCACAAAACGATGGTTCATGAATGCGAACTCCTTGGTCTGGTCCGGCGGCGTCGCCGGTCATCGGCCCTGCCAGAACTCCGGCCCGCCCCCGAAGAACGTGTCGAAGGGGATCTCCTCTTCGTTGAGGTTCTCGGCGTGGGCGTCGATGAAGAGCGTGTTGCTGGTCGCGCCGGGGTGGTGCAGCGTCATCTCGACGTGGTGATGGCCGTAGTAGTTGGAGGTGTAATTGGCCCACCGCCAGTCGTTGATCCCGCCCCCGCGAAACATGTGCTGCTCGGTGAGCAGCACGACCGCGGCCGGCGAAGCGATCCGGTGGATGTCGGCGGTCGTGTTCTGGGACTGGTGGATCGGCCCGCCCGACTCTTTGTGCAGCCGCGTGTTCAGTGAGTAGGGGCGGTTGAAGCTGGTGTCCGCCTTCACCGCCGACTCCACGGGGCAGTTGAGAACCGTGTCTTCGTAAAGGTCGCCCCGGTTCTTCTTGGGCGGCTTGTCGTTGTTGCCCATCGCGTAGGGCCAGATTTCGCGCGGCCATGCGGACTCGCGGAGATCGGTCTCGCTGTAGGTCTTGCTGTACAGCCGCACCGGCATGTAGCCGTTGTTGTCCATCGCGTAGCTCTGGATCGCGATCCCCATCTGCCGGAGGTTGCTGAGGCAGGCGGCGGACCAGGCGGTTGCGCGGGCCTGCTTAAGCGCGGGCAGCAGCAACGCCATCAACAACGCGATGATGCTGACAACGACCAGCAGCTCGATCAGGGTGAACGCTCGTCTGGAAGGGATTTGTGTCATCTGCGGCTCAAGCCTTTCTTCGGCCGGGCGAGCAGGCATGCGCCGCCCAGCCCGACGAGCAGCCCGGCGGCCGGCTCAGGGACCGCGGTCACGACGATGTTGTCCAACTGAAAGTCTTCGCTGCCCGCGCTGGAGTTGGTCCGGAACCGCAGCCTGAACGTGCTCGCGTCGCCGTAATAGGACTGCGGGATCGTGATGGAGTAGCTGGTGAACCCCACCGCGCCCGCGCCATTGGCGTCCGACAGGGTCAGGGCGGCGCCGGTGTAGGTCCCGCCGCCCCCGTCGGCGCCTCCCTGGTCGACCAGCACGGTCTCGAAACCGCCGCCGAAGTCGATATCGAAGCCGATCAGGCCCTCACCGGTCTCCGTCGAGCTGAGCTGGGCGAAGTCAAAAGAAATCTCGAGCCCGGGCGCCCCCGCGAGGTCGACCGCCGATTTCAGAGTCACCGCGCGGTTCGGGCCGTCGCGGACAAAAAGGCTGTTGCTCCCGTCGCTGGCCGCCGCCGAGCTGACCGTGATGGCGCCGTTGGAGACGTCCCAGAGCGTCGGGTTGTTGCCCGCGGTTTCCGCCGGCGGCTCGAAGCTATCGGCGAACAGCGCGGCGCCGGCGGGCGCCGTCGCGGCCGCGACCATCGCCGCGGCCACGGCCGGGCGTGTGAATCGGGGTCTCATCCCGCGTCTCCTTCCAAAGATGTGGCTTGATCCGGCGGCGGTTCAGCCCCGGCATGCGGGGGCTCCCCGCCGGCCGACGCGCGCCAGACAAAGCGCATCGGCACGTGGACCCGGCGCGGCGCAAGCCCGGGCTGTTCCAGGCGCGTCCGAAGCAGGCGGTCGGCCGCCGCGTAAACGTCGTCGCGCCGCCGGTCCCCGGACGCCAGGGGCGGCTCGGCCAGGCGGCCCGCCTCCGAGTCGTTGCACCCGACCAGCGCAACATCCTCCGGCACGCGCAGGCCGCGCTCCTTGAGAAACCGACCGACGTACATGGCGCCGATGTCGTTGAAACAGAAAATCGCGTCCACATCCACCCCGCCCGCAAACGTGCTTTCCATGGCGAGGGCGTGGCGTTGCCCGTGCGTCTCGTAGCCGACCGGCGCCGTGAGTTCGATCAGCCGGCAAGCGCCGTCCCGCAGGCCGTGCGCCGCGCAGCGGGCCTTGAACCGCTCCCACTTGGGCAGGTTCCTCGGCTCGTCCTTGACGCTCAACGCCATCGCCAGCCGCCGGCGGCCCGACTTCACCAGGTGGTCGACGACCTCGTCAATAACGCTGCCGCGGTCGTGGACCACCAGGTCGCCCGTCAGGCCTTCGACCGGCTCGGGGCTGACCGCGACGTAGGCCGGGACCAGCGCCAACTTGTCCCGGAGGCGCGGGTCGCGGAGCTGCTGTGCGTCCGCTTGAATCACCAGGGCGTCCACGCGTCGGCCGGCGAACTCGTCAACCTGCCGGCAGGTGATGTCGACCTCGCGGCTGCACACCGCCTGATAAGCCATCAGCCCGCGCGACTGGGCGGAATCGATCAGTTGGTTGGCGATCACCCCGTCGCCGGTGTAGGGGTTATAGAACCCCCAGATCAGGCCGATCGATTGCGTCGCCCCCCCGCGCAGCCCCCGGGCGAGGGAGTTGGGGCGGTACCCCATCTCCCGGGCGATTTGCCGGATCCGCTCGCGGGTTTCCTCCGCGACCCGGATCGTGCTCTGCCGGCCGCTGAGCACCGCGCTGACGGCGCCGTGGCTGACTTGGGCGCGGGCGGCGATTTGTTTGATCGTCGTTGCCATGGATGGGGCCAGATCGGCTTAATTCGACAGGATTCAGATAGATAACACGTGATATCATATGGGGCGGCCCTATCCGTGTCAAGGCCGTCTTCCGCCGTCTTCGCGGGGTCTGGGGGCGTCTGAGAGGCTGTTTAATCGCCCGCCGGCTTCGCCCTCGGCGCCCGCCAGGCGGCGAGCAGGCCCGCGACGGGGACCAGCAGCAGGGCGGCGAGGGTGAACCAGGGCGGGTGGGGGATCGCCGCGAGGTTGGCGGCGGTGAACCCGAAAAGGACCGCGGTCACGACCCACGTCCGTCGGGCCGGCCGGGCGGGGCGGGCGTCGGGGCCCAGAACCGCGGCGACCAGCCCGCCCGTCAGCGTGCCGATGAACCACGCCGCCAGCACGAACAGCAACGCGCCCGGCGGCAGCGTCTCCACGAACGCCGCCAGCGCCTCGGGGTCGTAGACATCCAGGCCGTCGGGCACCGGATAGACGAGGTGGCCGAGCAGTTCGATCAGCTGCACCACGATGACCGCGACGATGAGGCCGATGAACGTGGCGAGGGTGGAGCGAAGGATCATATCGGTATTGTAGAACAAGCGCGGCCCACCACCGGGCGGTTGTTGCGACGCCCGCGGCGGGGCGGTACAACCATCCCGCGGCCCCCACGGAGTGGACCATGGCGGACGAACCTCATCAACCACCGCCGAAAGATATTCACGCCACGCACGTGACGTGTGCGTACTGCGGCTACAACCTCACGGGCGCCACGATCGGCGGGTCCTGCCCGGAGTGCGGGGCCCCGGTCGAGCAGACGCTGCAACGCGGGGCGCTGCCCACGTCGGGTATGGCGACCGCCTCGATGGTGCTGGGGATCTGCTCGCTGGTGACGTGCTCGTGCTACGGCGTGCCGGGCCTGATCTGCGCCGTACTGGCAATCATCTTCTGGTACTCGGCCCGCGACGCGATCAAGGAGGGCCGGGTCAGCCCCGGCTCCCAGGGCATGGCCACCGCGGGCCTGGTGACGGGGCTGATCACGATCTCCATGCTCCTGGTTGCGGTGGCGTTTGTGGCCGTCATGGTGCTGATTGAAACGCTGAATCCATAAGGAGGCTTAGGGATTGCAATCTCAGGGCATCGGCTGCGCAGCGCGGTGGGATGGCTCAATGGATCAGCCGCGTGTCGGGATGCGCCGCGCGCCACCCGAACCAGAACGCGCGGTGAGCCGGGAGGCGTCGGAGGGTCGAGCCGTCCGGCGCGGTCAGCGCATCCTCGGTCACGGCCCAGGCCCGGCCGCGGTCATCGACGGCTTGGGTCAGGCCGTCGTAGGCGGCGAACGTCGTGTCGGTCGACTCGTAGACGCGGTTGGCGCCGGTGGGATCGGTGAGGACGACGTAGCGGGCTTCGCCGAGGGCGCCGTGATATACGGGCCGGCCCGCGAGGAAGTCGGCGGCGATCGCGGTGGGCGGCGCGTCGGGGTTGAAGCGCAGCGCCAGGACCTCGGCCTTGTTCCGGAGGCGGCGGTCGAGCTCGGGGACGGTGAACATCAGCTCATCGGTGACGAAATACTCGCGATAGGCGGCGCCCTCGGAGTAGTCGCGGCGGTGGCCGGTGTTGGGCGAGAGCACGGTCGTGTCGGGGTGCTGTTTCTTCCATTGCCCCCAGGTGGTGGTGACGACGGAGAGCGGCTCGAGCCGGACGCCCCGGCCGACCAGCGGGCCGATCACGGGCTCGCCGGTGATGGTGGACCAGAGCGACTCGGTGGCGTGGTCGTACATGAGCTTGTTGGATCGGTAGAGGAAACCGGACGTGCCCAGCTCGTGGTGGACGCCGTCGGCGTGGGTCTGGTAGAGGATCATGGCGCCGCAGAGGGTGCAGTAGACGCCGTTGACGGAGACGCCGCCGACGGTGTCCTTGAACATCTCGTGCCAGGCGAGGATGCGTTTGGGGTAAGCGCGGGCGTCGCCGTTGATCTCGATGCCGAAGACGACGTTGCCGTCGTCGAGGTAGCGTGCCTGGTCGGCCCGGATCATGTCGGGGTTCTTGAGCGGGGGGATGCCGTCGCGGCGTACGCCGCCCCAGCGGACCTCATCGAGCCGGATGGTTGCGTGTTCGGTGTGGTCGTCGAAGTACGCGGCGAAGCGGGGATCGATCCTGGCGTAAAGCTCGGCCTTGAATCGAGCGTAGTCCGGGTGCACGCCGGGGTTGGTGCGCCAGACCCATTGATAGACGTTGTCGAAGTTCGGCCCCAGCGGCACGCCGGTCTTCTGGGAGACGAGCCGGCGGACGTTCTGCATCCGCCCCCGGTCGCGCCAGCCGAGATACCGCGCCGCTTCGAGCAGCATGACGGTGTAGCGGTCGTCCCAGTCGGCGGCGATGCGTCGGATGGCGTCGTCATAAACCCGCCGCTGCGGGCTCAGCAGCGCGAGGAAGGCCTGGTTATCAAGGAGCTGATCCGCCTGTTGCGTGGCGGGCTGCGTCGCGGGTTGGGCCGTGGCCCCCGGGTCTGCGGGCCAGAGGGCGAGGGCCAGGGCGGCCGTCAGCGTCAGAGCAGCGCGGCGGGTCAGCGGGGGTGGGCTCATGCGGACTCAACCGCTTCGGGCGCAGAGGTATTTCCAGCGGTTGGACATCTCGGTATAGTCAAGACTTACGCACGCTGGTCTCCGGGGCGGAATCGAGAGGTGAACCATGACAAGGCATCGGGCGCGAAACGGGTTACGGGCGGTGATGGTGCTGGGGTTGGGGCTGCTGAGCGCCACGGCCACGGCTGCGCCGCCAGAGGCGGACGCGCGGCAGACCGCCGAGGTGCTGTTCGAGGTGTTGAAGCTCGGCCACGGCGAGGCGGCGCTGGCGATGACCGTCGAGCCCCAGGAGCCGGTTTACCGCGAGCACCTCGCCGCCGAGGTGCAGCGGGTGTCGCAGGCCTTGGCCGAGCACGACGCGACGCAGGAGGTGGTGCGGGTCTATGTCGAGGGCGACTGGGCGCTGGTGGTGACCGTGATTGACATGTCGCGGGATGACGGCCGGGTGGAGCGTCAGGTGAGCCCGCACCTGTACTGGTTTGACGAAGGCCGGTGGTGGGCGGTGCCGTCGTTTGCGCTGCTCGACCCGGCGGTGCGGCCCAAGGTGAACGCAGACACCCAAGCGGTGCACGACCGCTACGCCGCGGACAAGGCGGCGATCGATAAGGAGCACCAGCCATGAAGCGTAAAGGGATATGGACCGGCGGCGTGTTGGGGCTGGCGGCGTTATCAGCGCCGCTGTCGGGCTGCCAGACGCAGGCGGGGACGGACACGCTGCTGGGCACGGGCGCTGGCGCGGGGCTGGGCTCGTTGATCGGCCTCGCCGCGGGGGGCGGCCCCGGCGCCGCGATCGGCGCCGGCGCGGGCGCCGCGGCCGGGGCGCTGGGCGGCTTCATCATCGGCAACGACGCCGACCAGAAGAAGCAGCAGGCCCAGCAGCAACAGACGCAGGACCAGCTCCGCGAAAAAGAGCTCGACATCCAGGAGCAGCAGCTCCAGCTGGAGCGCGAGAAGCTGCAGATGCAGCAGGAGCAGGATCAGTAAATTCTGTAAAGCCGCGGGCAATGCCCGCGGTCATCTCACGTCCATGGTCCGCGGGCATTGCCCGCGGCTTTACATCATTCCCGGCCGCGGAGGAACGACGCACGCTGCTTGTCGAGCTGCTCACGCAGGACCTCCGCCTCGCGCTTGGCGGCGGCGGCTTCGAGCGAGGCCTTGAACGACTGCTGCTGCGCGTCCTTGAGCTCATCCTCGATGCTGTTGAGGCGGTAGCGGGTCAGCTCGAGCGACTCGCGTGAATCACCCAGCGACTGCTCGAGGGTCTGGGTCTGGGCCTTGGTGGCCGAGAGCTGGTTGTCCTTGACCTGCATGGCCGCGTCGGTCGTGGTGAGGCTGTGCGAGGCCCACAGGACGCCCAGGACCATGGCGACCAGCGCGACCGACGCGACGGAGGCGGCGATCGTGGTGCGCACCCGGGCCCGGCGCAGGTCGCGCTCGCGTTGCCGGCCGGCGGCCTCGGCGTCGATGGCGGCGCGTTGCCAGCCGGCGACGGCGTCTTCTGCGAGCTTGGTCTGCCGGGCGTGCTCGTGCGTGAGCTTCTTGATGGCCCGCGAGGCGCGGGTCTCCGCGAGCTTGGCCAGGGCCTGCGTGGGCGCCGGGGCGGACAGGCCGGCGTTGGGGTTGGTCAGGGCCTTCTGGGCCATGTCGATCGCGACGTAGCGCTTGCCGTTCTTCACCCGGGTCTCGTAGCCGAGCTCTTCGATACGGACGTGCAGCGCCTTGACGCTGATGCCCAGGACCGAGGAGGCGTGGGCCAGTGACATCCATTCTTTGGCCATGGCGGCGTTCCGGGAGAGGGTCGAAGGGTCGAACCAAGACGTTACAGATGATTTCATCGGCACAGCCGGCCCGCGTCATGATGGCGCGCGCCGCTGATAACAAGGGTCGGACGTTGCGTCGCCCGGCTTTAGGTTTTCCACCAGGTTGAGGCGGATCGCGGGTCGGAATCTTCCGGTCGGGGTCGGCCCCGATCGCCGATAGATTCAGGGATGACGAGCGGTGGTGGGACAGCACGGGAAGGCGTCGCGGCGAAGGGGCTGGCCGCGGGCGCGGCCTGCATCGCGCTGACGCTGGTGATGGCGCTGCTGGCCAACTCGCTGCTGCTGTGGGCGGACCTGGCCGCCACGGTGCTCGACTTCGCGGCGGTGTACCTGGCGTGGTGGACCCTGCGGCGGGCGTCGCGGGGCCGGCTGCACAGCGCGTTCTTCGCCCAGCACCTCGGGCGTCTGGAGAGCGTGGGCAGCCTGGGCATCGGCGTGGTGATGATCGCGACGTTCGCGGCCATCCTGGTCTCGGGCGTGTGGCGCCTGGCGGCGCCGGTGCGGGTCGAGGGTGTGGGGCTGTGGATCGGCCTGGGGGTGAACGCGGTCTACGCGGCGGTGAACGGCTGGCTGTGCTGGCGCAGCTACACCGAGCATCGGCGGGCCGCGTCGCCGGTCCTGCTGGTGCAGGGGCGCTTGTTTGCGATCAAGCTGGCGAGCAACATCGTGGTGATCGTGTCGCTGGGGCTGAGCCTGGGCGTGGAGGCGGGCTGGGTGTTGTACGTGGACCCCGCGGCGGCGATCGTGCTTGCGGCGACCCTGCTGGTCAACGGGCTCGACGCGATCCGCTTCTCGGTGCGCGACCTGGTCGACGCCGCGATGGACGAGGCGTCGCACCTGGCGATCCTCGGGGCGGTGATGGAGCACGCGGATCAGTTCGAGGCGCTCTTGGGGATCCGGACCCGCCGCGGCCCGGACGGGCGTTATGTGGACGTGCGCGTGGCGTTCGCCCCCGACCTGCGGATGGCGGCGGTGCAGGCCACGACCGACGCAATCGCGGATGCGGTAAGTCAGGCTTTAGGGCCGTGCGACGTTACAGTGACCCCCATCTCCGCGGGTCGTGATGACCCGGCTGCAGATGGTCGATAGACTGCGATGTATGTGGAGAAGAGTAACCTGGATGAGTTGGTTGTTAATCGCGGGGGTCGCCGGCTGCGCCGCCCCGCCCGGAGGCGCCGCCCGGGACGAGGTCGACCGTCCCAACGCGTCACGCCTGGCGGATGAGCACTTTGAACAGGGACAGCTGTTCGTGGACCAGGGGCTGCTGGACGCGGCGGTGGCGTCGTTCGGGTTGGCGCTGGAAGAAAACCCTCGGATGGCGGCGGCCTACCTCGAGATGGGCCACATTTTCCGGGAGCGTGAGGAGTACGTTCAGGCCAGCCGCGCCTATGAGCGGGCGACCTTCCTCGCTCCTGACCTATTCGAGGGTCAGTATTACCTGGCGCTGATGCGTCAGTTCCTCGGCCAGACGCAGGCGGCGATCAACGGCTATCTGCGGGCCTTGGCGCTGAACCCGGGCGACGCCCGCGTTAACCGTGACCTCGCGTCGGCTTATCTGCAAGCTGGCCGGCCCGACGCCGCGTTGCGTTATGCGCGTCAGGCGACGCAGCTGGCCAGTGAATCGCAGGAGGCGTGGTGTAATCTCGGGGCCGCGTACAGCCTGCTGGGCCGCTACGAGGACGCGGTCGACTGTTACCGCGAGGCCGCCGAGTTGGGCGAATTGCCCCCGCCGGTGATGCTCAGCCTCGCTGATACGCACCTGAAGTTGGAGAACTTCCAGCGGGCGGCCAACGTGCTGGAGGCCTTGACGGCCCGCACCCCCACCGCCGCGGCGTGGGAGCGGCTGGGGTACGCCCGGTTCAGGCTCAAGCGATTTGCGAGGGCCCAGGAGGCTTACGCCCAGGCGTTGGCCAAGGACCCCAGCGACGTGGCGTCGCTCAACGGCATGGGCGCCTGCCTGATGACGCAGTACCTGCAGGAAGGCCGGGTCCGGTTTGAGCTGCGCGACCAGGCCCGCCGCTTCTGGCGGCGGAGCCTGCAGGTCGACCCCGGCCAGGAGCTGATCATCGACCTCCTGGCGCGATACCGGACGCTGTAGGAAACCGCAGGAACCCGCATCAGCCTTTCCCAAGGTTTGTCGGTTCAGGCTTTCCCGATTTTCTGCGGTGTTGGAGTTGAGCCCAAAGACCGAGAGCCTCGGGGCGCCGCCCCGAGGCTCTCATTTCTCCCACCGACGATCTCCTCCTGCTCCCTTCCGCCGTCGTCGGCCTTCTCCTTCCCGTGAGCGCTGTGCCGGTCTACAGCCCCACCCCGCAGAGTGTGGCGAGGGTGCGGGCCGCGTAATATTCGTCATGGCGTTTGGCCGCCGACGCCAGCCGCTGCCGCCGCGCCGGGTCCCGGGCGACAAAGCACACGGTGTCGCCCCGGCTCTCGACATGGATGAGGTAGCCGCGGTTCTCGATCCGGCTAAGCAGTTCGTGAATCGTCGACGCCAGCGTCTGGCTCATGTCTTGGACTATGACCGTTTTTTGTTCAAGTCATGTGAGGACGGCGCATGGATCGCGCTGACGCGGCGGATTGGCCGGCGCCGATTCTCGGAAAATAAGGGTAGCCTTTTGCTTGAGCGAAACCCGTCAGCCGCCGACCTGGTAGCGGGCGAAACTGGTGATCGTCACGCCGGCGGGCAGGATGTCCTTGATCTGCTTCTTGTCGTCCTTGATGAACTTCTGGCGGGGCAGCACCACATCGTCGTAGTACTTGCGGATCTTGCCCGCGACCATCTTCTCGGCGATCTCCTCGGGCTTGCCCTGCTCGATGGCCTGGCCCTTGGCGATCTCCTTCTCCTTCTCGATCACCTCGGCGGGGATGTCGTCCTCGCTCAGGCCCAGGGGGGCAGGTGTGATGGCTGAGATATGCATGCACAGGTCTTTGAGCAGCTCGTCCGACGCGTCGCCGGTGCACTCGACCAGGACCCCGATCTTGCCGGTGAAGTGGACGTAGGCGCCGACTTTTTTGTCCGCCCCGCCGAAGATCGCGCCCTTGGCGAACTGCACATTCTCCTTGGTGGTGAGCCGGACCTCGTCGATGACAGCCTGCATCGCGTCGGTTTTCGCCAGCTCGCCGGCGTCGTCCTGGTCGAGGCCGAGCTGGGCGACCTGGTTGGCCATGGCGACGAACGCGTCGTTGTTGGCGGTGAAGTCGGTCTCGGTGTTGATCTCGACCAGCACGCCCCGGGAGGCGTCATCGCGGACGGCGGCGGCAACCTTGCCCTCGGTGGATGCGCGGTCGGCGCGGCCGTCCATCTTGGCCAGGCCCTTCTTGCGGAGGTTTTCCTCGGCCAGGGCCATGTCGCCCTGGGCCTCCTCGAGGGCGGCTTTACATTCCATCATGCCCAGGCCGCTCTTCTTGCGGAGGGCCATCACGTCCTTGGCGGCGATCGTCGCCATGGTTTGTTTCTCCGGATCAATTAGGTTTCATGGGGTGGGAAAGCGGCCGGCAGCCGCGGGGGGTCGTTGGGGTCAGACGGCTTTCTCGGCCGCGGGCGGGACGGTCTCGGCGGCGGCGGGCTCAGCCTCAGGGGCGGCCTCGGGGGCGGGGGCAGGCGTTTCGTTGGCCTCGGCCGCCGGGGCGGGCTCATCGGCGCGGAACTGAGCCCGGCGGCTGCGTTTACGCTGCGGCTCGGAGGCCGATTCATCCGGGTCGGCGCCCTCGGCCTGCGTGGTCCGGGTGGTCTTGCCCTCGGCGACCGCGGCGCAGAGGCTCGACACGACGATGTCGATGGCCCGCATCGCGTCGTCGTTGCCGGGGATGGGGATGTCGGCGAAGTCGGGGTCGGAATCGGTGTCGATCAGGCAGACGGTGGGGATGCCGAGTTTGCGGGCTTCCTTGACCGCGTTGGTTTCGTGGCGGGGGTCGATCACGACCATGGCCCCGGGGAGCTTGGTCATGTTGCGGATGCCCGAGAGGTTGCGGAGGATCTTGTTCTTCTCGCGGCGGAGTTGGGACTCCATCTTTTTGGAGTAATTGTCGATCTGGCCGGACTCTTCGATGCGTTCCAGCTCTTCGAGCCGCTTGAGCCGCTCGCGGATGGTGCGGAAGTTGGTGAGGGTGCCGCCGAGCCAGCGCTCGATGCAATAGTGCATGCCGACGTCGCCGACGTGCTTTTCGATGCAGTGGCGGGCCTGGCGTTTGGTGCCGACGAAAAGGACGTCTTTGCCGTCGGCCACGGTCTTGGTGATGAACTTGCGGGCCAGGAGCAGGCCTTTGATGGTCTGCTTGACGTCGATGATGTGGATCTTGTTGCGTTTGCCGAAGATGTAGGGGGCCATCTTCGGGTTCCAGTGGGTGGAACGGTGGCCGAAGTGGATCCCAGCTTCGACGAGGTCTTTGACGAGCGATGCCATAGCGGACTCCTGGGCCGACGGTTGGGGGTTCAGAGGCTTGCTGTGGGTTCGAGCCCCTGGTTGCCGACGACCCTAAATAACGGTGGACCAAACGGTTGCCAAGACGGCGCGGGTTGTCATCGGCCGCCCGGGCGTGGACGAAAAAGAGGCCGGCGCCAGCGGAAGTCCGCCAGCCAAGTCCGGCGCGGCCGATCCTACATCTCAATCGGTTTGACAGCCGCGACGAGCGACTAACCGTAGACGGCGGATATCCGCCGCCCAAGAAAATTGTAACAATCACTTAGCCGCCTGCAAACCCGGGCCGAGACACGGGGTGGGTTGGCTCCCGGCGGCTTCGAACCGTGGTCGTTGTCACGCCGGACGGTCCCTCGCTCGACGCCATTTCATCATACCAGATCAAGCCCCGCCGCGGGGCAGGGGGTTGGAGGGATTGGCCCCCGCGTTTTCCGAGGACGCCTGCGGATCGCCGGCCGGCTCGACAGGCGTCTGGGCGGCCGCCTGCTGCTCACGGATCGCCAGCAACCGGCCGTACTTATAGGCGAACACGAAAATGAACGCGAACAGCACGAAGAACACCGCCAGCACGTACCGCCAACGCAGTTCCAGAGCCACCAGCGTGATGCCCAGCGCCGCGAACAGCGACGCCACGCCGTAGAGCACCAGGACCGACTGCTTGACCGACAGCCCGCTGCGGCGGAGCAGGTGATGGATGTGCTGATTGTCGGGGCTGAAAATCGGCTGGCCCCGCATCTTCCGCCGGAAAATGGCCAGGGCGGTGTCGGTGATGGGCAGGGCGAAGACGATGAGGCAGGCGGTCACCAGCAGCAAGGCGCGGCTGGCGGTGTCGGAAAACAGCAGGATCGTCGAGACGCACAGGTAACCCAGCAGCAGCGAACCGGCGTCACCCATGAAGATCGAGGCGGGGTTGAAGTTGTAGGGCAGGAACCCCAGCACGGCGCCCAGGATCGCGAGGCACATCACCAGGCGGGCCGGGTCCCCGGTCAGGACGTAGCCGATGTTGATCGGGTCCGCCTGCAGGCCGCGGACCGCGACCATGGCGGCGATAATCAGGAAACCCAGCGCCGCGATGGCGGTCACCCCCGACGCCAGGCCGTCGAGCCCGTCGAGCAGGTTCAGGGCGTTGCACCCGCCGATCACGAACAGGGCGATGACGATCGTGCCCAGGGCGTAAACGACGATCTCCGGCGTTCCGCCCAGACCCAGGACCGCCAGCGAGTTGCCCACGAGCTTGATGCCGACCTGCTCGCTGGCGAGGGCGGCGGCGGCGAAGAGCTGGCCGCCGACCTTGACGCGGGGGCTGATGCCGTACACGTCGTCGAACAGGCCCGTGAGCGTGATCGCGGCGGCGCCGAGGATGATGCTGACGGGGAACGCCACGGTCATCTCACCGATCTGCAAGGACTCGGTGGCGTGGATCGGCAGGAAGTAGGAGAACATCACCCCGACCAGCCAGCCCAGGAAGATCGCCACGCCGCCCATATAGGCGACCGGTTCGCTGTGATTCTTGCGGTGCAGGTCCGGCAGGTCCACCACGCCGTTGGCCATCGCCAGCTTCCGCATGATGGGCGTGATCGCCAAGGCGACGAAAAACGCTGCGAAGAACACGGGCATATACGGCGCCACGACGCTGGTCATCCCCAAGGGCGGGTCGGCATTCACACCCCCGCCGGCTTGTGCCAGCATGTTCATCATGGCGACGCTTTGCCCTCCACGACCACCGTCTGGCGTTCGAGACGGATCAATTCCTCCAGGGACTGCTCCAAAGTATAACGCGGTTCGAACCCGATCGATTGCCGCAGTTTCCCGATATCCGGCAGCCGGTGGGGCGGGTCTTCAAAATCGGCCCCGTAAACCGTCTCGTAAGGCACGTAACGCTTGCCGCCGGTCGATCCGCTGTGTTGGATGACCAGGTCGGCCAACGCCTCGATCGTGACCTGCCGCGTCGATCCGAGGTTGAAGACCTCGCCGGCGCAGCCGGGCTCGGCCAGGAGTTGAACCATCGCGCGGGTGACGTCCCGCACGTCGCAGAACGCACGGGTCTGGCGGCCGTCGCCGTAGATCATGATCGGCTTGTCGGCGCAGGCGGCGGTGACGAACCGCGGCACAACCATGCCGTAGTGACCGACCTGGCGCGGCCCGATCGTGTTGAACAGCCGCACCACGACCGATCGCAGCCCACGCCGACGGTGATAGTCGATCGCCAGGTGTTCGTCGATCGCCTTGGTCATGCCGTAGCCCCAGCGGGACGCGGTGGTCGGGCCGTAGACGAGCTCCATGTCCTCCCGCAGGGGCAGGACGGGGCACTTGCCGTAGACCTCGCTGGAGGAGGCGATCAACAGAGCGGCGTCGATGTCCGTCGCGGTTTCGATGATGGTCAGCGTCTGGTCGATGTTGTTGGTGATCATGCCGGCCGGGTCATCGACCACGAGCTTGACGCCGACCGCGGCAGCGAGGTGGTAGATCTCTTCGACGCCGTCGATCAGCGTGCGATCGGTCAGCGCCTCGGCGACATCGGCCTCGATCAGGGCGCAGTTGGCGTCGAGCAGGTCTTCCACGTTGGACCGCCGGCCGGTGGAAAGGTTGTCGATGAGGATCAGCCGGCGCCCCTCCGCCTTGAGCCGGGCCGCGAGGTGGGAACCGATGAAGCCCGCCCCGCCGGTGATGAGCGTCTTTCGCGTCAAAGGATGGCGTCCTGTCGCGTCGGGGACCTATTCCGTGGGGGCGGCCTGGTCCGCCTCGGTTTCGATCCGCGACGACTTGGCGGGCCGGCGGTGGCCGTTGCCCGCGCCGTTGCGGTACTGGTAATAGTCCCGGTAGTTCTTGCGGAAGTACCCGCCGACCGAGGATCGTACGCCGTTGAGGATCACGCCCAGCAGATCGGCGCGGTGGCCGTCGAGCTGGCGGATCATCCGCCCGATCATGCCGCGCTTGTCCTGCCCGGCGCGGAGCACCAGGGCGATGGCGTCGACATGCTTGGCGAGCATCTGGCTGTCCGACGCGAGCAGCGCCGGCGGGGCGTCGATGAGGATGATGTCGAACCGCGTCTCAAGCTCGCTGAGCATGCGGCGGAACTTCTGGCCTTCGAACACCTCGGGGTGGATCTCGTGCCCGTTGCCGGCGGCGAGGACCCAGAGCGACAGGTCTTCAGATTTTTCGATTGTCTCATCGACGTCCGCCGTGCCGTCGAGCACCTCCGACAAACCGTGTTCTCCGCCGAGGCGCGCAAGCTTGTGTTGGGCCGGCCGGCGGAAGTTCGCGTCGATGATCAGAACCTTTCGGCCGTTGAAGGCGAGACTGGTGGCGAGGTTGTGCGTGAGGGAGCTGGTGCCGACGCTCTTCTGGGCGCCAACCAGCAGCAGGGTCTTGTAGCCGCGGCGGTCCATCTTGGCGAGGATCGCGGTGCGGACCTGACGGAACGTCTCGGCGAGCAGGCCGGAGGGGTCTTTCTGAACGATCCGCTCGATCACGCCTTTGCCCGAGGGGTCTTCGTTGACATCGGGCAGCACCCCCAGCAATTCGGCGTCCTCCAGCAACTTCACGTCGCTGGGGCTGCTTACACGCTGGTCGAGCAACTCACGCAGGAACACCACGCCGGTGGTCAGCAGCAGCACAAAAAACGTCACGCCGGGCACGATGACCGTCATCTTGGGAAAAGTCATCCGGGGGATCGTGGCGCCCGCCTGAAGCCGGACACGGTTGGCTTCTGGACGTTCCTTGAGCACACGGATCTCCGCGAGCTTGGCGTCGGCTTCCCGGAATTTCGCCTGGGCGATCTCCAGGTTGTCGGTCAGTTGCTTGTAACGGGTGACCTTATCGGTCAGGTCGGTCATCTGCCGCTTGGCTTCGGCGAGCTTGATGCGGAGCTGGGCGAGGCTCCCTTCCAGGCCGGTCAAAGCTTGCTGGGCCTGATCCAGCTTCTGTCGCTGGAGTTTCTGGAACAGTTGCTCCATTTCGAGCTTCTTTTCCAACTCGGCGGCCTCGATCTGAGATTGGTATTGCCGCGTGATGCGATGGTTCTCGCCCAACTCCGCGGCGAAGGTCCGCTCCAGCTCGCGGAACTGCTTGATCCGTTGCTTGATGCCGAGGATCACCGGCATCGACTCCATGGTGAGCAGGTCGTCGGCGGTCGGTTCATAATTCCCTTCTGCGGCGGATTTAGCCAGGTTTTCCGCGCTGATCTTGGCGTTCTCCACCCCCATTTCCAACTGAGTCTCGGCCTGAGCCAACTCGGCGTAGCGGATCGCTTCGGCGCTCGTGCTGATATTGCTGGTTTCCAGTTCCTCGACCGATGTGTATTCGCGGATCTGCGCTTCAAGCTGACGGACCATATCGTCGGCCCGTTGCTGTTCCTGCAGGAACGCCCGGCGCGTTCCTTCGGATTCCCGTGAGCTGTCGCTCTGGAGTTTCTGGAGGTACACGGTCATGATCGCGTCGAGGATGACCGGCGCATCGTCGGCGTGTCGGGTTTGCACCGAGAGCTGGATCAACGTCGTGCCTGTCACCGGCGAGACGGACAGGTTGTCCTGCTCGAGCGTTTCCCGGGCCATGCGCAGGTCGCCGTCGAATTGCGCGAACCACTTGGTGTCCTGCACCGCCGGCCGGACGATCGCTTCCTGGAGCACGCCCTGCGACTTGATGCTCATCACTTCGTTTTGCATCTGGGCGTTCATAATGTCGAGATGGCCTATGGATTCGACCGTCCCGATGGCTTCGGCGCTCTGGAGCCCGGCGCTGACCCGCAATTGAGCGATCGATGTGTATTGCGGCGCGAATTTCCGCAAGGCGAACCACAAGCCGCCCCCCAGGAGAAGGCCGACCACGGCCGCCACAATCAGGATCCTGATGTTCTGCCTTAGCACGCGCAACGGATCGATGGGCTTGAAGCGACCCGAGGCGGGGGCCTGCGTCATACCGGTCGTCGGGCCAAGCGGCGGGATGGGCGATAGAGGGTTAGCGCTCATGACAAAATACCTCTTTCTGAACTACTCCTGCGTCAGCGCGGCCAATGCCGTCTGCGCATTATTCATCATATCAGAGTCTTGTTCTTGCTCGGCCATCTCGATGGCGCGTCGGAACATCTCGGCCGCCCGCTCGGGGCGGTTGGTCTGGGCGTACACCATTCCCAGGTGATAGCAGTTCGCTGCGAAGGGTTCGATCGCCAGGCTGCGCTCCAGCGTGGATCGGGCGGATTCAGGGTCTTCCAGCATCAGCTGAACCAGCCCCAGCGTGTCCAGCACCCGCGCGTTCTGCGGCGCCAACCCGGCGGCCTTCTCCGCCAGCGGCATCGCGGCGCGGGGGTCGTTGAGGTCGCTCGCCAACAGGAAGGCGAGGTTATTCAACGCCCCGACGTTTTCCGGCTGGGTCTCCAGCAGTTCGCGGTACGTGGACGCCGCTTCGGCCACGTCCCCGTTGCTCTGCAGGCTGATGGCGCGCATCTGACGGATCTGGTTGCGCAACGCTTCGTCTCCGACCCGCTCGGACGCGGTTTGAAGGCGGGCGGCCGCCTCCGCGAACCGCCTTTGCGCCATGTCGATCTGCGCTAGAACGATCTGCGACCACACCACTTGGGCAGGGGTGTCGATCTCGCCGATCAGGTCGGCGGCCTGATCCGGCGGATAGGTCTGGCGGGCCTGGCCGGCGACCGCGGCGAACTGAGGGAAATTCCTCGTTTGCCGCAGAGCGTTGAGAAAGACCTGCCGCGCCGGCTCGGCCTGACCGTCGGCGGCCAGCGCCCGGCCGCGCAGCGCCTTGAGCGCCGGCTCGTTCTGCACCAGGTCGACCTGCTCGCTGAGGACCTGCAACGCCTCGGTCGGCTGATCGTTCCTAATCAACGCGACGGTCAGGTTGGCGACGACGCCGGGGTCCGGCTGCAACGCCAACGCGCGGCGCCACCCGGCGATCTCCCCAGGCAGGTCTTGCTGCTGCGCCGCCAAACGGGCGGCCAGGCTCGGCCAGGTGGCCTGGTTGGGGAACAACTCTTCGCCTTCCTGGATCAGGCTTCGCGCCCCGGTCGCGTCGCCCCGCTGAAACGACAGATTGATCAGTTGAACCCGCGCGGGAACGTAGGCGGGCGTGCGGCTCAGCAGGTTGCGCAACTCCCGCCGAGCCTCGGCGACCTCACCTCGCTGAAGGTACAGTTGAGCCAGCGTCTGACGGGCCACGACCAGCCCGGGATTCAGCGTCAGGGCCTGATTCAGGTCGCGTTGGGCGTCCGCGAGGCGCTGCGGGTCTTTCGCCAGGATCGCGGCACGTTGCACGTACAGCTCCGCCCGGCGCGGCGCGCTCTTGAGCGCGGCGTTGAGCTTGCGCAGGGCGTCTTCCTCCCGACCCTGGTTCGCGGCGATGATCGCTTCAAGCACGTCGAGCTCGATGCGTTGGCGGTCGATCGTCGCCAGCACCTGCTGGGCTTCGTCGAATTCCGACAGTTTCACCAGCGTTTCGGCCAACCGCAGCGCGACCGTCTGGTCTTGCGGATCGGTCTGGTGAAGCTCCCGGTACACCACGACCGCGCGGTCGTGCATCCCCCGGCCGAACAACAGGTCGCCCAGCTCCCGGCTCACCGGGCGGGTTTGCGGGTCCTCCATCGCGCGGGCGGCCTGGTACGCCTTGAGGGCGTCGCCGTTGTTGATCTGAACCAGGTAACGCGCCAGCGCCACCCGGTCCTCCGCGGTCGCATCCGATCCGCGGGAGGCGAGGAAACGCTCGATGACTTTCCGGCCCGACGCGGGGTCCCCTCCGATCCGGTGCGCCGTGGCGAGCATCACGACTGCGCTGCGGTCATCAGGGTTTTCGTCCGCCATCTGCTGAGCCTGGGCGATGGCGGTTTCGGTCTGGCCGACCCGCGCCTCAAGCAGGATCATGGCCCGGCGGTTGGCCAGGTCGCCCGGGTCCAGCTCCGCGAGTTGCCGGCGCATCTCCAGGGCGCGCTCGGCGTTGCCGTACTGCTGCTCCATCGCGAGATACTGATTCAGCAGCGATCGGTCGTTGGGGGCGTACCGCAGGGCTTCACGGATCAGCTCCAGCGCACGGTCGGGCTGTTCGCGTTTGAGCTCGACGCCCGACAGCGTGCGCAGCGCCGACGCGTTGTCGGGGCGCTGGGCGATGGCCTTCTCCAACGCAGCAGCGGCTTCGTCGAAGTCGTCGTTGCGGGCGAGCACGACGCCCAGCTGACGCCAGCCCTCGGAGTGGACCGGCTGAAGCGTCAGGGCGCGGCGATACGCAGCGATCGCGGGCTGGGCCCGGTTACGCGCCGCCTCAAGCCGGCCTCGCAGGAAATCGCCCTTGGCGAGGTCCAGGTCGAGCCGGGCGGCCTGTTCAACCTTCTGTTCGGCCACATCCCACGCCTGGTCTTGCAACGCCAGCTCAAACTCCAACTGGACCAGGGCGGGGTGGTCCGGGTTGACCTCCTTGGCCCGTCCAAGCGCCGCCTCCGCCTGGTCGCGTTCACCCAGGCCCAGGTGCAGCCTGGCTTCGGCGATGGCTTTACGCGCGGGGTCGTCTTCGGCTTCGATCCGCGCCTGCATCGCTTCTTGAAGCATCTGCGACCGCTCCGCCCGCCGCTGCTCGGCGTCCGCCCCCTGTCCGGTGTCCGACGCGAGCCAGCGCAGCTGACGTTCGAGGATGTCGACCGCCGTACGGTCGGCGCCTTGGTCGCGGGCTTGCTGGACCAAGGCGAGTTGGTCATTGAGGTCGGGCGTGAGGTTGGCCAGGGCCTGTAGCGTGCGGAGGTCGGCGGGGTTTTCATTGAACGACTGGGTCAACAACTCGCGGGCCTCGTCGACGCGCCCGGCTCGGGCGTAGAGTTGCCCGAGGGCTGACCGTTGTTTCGTGTCGTCGCGGGCGCCGATGGCTTCGAGCGCCGCGATCGCGTCGGCGACACGGTTCGGGGACGCGGCGAGAAGCGTGGCCTGGAGCCGCAGGGCGTCGGGGTTGCCGGGGTCGGCCTGAAGGACGGTCTCGATCTCCCTCTCCGCGGCGGCGCCCTGACGGGCCTGCAGGTACACCCTCGCCAGGTCGAGCCGGATCGCCGGGTTGTTGGGCAGCAGCTTGAGCAGTTGTTGGAGCCGGTCCGCGGCGGCGCCATACTCACGTAGCTGGCGGCGGGCGTTGGCCGAGATCAGCAGCAGCTCGGGGTTGCGGTCCTGCATCTGTGATGACGCCCGGTCGATGCGCTGCAGGCCTTGGCGGGTTTGTCCGTCCGCCAACAGGAGCTTGCCGCGGAGGACGTCCACCGCGGGCGAATCCTTGTTGAGTTTCTCGATATCCGTCGTAATGGCGACGGCCTGTTCGCGCAGCTGCTTTTTCTCCTCAGGCGTCTGCGCCGCGGCCGACTGCATGAGCAGCAGGTTCGCGGCCTCGAACGCCGCGCTGACCCTCAGGTCCGCCGCCTGGAGCACTTTCAGCGCCGGGCCGACTTCACCCAGCTCCCGCGCCGCCATGAACGTGGCCAACGCCTCCGATTGTTGCCCCATCTGCTTCTGCAGCTGCCCGAGGGCGTACATCACGGCGATATTCTGAGCGTCGGCCTCGATGGCGGCGCGTAGCAGCAGCTCGGCGCGGAGTCGGCCACGCGTGATGCGGCGCTGCGTCGCCTGCTCGGCGTCGGGATCCGCCGGGGCGGGGTCCAGGATCGGCAGCACCCGGCTTACCCGCAGGATTGCGTGCGGCGGCTGGGGGTTTTCCAGCAACGCGGATTCGAGCTGATCGATCAGGGCGGACGCCTCATCGGCGTGGATCAACTGGTCCTTGTCGACGAACTGCGGATGAAGCAGCACTTCAAGACGCTGGAGCTTTTGCTCCAGGTCATCCGGGGCGGTGTCGAGGGCCAGACGTGAAAGCCGCAGCGCCTCATCCCGCAGTTGCTGGCCGAGTTGCACCTGGTCAGAGACGCTCTGCCCGGGCGGGTCGACGCGTCCGGCCTCGAAGAGGTTCCACATCGCCAGGTTGTGCAGGGCCTGCGGATCGTCGGGCCGCTGCTCCAGCACCTGGGCGAGGTCTTCCCGGGCTTGTTCGCGGTCGGCGAGCGGCATGTCGGCGGTCAGCCGGCGGGTCTGGACGGCGCCCCGCCATTTGCGGGCCGTGAGGTTGTCGGGATAGGCGTCGAGCCGCGCGTTGGCGAGGTCATAAATGATGTTGTTGTACGCCGGGCGGGCGTTCAGGTCGCGGCCGAAGCCGTCGAGCAATCGGTAGTACGCATCAAGCCGTTGCTCGTCGGCGGGCGTCAGATCGGTGGTTGCCCGGACAGCGTTCTGGATTTTGCTGAAATAGACGCGGGCCTTGACCGGGTTGGGGGCGTTGACAAGGTCGAGGACCCCGATGTATTTGTCCAGGAGCCCCACGTCGGTGGGGCGTTTAGAGATCGCGCGTTCGAGTTGAGGGATCGCCATCACGACATCGCCCTCGCTCAGGTACCGCTCAGCCCGTCGCAGGTAAGCGTCTGCGGAGCGATTGATGAAGACATACCAGAACCCCACGAGGCCAACGACCAGGATGACCAGGACGCCGGCGAGGACGAAGACGAATTTGGTGTTGACGCGGGCAGGCATGAGCAACGGGCTCCGTATACGGTCGGCGACTCAAAAAGGCGCCGTGCGGATCATGAGGGTTCTGAAACCGTGTCTAAAGGCCATCTTCCTTCGGCGACGTCGACCCAGTCGGGCAGGCAGGCCATGATTTCGGGCAGCAGTCCAGAGAGCAGCGACGCGGCGCGTTGTTCGGCGAGCTTCGAGTCGGTGACGTCGAAACACTGGATCTCGATCTTGCAGTAGTAAGCGAATCGATCGGTCGGGTCGAAGCCGTTAGCGCGGACTTCATCGGGATTGGCGAAGAAGCCGCCGTTGGCGGCGAAGAAGTAGACAACATTGGATGCCTGCCTCCCCTGGCTGTCGGAGAAGGCGAATACGGTCGCGGGCACGTCGGTGGTCGGGATGCGGGACTCGCCACGTGCGACGGCGGAGGCCGCGTAAATCTGGGTCGAGCCGTCGGGCTGACGTTCGGTCACGTAGTCCGGGCCGTTGACGTCCAGAACCGCCGAGTACTTGCCCAGCCATTGAGCCCCTGCGGCGGTGAAGCACCGTTCGGGCACGTGCGGCACGGTGTCGGCGGTGCCGGTGTAATACGCCACGTGGATCCGCACCTGCCGCCCCGGCGTCCCCTTGGGCCAACTGGTGTCTTCGTACACCCAGCTGATGTATTCGGTGGTGCCCAACTCGCCCTCCATCTCTTTGCTCAGCGGCGGGTCCTGGTGGATCAGTTTCCAGGGGCCGGCCTGGGCGGGGATCATGTAGAGATGCTCGCGGACAGGGACGGCCTGCTTGTGCAGGACCGTCTGGGTGGCGGCGATCACCGTGCCCTGCACCACGGTGCTGGCCAAGAGGACGCCCGCGACCAGACACATGGCGGCCGTCGAGCGCGTCGCGGCGGCCCGGGCGCCGGGCGGGATGAGCTTCCGCAGCAGCACGAGCGCCAGCGCGGTTGACACGAGGGCGGCGGGCAGCAGCGTCCACGAGAGCCGGGCGCCCATCACCTCCAGCACGGCCGGGACCAGCGGCAGTCGCAGCGGCGGGATGGGGTTCGCCAGCGTCAGCCAATAGATCGCCCCGGCGATCACGACGATCGCGGCGCCGGCGGCGGTCAGCAACGCCCCCCTGCCGAGGGACAACACGCTTTTCTCCTGACGCTCAGGCGGCGGGTAGGCGGCCTGGCCGTTCGCGGCGGCGGGGTCATGCGCGTGGCGGTGGGGGTCGGTCACCACGATCTTGTCCAAAACCCAGCCCAGCAGCAGGAACAGGCCGGCGGCGGGGATGAGCATGAGCATGCCCACGAAGGTGTGGAAGTCGCCGCTGGCCATGTCCGGGTTGTAGAGGTACAGCAGGCCGAGGGTCGTGACCCGGCCGATGTTGACCGCCACCGCGATCGGCACCGCCATCAGACACATCGCCAGCCGCTGCCACCACGGCCGGGGGAACAGGAACGCCAGCGCCACGCCCAGCGCCAGGAACGCCATGAGCATCCGCAGCCCGGCGCACGCCTCGGCGACGTTGAGGCTCTCGGTCGCCGCCACCGGCACGCCGTTGACGATCTTGTGGAACGTCAGGTCGATGGTCGACCCGCGGTTTTCCACGTCGATGAAACCGGGGACGAACACGGTGAAGAACTTGAGCGCGACCGTCGCCCCCTCGGCGGCGATGAACTGGAGCTTGACCGCGATCAACGCCCAGATCCGCTCCGCCACCTTGACGGCGAAAACCAGGTAGAGGATCGGGAACCACAGGACCCGCATCATGTCGCGGCCAAGCACGAACAGCACCAGCCCGAACAGCGTCAGGATCATGCTGTAGCCCTGAAACATGTCGTTGCGGCCCGGGAAGATCCAGAACGCGTAGCTGAACAGCCCGATGAACATGATCGGCAGCCCCCACCAGCTGACGCGGCGCTGCTGCTGGGCCAGCCGCTGGCGGTTCTGATAGATGTAGTAGATCGCGATGAGCGGTACGATCAGAGCGTGGGACCAGTCATTATCCGACAGGGCGATCCGCCAGGTGCGGTAAAGGTGGTTCCAGTGAAGAGCGACAAAAAGCCCGCCTAGCGCAGCGATCCAGAGCCAGCCCTCACGTGTAATGAGAGGCGGGTGCGAAGGTTGACTGGCAAGGCTGGCCGTGGGGGCCGTGGTCATCCGGAAATGCGTCTCCCTGGAGGAGTTGGGCGGCCAACTCAGCGTTCGCGGTGATCTGGAGCCAACCGGCTCCTCCCATCCTGATCTTACGCCGCTGCGGCCTGACTGGTTCGAAAAGGGCCCGATAACGTTGGCGGGCAGGCTGAGGCGCTGCCGTCAGCGTCCTTTCGGTCGGTGGGGTCCATCCCGGTGAGGGGCGGACACCTTGTCCGACCCGTGGTGACTCAGCGCATCTGACAACTCTACCACCGATTCGGCGCGGTGCGAAATCGGTTGGCACGATTTCGGTCAGATTCCGGTTAGTTTATTTGGGGAAAGAGGTTAGAAATCGTCTTGGCTGCCGAAGACGTCTTCGTTGAAGTTGCGGTCCAGCACGAAGCCGAAGCCGTAGCTGACCCGCAGGCCGTTACGGAAGACCGCCAGCGGCGTGGCCCAGAAGTTGGTGCCGACGTTGATCAGGTCGTCCTGCTGCAGGTAGAAGTCCGGCTCGGTGCCCTCGAAGATGGCCCGGACGTTTAAACGGACCATGGCCTCCTGATTGTCACCCACGCGGCGGACCAGATCGACGCGTTCGGGGATCGCGACGGGCGAGAGGTTGCCGGCCGAGGCGATCAACTGCTTGAGGGTCAGGTCCTTCTCACCGGGGATGGTGTAGGCGCCGGGCCGGTTGATCTGGCCCATGATGTAAACGAAGCCCGCGGTCGGGTCGGGGACGCGGATGACGTCGCCGGGGCGGATGATGATGTTGTAGCGCATGTCGCCGTTGAGCAGCCGGTCATAGGGGATCTCGATGATCCGCTGGGTGATGAGTTCGCCCAGTTCGTCGGCTTTCTCGAGCTGGGCGGTGGTGACATCACCGGGGCCGCCGCCCTGAACCTTGACCCACTTGCCGCCGGCGAAGACCCACTGCCCGGCGTCGCGGTCCTCGTCGAGCCCGCCCGCCACGGCCGAGGGCGCCGCGGGCTTGTCCGCGTCGGCGCCGCCGTCCTGCGGCTGGGCCGGGCCGCTTTCGGGCTGTTCGATGCCTTCCATGAGGTCTTCGATCAGCTGCGAGGGGTCCTGGGGCGCCGGTTGGGCGGGTTCGTCTTCAACGGTGGTGTCGCCGGTGACGTCCGGCCGCTCACCGGCGACCTCAGGCGTCAGCGGGGTCTGGCGGAAGATGCGCAGCTTCTTGGTCCGGCCGGGCACGCCCCGCGCCAGCGCCAGCGCGTCGAGGAGGCGGAAGTCGGGCTTGGGGATGACATAGGTGCCGATCGCGGTGCCGCCCTGCAACGGCTCGCCGATCACGCTGAAGGTGTTCTGCCGTGATTCCTGCAGCACGACGCCGACCGTGGCGTTGCGCAGGATGCCTTTACGTTCGAGCACTGCGGCGATCTCGTTCTCCAACTGGCTGGGGCTGAGCCCCGCCGCCTTGACCGGGCCGACGGTCGTCAGCCGGATCACGCCGGTCTCGTCGACCCGGCGGGTGATGACGGTCTCGACGCCCGGCTGGACCAGCTCAAACACCGTTACCGTGATCAGGTCGCCCGGGCCGATGACGTATTCGCGCATGTCCGGGATCAGGTCCGCGGGCCGGACGCTGGTGATTTCCAGCGCCTCGCTGGTGTTCGCTTCGATCACGTCAAAGCGGTCGAGGATCGGCAGCGTGACCGGCGTGTGCTCCCAGCGGCCGACCACCGACGGATCGAGGAACGAGTCGGTCTCGCACCCGACCGCCGCGAGCAGCGTGGCCGCGGCCAGCGCCCACATCCCGATCCGCCCCGCACGCCCGTTCATCCGCTTGATATTGAAGTGACTCAACGTCGAACTCCTCGATTGGCTTGATCAGACGATCGGTCAGCGCCGTTGCCGGCCGGTCGCCTCCCCTGATCTAAATGATCCGATTATCTTAAACCATCGCCCGTCGCAACGCACCCGCGTCGGCCGCAGCCGGTTGTTTTCCTCTATCTTCGGCCCATCGCCACCGTGGGCTGAAGTCGTCGCCCCTTGCTCTTACCGGAACTTGCCCCCAAACTACGTCGAACCCCTTACGCCGGGCCACGCCCTATGAACCACATCACCATCATCGGCGACGGCGCCATGGGCACCGTCCTGGCCCTGATGCTCCACGCCCGCGGCGCCCAGGTCTGCGTCTGGGGGGTGTCCGCCCGGTCGATCGACGACATGATCCAGGCCCGCGAAAACCGCCGCTACCTCCCGGGACACCCCCTGCCCGACGCGATCCAGCTGACCGCCGATCCTGACGCCGCTTTTCGGGGGACGGAACTCGCCCTCAACGCTACGCCGACCCAGTACATCCGCGACGTCTGGACCCGGCTCGCGCCGCACCTGCCCCCCGGCCTCCCCATCGCCTCCGTCGCCAAGGGGATCGAAACAGACACCCTCCTGCGGCCGACCCAGATCATCGCCGATGTCCTGGCGCCCCCCCCCGCCGACCCCGGCCGCGCCGCCCACCCCCTGGCCGCCGTGTCCGGGCCGACCGTGGCGCACGAACTGGCTTTGTGTCTGCCCGCCACGGTCTGCGCCGCTTCCGATGATCCTGGCTTCGCCAGGAGCCTTCAGTCCACATTAACGACTGATTGGTTAAGGGTTTATACTAATTTCGACCTGATTGGCGTGGAGCTTGCCGGGGCGTTGAAGAACGTGATCGCCCTCGCCGCCGGCATCCTCGACGGCCTGGAGGCGGGCAACAACGCCAAATCCGCGCTGCTCGCGCGCGGTCTTGCCGAGATCACCCGCCTCGGCATGGCGATGGGCGCCCGGCAGGAGACGTTTTTCGGCGTCGCGGGCGTCGGCGACCTGGCGACCACCTGCTTCTCCCCCACCGGCCGCAACCGCTCCTGCGGCGAGCTGCTGGGCCGGGGCCGCTCGCTTGACGAGGCGTTAGCGGAGATCCACGGCGTCGTCGAAGGCGTGCCCACCACCCGCAGCGTCGTCTTGCTGGCGGAAAAGCACCGCGTCGACATGCCCATCACCCAGGCCATCCACGCGGTCCTGTTCGAGGGCCTCGACCCGCGCGAGGGCATCACCCGCCTGATGGCCCGCGACCCCAAGCCCGAGCGGGTGGGCTGATCAAATCTGCGCGCGATCTTCATGCTGTCTGGACCGCTGGCCGGTATGTTCTGCGTCATGCAAACCGTTCTTTTTATCTGTACGGGTAATTACTACCGCAGCCGTTACGCCGAGGTGCGGTTCAACGTGATCGCCTCCCGGCGGCGCCTGGACTGGCGGGCCGACTCGGCCGGGCTGCGGGTGGACTTCGCTCAGAAGCAGAACGTCGGGCCCATGTCGGCCGACGCGGTCCGGGCCCTGCGGCGGCGCGGCATCGATCCCACGCCCCACCTGCGGATGCCCCGCCCCTTGACCCGCACCGGCCTCCTCCAGGCCGACCGCGTCGTCGCGATGCTCCGCGATGAGCACTACCTCATGCTGGCCGCCCAATGCCCCGGCTGGGAGCAGGTCGTCAGTTATTGGGACATCCAGGACCGCCCGCCCTCGGATGAATACGACCCGCTCGCGGTGATCGACGCCGAGTTGGAGCCGCTTATCGATGGCCTGAACCGAGCCCCGCGGCTTTTCGCAGCTTCTGCAGTTCCGTCGGCGTGAGCGGCCGCCACCCGCCCACGGGCACGCCCTTGAGCTGCACCGGGCCGATCGCGGTGCGCTTGAGCTTGCGCACGTTGTAACCCAGCCGGGCGAGCAGTCGGCGGATCTCGCGGTTCTGCCCCTCGCGCAGGGTGACGCCGATCGTGGTCCGGTCGCCGCGCTGGGCGTCGCGTTCGTGGCCGAGGATGCGGACCGATTCCATGGCGGCCCGTTTGGGCCTGGGGTCGGCCGCGTCGGCGGGGCGGTGGGCGAGAATCAGGCCGTCGCGTAGCTTCGCGGCGTCCTCCTGGGTGAGCCGACCCTTGATCTTCACCTCGTAGCGCTTGGCGACCTCGTAACGCGGGTGGGTGAGCCGGTTGGCGAGTTCGCCGTCGTTGGTCAGGAGGATGAGCCCGGTCGAGTCGGCGTCGAGCCGGCCCACGGGGAACAGCCGCGGGGCGCCGGGGTGGTCGACCAGGTCGATGACGCGGGTCCGGCCCTCGGGGTCGTCGTTGGTGGAGATCACCTTCCGCGGCTTATTGACCATGACGTAGACCTGCCCGCCCTTGCCGCGTCGGGGCCGGGGCAGTTCCTCGCCGTCGACCGCGATGCGGTCGCGCCCCGGATCGACCCACGCGGGCAGTTGGGTGACGCGGTCGCCGTTAACGGTGACCCGCCCATCGGTGATGTACTGCTCGCAGTCGCGGCGCGACGCCACGCCGGCGTTGGCCAGCGCCTTCTGCAGGCGGATGCCGCGCGACGCGTCGGTGTATGGCGATGGGTTATGGCTGTTCGACTTGCTCATGCTCGGCTTCGAGTTCGTGCATCCGCAGCATCGCCCGGCGGTCGATCAGCCAGATCGAGGCGACCGCGACCCCCAGCATGACCGTGAACACGATCAGGCGGGTGCGGATCGGCGCCATCGGCGCGCCACGGCCGGGCGGGGCGGGGGGCATCGCATCATGATAGAGGCAAACCCCGCCCCGGCGCCGCGCTGGCGGGCGTCTTCCCTTTGTTCGTTGTCTCATTGTCGCTGCGCTTTGTCTGTCGGCCAAGATATTCATAAGAGCGGCGTGCTGTCCCCGATGAGATAAGCCCGTTCGCCGGCGGGGACGCGGAATTCAGGAAGATGATCCATGCCTGACTTACTCCAATGAAACTCAACCGTTGCCCGTGACGGAACCCGACATCATTCGGATTTCGATCAACTTCGTGACCACCGGGTTTGTTTCGGCCGTATTCAACCGTGCCAAACGACCAGCGCCGACGCGGCGATCCAGCGCAGCGAGCCCACGGATCAACGGGTGCGGGGACGCCAAAGCGCGGTTGATCGAAAGCGAGAGATATTGACGCATCGCATCAGGCAAGTCGTAACCCGCAAAAACACCCTCTTGAAACCGTACGGGATTGCCGTCGGCGATGCCGTTTGAACATTTCAGGTCATTGGACATACTCGCGACTTCACGCCCGTCAAAGGTGATCCAACTGCGGCCTGTACGGTCGTGCGCTTTTTCATAACGCGTGGTCCAGAGTTGAACGCGGCCGCGCAACGGTTCTGCAAAAAGCGATTCGACTTGTTGTTTCAGCTTTGACCAGCGCATGGCGTTGCTTAACTGAGGTTTATCAGCGGTCTTCGATGTAAAGGCGTAAAAGGGGTTACTTTGGAAGATTTGTCGATCGCGAACCCGCGTACGGACTTCATTGCCTGCGCCAACCGTTTGTTCAGCGCCTTTCACATACGAAAGTGCGCGCCTTTGGGATCATTCCATCGATGCAATAAGGCCTCACTTGTTCGGGCGGGCCAGTACGCGACGCGCAGCGCATTGGTGAACAAGGATTTGTCACGCCAATCGCTCCAGCCGTACACATCGACAATATGGTAAGACTCGGATGCGTCGTGGTACGTAGGCATGTCCCACGAGTTAAAGTGTGTGAACACATGAGTCGTGCGTAGAAGTGCATAGCCGGTGCAATACGCAGCAAACACCCAACAGGCCGCAAATATGGGGGTCATGGTGATTGGTCTTATGATTTTCATGGCGTCTGGCGTCGCTGCGTGGAGTGGTGGCTGTTTGCGGGCGTATGACGGATGATCTGGACGCTATTGTCCGCCACAGGCGCCGGCCGTCAACTGCAGCGATTCATAAAACCTCTACGCGAACTCGGGGCCGACCGGGTTGCCGGGGTGGGCGCCCATGACGCCGTCCTTGCAGGTCTGGCAGTAGAAGCCGGCCTCCTGGCCGTCGTGGGTGCCGCGGTGTTCGTGGTCCACGACGCAGGCGGGCAGGTCGAACCGCTCGCGTAGGGCCGGGCGGTTGAGCACGCAGCGGAAGTAGACCCATTCCCGGCAATTTTTGGACCAGACCTGGCCGCGGGCCGTCTCTTTGATCCCCGCGTCGATCAGGGCTTGTTCGAGCGGCCGCAGGTGTTCGCAAACCATCGTGGTTCCTCCCATGAGCTTTGGATCGGCCCCCGCCGCGGGGCGGCCGCTCACCACGGCGTGATTGTCCCGCGCGGGCGCGGCGCGTCAACCGCGTGGGCTTGACGACGGCGCCCTTAGCCGGCGGGCGACGCCCGCCTGGTCCGGGGCCACGTAGCGGCCCCGCTATCGGATCAGATGGTCAATCGAGATGCACATGGCCTGACCCCGCCGCGAGCGCGGCCCGCGTCCCCTGATGGAAGACCATCTGCCAAACGCCGTCTGATTGTTTCCAGACCGAACTGCGGAGTGAATACGCGACCGATGCTGCAGGGCTTTCAAGGCGCTCGACCCGGTAGGTCGTCAAGGCGACGCCCGGCGCCAGCATGACAGCGCGAAATCCGGTGAGAACACGGCGTGTCGGCTGCTCGTTCTGCAGAGCGTCGAGGATCTGCCGCCGGGTGAACACGCGTCCCGAGCTTCCAAACTCGACGAACTCATCCGCGAGCAGACGAGCGACCCGATCGCGGTCGTTGCGGACCGAGGGGTCGAGCAAGCGTTCCTCCAACTCACGCAGGTGGTCTTGGATCGATGCGTTCATGTGCGATCAGGGCAATCGTGCGGTCGTTATCCGCCGGTTTCGGTTTGCCGCCCCTTCCACACCGTGTGCGCTGTGGACGCGAAGGCGACCGGCAGGATCGCGACGCCGGCCGTGAGGATGGCGTTGAGGGCGATGACGCCCGCCGTGAGGCCCGGCATCGGTTCGCCCCCAGCCAGACCTTCGGCCGGCAACGGCAGGGGCAGGCCGGCGGGCGCCATCAGCGGGGAGCCGAGCGCCGCCATCGCGATCGCAAGAGCGACCGAAACGATCACCGCCAGCCGCCACGTCCGACGCGGGCGCTTGGCCCACGCCGCGGAGAGCGTGACCAGGTACGGGAAGATCACCAGCAGCGGGACGATGATGACCGGTGAGAGCAACATCAAAATAACCACCGCCAGCCGTGACGGCCCCGCCTCGACCGTTCCCCAGGATGGCGATCTCCAAAGCGGTTTCATGGATGACGCTCGACGTTGGTCAGCCGCTCGATGATGTCATCTGCTGGTTGATGTAGCGGCTGAGCTGTGCGCGCAGGTAAAGGAATCGGCCGGTGAAGACCCACCCCGTCACGACCAACACCAGGAGCAAACCGATCAAAAATACAACGGCCAAGGCCGTGGCGAACCCGCTTAATGGATTCAACCCGAGAACCGACAGGAAGAGGAGGACGGCGCCGCTTGCGAACGCCAGGACGGCGGCCAGCCCGGCCGCGATGGCGATCTTGAGCGCCTTGTTCGACCGCGTCTTCAGCGTGTTGGCTTCTTCGGAGAAGTAAGCGTCGACAAGTTGGTCGGTTGCTCGTCTCATGGTCATGGGCGCCTGACACATCCGGGCTCACCCGCCCCGGGTCAGCCCGCGGCTTCGAAATCGTCTTCACGCAGCTTGGCGCCGCCATCTTCCTGCAGCACCCAGAGTTCCTTGTGGATCACGCCGCGCGCGTGGTTCATCTTCCAGCCGGACGTCAGGACGGCGGAGGTTTCATCGATGACTTCCAGCTTGGGATCGATGTATTCGACCTCCGCAAACCCGTCGTCCATCAGTTTTTGCCAGAACGTCCGGATCTCGTCGGTCCCGCGGAAGGTTCCAAAGGGCTTCGCGTGCATGACGGCGTCGGCTTCATATTGGGCGGCGCAGCCGGCCGCATCGCCTGAGTTAAACGCCGATTTCCATTTTTCGCTCGCGGTCTTGACCGCTTGCAGAACGGCTTCTTTTTGCTCGGGAGTTGTCATGAGCGGCTTTCTATGAGGTTGAAGGTCACCTGGGCATGAGTGATTTGGCGAGCGGTGAGTGTCAAACCGCCGGGGCCAACGCCATTTTCTACTGCGTACGCTGTCGGCCTAAAACCATTTCAAAATAACGATAGTAACGCATGACGTATGGATTGGTGTGATCCAGACCTTGACGGGCTGTTAAAAGATCCTCACGCGTAAAACCGGCGGCGCTCAATAACTTGGCGTAGTCCTTGTATTCTCGTGGCGTACGCCCGTCATGGAGCATACTTAATACGCGTTTGCGGATGCGCTGAGCTTGGGCGCCTGTGAGTTCACATCGACGGGCGGCGCGACGAAGCGCGCGCGCCGTATTCGATTTGAAGGCGCGGCCGAACGGAAACCCTTCATCTTCCTCGATGAACTCGACGCCAATGGCGATGCACGCTCGATCGCCCGCTTCAATGCCTTCAATCACTTTGTGCATCAGCGGATAGACCCGCTCGTCGCCGTGATGGTCACGGTGAACGACAGGCGTCATGTCGCGCGGTGAGACTTTGAGTTCCGCGGCGTATTGAACATATCGCCGCTGGATCTCATCGCAGCTCCAGCGCCCTGAGCCGTTGTAATCGATCGTACGCATAAGACAGCCTTGAACTATTCTCGGAGCGGCTGTTTAGTTCGTCAACTGCAGCGAATCATTGTCGTCGCAACAGCCGGCGGGCTACGCCCGCCTGGTCCGGGGCCGCGTAGCGGCCCGGCTATTGAATACGCAACACGCCGCGCCGCCTCAGCCGAACTCGTCGCCGCGGAAGGTGGAGCCGAGGTAGGTCTGCTTGACCTTCTCGTCGTTGATGATTTCCTTGGGCGTGCCCTCGGCGAAGACGGTGCCGTCGGAGATGACGTAGGAGCGGTCGCAGACGCCGAGGATGTGGTGGACGTTGTGGTCGGTGACCAGCAGGGCGATGCCCTCGTCGCGGAGCTTGCGGATCTCGCGCTGCAGGTCTTCGACGGCCACGGGGTCGACGCCGGAGAAGGGCTCGTCGAGGAGGATGAGCGTCGGCTCGGTGATCAGGGCGCGGGCGATCTCGAGCTTGCGGCGTTCGCCGCCCGAGAGGGTGCGGGCCTGCTGGCGGCGGAGCTTGGCGAGGTCGAACTGCTCCATGAGCTGCTCGGCCCGCTGCTGGCGCTGCTTGCGGCCCATGGGGCGGGTCTCGAGGATCGCCTTGAGGTTGTCCTCGACGCTCAGACGCTGGAAGACCGACGGCTCCTGCGAGAGGTAGCCCATGCCCCGCTGGGCGCGCTGGTACATCGCCAGGCGGGTGACGTCCTGGCCGTTGAAGATGACCTGGCCCTGCTCGGGGGCGATCATGCCCATGGTCATGCGGAAGCTGGTGGTCTTGCCTGCACCGTTGCGGCCGAGCAGGCCGACGATCTCGCCCTCGGACACGTCGTAGGAGACGTGGTTGACGACGGTGCGTCCGGAGTAGGACTTGACGAGGTTGTTGACCTTGAGGATGAACATCGGGCCGGCCATGATAGCCATGTTCGGCGTCGGGGGCGTGGTCAGGGCCGGTCGAGGACGCAGTGGGTCAGGGCGTGGTGGACGCCGTGGTCGTCGTTGGCGGGGACGATGAGGTCGGCGGCGTCGCGGGCGGCGGGCCAGGCGTTGGCGACGGCGACGCCCAAGCCGGCGTAGCGAAGCATGCCCACGTCGTTGGGCGCGTCGCCGATGGCCATGATGTGCTCGCGGGGGATGCCGTAGTGCTCGGCCAGGAACGCCAGGGCCGCGCCCTTGTCGACCGACGGGTGCACCAGCTGGATCAGGTGGTCATCCGAGACGTGCACCGCGACCTCGCCCTCGTGCTTCTTGGCGATCGCCTCGCGGACCTTGCGCAGCCGGTCGGGCGGGGCGAGGAACATGAGCTTGGTGATCGGCCGGCGGATGAAAAACTCGATCGGGCCGACGAAGTCGGGGCGGAACAGCTTGGAGGTTTCGGTGGCGAGCTGGGGGTCCACATGGTCGGTGTACCAGCGGTCGAGGATCTCGGCGGAAACGCAGACGTTCTTGTCGATCTTGCGGGCGAGCTTGACCAGTTTTTTGGCCAGTTCGACGGAGAGGGGCTGGTGGTAGACCGGGTCGTCCTCATCGGGGTGATGGATGAGGGCGCCGTTGTAGTTGACCTGGAGGGTGTCGAGCTTGAGGTGGCCGTAGACCTCGCGCACGGTGCGTGGGGGCCGGGCGGAGGCGAGGACGACCTTGACGCCGCGGGCGGCGACGTCCTGGATGGTGCGCACAGCTTTGAGGGGGAGTTTTTTATGGGACGTGAGCAGGGTGCCGTCGAGGTCGATGGCGACCATCCGGATCGCGTGGGGGTAGGGCGTGGCGGGCGCAGGGACGGTGCTGGTGGAACTGCCGCGGGCGATCGGTGGGCCTCCGGGCGGATCGGATCGGGTTGAGGGTCATTCCCCACAGAACACCTTCCCTTACAGGCGGGTCGGCGTCAATGGGGAAATCCGGCGGACCGGGCGGGGATGGGGGGCGGTGGGGGTTGTAACGATTCGCTCGCATGTCCTGCCTACACTAGGACCATGGACCCCTTGAGCCAGGGATTGCTCGGTGCCGCCGCGGCTCAGGCGCTGGTGGGGCGGCGATTGCCGCGTTCGGCGTGGGCGATCGGCCTGGGCGCGGGGCTGCTGGCCGACGCGGACGTGTTTTTCACCGTGCCCGGCGACCCGGTGGCGACCATGGCGCTGCACCGGCACTTCACCCACGCGCTGCTGTTTATCCCGGCGGGTGGGCTCTTGGCGGCGGCGCTGCTGGCGTGGCTGCCGGCGTACCGCGGGGCGCGGCGGTGGGTCGTCGCGGCGGCCCTGGCGGGGTACGCCACCCATGCGCTGCTCGACGCCTGCACCTCTTATGGGACGTTGCTCTACTGGCCGATCTCCGATCACCGGGCGGCGTGGGACGTGGTGAGCGTGATCGACCCGCTGTTCACGCTCCCGCTGCTGGCGGCGGTCGTGATCGCCGCGGCGCGGCGGAGCCGGGGGTTCGCGGCGGCGGGGCTGGTGTGGTGCGCAGCCTACCTCGGCCTCGGGATGTGGCAGCACCACCGGGCGATGCAGGTCCAGCACCAGCTCGCCGAGCAACGCGGGCAGACGATCGAGCACGGCCGGGTCATGCCGACGCTTGGAAATATGATCATCTGGCGGTCGGTTTACGCCGCCGACGGCAGGCTGCACGCCGACGCGGTCCGTTTGATCCCCTGGGATCGGCCCACCGTGCGCGAGGGCGTAACGGTTCCCCTCGCCGAGCCGCACGCCCTGCACACGGGCGATGCCGGGACGGATCGCTCGATCGACACATTTGCGTGGTTCGCCGACGGCTACCTCGCGGCCCTGCCGGGCCATCGGGGCTGGGTGGGCGACATGCGTTACTCGCTCGACCCGTCGGGCTTCGTGCCTCTGTGGGCCCTGCGGATCGAGCCGATCGCGCTGGGCCTGCCCGCCGAGCCCGACCGCGCCGCGGCGTTGGGGACGCTCTGGCGACAGATCACCGTGGGCTTCGAGCCGCCGCCGATCGCCGCGGCGGCCGCGCCCGATGTCCGTTCCTCCACCGAGCCTTAATCCATGCACGCCTCCACCGCCACGCAGCCGCTCAACGACGCCAACCGCCTCGGCCTGGACTACCGCGCCGAGGCCGACGCGTTCACCCACCCCGGGCCCCTCCTCGACGTGCACACGCACCTCACGACCCTCGAGTCCGCCCGCCTGTTCTTCGAGGCCGCCGACCTGTACGGCGTCACCCACGTCTGGACGATGTCGCCCCTGGAGATTGTCGACGACCTGACCGCCGAGTTCGGCGGCCGCCTCCACTTCATCGCGGTGCCCAACTACGCCAAGCGCGAAGACCCCGAGACCTTCACGACCGACTGGCTGCGTCGGATCGAGGCCTTCGCCGAGAAGGGCTCAAAGATCTGCAAGTTCTGGGTCGCGCCGCGCCGCCTCGACTTCGGCGCCGAGGCCCTCTCGCTCGACTCACCCATCTGTCAGGAGGCCCAACGCCTCGCCCATTCGCTGGGCATGATGTTCATGACCCATGTCGCCGACCCTGACACCTGGTTCGCCACCAAGTACGTCGACGCCGCCAAGTACGGCTCCAAGCCCGATCAATACCCCCCGCTCGAACGCCTGCTCGATCAGTACCCCGACACGCCCTGCATCGGCGCGCACATGGGCGGCTACCCCGAAGACCTCGATTTCCTCCAAGGACTGCTCGACCGTCACCCCAATTACTGTGTCGACACCTCCGCCACCAAGTGGATGGTCCGCGAGTTGAGCCGGCATCCCGCACGGTTTGCGGATTTCGTGAAGCGCAACCCCGGCCGGGTGCTCTTCGGGTCCGACATCGTCACCAACGACGACAACCTGAAAGACCCCGGCTTCGACCAATACGCCAGCCGGTACTGGGCGCTACGCACCCTGATGGAGACGGCTTACCGGGGGCCGAGCCCGATCGTCGATCCCGACCTGCACCTGGTCGACCCGAGCGTGGACGAGAAGTCGACCGCCGACCTTCATGGCGCCGACCTTGAGCCGACCGCGCTGCACGCGGTGTATCACAGCGCTGCCGAACGTTTGTTGATGGGTATGTGAACCCGCTGCCCGCCGCAACAAACCGTGTGAAGAGGATTGGGGTCAGCTCCACTGCGGCGGGTAGGGGTTCCACATAAAGTAAGCGACAAGCCAGCCGAGCAGCGCAACGACGCCGGTGTAGACAAATACAACCGCGGTGCGGTCGCTATGGGTGTGGTGTTCATCGTTCACTGGCCGCTCGGCAGGGGCTTGGGCTTGACGATGAGAATGTTGAACAGTGAGTTGGCTCACGGAAACGGCTCCGGTCGGTGTAATCATACTATAGCATCTTTTTGTGTTTTGATCAAGCCGAATCGCGGAAAAAACAGAGAGCCCGACAGAACGGCATCGATAGGGGACAGGTGGTCAACGCCATCCACGACCTCAACCGCCCGGGCGGCGTCCGGCGGATGGCAGGGCAGGCCGGCCAAGGCGCTAATTGTGCGTGCGACGCAGATATTTCCAGGCGATGGCCGCCCCGCCCAGAAACAGGCCCAGGCCAAGAAGTGTGGTCAAAAGCACACGCCAGCCGGTAGATTCGTTTGCGTAAGCCTCCGCGTTCGTGAGAGAGGATTGTTCCGACCCCGTCACAAGTTCAAGGTCCGTGTTCGCCGGCTTGGCGTCAGGTGTGGTTTTCGGCAAGGGTTTGGCTTGGATGGACAGCGATTCTTCGAGGACATGGTCGATGTCCCTCTTTCGGATCTCGGGAGCGGTGAAGTAGTTCACGCCCGCAATGGCGTCGACGACTTCGGTTCCAGGTGGAAATTCGATATCGATTTCGTCGTGCGTGACGTTGCCGACAGACGCATCCAGTAACTCTATCTCCCAGACGGTAAAACGCCCCCCATCACTACGCCAGGATCGAATGGCGTCCTGAACACGTGATGGCAGCCAGACACCGTCGATCTGCTTTGCGTCATGGATCGTGACGATTCGCTCATGCCATTCAGCGGCGTTTTCCTTGTTGGTTTCGACCATACGGACCATCATGAATCCGCGGCGTGGATCGAGCTACATGCGCCTTGTCGTCCCCACGGGGCCTGGCGCTCCCATACTCACTTTAACCAAGCCATCGGGGGCGTCGGCGTCAATCCGCCAATCGTCCTTCGATCGAAGCGCGTGGGCTAAATAAGACACCGGCTCACCCGCGACTTCTCCGCCAAGAAGAAACAGATATCGGTTGTGTTCGACACGGTCGTGTTGGGAGTCGATGCGTGCGACCGGATGATTGACCTGGCGGTGTGTCATCAAACCCTTCATCCGGCCTTCGTGAGCGTCGAACGTGGTGGTCGCCTTGAAAAGCGGCGCGGTGTCGCCGGCTGGCGTGTGTTCAATGGACATCTTGTAGCTGTTATCGATGACACGATATTCATTGAGACGAGCGCTGGCGGGTCTGACGTTTGACAGGGAGCCATTGTCCTCCCGATCCGCGGCGCCCAGCCGACTCCGGGTCGTCACGCGGAGGTTGGATAGGAGACGCTGGCGGTCGAGCAGGACTTGCTCGATCAGTTCTGCACGCGTGGCTTCAGGCAAGCGTGACAGTTCACGCGAATCGATCGTGTTGTTTTGAGCCGAGGAAGCGTGTGGATGGATCACAAGCATGAAGAACGCGAGAGCGATTCGACGGGCGGTCATGCCGCTGGTTTTTTGCCGTGGCGGTCGCGTCATAGCGGGGGCTGGAAGATGGCGGGTGTTTCGTGTTGTTGACCGTTTGCCTGACGAAGTCCTACCCTCTCAAGAAGGCGGGTTCTGGGCTGCCCGGCGGAGGTGCTCGGCTGCGTCCCCCATGACCTTCTCATCGTCGCACTCCCTCAGGGCCAGCAGATCGGGCTCGTCCGCCCCGATCTCACTCACGTGGCGGATGAGCAGTTCCCGCTTGATGATGCCTTGATGAACATTCACGTAGAGATGGCCGTCGTCGCGTTGCACGACGGGGGCCAACATGAACTCGCCGTGGCGTTCGTACTCTTGCTTGAAGCGGGTGAGCATGTCGGGCGATCCGGGGACGCCGGACAGAGGGTGCATCCGCATGGCCCGGCCGATGCTTCGCCGGTCCTCATCGTTTTCATCGAGGAATTCATTCAGCGATGGGGACAGGCGAACGGTGTAGCCGTCGGTCTGGCCGGGCGTCTCGCCTTCGAGGACGGCCACACGCAGGCCGTCGTTCTCGTCGGCGTTGCCCGCCGCATCGATCCAGACCCGGGAGAGGTCGACGCCTTTCATCCAGTTGCCGAACACCAGCCCCATGATCGGCGGCATCTCGCTCGAAGGATGCCACTGATAGCTCGTCGCCATCCACACGGCCTGATCCCAGAGCGGGCTTTCGCAGAAAGCGTGAGCGGCTTGTTCAGATTCGGCGCCCATATAGCCCATCCTCTAAAAGATAGATTCAAGCCATTTCGCGTAACTGATCATTTAAATGCCAGCCCTCGTTTCCGTCATCCCCGACAAAAGCCCTTCCTGTGGGAATTCCGTCTTCGTCGCATGTGGTTTGAAGCTTTTCAACAAGGCGGGTTTGGTTTTTATCCGCCACAAACATCGCCAGGTCGCTCTCATCGTGAAACGGGAAATAGACCCACTCGAAATGTGGCATCCGTTTGGCTATGGCTGGCCATACTGAGTCGATAATAGGCGTCATGTCCGCGGGAAGCTCTGTTTCAATGCCATCAAGCACCTCAGCTTTCAGGCTGGCGTTAAATAGAAAAGTAAAATGACCGAGTTTGGCGAAACCACCGTGCGCCATCAACCAATTCTGATTGGCTTTGCTCGCCCAAATGGCTGGGTGCTTTCGCACATCCAACTCCACCATCTCGCCTCCGTCCAATCCATCATCCGGCGCATTCGCCCACCAGGCAATCTTGCATCCCGTGACTTTGGCCACGTTACGGAGAGAACGGGCTCTCGCCGGCAGCACTAAATTGGGATATGACCCAACCGGCGGTGTAAGTTCGCCGAGGTATTCGTCATAAGAATCTGGGTCACTAGGGATTATTCTTTCTGGCGTCATAGCGGCGTTCCACATCTTCATGACCGCCAAATAGCCCGGCCCTCAGGATGCTTCAACCTCATCACAAAAATCGGAAAAATCAGTCTTCCCAATCGCTGGAGAAGAAGAGTTCAAGGTGTGGGACACAGGCTGCAAATACGCTGAAATCTTCAACACCCCTGCCAAAGGACACCACTTCGTGCATCACATCCATGGAGTCGTTTGTCATCAAAATTGAAGTGGCGTCATACTTATAAAAATAACCCAAGAAATAAAGCCATGGCGCCGACGCCAAGCTGCACGCTTGGATGCGGACGAGCTCACGGGTTGGGTCTCCATGATGCCTGGGATTCAGTAATTTTGCCAGTGCCCCGGGCGCGATCTTAACCGGGCTAACTATCGTCGCCATGGCATGATAACCGATTACGCTGCGACATATCTGAGAAAACGGATCTTCGGAGGCGGCTTGATAGCAACTGTAACTTTCGCCTAAGCTCAATTGTGGATCGATATATCCTAAAGCAGGCGATACTGTCGTGTCATCCCATATTTTACTCTTACCCCCGACGATCTCCTCGTCTTCAGGCGGAGTCTTTGTGTAAATAAACAAATCTAGTTTATTTTGATCGGCGTAACGATATACGGCTACACCTGTACGCTCCCACTCGCACAACTGAATCCAGATGTGTTGAGGCAGGTGCGTTTCATCGCCGGCGTTAATTGTGGCTTTTGGGTATCTGGAATTCAAAATTTTCATCCTGGCTTGTCCATACTGCGTGGTTGGTGTGGATGTGTCCAGCCGCATGGTAGTGTGGCCAATAGATGCCCGGTTGTCTCGCTCCATCATCGTTGCCGTCGCAGGGCCGGTGTCAACCATGTTCGTGGTTTCATGCGCAGGGTAGAAGAAGGTCTTCCCAACGACAATCAACGCATCATTTCAATTTCGGTCGCGCGATCGAAAAAGAACCCACTCGCATGCGAGTGGGTTCGGGGTGACGTTTTGAATTCCATGGCGTGAAGCCCAGGGATTCGGAATCCCTGGGCTTCGGGTTCGGATTACAGCGCGGCCTTGGCGGCGGCGATCGCGGGGGCGTAGTCGGGCTCCTGGGCGATCTCGGGGACGAGCTGGGCGTATTGGATCGTGTCGTTCTTGTCCACGACCAGCAGGCAGCGGGCGAGCAGGCCGATCTCTTTGATCCGCAGGCCGTAGTCGACGCCGAAGGTGTGGTCCTTGAAGTCGGAGAGGCATTCGACCCGGTCGACGCCCGCGGCGCCGCACCAGCGATTCTGGGCCATGGGCAGGTCGACGCTGACGGTGAGGATGACGATGTCGTCGCCCAGTTCGGCCGCCTCCTCGTTGAACCGGCGGGTCTGGGTGTCGCAGACCGCGGTGTCGAGCGAGGGGACCACGCTGAGGATCTTCACCTTGCCGGCGTAGTCGGCCAGCGTCTTGTCGGACATGTCGACGGCTTTGAGGGAGAAGGCGGGGGCCTGGTCGCCGACGTGCAGTTCGTCGCCGAGCAGGGTCATGGGGTTGCCTTTGAGCGTGACGGCGGCGGCGCGTTCGGTGGGCATCGCGGGTTCCTTCCAATGGGTTGGGTGAGCGGCGTCGCATCCGACGCCGGGGTGAAGCCGGGCATTCTAGGCCGGCGGAGACGGCGGGCAAGGCCGGGGTCGGCGGGCCTCAGTCGACGGGCTCCATGACCAACGGGTCGGTCTGCGGCTGCCAGCCCAACTGGTCCGACACCGCGGTGGTGTCGATGAGCTGGTCGATCTGGTCGACGGGTTGGCGCAGCGGGATGTGGGTGTAATAGCGTTGGATGATGTTGGCCACGCCGTGTTGTCCAAAGTCGACCCGGCCCGAGGGCAGGTACTGGCGGTAGCCGGGCGCTGCTTTTTCCAGGGCCCGGGCGACCAGGCGCGCCGCGTCGTTGATTTCGAGATAGGCGAAGCATTCGTTGATGGACAACCATTTGGAGGCCAAGCGGCGGTCCGGGCGATTATTGAGGTCGGGCAGGCCGGGCAAACGGATGGCGGTGGCGCTGAGCTGGGGGTGTTGCTGGGCCAGGTGTTGAAGCATCTGTTCGCCGAGCACCTTGCTGAGGGCGTAAGCGTTGGAGGGATTGGGCGGGGCGTCGCCGTCGATGGGCAGGTAAGGGAACCGACAGGTGATGTTCTGCTCCCGCTTCTTGTGCCACCGCCGGTGTCCGGTATGGGAGATCGCCTGGATCGAGCTGATAAAGACCAGGTTGTGGACGCCCAGATCGACGGCGGCGTAGCAGACATTGGCGTTCATGGCCAGGTTTTCCCGCAGCAGCCGCTGGGCGGGCGTCACCGCGTAGAAATGGGGGTGGTTGCCGCAATGGGCGACGGCTTCACAGCCCTCGACGAGGCGATATGTGGCGATTTCGTCGAGCAGGTCCGCCATTTCGAGCCGGAGCGGGGCGTCGGGCCGGTACGCACGGTCGGTGCCCCGCACCTCGTGGCCGTGGGCCAGCAGCACGTTGCAGACGGCCGATCCGAGGCGGCCGGCGGCGCCGGTGACCAAGACCTTCATCGCGGGGCTCCTGCGGGGCGACCGCGTCCGCCCGGGTCACTCAACCGCCCGCGGACGCGGCGTATGCAGCGATCATACCGGCCCTGCCGGGGAAGCCAAGCCGGCCCCGCGAGCACCGGCTCCCGGCCCCCGCCGGGCCGGCCATTCCAAACGGCGCGGGGGTGGACACTTGCAGCAATTCGGCCCACCCTTTAGACTTCAGGACCGGTGGGTTCTTGATCCGATAGGGCATCATTTGTGAGGCTCAACTTCAATACCCGTATCCTGACCCCCGAGCGGGCTAATCCGCCGCAACGTGTCCGCGTTGCGGCCCGCTCATGACTTGCCAGGAGGTTACGCGTTGTTCAACCGTCCACTCGTCGCCATCGTCCTCTGCACCGGCCTGATCTTCACCTCTGCTGCACCACCATCTTTGGCTCAGAACGCCGCAGATCAACCCACCGCCGCCGAGCTTTATCAACAAGGCATGGAGAAATTCAACGCGGGCGACCTTGAGGCCGCCCGTGTTTTGTTTCGCCGCGTCGACCCGATGCAGCTTCCCCGCAACGAACGGGTGAAGATGTACGAGGCGATGCAGCAGCTCGACGCCCCCACGGCGGCGGCGTCCCCCGCCGAGGCCAGCGAAGCCGCCGCCGAGTCGCCCGCGCCCGCCGAGACCGCTGAGTCGACCCAGCCGCCCGCCGAGGCGTCTGAGCCAACCCCCGCGCCGCCGCCGGCGCCGCCTACCCCGGAAGAACTGCTCAACCAGGCGGACGCCAACGTGGGGGCCAGCCCGAGCACCGCCGCGTCGCTCTACCGCGAGGTGGCCGAGCATCCCCAGGCCACCGACCAGCAGAAGGCGGTCGCCAACGCCCGCCTCGCCCAGGTGCAGCGTGACGCCAACCAGGAGGTCACCGACGCCAGGAAGCTGATTGACGAAGCCGTCGCCGATCTTCACGCCGGCAAGCTCCAGGACGCGCAGCTCAAGCTGGAGGCGGTCCAGACCCGCGGGACCGAGCTGGGCTGGTTCGACCAGGAGCGGCTGGACAAGACGCTTGCCGCGGTGAACAACCAGTTGGAGACACTCGCCAAGCAAGCCGGGGCCGCCGAGGCCGCAGTGGTGGAGCGGGAGTCGGCGGAGGCGGAGCGTGAAGGGTTCAAGCCCGACCCGCAGACGGACCCGACCGCCGAGTCGATGATCGGCGTGGAGCCGCAGCTCAGCGGCGAGACGTTCGGCCAGATGGAGCCGAGCGTGCCCGACAGCGACCTGCTGGCGAAGGTCCGCGCCGCGGCGATGCAGAAGGCCCTTCTCGAAGCCGAGCAGGCCAGCCTGTCGGGCCAGCACGACCTGGCGGTCCACAAGCTGGAGCAGGCCTCGCGTCTGTCGCCGGACGATGAGGAGGTGAAGAACAAGCTCGCCGCCGCCAAGGCCGCCCGCGACACGGCCGCCGCCCCGAGGGGGCCGCTGACGCTCCAGCGGCAGCGCGACGACATCCAGTCCCAGGCCGCGAAGGCCCGGTACGACCAGCAGATGAACCTCGCCAAACAGATGGCCGGTCAGCGCAATTACGCCGCCGCCATCGACGCCGCCGCCCAGGCCAAGGTCGTGCTCGACCAGAACCAGCAGGTCCTCCAGCCCGAGGAGTACCGCAAGCTCCGCGCCGACGCCGAGAACCTGCTCGCCCAGATCCTGGAAGACAAGCAGCTCGCGGATGCTCAACAACAAGTGGAAATCGAGCAGCAGCGCATCACGCAGCAGGAGGCCGACCGCAAGCAGGCCGAGATCGAGCAGCAGGCCGAGGTCAACGACCTGCTCCGCCGAGCGATGGCGCTGCGTCGCGAGATGAAGTACGACGAGGCCCTGACCCTGATCGAGCAGGCCCTCTACCTCGACCAGAACAACCTGGCCGCCCAGGCGCTCAAGGAGATGATCCTTGACGTGCGCAACTTCGTCGAGGCCGACCGCCTGTTCCGTCAGCGGGGCCTGCACATGCAGGAGCAGGGCCTGCAGATGATCGAGGCGACCACGCCGTACAAGGACCTGATCACCTACCCCGCCGACTGGCCCCAGCTCAGCCAGCGCCGGATCGCCGGGCTCGACGAGACCGGCGGCGAGTCGGAGGCTAACCGCCGCGTCGCCCTCAAGCTCCGCGACCCTGTGCCCATCAACTTTGAGGCCAACCGATTCCTCAACGTCATCGATTACCTACGCAACACCACGGGCGTCAACTTTTTCGTCAACTGGACCGCCCTCGAGGCGGCGGGGGTCGACCAGAACGCGCCCATCACCCTCCAACTCACCAACGTCCCCGCCGACCAGGCCCTCGAACTGGTCCTCCAGCAGGTCGGCAACGAGTTCGACCCCGTGTCGTTCTCCATCATCGAAGGCATCGTCCGCATCTCCACCGCCCGAGACCTTCAGAAGACCACCGACATCCGCAACTATGACATCCGCGACCTGCTCGTACAGGTGCCCAACTTCACCGACGCCCCCGAGTTCGACCTCCAGGACGCGCTGAGCAACACTAACTCCGGCGGTGGGGGCGGCGGGGGTGGGGGTGGGGGCGATGGCCTGTTCGGCGATGACGACGATGACGAAGACGACCAGGATCAGCCGACCCGTGCCGAGCTCATCGAGCAGATCACCACCCTTATCCAGGACACCGTCGGCACGCAGGAAGAATGGGCGGTCTACGGCGGCGACGTCTCCAGCATCCGTGAACTCAACGGTCAACTCATCGTCAAGTCCACCCCCGAAAACCACCGCGCGATCCGCGACCTGCTCACCGGTCTCCGCGAGACCCGGGCCGTCCAGATCTCCGTCGAATCCCGTTTCCTGATCGTCGACGAGAACTTCCTCGAGGAAGTCGGCATCGACCTGGACTTCCAGATCAATAACCTCGGCGGCAACTTCGGGCCGATCCAGGTCGCCCAGGACTCGATCTCGCTTGCCCAGCGCGTCACCGGCGCCCTCACCCCTTCACGTTTCCAACTCGACTCCGATCAGGTCAGCAACTTCCAGCCCGGCACGCTGCAGCCCGGCGATGGCACCACGGGCCCGGGTTTTGTGCCCCGCACCGGACGCTCCCTCAACCTCGGCGTCTCCTACATCGACGACCTGGAGGTGAACCTGCTCATCCAGGCCACCCAGATGAACCAGCGGTCGATCAGCCTCACCGCGCCGCGGGTCACGTTCTTCAACGGTCAACGCGCCTACGTCCTGGTCGTTCGGCAGATCGCCTTTATCTCCGACCTTGAGCCCATCCCCGACGCCATCGGTTTTGACATCACCATTTCCGTGGTCCAGTCGGGTGTGGTGCTGGACGTCGAAGGCACCATCTCCGCCGACCGGCGGTACGTGACCCTGACCCTCCGGCCGAGCCTGGCGCGGGTTGAGGAGCCGATCGCCACCTTCCCGATCGGCGGCACCATCATCGATCCCGACACCGGCGAGATCATCGAGTCCGACGCGTTTATCCAGTTGCCGGAGCTCGAACTCACCTCCGTCCGCGCCACCGTCAGCGTGCCCGACCGGGGCACCCTCCTGCTCGGCGGGCAGCGGCTGGTGTCCGAGGTCGAGATCGAAGCGGGCGTCCCTGTCCTCAGCAAGATCCCCATCCTCAACCGCCTGTTTACCAACAACTCGGTCGTCAAAGACGAGCGGACCCTGCTGATCCTCGTCCGTCCGACCATCATCATCCAGAGCGAAGAGGAAGAACTGCTCTTCCCCGGCCTGCTCCAGGACATCGATTCGTACAACACCGGCCAGACGTTCTGACCTGATCCGTCGTCCCGTCAGGTGTGTTGTATCACTGAAGCTCAAGGCCGCCCGAAAGGGCGGCCTTTTACATGGCGGCGGGCGCATAAAAACGGCCCGCGACGCACTGTTGACTGAAGCGAAATTGACCATGAAGGTCGGCGTGGTGCATGCTTAACAGGTCACGGGCCACTTCTATTATCGTCGATCCGCTCTGGTGCGACCATAAATTTCTCATTGAATCGGCCTCAAGAAGCGCAAGAAGTGTGAAAATCCAGCGCATCACCTCTGACATGCCGGGAACCGCCGGGGCTGGCGCCCTGTACGCCGATCAAGATGTCTCATCGAACCCATCACCATTGACGTCCCCGGCGTCGCTGATGTCCCAATCGATGATGGGCGACGCATCGAGGAAACTCCCGACGCTGCCGTCGGTCGGCACCGTGCCGGAAAATCCGTACGAATTGGCAAGCCCGGGATCGGGCCCGAGGGTGTAGGTGATATTGGCGGCTCCCGCGGCGGACGCGGATAGCGTGATGAGCAGCAACGCGATCGGGCGTGCGGCGCCTGATGCTTGACGGCTTTGAAACGGATGTCGGAGGGACACGGTGTTGTCCTTTCAACGCGGTGGGGCGGGCCGGCGTCAATGTCGATCCATTGGTTTCATCAAACGCGACTGCGCTTCCCACGCCTCTGCGACAGCATCAGCCCGCCGAGCCCCAGCAGGGCCAGTGAGGTCGGCTCGGGGATCGTGAACAGCGTGACGCTTCCGACGGTGTAGTCGTAGCCGATGAACAGGTCGACGCCGCCGAAGCCGCCGACGAGATCGCCGTCGACGAGGTTGTCGAACGTGCCGGCGAGCGTGTCGGCGGTGAACACCTCGTACTGCTGATTGAGGCCGAGGGTGTAGCCGTCGAGCAACTCGACCGTCAGGTCGCCGCCGAGGGAGAGCGTGCTTACGACTTCGGTGCGGTCGTATTCACCCAGCAGCACGCCGGCGAGTTCGATGAGCGTGCCGTCGGAGAACGTCAGGTCCAGGTCGCCGCCGAAGCTGACCGCGGCCGGCGAGTTGCCCGGCGAGAAGGTCGCGCCGGGCAGGAGGTCGACCGTGCCGCCGCCGGTCGAGCCGCTGCTGCCGGAGAACTCGCCGAGGATCGCGACGGTGGAGCCAGTCGAAATGAAGAGCGTGCCGTTCTGGGGCAGGTCGTTGCAAAACGTTGCGGTCTGGCCGCCCAGCACGTTGATGTCGCTTTCGTTGAGGACGTCGCCGATGAGATTGGTGTCGGCGGTCAGGTTGAGCGTGCCCTGATTCGTGATGCCGCCGTTGGCGGCCAGCAGGCCGTTGCCCTGGATCGTCCCCGTGTTGGTCACTGTTCCGGCGATCTGCACATTCCCGCCCGCGAGGTTGACCAGGCCGGCATTGCTGAAGGTGGTGACGCTGTCGAGCCGCAGGTTATCGCCGAAGGCGGCGCGGATCTCGCCGCCGGCGAGGTTGGACAGATCGTCAATCCAATCAAGCGTGCCGTTCCCGCGGATCAGGCCGGCGTTCTCAAGCGTGCCGACCGCGAAATCGAACAACGGATTGGTCACAAATGAGGGCTGGTCGTCGCCGACATCAAACGTGGTCCCGTCGCTGACCGCCAGGGTCTGCACGGTCAGCGAGCCGGACTGGCCGTCAACCCGTCCGAGGTTCGTCGTGTCGATGACGCCCACTTCGACATTAGCGCCGTCGATGGTGAGCGTGTCTTGCAGCGTCATCTCGCCGGTGACGGCGAACGTGTGGCCGGATGAAGTGAGCGAGGACGACAAGACGCTTGTTTCGTTTATGCCGAGGGCCTGGTCGCCGACGAGTTCGAACCGGCCGCCGGTCAGGTTCAGCGTGGCGGTCCCGTCGCCGATGCTCAAGCCGGTCACGCTCAGCGTGCCGTCGGTGAGGCCGACCGCGCCCGTCGAGCCGCTGTTCCTGGCCAGCGCCAGCGTGTTGGCGACGGAGACCGAGCCGCCGTTGATGTTGAGCGTGCCGTCGCCGTCCTGGCCGACGGTCAGGCCGTCCGAATCGGCCGACGTGGTTGCGTTATCCATGAGGAACGTCGCGGTGGCGTCCTGGGTGATGCTGCCGATGTTGCCAACCTCGACGATGCCGCCGTTGGCCACCGTCGCGCCGTCGCTGAGGGTGAGCGAAGCCTGTCCCGTGCCCGTGCCGCCGACGGTCATGGCGCCCGCATTGGTCCAGGCGGAATTGCCGCCTTCAACCAGGACCGACCCGTTCCCACCAGGTGCAACGGACACAAAGTTGACGATGTCGGTGGTTCCGGTCGACACCGACCCGCCGCCGGTGATCACAAGTGAGCCCGTGCCCGAGGTCCCGAGATTGAACTCACCCGATTGGGTCCAGGTCGAGCCGTTGCCCTCCACCCGCACGACGCCGACGGCCGTCTCGAGGACCCCCACGAATGCATCGTTGCCGGTCACCACCTCGCCCCCATCGCTGATGATGAGCGTGCCGGTTCCTTGTGAGCCGACCGACAGCCTGTTGGTGTTGACTTGATTCACGCTGTCAACGGAGAGCCCGGAAAACGCATCCTGGGTGACGCTTCCGTCGCCCCAGACGCGGAGGGTGTCGCCCACGCGGACGCGGCCCCTGTCGCTGATCGTCAGCGACCCGGCGCCCCCCGCCGCGGTGCTGGAGCCGCCGACGTAGACGCTGCCGCTGTTGTTCCATATCGAGTCGCTTCCGGTCACGGTCACCGCCCCGGTCGAGCCCGCCGACCGGGCGATGAGGGCGTCGGTGGTCGTGATCTGCCCGCTGCCTTCGACGTTGAGGATGCCGACGCCCGTGCTGCCGATCACCATCCCGTCGGTCGACGCGGCCGTGTCGACGCTGTCGGCGAGCTGACTTCGGCGCCATTGGAGATAAACAGGTCGCCGGTGGACCCGCCCCCCCGGCCGAGCGTCAGCCGGGCAAAGGCGCCGTCGGCGCCGAAGGTGAGCGTCGAGCCGCCGCCACGCACCTCCAGGAAGCCGTCGTACTCGTTCCCCACGCGCACGAAGCCGTTGGTGCTCACGTCCGACCCGCCGCGCACGGTGAAGGTCGACTCGAACGGCGACGGGTCGACGAGGGCTCCGATGAACAGCCAGTCGTCGCCGAGATCGAACGGGTCCGGCTGGGAGCCTGTGATCTGGGTGGTTGCCGAGCCATCGCCACGGTACACCCCGCCAAACGCGGCGACGATGTCGCCCCGCGCGACAGGTGATCCGAGACCGAGCATCACGAACAAGCCGCCGAGCAGCAGCATGCGCCGGGTTTTTGGATGAGGCAGATTCACGGTTCTTCCTTTCCGCTTACACAGCTGAACCCACGAGACCGACCGGCCGAACCTCAAAGCCCCCGCCGCGCCGGACCGGGTGCGCCGGCGGCGCAGCGACCGCCGCGGACCGGGGGGCGGTCGTGAACAGATGACGCTGCCGCACAGACGGCTTGATCAATACGCCGGGTATGGTTCGCCTCCTAGGCAGACATGAAACACCCACAAATCTGTTTGCCGATTTGTGCTGACTGGCATTCAATCCGTGCACACCAAGACAACCGCACGCTGTCTGCGTGTTAGCCAACTCTCTTCTGATCGCCAATGAACCACCCTTGACGGCCCGATCAGGGCGTGTTTACCTCTCCAAATGCCGATCGAAACAACAAGCTAACCCTCCCTGTCACGAAATGCCTTGGAAAACGCCTTCTGTTTTAAGGAAAGCGATATAAAGGAAATTACAACTCTATTTTATCTGAATCAAGAAGATTCCGACAAGTTTCGAAATTTATCTTGGCGTCCTGGAAGACATCCCGTTGCCCGAGACGTTTACCGCTGGGTCTACTGGCCTGTCATCGTCTTTGTCGTTGATCCTTTTGAGGCGGAGCCCCCGCCCTCTCCGCATGGATCTGGCCTCGGGACCGTTGCCAAGCGAGGACCGAAGTCAGGGCAGGGTCAGGCTTACGTTATTGCTGTCGAAATAATGCCGGATAGCAGATTCGGTTTCGTTACGGATGCGGTCAGCGGTCAGGTTGGCCGCGTGGCCGTCGTAGAACATCGTGTTGGCCGATTCGTTGGGATGGAGCAGGTGAATCCTCGAGCCCCAATCGCGATTGGTAACCAGGTCGGTGAAGCTTGCGAGCATATGCCCCCCCCGACCACGGGTCGAGGGGTGCGTGGTGAGGCTGTCGGCCAACCGGATCGTGTCACTCGGCGGGGTGGGAACGCGATCGAAGTTCTGAAAAACAAACGAACCGTTGCTGACGCTAGCTGCTTTCTGAAAGCCGTCCCGAAACTTGGATTGTGAACTATTCCCCCATGCCCGGAAGTGTCCGTAGCCGACGTTGTTGTTGTTTTGATTGGAGCTTCTGTCCGGGATTTTGACGTCGCTGCCGTAAAACTCGTTGGATGGGCAGATGATGACCTGTCCCGACACGAAGAGCGGCTGGTTGGGTTGTTCACTGACACCCGTGCTCCAGCCCCTGGCGATGTACCACGTCCAAAGCCGGATTCCGCCGCCGCGGACGCGGTACATCGGGAAGTCCTCGGAGTAATCAAGCGAATAGGTCCGCGTGCCGATGTCGGCCTGTCGCAGGTTGCTCAGGCAGGCAGCCGACCGGGCGGTGTCCCGCGCCAATTGCAGCGCGGGGAGCAGCAAGGCGATCAGCAGGGCGATGAGGGAGATCACGACCAGAAGTTCAATGAGTGTGAAACCGGCGCGGGAGGTTGAGCGCTTCAGAGACATGAAAGAGCTCCGTTTCAGGTGACGGGTCAACGATGGCGACGGATCAGCATCAACCCGCCGAGGGCCAGCAGGGCAGCCGAGGCGGGCTCGGGGATCGCGGAGACAGTCCCGGTCACCTGGAAATTATCCAGGCGGTTGAAGGTCGAGCTGAACTGGCTGGTGTCGTAGATGTACACCCGGATCTCGACGGCGGACGTCACGACGCCCAAGGTGCTGAGGTCCACCGCCGGGTCGGTGATGCCCTGCGGCACGAGGTCGCGTGGATCGCCGTTGTTATGGGCATCGGTGAATTCAGGGCCGACGGGGGTCTGCACGTTGTTGATGACGACTTCTACAAAGAAGGTGGCGCTGTGGTTCAAAGTCTCTCGGTTGCCCGCGTCGTAACCGTAGTTGAAAGTGAATTCGTCGAATTCGATCTGGTAGCCGTCGTCGGGATCGATCGTGAAGCTGACGAAGTCGTTTGCGCTGATGCTGTCGGCACGGGACCCGGCGGTCGCAACGGAGCGGAAAACCGCTTGGGTGCTGGAGGTGCTGACGCCGCCGCCGCCTTGGAAGAGCAGGGAGGCGTTCCAGGTGAAGTCGGCGGCGTCGAGGTAGGCGGCATTGGTTTGATCGGCGACGGTGCCTTCGAAGTTATAGCTGGCCAGGATCGCGGCATCGGCGGGACCCACCTTGACGTGGATCACAACCAACGCCATGGCCAGCGACACGATGAGCCGTCGGGAAGCGTTCATACTAAGTTCCTCCAATAGTTAGGAGTCTAGAGACTCGGGAATCGTTCAGACATGGGCCCAGGCGGCCCGAGTCATCGAAACATGCAAGCTTGATCAGCCCGAGTGAGCGGGCGGGAGTTTCATACCGGTCGTGCTCTCTCCAATCACAAGATCCATCGAAGCGGGTTGCATCAGCAGCGGCCCGAGCCACTCCGCCTCCGGCTGGGCGAAGTAGTCAAAGCAGGCCTGCAGCAGCGGGTCCATCGACGTCGGCCGGAGACAGGTCAGCGACGGGCTGATTATCCCGGAAAGCCGGGACCAGTCCTCCACGCTGCACACCCCGACGTCGCGACCGGGCGTTACGCCTTCATCCAGCAGCCCCCGCACGACACCCATGCCGATGTAGTTGGTCGTACAGACCACGGCGTCGGCGTCCAACCCATTCGACGCCACCAGCCAGCGGGTGAGCGCCCGCGCCGTTTCGTGCGCCGGGTTAGACAGATCGACCGGCTCGTCAAACAGCGGGCCCCGGATGCCAGCGGTTGAGGACCAACGACGCCAGGAAGCGATCCGCTCGTGGATCACGCTGCTGTGGGGCTGCGTGTTGAGACAGGCAACCCGCCGGTAGCCCGCGCTGTGCAGGTGGTTGATCAACTGACGAATCGGCGCCGAGTTCCAGTAACGCAGCGAAGGGATCCCGGCCGAAGAGAGGTCTTGCTCCAGCACCACGACTCGGGCGCCAGCCGAGCGGAGTTGCTTGAGCACGTGCTCGGGGAAGTCGTCTCCCAGCGAAAGGAAGAAGACGCCGTCCAAGCCACGCAGCGCCTCGCTGATGGTGATGTCGTGCCAGTGGGCATACACCGTCGGTCGCACGGACCACCCCCGCGCTTGTGCGATCTGATAGATCAGGTGGTGCCACCGCATGATGTTCTCGGAGACCCACGCCGGGGAGAGTACGCCGATGTGTCGCACGGCACGGACCGCCTCCGGGCTCACGTCCACACGTCCGGTTTCCTGGCGGACCAACACGCCCCGCTCAACCAGGTCGCTGATGGCTTTGGTCACCGTTCGGGCGTTGACGCCAAGTTCAGCAACCAGGCCGGAATGCGAAGGGAACCCGCGGAGGTGGTAGTCCCCGTGCCGCACACGGGCGTGAATCGTGTCCGCGATGTATTGAAACTTGGGCATGATCCGCTTTGGTATAGAGAGGTGGGGTCGTGAATACGCTGGATTGACCTATTGTAATTCCTCATATATACCATAAAATGAGGTATAATATCAACACGCTTACCCTGACATTTGTGTTTCTGAGCAGAATTTCTTGCAATCACAGCGGATTACAGCCAATTGATGATTTTTGAGGACTTCCAATGAGAAATAGCGTGATATGAATACCATGATGATCTGAAGCATAAAATCACTAAGTGCTCTTAAATAATACTTTAAATCGCAAAACCGGCTTGATCCTGTATTTATGAAAATAAGATTTGAATCCAAAACGATCTGAAAAATACATCAATCTATGGCATTTTTAAAGCCTTCCGGCTTTTCTAGGAGCAGTAATGTCTTTTCATCGCGCGTCAGGCGTTGTCTTGCCTGTTCTATGTGCATTGTTATCAATGGGTAAGCCCGCCCAGGCGGACAACCGTGTTGACCTCATCGTCGAAGCCGACGCCCAGGCCTGGCGGCTCAGCGAAGGCCGTGAGTTCCCCGGTGCGAAGGGTGAGCTGGTGGTCGAGACCACCGCTGGCTTGGCGGTGCGACTCACCGGCGACTTCAGCGGAGGCGGTCACTACGTTGCCGCCTTACGTTCGGTCCCGTCGATCCACCCGGATGTGCTGACGTTCCGGGTGAAGAGCCCCGGAGCCGACACGATCGTTCTGCGGCTGACCGACGCCGGCGGCGTCACACACCAACTCCGCCTCGCGGTCGAGCCACGCGATGGCTGGCAGCGGGTCCAGCTCCCGGTGGCACGGCTGTTTGAGAACATGGGCCGGGCCGGCGCGGTCAAGGGCGTCCGCAAATACGAGAGTTGGGGTGGTGAGAAAGGGGGCCAACGCTGGCAGCCCCCGATCAAAACGGTGGCGGTGCTGCTATCACGGCTGCAGCTTCCATCCGGCGAAAAACGCGGCGATCTGTGGATCGCGGATATGACGCTGCTGGGCGCGCCACTCGCTGAGCAAGGCAGCGCCGCATCCCAAGCGCAAGCGATCGAGCGACGCACGGTGGACCTCGACGAGGTGCTCCAGGCCGGTTACAGCGACTGGAAACCTTTCGCGGCGGGTGGTGAGATCAAGGTGAGCGTGGCGGAAAACCAGCCCGAGCCGGGCCGCAATGCGCTGCGCGTCGCCGCGTCGTTCACCGGGAGCGGGCAGCACTACGCGGGGGTGAGCAAGTCGCTCAAAGACCTGAACATCAAGTCGGTTGAAGCGATCACGATGCGGGTCAAGTCACCCAACGCGCTCCGCTACACGCTGCGGCTGCTGGACGCGTCGGGCCAAACGCATCAGCGCAAAGATCGGCGGCTCCAGCCCGGCGGCGACTGGCAGGATCTGCGCATCGATCTTGAGCGGTTTGCACGCGGCGAGCACTGGGGCGGCGCCAACGACGGCAAGCTACACCAGCCGCTGCGGGGCTTCACGCTCGTCCTCAAGCCCAACCCGTCGCGCGACCTCACGGCGCCGGAGTTGTACATCACTGGGGTGAGCGCGCATGTGAGCGTCGGCGCCCAGCCGAGCGTCTCCACCTACACCGAGGGCTTTGAAGATTCTCAGCACGTCGAAGTCTGGGAAACTATTGGTGATGTCCGGCGTGTTTCCGAGGGTGCGATGGAGGGTGAGGCGACCCTCCGCCTGACCCGCACGCTCGACGATGTGAACCGGCCGATCTCTGCCCGGGGGCCTGAGTTCTCCGCCGCACCAGGCGCCTGGTCAATCACCGGCGCCACGCGGGCCAGCATCCACTCACCCGACAGCTCCTTCCATGGCGTGTTGCTGGTGCAATGGCTTGACGGTTCAGGCCATCGCCTCGGCGGCCAAACCGTTGTCGAGGCCTACGACAGGCCGACGTGGCAGGCCTTCCGGAAGTCGGTCACCGCGCCGCCCGGCACCGTTTCAGGGCGCATCTACGCCACGATGCGCAAGACCAACGGCTGGTTTGAGTTCGATGCGCTCGCGGCGGCGAAGGTCGAAACCCCGCCCGTCCAGGCCAAGCTCCAAGGCGTGCGGGTCGGCTCCGACGTGGTCGGCAACCTGTTCCGGCCGGGGGAGACGGCGTGGCTCAACGTCGTGGCCTACGCGTCCAAACCGCTGGATGAAGACCAACGCCGAGCCGCCTGGGTCGTGCGGGATTACTGGGGCGCCGAGCAACTCGTTGGCGGAGTGGCGCTTGAATCCTCGGGCTTCCGTGACGGCCGCTTCACCTACCGCGGGCGGGTGGACCTGGAGACGAGTGAGCTCGAAGTGGGTCGTTTTTATCAGGCGCGCGTGACTGTCGACCCGGACGGTGAGGCGGTTGCGGACCACCGCGGGCTGGCCGTGCTGCCCGAGGCCGAGGCCAACGCCTATGCGCCGGCGGACATCCCGTTCTCGATCCGCAACTGGGACCCGCGCGTGCCGGACTGGCTGCCGCTCGCTCAGCGGATCGGGCTCCGCAAGGTCGGCACCTGGGCCAATTTCAAAGCGGCGTCGCCCGGCAAGGTGACCATCGCGCGACTCGACGAGATCATCGCGCTGGGCATGTCGGCCACACCGACCGTCACGCCGCTGATCCGCGTTGAACAGGGCAGCGACGCCTACACCCCCGAGGTCCTGGCCGAAGGCGTGGCGGCGATCGTCCGCAAGGGGGGCGAGCACATCAGCTTTCTCAGCCTGGGCAACGAACCGCACGGCAATGAAGAGCAGATCGCCAAAAACGTCGCGGCCTACAAGGTGGCCTACCGGGCGGCCAAGGAGGCGAACCCCGACCTCTTCATCGTGGGCACGTCCGTCCCCGCCGACGAGCGCTACTTCGATCGTGGCTTCCACGAAGTCCTGGACGCCTACGACTACCACGTCTACGGGTCGTACCGCGCCATCACCCGGTCCCTCGAGCGGTATCAACAGATGGCCGAGCAGTACGGCACGGTCAAGCCCGTGTTCTGCACCGAGATGGGCGTGAATAGCCAGGGCATGGCCCGGCACGCCGTCTCGATCGAGATGATCAAGAACTTCACCGCGTTCTTTGCCGCCGGCGGCGCCCACGCGTCGTGGTTCACCATCATGTACCCCGACCGTCACGCCCGCCACGTCGGCTCCTCGAGCGAAGCGCACAACATGTTCGACGCCCGCCACAACCTGTTTAACCCCAAACTCGACGCGATCACCCATTACCACTACGTCAACCACTACCTCGACAAAACGATCGTCGATCGACGCGTCTACGACGACGGGACCCACGCTTACCTCTTCGCCAATGACACGGGCGACTGCCTGCAGGTGCTCTGGAATGACGACCGCGACGTGACAGCGGCGGTCCTGCTGCCCCGCGTTGAGCGGGTGCGCGTCGTCCGGCTCGATGGGGCCGAGTCCACGCTCTTTGCTCACGACGACGCGGTTGGTCTGGACCTCAGCGCCGAGCCGGCGATGCTCCGCTATCAGCAGACCGAGCCCAAGCTGGCCGATCGGCTGGCGCCGCCGCGGCTGAGCATGATCGACCGGGTCCGGCCGGTGGTGCGGGGCGAGCCGTTGGCGCTGGGGATTGCCGCGCCCGCCAACCAACTCCGCGTGACCGCGCCGCGGGGGTGGGAGGCCTCGATCGCCGCTGTGAATGACGACACCGCGTCGCTGACGCTACGCGCGCCCACGGCGTCCGAAGCCCGCGCCGGCCGCGTCCGTGTGCATCGGCTTGGCCCCGGCGCTACACCCATGGGCGAGTTGCTGCTCACCGTGCCTCTCACCGGACGCGTCGAGGCCACGCTCACACCCATCGCCGCTTCGGCTCCCAACGGCCCCGGTGTCCGGCTGGTCCTGACCAACCGCGGCGATAAGCCCGAGCCGTTCATCTGGGCGCTCAACCTCGACGCCGAGCACCCCATGACCAACGGCACGATCGATGTGAGGCGGCAGCAAGACCCCACCGCTTACTTCGCACAGGCTGGCGACGGCGACGTCACCGTAGGCGCGGGCGATTCGCTGCAGATCGATGTGCCCCTCGGGGGTGTCGATGCCCAGACGCTGTACCGCGTCTCGGCCATGGTGACCGACGAGACCGGCGCCACGGTCCACACGGACCGACTCATGGGCGGGTTTGCCGCGGCCAAACGCACCTCGTCCGCCGTCACCATCGACGGCAATCTCAACGACAGCGACTGGGCCCACGCCCCGGTCACCCGCCTCGATGCCACTGACCAGTACTTCGTTTTCAACATCAAAGGGCTCCGGCCTGAGCCTTGGGACGGCCCCGCCGACCTCTCCGGCGACCTGCGCTGGCTCTGGGACGACGAGCACCTCTACCTCGCTGTCGAAGTAACCGACGACCAGCACGCCAGCGGCAAACAGGCCGGCCGCGTCTGGCAGCAGGACGGCTTGCAGATGCTGATCGACCCCGCCCGCAACCGCGCCGACAAGGCCGGCAAATACGACTATTCCCTGGGGATCAGCAGCGAAGGCCCGGTGGCATGGCGCCACCTCTCCGCGTCGCCGACACTGCCGGTTGGGGCCGCCTCTCAGATCACCGTCGCCACCGCTCCCCGTGAGGCCGGCGGGATGACCTACGAAATCGCCATCCCCTGGACCCAGCTAGCTCCATTTACGCCGGCGGTAGGAGCGAACCTGGGCGTCTGTCTGATCTTCAACGAAGACGACGGCGAGGGCCGCGGAGGCTTCATGGGGTTTTTCAGCGGCGCGCATACCAAGAAGCTGGACGCAGTCGGCGACCTGGTCCTCACTGAATGACCTTCCGCGCCGGTATGATCGTGTTTCGACGCCGCATCAACCGACCATGAAATACACCTGCCTGGGCAACACGGGGCTGAACGTCTCCCGACTGGGCTTGGGGGGCACTTCATATGGGATGCGCCACGACGTCGTGGGCTGGCGGCCAGACACCCCCGATGGACGGGCCGAGGCGATCAACACCATCCGCTACGCGTTGGACCAAGGGATCAATTACGTCGACACCGCGCCGGCCTACGGCGACGGGCTTAGCGAACAGATTGTGGGGGCCGCGCTGCGGGGCCGACGGGAACAGGTCGTGCTGGCGTCCAAGGTCTCACCCGACCTCGACGCGGCCGGTATCCGCAGCAGCGTGCAAGACTCGCTGCGTCGGCTCCAAACCACCTGGCTGGATGTCATTCAGTTCCATGGCGGGACGTACAGCCCCGAACAAACCCGGCGCCTGCTCAACGATGGCCCGCTCGAGACGCTCGAGGCCCTCCGCGATGAAGGCAAGGTGCGGTTTCTTGGATTCACTTCGACCGAAGACCAGTGGCCCAGTGCGGGCATGATGCGGTCCGAACGGTTCGACATGTGCCAGTTGCAGTACAACCTGATCCAACAGGCGGCCGCCCAGCACGCGTTGCCCACCGCCGCGGCGATGGGGCTGGGCGTCGCGGTGATGCGTCCGCTGGCTTCGGGAGCGTGGGGCGAGCTGACCCGGGCGTTGGCGTTCCCGTGGGATAACGATGAGCAAGCCTGCCGCGTCGCGCTGCGGTTCCTGCTGAGTGACAGCCGCGTGCACGTGATCAACGCGGGCATGCGTTTCGTCCACGAGGTCCAAGCCAACGTGCGCTGGATTAATAACGACGAGCCAACCTTCGACGTGGCCCAACTGCCCCGAAGCGTCGGCCAGCGATACCGGCGTGATACGAAAACCACGCTTTAGATTGACCGCATCTCGCAAGATCAGCACGAGCCTGCCGACACAAGCGACAGCGACGTCTGACTCAGCGGGAACTCGTTTCGAGGAGCAGACTTTGTGCGGACCGGCCCTCGATCAGCTGCGCAACCACGTCTCGATGAGGCAGATGGAATAGCTCGCGACCATAGGTTGAGTTGGGATCGCCCATCGCCCAGGCGGTCACCTCTCGAGCCCAGGATGGCGTATATTCGCCATCGGCGAAAAAGATCTCCTTGCCGCGGATTTGGTTGCCCGAGCCGTGCCACGCAAACGCCTGTTTGAAACGGCTGAGAGATGGCGGGTCCAACGCCGTAAGCACCAGCGCTTCCACAGATTGGATGACGCAGTCGGACACCCAGGCAGACAGTTGGCCGCGCACCGGCTGTAACTCGAAGGCCGCAATATTCGCCAGGACGATCGAACGCTCCCAAGTCACCTCCGCGTTTCCTTCCAAAACCGTGAGCAGTGCAACGTTGCCAGCGACCACACAGTGGTCAAGCACCAGCCCGTCGTCCTCGATGGCGTGCCAGGTGATCGCTGTCCCGTTGGGTGCGAACACCTCGGTATCTCGCAGGGTGGCAGCATTGCCCGGGTCAAGCTTCACGCATGACCCTACGGTCCTCGTCTCGAATCGACATCCCTCAACATTCAGGTCTCCGTCAATCACGCTCAGCAAGCCGAACTGCTCGGCGACTTTCGGGTGTCCGCCGATACGTCTCAACTGCTCTTCGGCTTCCCAGTCGTCTTCGAGACGGAGGCCGCTTAAGTTCAGGGTTCCGTAGTACAAACGCAGGAGGTATTCCGGCGCTGGGTCGTCTTGCGAGTGTTGAAGCAGGATCTTTGGTTCGCGGCCTTCCGCCGCGGCAATCGTGACGGACTTCCAAGCGATGTAGAGCGGTCGGACGGCGAGCGTCTGGTCCGTATCGAGTTCGATCCGGCCTCCGTCCGGAACCGTCTCCACCGCGTTCTCCAACTCGGCCGCCGTGGTCACGACGATCTTTGTGAGAGGGGCGAAGGAAGCGAGGGGGGCCAGGGGGGCGGGCGGCTCGGGGGGCGAGGGTGGAACCGTATACAGGATCACTGCCAAAGCGGCCGACAAGAGTGTGAGCCCCGCAACCCATCCGCGTTTTCGGACGAACACCGATCGAGGTTTCGGTCCGTCCTCCAGCAACAACGCCTGCGCCGCGTTTGCAGACTCCGGCCGATCTTGCGGCCGCTTCGCCATCAACGAAGCGATCGTCTTTTCCAGATGCGCTGGGACCGAGGGGTTCTTAACGCGAATCAGTGTCGGTTTTTCCGTGGCTATTCGGTGAAGGGTGATTAAAGGCGTGTCGCCACCGAAGGGCTCTTCCCCGGTGGCCATCGTATAGAGCAGACATCCCAAGCTGAACAGGTCGCTCCGCTCGTCGGCCTCCGACCCGATCGCCAGCCGTTCCGGCGCCACGTAATCGGGCGTCCCCGAGAGGTAACCATTGTGGGTGAGCGTGGGCGTGCTCGCGACCGCTGCGAGGCCAAAGTCGGTGATCTTGACCGCGCCGTCTGCTTCGCAGAGCAAGACGTTACTCGGCTTGATGTCGCGGTGGATGACACCCTTCTCGTGGCAAGCCGCCAGACCCGCGGCAACCGCAGCGCCGATTCGCGCAATCTCTTGCGGCGCCATCGGCGCGTCGTTTCGCATCCGGTCTTCCAGCGAGGCGCCCTCGACATAATCCATGATCAGGTAGGGCAAGCCGTTCACCTCACTGACGGCGTGCAGCGCAACAACATTAGGGTGTTGCACCGCGGCGATGGCCCTGGCTTCGCGCAAGAACCGTTCTCTCGCCCGGTCGTCCCGGGCCAGTTCCGGCAGCATCGCTTTCAGGGCGACGACACGGTCCTGCGCCGGGGCAAACGCGCGGAACACGACGCCCATCCCACCACGGCCGATGCACTCCAGAAGAACGTAGCCGTCGAGTGTTGGCGCGTCGTCGGGATTCGATGACTCGATCCAGGGATCCAGGTCGTCGTAGCGCGGGGCGCCGATCACGCCTGACGCCGCGGCGCCACTCGACAGGCGCTCGATCGTGTCCATCAGCTTCGGTGAGGTTGGCGCCGCCGCCGCGAGAGCACGGTGGAGCATGTCGCCGGTGATCGAATCCCCCGCGAGCCGTTCCAACCGATCCTGGCAGTCTTGGCACCGGTCGAGGTGCGCTTGCAGGCGTCCATCGGCCACGCCCGACTCGATCGATGCGAGCGCGCGACGGAGCGATTCATCAGAAGGACATGGGGTATCGGTCATACGAGATACGAGCCCATCACTTGCGCCACTCTCTGTCGGAGACGACTCACGACACGGCTCTTAGCAATGTACACCGCACCAACAGTCATGTCGCATTCCTCGGCCGCCTGTCGAGCGGGGACGCCTTCGACGGCGGTGAGCCAGAACGCTCGCCAAGTCGTCTCGGTGACGTCGCCCCGCACTCGTTCGGCGGCCCAGCGAAGCACGTGCCGCTGATGCTCTTGCTCCCAGATCCCTTCCTCGTCGTGGATGGAGATATTGGATAGCGCAACGAGGTTCGTCGTGCCCCCGGCGCCGTTGGCCTGGCTCCGGCTCCTCTCGAAGAAACGCGCCAACATGCGCCGAGTGATGACGCCAAGCCAACCGCGGAATCTTCCTATTCCGGGGTCGGGATCGAAGCGGGAAACCGACCGGGAAACCTCCCGCATCACGTCCTGAACCAGGTCGCAAGCGTCGGCGTCCTGCAACCCACGACCCCGAGCGATAGCGTAGATAAACGGGCCGTAGATCTGTACAAACTCGGCCCAGGACTCGGAGTCGTCCGGGTCGCTGATCCGGACGATCAAGCTGAGGCGGGTAGTCGCAGGCATTGGGGGTCCCGGTGCGATGTAAGCCACTGAGCAGCAGCGTCCATCCGCCACCCTCTTAGCCCATCTTTCACAATTTAAGAATATCGGACTTTTTCTGCAAAGCCCTGAAAGAGTTGGGGCGACAGGCCGCAGTTATTAGACGTAGGCCGCAATGTGGCTTGCACAGTGTTTCTTTTTTGCAGCATGAGAAGACCTTCCCGGGGGTTTTCCCTATCAAAGCTGCGGGAAAGACCGCTGAATCGTTGGTTGAAGCGCCCCAATGCTTCACGGACCAGCGGCTCCGATCCGCGTAGCCGAACGTGAGGCGACGGGACCCGCTCATCACAACACCAATCCGCCAGAGTAGAGAAAGGGAGGGGAATGCCGTGACAACCCCATTGATCCCGACGACATCTGTCGTCGTCGCTGTCGCCGCTGGAATGTTTGCCACATCCGGCCACGCGGCGGTCTTCAACGTGACCAACCTAGCCGATTCAGGGACCGGCTCGCTCCGCAACGCGATCACGCAGGCCAACGGCCAAAGCGGCAGCCACACCATCAACTTCAACCTCAGCGGCACCATCAACCTCGGATCGGCGCTGCCCACGATCGAGTCCATCATCGATATCAACGGCGCGGGGCAGACCATCGCCATCGACGGCGGCGGCGCCCACCGCGTCTTCAGCATCGGCTCGGGGGCCACCGCCGGGAACCTGACGCTCCAGTCGCTGACGGTGCAGAACGGCTTCGTCGGCGGGGACACTTCCCTCGGCACACGCGGCAGCGGCGAATCGGGCGCGGGCGCGCTTTTGTTCAACGGCAGCCTCACCGTCAACGGCGCCCGCTTCCAAGGCAACACCGCCCGCAACGGCGGGGCGATCTACGCCGCCGGCAACCTGACAAACAAGCTGACGATCGATAACGCGACGTTCGCCAACAACGCCGCCGTCGACGGATTCGGCGGCGCGATCTTCGTTAACGGCGATGATGCCGCGAACACCGGCGCCGACCTCGTCATCCGCAACAACACCCAGATCATCGACAACCGCGCCAGTGTCGGCGGCGGCGTGGGCGTCTGGTCCAACGCCAACGGCTCGCGCACCGCTCGGATCACCGACTCCAACATCCACTCCAACGACGGCGGCCGCGCCGGCGGCGGCATCTACGCCACCCGCAACGCGCAGATCGAAGTCAACAAGTCCACCGTCACGCAGAACCAGACCACCATTTGGGACGGCGGCGGCGGCTACACCAGCCGCGGCGCCACCATCGCGTTTGTCGACAGCGTGATCCGCGGCAACATCGCGGCCGACGTCGGCGGCGGTGTTGCGTCGTTCCAGGGCGGCAACGCCACGTTCATCAACTCAACCCTCGAGCAGAACCGATCGACCAACCAAGGCGGCGGCGTCTTCATCACCCAGGACGGCAAGCTCACCGTCACCGACTCCTCCGTCACCGACAACCAGTCGCTCAACAACGTCGGCGGCGGGCTCTACGCCGAACACCGCGCCACCATCGTCGACGTCCTCCGCTCGTCTATCACCGGCAACACCTCGGGCTCCTGGGGCGGCGGGATCTACGCCGACTCCGCGAAGGTCTCGCTGATCGAGAGCCTCGTGGCCGACAACACCGCCGCCGGCAACGGCGGCGGCATCGGGATGGCCAACGCCGACGCCACCCTCACCGTCCGCAACAGCACCATCAGCGGCAACCACGCCAACGCCGCCCAAGCCTTCGGCGGCGGCGTCTACCTGCTGAGCGTCGCCGCCAGCTTCGACAGCGTCACCTTCGCCGACAACATCGCCGGCCTCATCGCCGCCAACAACGACGGCAGCAACGGCTTCGGCGGCGCGATCGGGGCCGCCGCGATCACCGGACAACCCGCGTCCACGGTCGAGTTGCTCAACTCTCTGTTCAGCAACAACTGGGACCGCCGCATGAAGGATCTCGCCGCGACTGCCTTGGGCATCACCTCGCTCGGCTACAACCTCTTCGAGGATGACGACCCTGAGAGCCACCCCGACTTCAACTTCGGCCTGCTCTTCTCGCCCGAGTCGACCGACCTGCTCGACGCCCTGGCCGACCTGCTCGCCCTGGCCGACAACGGCGGGCCGACCCTCACCCACGCCCTGGGCCTCAACAGCGACGCCATCGACAACGGCCTGACCTCGCTCGTCGTCGACCAGCGCAGCTACCTCCGCCCCGCCGGACTCGCCGACGACATCGGCGCGTTCGAGTTCGGCGCCGTCATCCCCGAGCCCGCGTCGCTGGTGCTGCTGGGGCTGGGCTCGGCCCTGTTCCTGCGGCGGGGTCGCCACGCATCAACCACCCAAACACACCGAAACGATCTATGAAACACCGCTCATTTTTACATGCAATCGCCTGCGGTTTCGCTCTGGCCCTGGCCGTGGCTCCGGCCGCAGACGCACAAGGCGACAACACCAGTCGTGGCTCGCCGGGAACGCAAAGACCCCAGCCCTCGATCACGCCCTTCGACCCGATGGCCTCGGCGCAGTCGCTGTACGGCATCGCCGCCGACACCGACTCGCTCTACACGATCGACCCGGCGACGGGCGAGGCGACGCTGGTCGCCGCGCTCAACGGCGCCTACACCGACGCCGACCTCAGCGGGCTGGAGGTGCTCGGCGGCACGCTCTACGCCTCGGCGATCGCGGACACGAACGACAACTTCGAGCTGGTCTCGATCGACCCGGTCACCGGGGCGACCACATTTGTCACCGACCTGCCCAACAACAGCTTCTACGGCGCCGCGGGCAACGAGTCGCAAGGCATCCTCTACCTGCCGAACTTCGACACCGAAAGTCTGATGACCTACGACCCGCTGACCGACACGCTCTCGACGGTCGGGCCCTACGGCGGCGGGTTCAAGGTCATCGAAGCGATGGCCTACGACGACACCAACGGCGTCCTCTACGCCTACGACGCGGTCGCCCAGGGACTCGTCACGATCAACACCGCCACCGGCGAGGTGACCGACATCGGCAGTCTGGACCCCATCGGCGGAAACTCGGTCGGCATGGCTTTCGACGCGCTTAGCAGCACGCTCTACGTGTCCGACGGCGACCAACTCTTCACGGTCGATACCGCCACGGCCGCGACCACGCTCGTTGGCAAAAACACCGCCTCGGTCGATTTCACCGGCTTGGCGTTCGTCATCCCCGAGCCGACTTCGCTGGCGCTGCTAGGCCTCGGCGGGCTGCTCGTCGCGCGGCGGCCGAAGGTTCGTCGTTGATCTGACCCCTAAACACGCCATGACATGTTCCGAGGCACACAAACAAATGTAGTTGGAGAATGATTTCGACGCGATCCAGGTTGGCTTTCATTGTCGCCGCGGCCATGCCGCTCACCGCGGTCGCTGCGCCGATACCCGCCACGCAAGTCGTCGCGATCACCGGTGACGCCGCGCCCGACGGCAACGGGACCATCTTGAAGGTCTTCGACCCGATCCTCAACGACGCCGGCCAAGTCGCGTTCAGGGCCGACCTCGCCGGCACCACCGGCGGGTCCAACGACGACTCGGGCATCTTCCGCGGCAACGGTACGACGCTCACCCGGATCGCCCGCGCCGGCCAGGCCGCGCCCGACGGCAACGGCGCCTTCCTGGATTTCTCCGACCACTCCTTCAACAACGCCGGCCAGGCCGCGTTCGCGGCCGACGTCACCAACACAAGCGGCGGGTCCAGCGACGACCGCGGCATCTTCCGCAGCGACGGCACGACGCTCACCCAGATCGCCCGCAAGGGCCAGACCGCGCCCGACGGCAACGGCGTCTTCTCTTCGTTCACCAACCCGGCGATCAACGCGACCGGCCAGGCCGCGTTCAAGGCCGACTTCACCGGAACCACCGGCGGGTCCAACGACAACTCGGGTGTCTTCCGCGGCAACGGCGCCACGCCCACCCGGATCGTCCGCAAGGGGCAGGCCGCGCCTGACGGCAATGGCGCCTTCTCTTCGTTCTCAAAACCGGCGGTCAACGCGACCGGCCAGGTCGTGTTCGAGGCCTTCCTCAGCGGTACGAGCGGCGGGTTCAACGACAACGAGGGCATCTACCGCGGCGACGGCGCGACGCTCACCCGGATCGCCCGCCTCGGCCAGGCCGCGCCCGACGGCAACGGCGTCTTCTCGGCCTTCTTCGATCCGGCGCTCAACGACGCCGGCCAAGCCGCGTTCGTCGGCCTCCTCATCAACACCACCGGTGGGTCCAACGACGACAACGGCGTCTTCCGCGGCGACGGCGCCGCGCTCACCCGGATCGCCCGCTCCGGCCAGGCCGCGCCCGACGGCAACGGCGTCTTCGCGGATTTCGGCGACCCCGCCCTCAACAACGCCGGCCAGGCCGTATTCACGGCCGACCTCCTCGGAACCACCGGCGGGTCCAACGACGACTCGGGCATCTTCCGCGGCGACGGCGCCACGCTCACCCAGATCGCCCGCAAGGGGCAGGCCGCGCCAGACGGCAACGGGGTTTTCTCGTCCTTCAACAACGACCTCGCCCTCAACGACGCCGGCCAGGTCGCGTTCGTGGCCAGCCTACTCGGAACCACCGGCGGGGCCAGCGACGACTCGGGCATCTATTTCTACGACGACCTGTTGGGCCTGCTCAAGGTCGCGCGCAAGGGCGACGCCTTCCTGGGCAGCACGATTATTTCCCTGGACTTCAAGCCGAGCATCACGGAAGACGGCGACGAACAAAGCGGCTTCAACAACCTCGGCCAGATCGCCTTCGCGTTCGACCTCGCCGACGGCCGGGAGGGCATCGCCCTCTGGACGATCCCCGAGCCGGGCACGCTCGCGCTGCTGGGGCTGGGCGGGCTGGCGCTTCTGAGGCGGCAAAGACGTGCCGGCCGACACGCCAGGAGCCACACCACGACGCGATCCCACACCCTCCCACTCGTCGCCCTGGCCACGTGCCTCGCCCTCCTCCTGGCGACGCCGGCCAGGGCGGCTTTTTTGAGTATCAGTTCGTGCGGGACGGCACGGGCGATGTGCTCAGCTTCCGGCTCACACACACCCATGACTTCAGCCTACCGCATGCTCGATAAGAAGATGAAACCTCTCAGAATGTCATCATCGGGCAGTTGGACCTCGGCGACGGCGACGGCTTCATCGCCTCCGGCGCCGACCGCCCACTCAACGGCGGGGTCCAACACGTCGTCGTCACCCTCATCCCCGAGCCCGCAACGCTGGCGCTGCTGGGCCTGGGCGGGGTGTTCCTCGGCACGCGGCGTCGACACCGATTTCACACGTTTTCTGTTCACCCAAGCGGCCGAGGCACCGCAACCTGATACACACGGAGAGGCGACCCCATGACTTCATCGATCACCCGGACCGCGGCCCTGTTGCTGGCCTGCGGGCTCTCGGCCCCGGCCTTCGCGGGGGTCTTTACCGTCACCAACCTCAACGACAGCGGCTCCGGCTCGCTGCGCGAAGCCATCACGCTGGCCAATGCGAACTCCGACGAGAGCTTGATCCGCTTCGCAACGGCCGGCAGGATCGAGTTGTCCACCGAATTGCCCCGCATCTTCACGTCGATGACAATCAACGGCGAGCAAGCGGTCACCCTCGACGGACAGGGCAGCACGCGCATCTTCCGCGTTGGCAGCGACGCCAACGTCTCGGGCCCGGGCCGCGACTTCGCCGGCGACCTCACGCTCAACGGCCTCACCGTCCAGAACGCCTTCGTCGCGCCGAGCTTTAGCGCGCTCGACCGCAACCCGACCACCTCCGGCGGCGGGGTCTTCCTCGAGAAGGGCCGACTTACAGTGCACAACAGCACCTTCCGCGAGAACGCCGCGGGCAACGGCGGCGCGATCTACGCCCTCGGCGGCAGGGGCAACCAGCTCACCATCGAAGGCTCGAGCTTCAGCAGCAACGACGCCCATACCAGCTACGGCGGCGCCGTCTACGTCGACGCCGACCAAAGCTGGAACCCCGATGGCGTCAAGGTCTCCATCAACCAGTCGACTTTCACCAACAACCGAGGCGGCTTCGGCGCCGGGATCGCGGTCCGCGACAACGACCGCGACGGCGGCTCGTTCTCGGTCACCAACTCCCAGTTCACCGGCAACCAGGCCAACGGCGGCGGCGCGGCGTACAACCGGCAAACCACGATCCTGTTCGACAACGTCACGATGACCGACAACGACGCGTCGTTCCAAATCAACATGCCAAACCCTTTCGACCAGTCCGGCGGCGGGCTCTACTTCTCCCGCAATTCCAAGGCCACGATCCGCAACAGCTCCCTCACCGGCAGCGACGCCGGCAGCGGCGGCGGCATGATCATCGGCAGCGGCGGCGACATCAAAATCGAAGACTCCGTGATCTCCGGGAACACCGCCGCCGATGGCGTCCGCGACGGTGACGGCGGCGGCATCTACATCCTCGGCGGGACGAACGGTGCGTCGGTCAGCCTGCTCCGCTCGACGGTGGAGGACAACCACGCCGTCAACGGCTTCGGCGGCGGGATCAACTCCGCCGACGCCGAGGTCAAGGTCATCGAGAGCCTGATCGCCAACAACACCACCGGCGGCGGGGGCGGGGGCATCTACGTCGACCGCGTCAACAGCCGACTGATCCTCCGCAACAGCACCGTCACCGGCAACAGCACCACCGGCCTGCTCGACCTGGTCCAGGGCCTCACCGAGGCCGGCCGCGGCGGCGGCATCTACTTCATCACCGGCAAGGCCATCATCGAGAGCTCGACCATCGCCAACAACACCGCCACCGAGAAAGGCGGCGGCCTCCTCCTCGGCGGCGACGTCAACCCCGACGGCCTCTCCACCATCCTCAACACCATCATCGCCGACAACACCGCCCTCTTCGCGCCCAACATCGACAGCAGCCGCGCCGTGCTCGACTCGCTCGGCTACAACCTCCTGGACGACAGCGGCGAGGGACTCTTCGGCGAGGCACTCTTCGACGAGCTCACCGACCTGCTCAACGCGATCGCCGACCTCCAGGCCCTGGCCGACAACGGCGGACCGACCCTCACCCTCGCCCTGGGCCTCAACAGCGACGCCATCGACAACGGCTTCACCAACCAGCCCACCGACCAACGCGGCTTCGACCGCCCCTTCGGCCTCGGGCCGGACATCGGCGCGTATGAATTCATCCCCGAGCCGGGCACGCTCGTACTGCTGGGCCTGGGCGGGGTGTTCCTCGGCGCGCGGCGTCGACGCCCATTCATTCCTTGTTCGTTCACCCCAAGCGGCCGAGACACCGCAACCTGATACACACGGAGAAACGACCCCATGACTTCATCGATCACCCGGACCATGGCCCTGTTGCTGGCCTGCGTGCTCTCGGCCCCGGCCCTCGCGGGCACGTTCACTGTGACCAACCTCAACGACAGCGGTGCCGGCTCGCTACGCGAAGCCATGTCGCTGGCCAACAGCAACACTGACGTGAGCCAGATCAACTTCGGCGTTACCGGCACGATCTCCGTGGTCACGGAACTGCCACGCGTGCTCTCGCCGATCACGATCAACGGCGGTAACAACATCACCCTCGATGGGGGCAACGGCACGCGGATCTTCCGGGTGGGCTCAGCGATCCAGCTTTCTGGAACAAATCTCCTCGGCGACCTCACCTTAGACGGGCTGACCGTGCAGAACGCTCGGGTGGCGCCGAGCAGCAGCGCACTCGACCGCAACCCGACCGTTGGCGGCGCAGGCGCCTACCTCGAACGGGGCCGGCTGACGGTGAAGGACAGCACCTTCCGCGACAACCTCGCCGGCAACGGCGCCGCGATCTATGCTCTCGGCGGCGGCAACGAGCTCACCATCGGAAACACAAACTTCACCGGCAACAACGCCGCGAACGGCTGGGGCGGCGCCATCTATACCGATGCCGAGCATGCCTGGCGTCCCGACGGGGTCAAGGTCTCGATCGACAACTCGACCTTCACCAACAACCTGGCCAGGCTCGGCGGCGGGTTCGCCGTCCGCGACAACAACCGCGGCGGCGGCTCGTTCTCGGTCACCAACTCCCAGTTCACCAGCAACGACGCCATCGGCGGCGGCGTGGCGTACAACCGGGCGACCACGCTCCTGATCGACGGCGTCACGATGACCGACAACGACGCGGCGTCGACTGACGCCGGCGGCGCGTTCTACTTCTCCAACTTCTCCGACGCCACCATCCGCAACAGCTCGATCACCGGAAGCGACGCGGGCTACGGCGGCGCCATGGCCGTCTTCGGCGGCAGCCAGATCACCATCGAGGACTCGGAGATCAGCGGAAACAACGCCCAGCGCACCAACGTCGCTCGCGGCGACGGCGGCGACGGCGGCGCCATCTACATCATCCAGGGTTTCAACCGCGACTCCGGCCCGCCGACCCTCCGTCTGGTCCGCTCGACGGTCAGCGACAACAACGCCGTCAACGGCTTCGGCGGCGGCATCAGCGGGTCCGAAGCGGTGATCGAAGTCATCGAGAGCCTGATCGCCAACAACACCACCGGCGGCGGAGGCGGCGGCATCTACCTGGATCGCGAAGCCAGCCGACTGCTCATGCAGAACAGCACCGTCACCGGCAACAGCACCACCGGCCTGCTCGACGATGTGCAAGGCCTCACCGAGGCCGGCCGCGGCGGCGGTATCTACTTCGTCACCGGCAAAGCCATCATCGAAAGCTCGACCATCGCCAACAACTCCGCCACCGAGCGCGGCGGCGGCATCCTCCTCGGCGGCAACGTCAACCCCGAAGGCCTCTCGACCATCCTCAACTCCATCCTCGCCGACAACACCGCCCTCTTCGGGCCCAACGTCGAGAGCACCGCCGCTCTCCTCGACTCGCTCGGCTACAACCTCCTCGACGACAGCGGCGAGGGACTCTTCGACGAGCTCACCGACCTGCTCAACGCCCTGGCCGACCTCCAAGCCCTGGCCGACAACGGCGGGCCGACGCAGACCCTGGCGCTCGGGCTCAACAGCGACGCCATCGACAGCGGCTTCTCCAGCCTGCTCACCGACCAACGCGGCTTCGACCGCCCCTTCGGCCTGGGTCCGGACATCGGCGCGTATGAATTCATCCCCGAGCCGGGCACGCTGGCGCTGCTGGGCCTGGGCGGGCTGACGCTTCTCACACGTCGCCGCGGCGGATTCCCCAACCACAAGGAGAAAGATCAGTGAACACCCTCAAAAAGCTCATCGCGGCAGCCGCATTGGCGTTGGCCATATCCGTCGTCTTCACCAACGCCGCGTCGGCTGAGGTCTTGATCTTCATCGACCCCACCGATCCCTCGGCCGTCAGCTTCACCTCGACCGGGGCGGTGTCCGCCATCAACGACACCTCGTCCAGTATATTCGAGGGTGTCTGGCTGGTCGGGCTGTTCTCCTCAGGCAAGTCATTGGCCCCCATTAACGTGACCGGCACGCTCCGCCCGTCCGGAACACAAAATGTTTACACATCGGCCGAAAACGAACAGTTCGCGCTCGGCCGGCTCGATCTGAATCTGTATGGAGGCGACCCCTTTGTGGACCAGGCCTTCTCGCAGAGTCAAGCGGCGTTTACCGGCTCATCCACGATCGACCTGAGCGGCGTCGCCCTCCGCCCCATCGGCAGCACCGGCGACATCCGCGTCGGTGACTCGCGCGGCGGGCCCGGCCGGGTCATCGGTCAATACCAGATTGTCCCCGAGCCCGCGTCGCTGGCGCTGCTGGGCCTGGGTGGGCTGCTCATTGCACGCCAACCCCGGCGCTCTCGACGTCGCAGGGATTGTGGAGACTCAGCGTCATGACCGCGGCGCCACGGCGGCGATCGTTCCGCTGGAGGCGCCGTCGGGCTTGATCGAAAAGGGAGACCAGATCATGCGTTTGCACCCAGACGATTCGAAACGACGAAACCCGGACGGTCTCGCCAGCGCTGCCACCCGTATGGCGACCGCCGCCGCGCTCCTCATTGTGGCCGCCGGCAACACCGAGGCCCAGATCGCCAACCTCACGTTCAATGAGTCGACATCCGGCAACTACTCCGCGGCGGCGGAGTTAACCAGCAGCGACCCGGGCCAAGGAACGGTCCTGTCGACGATCACATTCAACAACGTGGCGATTGGGACCACACCAACAGTCCAGGATCAGCGAACCATAGGCGCGTTCTCTTCGTCGACCGAGGTGACCGGAAAGGTGACGCGGACGCAGGCCGACCCTTCGTCGACGTATACGGTCGTGACCGAGCTGTCGGGTGATGTGATCTCCAGCGACCTCAATCCGAAGGCGCCGACGAATGCGCTGAGCATTCGCGCAACCTACAGCGACCAGTTCTGGACCACCGACCCCGGCGGCGGCGCGAACATCCTGGGCTTCACGTTGACGCCCACGCCAGGCAACAACATCACATTTCCACAAAACCCGATCTCCACCGGCAACCTCTTCAATCTCGTTTTTCACCACCCCGACCCAAACGTGCCGCCAATCGTCATCGACTCGTTATTCGGCCCGAACAAGTTCAAGCGGCAATTCAACATTTCGTTTGAAGAATTCGGCCCCGACGAACTCTACACGATGACGTTGAACCTTTCGTTGGATAGCGCGGTCAAGATGAACGGTCAGCAAACGCAACCGAATGAAACCATGACCGCTAACCTGTCGGCGAACGGCACGATCGAGAGCGTCCCCTTTGCAACCATCCAGATTTCTGACGGCATCCCGAACAGACGTACGTACAGATTCGAAGTCATCCCCGAACCGTCGTCGCTCGCGCTGCTGGGCCTGGGCGGCCTGCTGATCCCGAGGCGTCGCACCCGCTTATTCAAACCCGCGCCACACGAGAAAACGCATCATGGATAAAAGCGTCACCCCCTCGCTCGCCGGCGTCTTCGCCGCGGCCTTCGGGCTCCTCGCCGTCGCCGCGCCGGCCCAGGCCCAGTTCGACACCGTGATCAACCTCCCCGGCGACCCCGTCTTCGGCGACAGCATCGGCGACAACGGCAGCGTCGGCAACAGTAACAACGAAACCACGCCGACCACCCAACTCAACGTCGCCGCCGGCGGCAGCCTGGGCGAGGATTTTCAGGCCTTCGCCGGCAGCGAGGTGAACATCACCGGCGGAACCGTGGGTGATGACTTCGAGGCCCGCTTCGGCAGCGTGGTGAACATCAGCGGCGGTTCCGTGGGCCAGGACTCCAGCGCCGAAGACAGCGTGGTGAATATCAGCGGTGGCTTCGTGGATGAAGGCTTCGACGCCTTCAACGGCAGCACGATCAATATCAGCGGCGGCACGGTGGGCGACTTCTTTGACGCAGAGAGCGGCAGCGAAGTCAACATCACTGGCGGCAGTGTGGGCGAGGACTTCACTGCCGGCAGCGGCAGCATTGTGAACATCCGCGGCGGCAGTTTTGGGGATGAATTCGAAGCAGACCCCGGCAGCGAAGTCAACCTGTTTGGGACCTCTTTCGTCCTCGACAGCGTGCCCTTGGACTCGCTGGCCCCGGGTCAGCCGTTCACCATCGCCCAACGCGACGTGACCTTGTCCGGCATCCTCGCCGATGGCTCGTCGTTCAGCTTCCAGCTCAACGCCGCGGCTTCCTCTGGTCAGGACTTTTTCGACCCCGGCGCAACACTGAGGGTAACACTCGTTCCCGAGCCAGCGACGCTCGCGCTGCTGGGCCTGGGCGGGCTGATCGCGTTTCGCCGGCGGCGTGACTAAGCCCAACCCGTCCTACCTTCAACACGAAAGCCCCGATTACGCTGAACATCAAGGCTGAGGATGAGACGTCCGCCTGGCCATATCTCGTTGAGCACGGCGGCGAAGGCGCTCGAACCGGCCCATGACCTGCGTTAATCTGCCGGGGTCGATGCTTCCCGAGCCTTGAACGCGGCGGGACTGACGCCATGGATGCGCTTGAAGGCGCGGGAGAACTGGTAGGCGTCCGTGTAGCCGAGCTCGTGGGCGACCTGCTTGACCATGTGGTTGGACCGGGTGAGGGCGGCGGCAGCGTGGTTCATCCGGTGACGGATGAGGGCTTGATACGGCGTGTCGGTGTCGAACCGCTGGAACAGCCGGCAGAGGTAGGCCGGGGCGAGGCCGCAGCGGTCGGCCAGTTCGCCGAGGGAGGTGAGGTTGAGGAAGTGGCGGTCGAGCAGTTCGCGGCACTGCAGGTAGGTCTGGCGGGCGCGGACGTCGGAATCGGCCTGGTCGGCTTGGCTGGGGGCCTGGGCGATGGTGCCGGCCAGGGCCTGGAGCAACGCCGAGCAGATGCGGTCGGTCTCGGGGCCGGGCCTCGCGCCCTGGCGGATGAGTAGTTCCATGATCTCGGCGAACTGGCCGCCGGGCACGAGTCGGCGGGCCGTGCCGCTGGGCAGGGCCGCGGCGCGGAGCATGGCGGCGGCGGATCGCCCGGTGAAGTCGATGAAGTACTTGCGGGGCGGGTCGGCCTGGTCGGCCTCGATCTGGTGCGGGCAGCGCGGGCCGTAGCTGTAGGTCAGGCCCGGGCACAGCTCGTGGGCGCGTCCGTTGAGGACGAGCCGGCCGTGGCCGTGGAGGACATGCTCGATGGAGTGGTAGCGGAAGGCCGTGCGATGTACGCGGTAGCCCGGGTCGCAGGCTTCGTAGCCGCCGCAGACGACGCGCGGCCCTTGAGCTTTGCTGCGGGTGGCGTCGTGCCGCGGCGCGTCGAGGAATAAGTAACGGGCCTGCGTGACCTGCCTGGAGATGAAGTCGGGGACGGATGGGGCTGACGCCACGGGGTCGCTCCGGGGCATGGAGATATTGAAGTAGGTCAAAAATTGTAGGTGGTTTGTCAAGACCTGCCATTCCGTCGAGGCTCGCATGGCCCTAATTTCTTAGCTGCATGTCATCAATCGCCGGGCGACGGCCCGGTCGCTCCGCTTGAAACAGGTCAACGTATGTCAACGATCGCAACACGGATGAGAGGCGCCGTCTTGCCCGGGAACAGCACGGTGCGGATGGGCGAGTACGATGTGCCCGAGCCGGGCGAGCGGCAGGTGCTGGTGGCGATGAGGGCGTCGTCGATCTGCGGGAGCGACATCCGTGCCATCTACCGCGAGCACCTGGGCAAGGGGCCAGAGGCGTACCAGGGAGTGATCGCGGGGCACGAGCCGGCGGGCCAGATCGTCAAGCTCGGGCCCGGGTGCCGGGCCCGGCGCGAGGGCGAGCGCGTCGTCGTGTACCACATCTCCGGCTGCGGCTGTTGCGACGACTGCCGGCACGGCTACCAGATCAGTTGCCACAGCCCGACGCACCGCAAGGCGTATGGCTGGCAGCGCGACGGCGGGCACGCCGAGTACCTGCTGGCCGAGGAGGCCGATTGCATCCCGCTGCCGGATAACTTGACGTACGTGGATGGGGCGTACATCGCGTGCGGGTTCGGCACGGCGTGGGAGTGTCTCACGCGGATGCAGACCGGCGGACAGGATCGGTTGCTGATCACGGGGCTGGGGCCGGTGGGGCTGGCGGCGGCTCAGCTGGGGCGGGTGCTGGGGGTTCGCGAGGTGATCGGGCTCGACGTCGCCGAGGGGCGGCTCGCCGGCGCTCGTGAGCTGGAGTTTCGCCGGGGCGTGCCGCTGATCGATCACGTGCTCAAGTCGGACGGCGACGCGTTGCCCGCCATTCACGACCTGACCGGTGGGCAAGGCTGTGAGGTGTCGATCGACTGCTCGGGTCACGAAGCGGCGCGGCTGCTGGCGTTGCAAGGCACGCGGCAGTGGGGGCGGTGCGGGTTCGTCGGCGAAGGTGGTCGCGTGGCGTTCGACGTGTCGTCCGTGTTGATCCATCAGCAGATCACGTTGTTCGGCTCGTGGGTCACTTCGGTCAAGCACATGTCCGATCTGGTGCAGCTGCTTGGTCGACTGGACGTCCACCCCGAAGCGACCGGCGGGCCCAAGCTGCCGCTCGACGAGACCGATCGGGCTTATGCGGTGGCCGATGCCGGGCAGACCGGCAAGGTCTGTGTCGTGATAGACGACTGACCCAGCCGGCCCGACGACCGACCATCCCACGGAATCGGCCAATGCCCGCGTACGAGCCAACCACCGATTCCCGCAAATACGGCAATCTCATTGTCAAGAAGGGCGTCCGCCCATCGTCGCCTGGTACGCGCCAATTTCAGTCAAAACCGAAGAGCTCTCGTCATGCCACACCAAGCCGACGTCGTTGATCCCGCCTTGGTCCCCAAGAAACGCTTAGCCTCGGGGGCCGAGATGCCTGCCATCGGCCTGGGCACATTCGGGTCGGACCACGTCTCGCCCGAAGCCGTCGCCGAGGCCGTACGCGGCGCGATCGAGGTCGGGTATCGGCACATCGACTGCGCCGCGGTCTACGGCAACGAAGCGCAGATCGGCCGCGTGCTCAGCGACACGATCGACGCTGGCGTCGTGACACGCGACGAGCTGTGGATCACCTCCAAACTCTGGAACGATAAGCACGCCCCGGCCGACGTGATCCCGGCATGCGAGCAATCGCTCCGCGATCTTCGCCTCGACCATCTGGACCTTTACCTTGTGCACTGGCCGTTTTCCAACTTCCACCCGCCCAACTGCGACGTCACCTCACGCAGCCCTGACGCCAAACCGTACATCCACGACAACTACATGGCCACGTGGCGGCAGATGGAGCGGCTCGTTGAGCAGGGCAAGGTGCGCCACCTCGGCGCCTCGAACATGACGATCCCCAAGCTCGACCTTCTGCTCCGTGACGCCGCGATCCGCCCGGTCAGCAACGAGATGGAACTGCACCCGCACTTCCAGCAGCCCGATCTGTTCGACTACCTGGTCGAGCGGGACATCGTGCCGATCGGCTTCTGCCCGATCGGATCGCCGGCCCGACCTGAGCGCGACCGCACTCCGGAAGACACGACCCCGACCGAAGACCCCGTCATCGCCGAGATCGCCAACGCCCGCGGCCTGCACCCCGCCACGCTCTGCGTCAAGTGGGCCGTTCAACGAGGCCAAGCGCCGATCCCTTTCTCCACCAAGCTCCGTAACCACCTCGCCAACCTCCGCGCCTCGGTCGGCGACCCTCTCGGCGACGACCAGATGCAACGCATCGCCTCGATCGACCGCAACTGTCGTCTCATCAAGGGTCAGGTCTTTCTGTGGAAAGACAACCAGTCCTGGGAAGACCTGTGGGACCCCGACGACGTGGTTATCGAGTGAATCAGCGTTGACGCGGTCCACGAGCGAGATGGCGTCGGAGCCACGCGACGAGCCGCGTCGCTTCTCGTGACTCGAGAAAAGCGCACTGCCGGTTGAAGCTAATCGAGGAGACCGATTCGAAGTGAACCCCTTCCTCCTGATCTCGCGCGACACGCCGGAAGCCTGCGATGTTCCACAGCGGTGGGTTGCCCTATCCGTGTTCCAACAAACTCGATCCAGCAAACGACGAACCGATGCCCGACAGGTGGCCCCTGGGTGACCACGCCACCGGCATAAACTTTTGACGCGCGAGGACAACCACCATGAAACGAGTCCGGTATTCTGTAGGCATGTCCGACGAGATCGTCCATCTGGGCGCCAGTGACTTCGACGCGTGTGTCGCGTTCCTCAACCGCGTGTTCAGCGAAGACGGGTCGCTCGACTTCGCCGCGATGCTGCCGACCATCTATCAGCCCACCGAGGAGCACATGGGCTGTCATCTCGCGGTGCGTCGCGGCGGCGACCTGGCGGCGGTCGTCGGCGTGTTTCCGATGACGCTGCGGATGGGCGAGGCGGCGTTGCGGCTCGCGGGCATCGGCAGCGTCAGCGTCGATCCGGCCCACCGCGGCGAGGGGTTGATGCGGCTGCTCATGGATCGAGCGATGGCGGAGATCCGCGCGGGGGGCTTCCACCTCGCTTGGCTCGCCGGGCAGCGGCAACGGTACGCCTATTGGGGCTTTGAACGCGCCGGGGTCCGGCAGCGGTTCACGATCGAGAAGCGATCGCTCAAACACCTCGACGGCGCCACGCTCGGGGCCGGCGCCTTGGAGGCTTGGCGGGCCGGCGGGCGATGGTCCGCGGTCGATGAAGACGACGACGCGTGGAGCGCCATCGCCGATTGGCGACAGCGGCGTCCGATCCGCTGCGATCGGGGCCGCGACGCGATCGACGCCACGCGTTGGCTCCGGGCGCATCACCACACGCCGCGGGTGTGGCTCGACGGCGAGGACCGCCCGCGCGCTCTCGTCGTCGCCAATGAATCCGGGCAAGGCGTGACCGAGTGGGGCGCCTCGGATGTCGATCGCGAGTTGGCCGGGATCGCGGCGTGGGTTGAGGGCGGGACGGACGAGCATTCGGCGTGGTTCGACGCCGATCCGTTGCCCGGCCGGACGAATCGAGTGTTCTCGGCGTGGGCGGACGGGACCAGCCGCAGCGACGCCGGCAACTGGTGTGTGTTGGACTGGCCTGCGGTGTTGAGCGCGAGTCTGTCGGCGCGTCACGCGGCGGATCCCCTGCCCAACGGCGAGGCCTCGGTGCAAATCACCGGGTTCACCCAGGCGGCGGTGGGCCTTCGTATCGACGGGGATCACGCGCAGGTCGCGGAGGTCGATGGCCCAACCGCCCTGGCCGTCGATCACCACGCCGCGCACCGGCTGCTGTTCGGACCGGTCGCCCCGGCGTTCACTGCGGACGTCCCCGCCGCCGCTTCGGCGCTGCACGCGTGGTGTCCCCTGCCGCTGTGGCTGCCGAGGCTGGATTACGTCTGAGCGGCTGCGATCAACGCCGTTCGTACCGTATCATGACGCGTCCCTGGGTCTCCAGGAGCAAGACGGCCATGGGTGTCCGCCCGTCGGTGTTCCAGGTCACGATCGAGACGTCGTACGCCGCGGCGGCGATCTGCTTGGTGGCCGGCTCGCCGTAGGCTTGCGTCAACTGGCCGATCACCTCGGCGAGCGTCGGGGGGTTCGAGAACGCGACTTCGACGCTGCGCATGCGGTTGTCTGTGAAGCTGACGGTGATGTCGGCGGGGGTGTTGAGGACGGCGTTGGCGCCGGACACGCCGATGGTGACTGACGTGTTCTCCGGGCGCGGGGTCAGGGATCAGAAGGCGATCACCCCGGCCTTGAGCTTGTCGTACGCCCGGTCGGTGGGATCGTCCCAATCGAGACCGAGCGGGTGGTCGCTGCGCTCGGCGTGATCGCCGTGATCAGCGGCCGAGCGTGCGGCGCCGCGGTCGATCGAGTCCGCTAGGACGGTGGCGTCGGGTAACTCGGCGGAGGCGTCGCGGCGCTCGATTTCGAGCACGCCCATGAACAGCGGCCGGCCGTCGTGCACGAGTCGGCTCTGGTCTTCCAGCCTATGCACCCGGCGGTGGGCGAAATCGTAGCCGGTCCACGTGCCGGTGATCCGGTGGTCAAAGGCGACGGTGAAGCGCACCGGCGTTTCGAGGATCGGGGCGCGCCCCGGGTTGCGGATGTGTCGCGCCAGAGCGATTGGGCTGACGAAGCCGCCGTTGGGCTTGGCGATGCTGTCGTCCATGGCGAAGCCGGTGTTCTTCGCGTTGTACCGGCGTTGACGAGCACGCGGGAAGTGGCATCAGGCCCGGTCAGCGGTTTGCCGTCGGCGCTGACGATGCCGAAGGCGACAAAGTCGGCATCGATGCCTCCCACGGCCACGCCATCAGCGAAGCGATGCCACCCGCCTCCGGAGGGCGGCCGGCCGATGTAGGCCTTGGCCGTGGGCGAATCGATGATGAGCCGACCGTTGGGCCAGTCCCAGGTGATCTGGTCGCCGCTGCGCACCGCGCCCGCGGGCGGTTGCACCTCGGTTTCCCGGGCGTTGGCGAGTCTCATCGTTTGGTTGAGCCGCGGCTGGAAGTCGATGACCGCGCCGCGGTTGAACACGGCGTGACCGGTGTCGACACCATGCCACAGCTCGTACCCGAACACGCCGTCCCGGCCGATGGTGTAGCGGATCGGATTACGCGCGGGCTCGATCGCTTCCTGGAGGAAGAACTGCCCGGCGAGCGCGATCGCCGACAGCATCGCCGGGTCGCGCTCGGTCTCCACCGCCGCCCAGTAGAAGTCCTCGGTCATCTGGGCATTGGCTCGACGAGGAAACGCTCGTCGGGCCAGGGCATGATGTGGTAGTAGTGCCAGAACACCGCGTCCCAGTCCTGCTAGGACGCCAGGGCCGTGTTGCGCATCGCCTGCTCGACCCGATGCGGATTGGGGCGCCCGTTGTTGGTTTCGTAGATCACGGTCGGTTTGCCGGCGACCGTGTTCGAGTCCATCACGTACATCTTCGGCGGGGCCGTCAGGGATGACGTCAGGCTCCAGAAGTACATGCCGAAGTTGGCGACGTCGGCGTGGCCCGCGTTGGAGTAGAGCCAGGGCGTGTTGGGCCGGTACTGGGTGTCAAATGAGAACGGCGTCACGTTGACGCCCACCCCTTCGGGGGCCTGCCTGCGGGCGTGGGCCTCGAACCCTAACAGGAAGTCGCTGACCAGACCGCTGACGAATTCGACGAAGTCCCGGGCACGGGCCTCGGGGTAATCCACGCGCTGGGCGAACGCCGGCGCCAGCGCGACGCTGCCGCGGTCCAGCGATTCGTCGGCGTTGAGTTCGCCCCACGCCCGGCGCAACCGGCCGTCGCTGCGATAGCGGTCGGTCAGCCACGCATTCCAGCGGTCACGCAGCTTGGCCTTGAAGTACGCGGGCAGTTCGACCGCTTCGCCGCCGATCAGCCGGTTGATGAGCCAGTCCTCATTGCCCAACTCCCAGAGGGCGATCGTTTCTTCCTGGGCGTAGGACCGGCCGGTGTAGGGATTGATGTGGTTGAGGAACGCCTCGATGTGCCGCAGATAGGCTTTGCGGAGGCGTTCGTCGAAGATCGCGTAGGTGTTCAGGGCCTCCTGGGTGTTCTCACGCACCGCTTGCTTCCAAGGCGTCCAGTCATCGCCGCCGCCTCTATGCGCAGTAAGCTCAGACTTGAGCAGGCGGGCCTTCGCGCAGTGGTTCGAACCCGGCGCCCAGCCGTTCGCCCGTCTCCTCCTGCCACGGTACGCAACTTCACCAGTCCTTTAATCAATCAAGGGGAACGGATGAGTCAATTTCCCTCAAACACCTGACATCCCGCCGAAATGCCGCCCTTACACGTCCAAAAGCGCACGTAACATACGACCCGTCGAGTCACAAGCCCACTCCACCCTCCAGCCCTATCCAGGAGATCGACAGAGACACAACCCCTCCAGCGAACGCCTGCCCGTCTTGATCTACGGCGACGACCGCCTCACCAAGCTCGACGTCGCATTGGATTTCTTCAGCGTCGAGCACATGCTGACCCGCGCCATCACCATGGGCGGATCGGGCCTAACGCAGCGGAATTTGGATGTTGACACTGTGATGGCGTTCATTGTCAAAGTCGGCGGCACAGAAGAGCACCTTCGGCTTGCCGTCTTCAAGGTGGAGCTGGGGGCGTTCGAGATGGAGGAGCCCGAGGGTTCTGCCGTCTTCCCAAGTGACTCGCGGCGTGGTGATGAACGGCTCGTCGGCGAGGGACCAGTCCAGTCCGTCGGGCGAAGTGAATGCGACCAGCGCCATGCCGTGAGGCGTGAAGTAGCCCCGGTTGTCTTTGACGATTGCATGGTACTGGCCGTCTTGATACCAGACGAACGGGTCTTCGGCGGGAAAGTCAACGCCCTCGACGTCGAACACCAGACCCGGCTGGGTAACGAACGGGCCGGTGGGCTTGTCAGCGATCGCGGCGAGGTGGACAACCGGTCCGTAGAACGGTGCGGGGTTCTTGTCGCTGACGGCCTTGTAGATCATGAGGAATTTGCCGCAGGGCCCGCGGGTAACGCTGGGGTTGGCGCAGCAGACGGCGGCGTGCTGTCCGGGGCGGCACTCGATCAGCGGGTGGTCGAAACGCTCCCACGGCCCCGCCGGGTGATCGGCTACGGCGACGCCGATGCGCTGCCGGTTACGGAAGTCCCAGTATTCGCGGGGGTTGCTATCGCCTCGCGTGCCCATGTAATAGAGGTAGTACTTGCCATCAAAAGCGTGAACGGTGGGGTTGTGCGTACAGAGACCGTCCCAGAAGTCGTGACCGCGCTCGAACAAGGCGACGCCTTGGTGGGTGTAGGGCCCCAAGGGATTGGAAGCGACGGCGTGGGCGAGTTCGGAGTGAGTTACCCAGGCGTGGTGGCCTAGTGAGCGCGCCCAGCGGGCATAGATCATGTGGCACACGCCGTTGGGTGTGAGCACCACCGAGGCGCCCCAGATATAGAAATCGTCGTCCTCGAAGTAGGATCGCGCAGGGACGGGCTGTAACGATTCGCCGGTGCTCAGTCTGCCAAAAGCCGGCGGACAGGCGATTTGGTTAGTCATGGCATATCTCTCGAGCAAACGCGGGCGGTGTCTCAGTCCAAGCGCCGGCGACGAGGCTGGCTTGTTTGTCACGGTTCAGCCAACACGGGTCCGGCTCGCGCAGAGTTTGGCCGTGATATGCAAAGCGTTGCCGCGTCCTTTCGCCAACAGCCTCTTTCGAGATTCGGCCGAAACACAGCATCGGCCGACCGTTTTAAAGAGGTGGCGACAGCGTATCAAAGATTCTGGCGTATCCCAGCGCCATACCCGGCCATGGCGCAAAGGTGCATGTCTTTGTGCGGATACGGCATATCTATCCTGGATTTCGTGTGCTAACTTTCACATGTACGATTGATGCCAGCCGTGTTGGCTGCGATCAGTTCTTCTTGCTCTTGTTATCTACGAGACGTGAATCTACATTTCTTAATTCTTATTTGGAGGCAAAGATATGTTTCGATTCGCCAAAGTTCTGATTTCTGCAACCCTGTGTGGGACCATGGCGGTCAGCGCAGACGCTGCGGTGTCTGTGATTACCGACATCGCGACGACACCCACATTCTTGGCGTCTGGCACCGGGAGTCATGTCCTGGATTCGATCACTGATGCTACAGGCACGCTTGGCGACCTCACGTTCTCAACCGTCACGACTGCAAACGACAGCAACATTACTTACGGCGTGAATGGCGCAGCCCCCGGAACAGGCAACGCCGCGTTGTCTGACAATCAGGTTGATACAGGAAAGTTGAGCGTTGGGGGCGGCACCGTATTTAATGTCACTCCGGCGAGCGCATCCCAAAAGCTCTTCATCATCTTCAACGCCTCGAGTTCCTCGGGTTTCTATCAGGGACCGGGCCTCGTCACGGCGGTTGATAGCGACGGCAATGCGCTTGGCACGGTGACGGTCAACGATAGCACCGACGGTGAGAACGGTGTAAACGACGTAGTTACAGTCGGAGATGCGTTTACTGACTCCGATTTGGCGCGTGTTGGCGCCGGCACTCTGTTCAACCGCCTTATTTTGGGGGTCACCATCGATGTGGCGGACTTCGGTGTGTCAAACCTGTCGGATATCGCAGGCTTCACCATAGCGGGCGAGGTGCATACAAATGCTACCGTGGATAACTTTGATATCCAGACTGTTGGCCTTGCGGTCCCCGAGCCCGCTTCCATGGGGTTGGTCTTGGCAGCGCTGTTAAGTGTTTTCTCACGACGCCGAAGGTAATATGAGCCTACGATCCCTCCTGCTATACACAAACCTGGTTTCGCTGTTTCGGTTTTTTATCATTTAGGAATCGTAGCAGTTGTTTTTTGTTAAACGGCAGTTCATGGATTTCGACCAGATGCCGGTTTATGAGTGCATCTAATGACGTTCAAAAATGTCTGGAAGCCAGATTTTTCCATTCCTTGCGGTATCGGCTCGGTGGAATGCCAACCATTTGTTTAAATACGCGAGTGAAGTAGTTATAAGAGGAAAACCCGCAGGCGTCTGAAATGGCGACCATGGTTTGGTTTGTGTCGGCAAGCAGTTCTCGGGCACGGTTGACGCGAAGTTGGCGGATGTGATCTCCAATCGAACACCCGATGCATTGACGGAATCGGCGTTCAAGAGTTCGGCGGGGCACCGGAATCGCCTCGACTACATCATCAACCGTGATCGGCGCCATTGCATTCTGATTCAAAAAGCCGATCGTGTCACGAACCCGATCATCGGCCACCGCCAGGGTGTCGATCGACTGCCTCTCGACGACCTTAATCGGTTCAAGCAACCATTCATCCTTCTCGATCGGCTGGTTGTTCATCAGGCGGTTGAGGATTGACGCGGCGAGCTCGCCGATGTGGCGGGGATTCATCAGGATCCCCGCTTGAGGAGGGAACGAGGCCTCGTTGAGAACGTCGTCGTAATTGGAGCCTAAGACAGCCACGTCGTGTGGGACACTGATCCGCTCGAGCCCACAAGCATTAATGATGCGGTTGCCCCAATGCGATCCCCAGCAATACACGCCGATTGGTTTCGGCAGTGTGCGTAACCATGATCGGAGTGTGTCGATGGACTCCGGACAATGCACAATGAGCTTGCGGTTTTGATCCGCCAGGAAGCTTTCATAAGCTTCGCAATGCCGTTTAATATACGTGACGTTGGTGTCTCCGATATACGCGAACTGGTGAAAACCACGGAAACGGAAGGCGTCGTATGCGAGTTTGGCCTCTGCATGCGGTGAAGTGATCACTCTTGGGTAATCGCACCCTTCGAGTTGGATCGCTGACACATTAACAACGGGGAGGTTCAGATCCTGTAGCTTCTGCAAGACAAATGGAGTTGCAACACGGGCGATCACGCCGTCTCCACGCCAGTTGTCTGGAAGATGCCAATGCTCGTCAAAGGACAAGGGGTCTAAATAAAGATCCCAGGGGCAGTGTTGCTTCGAAAACCGGATGATTCCTTCTATCAGCGACCGCGACCAGGAGGTGTTGGTTTCGATCAGAACACCAACCCGGCGACTTTTTTTTGTCGAGCTCGTGCCCATACCAAGAGTTTAGTTCAATCGATAGATGCACAACGTGTGCCACCTGTAATATGGCGTAAATGTGAATATTTTTGTGTGTTTTTTGCCTATCTCACAAGCGAACAGTCGGCTTAATATTATTCATACGAAGCCTTGCCTGTGGAGACGCCGCACTTTTGAATCTTGAGTCTACATCACTGCAATCCGGCTGTTATTAGCCTCATTATCTTACGCCTGCTTACGAGTTACAACGTGAATATCCATCATTCCTCATTGACCCCGGCACGCCACGCGGCATTCACGCTGATTGAATTGCTGGTAGTGATAAGCATCATCGCGTTATTGATCAGTATCCTCCTGCCGGCCTTAAACGCGGCCCGGTACACCGCTCAATCTTTGGCCTGTGCGACGCAATTGCAGCAGATCGGCCGGGCTCAGGCGGCCTACAGCAATGACTTCGACAGTTTTATCACGCCTTTCGTGATCGATCGCGCGGGCGATGGCCTTGCCGGATCGCACTTCACCTTTGACGATCTGTTGGCCGAAGGCGGATACGACGGCCGTGATGCGCGTGCGAGTTTCACCAATTCGTCGGGATTCTACGCGATCGCGTTTGCGTCCGCTACGACCCCGAGTCCCCTTTGGCAATGCCCTTTAGATACCTGGGATGACCGTCGGCCCTTCGGTGCTTCCGGGCCAACATTTCAGCCTCGAACATACTCAATCAACTTGGTCGCCACCACCGGCACTAACAAAACGAACCGCCAAATTTCTCCGACTAATACGGAACTGGGGGTGGCGGGTCGAGATCGCTCACTACGCTATGAAGACGTTACGAAAGCATCTCGGACCATCGTTCTCGCCGAATCTGTTGAAATTGATCTGACCACAGCAGCATTTGCACGCAATACCCTGGGCGCCGCGAACTTCAGCAACATCGCGCCTTTTTCACACGACCCGCTCGGGACGGCCCCGCAGAACCTCCGCGGAAGGATTTCTCATCATTCCCAAGGCTCTGAAGGCGTCAGTGGAGACCGGACTAGCTTCACGCCCAATTACCTATTCGCGGATTCACACGTTGAGACTTTGGAGAGCGGACTCACCGTCGAAGATCGGGTTGGGACTTTTAACTACAACAACACGATGTGGGACGCCACTCAGTGAAAAACCTGAATATTGCCCTATTATTGTCCGCTTTTTTGTGGATGACATCATCGGTTTGATTTTGCTACTAGGCGAGTCAGGCGTAGCTCAAACCATGCCTGACTTTGGTTAATCCAGCAGACAGCCCGGACGTTGGCCACAGTTAACGTAGAGGTGCAGCGTCTTTGAGTGATTTCGCGTCCAATTGATTGGAATGTCCCTTGTCCATCAGGCAAATTCTCAATAGTAATCAGTTTTTGGTTACCGCGGCTGCGGTGGCGGCCCTCTCGGTAGCCGGCTTCCTGATACTTCGCAACGCACAGGGGAGTCGGTCTGGCGTTCTTGTCCCCAAATGGGCCTACGATCTTAATACAGGAAAAATCTTCATCGCAGGCCCGGATCAACTGGCGCCATTTGAAACCGGGTCGGGGACGTTTGCGTACCCGGGAATGCAGGCTCGAGGCGCGGGGGTTGATGCCCATATCTATTCCTGCGGCAACCCCGCGGACGTCAAAGCAGGTATGACCATCGATGACTTGGCGGATATTGATGCCCGGCTGGTCTTTGTGACACGATTCACTGATGCCGCTATCGATGCGCTTCAAGCATCTGCCTCTAAGGGGGAGCCAAATGAAAACATTGATTTTGAGGCCCGAATAATGAGTGATTCGCGGGGGGAAAACTGGTTGCCACACACGTCAAGCCGTGCATTCGAGTTGCGCGAGAAGCTTCTCGTCAAATGTGTTTCAGGGGAATACCCGGTTGCAGTTGAGCCCTAGTATTTGCAGATACCGACTTAAAATCAGGAAATACGGAATAAATGCATGTTAGCGACGTCTTCTTTTGATTTGTCGGCAACATGTTGTGCTACTTAATTGTTTCGCGATTGTGAGACTGAATAACATGAAAACCTCTATCACAGCATTGATCATAATGTTCCTTTTCACCGTGTATCCCGACCGGGCATATAGCCAAATTCTTGGGTCTGGATCGTCTATGTCATTGGATGAAACCAACCAACACATGATCGATATCTCGCAATGGCAACTGGTCTGGGAAGATGACTTCGATTACCCCAATGCAGATCTGGAAGAAAGATGGGAGTCGCAGAACGGGCCGAGCAGTCACATCCTCTGCAGCCGTTGGCGAGAGAATGTCGTCGTCTCCGATGGTATTCTTTACCTCATCAACAAGAAAGAACGCCGCGGCGGACAAGACTGGACATCCGGCAGCATCTGGACCAAGAAAAAGTTCAAGTACGGTTATTTCGAATGCCGGTACCGGTATGCGGAAGCTTCCGCAACGAACAATTCTTTCTGGCTGATGACTCGAGGCAAAGATCCGACAGTCGGAAAAAGATTCGAGATCGACATCAACGAAGGGCACTACCCCAACGAAATCAATACCAATATCCACAATTGGAGCGATATCACGGTCAGAGCGGACGGAAAGAAAACCCATCCTTCCGACTCCAAGAGCTTTACCTTCGGCACCCGCCCGGACTACGCTTTTTCCCTTGAAATTCCTGTTACGACTCGTAAAATCCGGCTGACTTCCAACAATGGTTCACATTTTCATATCCGCGAGTTTCGAGTCTACGGCGTGAACGGCGGGAACTATCCCGAGACGCTGTCAGACACCGCTGATCGCGATATCCCCGGACTGGTCAATCACGCGAGAAACCCGAATGTCAGAATCACGGCCAGCGGCGTCTACAACGACACAACCGATCCGGGACACGCCGCGGATGGAAAGATCGCCACGAGTTGGATCGCTCAACCCCAAGGTGGAAAATGGCTGCAGTTAGAATGGCCCCACGAAATAACTGTTGGCTGTCTGCAATTCATTAACGGCTGGCAAGATAAGGACAGGGATTGGAACGGGCTGGTTTCTGATTTTAGGATTCATTATCACAACGGATCCGAATGGGTTGACATGTCTAGCTTGGACGTCACCGCTGCTGCAAATTTCGGAAGCGATTATCATCTCTTCGGTCTTGAGTGGGACGAAGAAGAGATTGTGTTCTACCTTGACCGCAAAGAGATCCGTCGTGTCCCGAATGAGTTTTGTTATAGTGAAGTTCCGATCTGGCTGAGCCTGGCGATCATCAAATGGGACGGCCCGGTAACGGACGCGATCGATGGGACCAGCATGAAAGTCGACTGGGTCCGTTACTATCAACGCAAAGAATAGTTAAGTGCAGATCCCGGTCTGTTTCATCATATAGGCGCGTGGCGGGTGTCACCAAAACCGGCTTGGAATTGGACCTAAATTTATTGGTTACTCGATTGGGTGACAGGTTTCATGACCCGAAAATCCAAATCGAATGGCTTTCTTGCCAAGTGGTGGCATGGTTGCGATTCAGGAGGCCGATTTATGAAAACCGATCTAATGAATCTTGTTTCTTGTGCCGTCTTGCATAGCGGCATCGACTTGCGGCGCTCACGACCCCTCTGGTGACGACTTTTCCGGCAAATAGACTTCGGCCAGGGAGTTTTAGCCGCGGGCACCGTCACGATGTCACACGATATGTTTTCGAGATGAGCTGTCCCCTTTTCTCTCTTGGACGCGGTCCAGGAGGAAAAGAGGAAAGAAAAACTGAGAAGTTCCTGAGGGCGGCCGGCGGGTTCATTCGACCGCGCCACAGCTGGCGGTCACCCGTCCGCCACCTGGTGGCCATGGTCTATTGGCAAAACCGTGACTCATCGCCGAAGCGGTTGCAAAACGGTTGGAGACAAGGGCCGGTCGGCGAGAGTCCGGGCCGCAAGCCCATACCTGGCAAAAACTAAAGGCGGCTTCCCGGAACAGCAGAGCGTCCGCTTAGCTGGATGACGCCTCCTACATCTTCGAAGTCGTGTCCTTTGTGGCTGACACCTGACGGCAAGCGTCTGATCACTCGACTCGTGGTTCACGATGATGTGCATCGTCCCGACGCCGACGAGGCGAGCCTCACGCTTGTCAACTGTAAAGGCACGGCCACCGTTCAGTTGAAACCGCGTCGCCTCGATAACGCGACAACTGATTGAACCGGTTACGTCGCGGTAGCATCAAACATTCAAGCGATCGACCTCACGTTGCGCATACTCGACACGGATCGTCAAACTAAGCGGCAGCGTGCTTCGAACGAAGTGCTGCTTCAACTTGCCGAGTGAGCAGAGTAAACACTTCTCCGCTCCTCAACAATCTTTTTTCATCCGCGATATCCACACTGAGTTCGATCCGGAATTCAATCGATTCAACCTCGATCGGCACCCGCCAATCTCACACAACGCGCCGAACACCGTATCAGTCGATCCCGCGTTGCCAATACGTTTGCTTGAGGAGCTGACTCTGTGTGGCGGGTGAAACTGAACACCGGAGCGATATCCCGGGACCGGCAAGCTCGAGCGTCTTGTCGTGTGTCTTGAACGTCATCCCAGGAAGTTCAGCGGACGCTTCGGCCAAACTCAATGAAAACGCTGCGAACGCGGTTTCCATCTGCGCGAGATCGAATAACCGCTGACTGCCGGTGTGCAGCACCAAGTCGTGATGAATCGCTCCGTCATCACGGATCGATGCCCAGTGCGGTCGGGTCTTTGTCGCATCGAGGCTGGCCGCGGCAAGCTGTACGCGACCGTGCACGCGGCCGTGAGCAAACTCGATGGGGGTATTGATTGCTTCTGGCGTCTTGATCACCAGGGAACGTGCACTGCCGCCGAACTCGAACCGCAGCCGGAAGTCTTGGGCGGGGAGTCGGTGGTTTTTGAGCTGCTCAAAAAAGATGTGTCGTAGCGCCTGATCGGAAGCGATGCGTATACACGCCAGGACGTCACCTTCATGCTGCACACTGGTCAAAAGGCTTGCTTGCAGGTCGGCGTGATCGACAAGCACGCGGACACGGAGGTAAGCTGGTGCGTCGGGCGTGCCCCAGTAGGCGACAAGCGGTTGCTGCTGATTCCACATCTGGGAATGGCTGATGCTGCCGAGGGCGAAGTGGGGGTGCAGGTACGTGGTGCTTATCAGGGGGGGCTCGGCGGAGCCGATCCGCCGCTGACGCTGGACGGGTGTGTCGAGACTGGTGAAACAGTGCCGCATGTCGTCGGGCATGGCATCGCAGACGAGGCGTCCCGATGCGGTCCGCGGAAGATCGTGCTCCTCACCAACACCTCGGAGGAGGTCGATGTCGCGGCTCTGGTTCTCGGGCAGCAGCGTTTGGTAACAGCGGCTGTGCGGCCCGGCCCATTGCCGAGTCGGTGCGTGGTAATGCATTGCCAATTCATGGCAGGCGCGTCGGAAGAGCGATTTTGTCATCCGCTGGGGCTCATCGGCCGGTGTGACGGAACGGAGCCGGGCTAACTCGCGGATGGCGATCATGGTGTAAGTCGGGCTGTTGAACTCAATCAGCGCGTCTTGTTCTTCGGTGAATGTATAGAACCGCTGGAGGCGATTTAGCGCGTAATCGAGCAGGTCGTCATCGTTGAGGTGTCGGGCCGCAGCGACTGTGACATAGGTGCCCATAATCGCAATATTCGTGTAGTCGAGATTGATGTCACGCCGGCGGATTGAGTAGGCCGCGTGCCTCAATGACTCGTCAACCCGGAGGCGTATGTCGTCGCTTGGCCACGCCGTGCACTCATCTGCGATGGACAGCAGCCAGACCCCGCAGAAGTCCGCCCAGTTCCAATCCGGTGGGGCCATCTCGCTAAGCGGCTCTTCGAGGAACCAGCTCCATATGCCGTAGGTTTCACTCCTCGGGTCTTGGTCCTGCAGCGAGATCACCCGTTCCGCGATTTGGAGCCCGAGCTTCACCGACGCGGACGTGCCGTGCGAGACGAGTTCCGCGGCGTACCGCAGTGACTCACGCGTAGGGTGGACTTTGCCGCCGGTAAGTGTCGTGTGATATCCGGGGCTTGAGAATGGTCGGGACACCATGCACTCCACCGGGTCGTATTGGGCGCCCGGCGGAGGCGGGAGCATGCCTTGATCGGTTGTTATGTCCAAGCGGATCTCGGGATAGGGTTACAGGAATACTCGGACACGATGCTCAAGCCGGCCCCGGGCCTAGCGGGAAAGCTGGTATCGATATTCTAAGCTCGCGTTGCCTTGCGTCGCAGTCAGCACGGTCGAGACCGACTCCCGGCCGTTCACCGCCTTCCATTCAGCCGTACTGATGTCGAAGGCGTTCTCGCTGAGGCTGCTGCTCCGTGGGGCTCCGAGGTACGTGCTGTGCGTATTGATGAGCTGCGTCATGGCGGGCGGTTTACGATAAGCGCCATCGAGCCCGACCAGTCGGCCGGCCGAGAACCGTGCACGCACGTCGGCTTTGCCAAGGCCGGAAAGGTCGATATCCATTATCGTGATCGTGCCGGCGGCGCTATCCCGCTCGACCTTCCAGCCGTTCTGTCGTAGCAGGCGATCCACTTCATCCCGGGGCATGTACCATTTGAGGCCTGCGACCGGCGTCCACATATCGCTGACCGGGGCATCGGCCAGGCCTTCGGCAGCCTTCGCGGCAGAAGTCGCCGCCAGACGCTGAGCCGCTTCGGTCGGGGTGTCATCCGCATCGGGAGTCGGAACCCGTCCGCCCCGACGATCGATGACTATTCGCCCCATGAACAAAGGCGTGCCGTCATGTTCCAGCACGTTGCCGTCAAACGCTCGGTTCATGACCTGACGGGTGGCGAAGTCGTAGCCCGTGAACCCCCCGGTCACCTCGAACGGCAGCCAGACCTTGAAGGACACACGGTCTTCAACGACCGGAGCAGCGCCCCGATTGGTGGTGCGGCGGATGAGCTCGGCGGGATTGACAAAACCGCCGCCCAGGGCGACCCCGGAAGTGTCGACCGCCAGCCCACGGTTGTGTGCGTCGCGACGGGCGTTGATGAAGACGGACTGCGAGGCGTCCTTGCCGACGAGGGGTTTGCCGTCGGCACTGACCATCCCGAAGGCGACCCAGTCGGTGTCGAAACCGCCGATGACCACGCCGTCTTGGAACCGAAAACGCTCCACCGTCGGGCCGACGTACGCCTTGAACGTCGGGGTATCGATGATCAGACGGCCCTTGTCAGGCTCGAACCGGTGGCCGTTGGGGATATCACTTCCCAAGGCCTCGGACGGGTTGCGTTTGCGGACGGCGAAGTCACCATCCGGCACAAACTTCAGCATCGCTCCCTGCTCGAAGGCCTCGTCGGCGAGTTCCGGCCCGGCGTAGTTGCCGTAACTGAAGATGGCCTGTTCACCTAGTTCATAGATCACCGGGTCGGCCGCCGGCTCGACACTGCCCTGCAGGAACGCCTGCCCGGTCAACGCCGCGAGCGAGAGCATCAACGGGTCCCGCTCCATCTCGACCGCCGACCAGAAGTGTGTGTCTGTGCCCATCGGGATGGACATCGCCAGGTAGTCTTCGTCCACCCCGCCGTAGCGGCAGTGGTAGTAGTGGAAGAAGATCGCGTCCCAGTCCATATGATTCGCGAACAGGGCGTTGAGGAACGGCAGCTCGCCGCGGTAGGTGTTCGGCCGGCCGCTGTTGGTCTCGTAGATGACCGTCGGCTTGTCGATCAGGGTCAGCGCATCCATCACGTACATCTGCGGGTCACGGGTCAACGACGAGGTTAGCTGCCAGAAATACATCCCGAAGTTGGACACATCGGCCCGGCCCGCGGCGCTGTAGTGCCAGGGGATGTTGTGACGGAACTGCGTGTCGTAGCTGAACGGCACGACGGCGACGCCCTTGCCCGGCGTGCCCTGAGCACGGGCGTGTGTCTCGAGGTCGACGTAGTAGTCACCGACCAGTTCAACGATGAAACGCACGAAGTCAGAGGATCGTGCCGCTGGAAACTCATTGCGTTCACTGAGCAGCGGCCGGAGTTCGAATGTTCCCTCGCTCAGGGATTCGCCAGGCTCGACACGCCCCCATGCTCGGATCACGCCCAACTCATTGCCATACCGCTGGCGCAGCCAGTCGTTCCATCGCCGTTCGAGCTTGTCACGGAAGTAGGGCGGCCAGGTGTCATAGCCGCGCTCCAAGGCGTGCTTGACCAGTTGGTGTTCGTTGTGGATCTCCCAGATCGCGATCGCCTCTTCATCGGCATACCGTTGACCCGTGTGCGGGTTAACAAGGTTGAGGAAGTTGGTAATGTGCCGCTTCTGCGCCTCCAGCAATCGCTCGTCGAAGGTCAACCACAGCCGGCGGTTCTTCACCGACATCGGATCGACCAGAATGGCCTGCCGCCACGCCTCCCAGTCATCGCCACCCGACACGAAGGACCCCGGCTCGGTGAGATAGGCGTCGGGGATCCTCCCCTGCAGTGCAGGCGACATGATGAATAGGCCCGCTTCCTTACACGCCGCGAAGAACCGGTGGTAGACGTCGAGCGGGTCGGGCTTTTCGTCATCGATGCGTACCGACTGGATCTCGCCACGCTTGCCGGACTCGGGTGAATAGAACAGCGAACGGCGGTTACCCTGGCCGCCGGGGTGCCAGAGACGCATCGCGTTGAAGCCGAGGCGTGAGAGCCGGTCGGCCGCGGTCGTATCTACACCACCCGTACCCGCGACGCCCCAGAGCCGCAGCCGCTCGCCGCCGTACATCAACCGGCTGCCCTCGGCCTGTACGTAGACGCCAGCACGCGGCCGGATCGCTTTCTCGAAGAGCTGATGCTTGGGATGACTCACCAGCCGGACACGGTCTTTCCCGCCGTTTGCGATGGGCAGCGTCCTGTGTGGCATGCCGTTCAGGGTCAACCGCACGGGCAGCAGATCGGTGTCCGACACCAGCGCGCCGTCGACTTGCTTCACGTCGACAGAAATGCTCATGGCGCCCTGAACAGCCGCCTCGCCGAGGACCGCTCCTGTCCCGGCCTCCAGCAGACGGACCGAAGGCGTCAGCGTGTCAGAAACCAGTTGTGTGCCGCCTTGCCGGACGCCGATGAGGTAGGACATGGTCTGCGAGTCGTCGTCCTTTGTCGCTCTTTCGCTCGAAAACACCAAACGGCCCGAGACGCGATAGTCGCCCGGCGTATGGGGCAAAAAGATCACGGCCGGCGCCCAGTCGTAGCCCACATCACGGTTGGCCCGTCCGTTGGTCTCGAGCCGGAGACCGCTGGCGCGGACACGGTGGCGTGTGCCTTTGCCGTCACGCGAGACCCACAGGCCGGTCTGTTTCCCCTTGATCGGCTCTGCCTCATCTCGGATCGCCGGGAATCGGTCACGCAGCGCGAGGTTGACCAAACGGAACACACCCGCGTTGGTCTTCGCAGTAGTGCTTTCGGCGAAGCTGGGTAACGGCTGGCCATCGATCCTGAGGTCGGCAAGCGATGCCGCGCCGTGGTAGTGCCATTGATGCCGCCAGGCCATAATGACTAGCTCTTCGCCGGCGGCGAGCTGTACTTCACCGGCATTGACCGCATCTTCGAGCCAAACCTCTCCACGGTCTACGGCCCTGCCTGACGCCACGACGCGCAGCACGTTTTCGGCCGGGGCCGTCTTCAACTGCAGCGAGAGTTCCAGCAGGTCTTCGGGGTCGACAACAAGACGACGGAGCATCTGCAGGTCAAGCTCGGCATCTACCGATCCATCGGCCGACAGCTCGGCGTCGTCCCCTGCGATATGCAGCACACGCGCCCCGACCTCAACGCTCCGAGGCTCGGCCGCGACGGGTAGACCCGATCCGCTCCCAATCAGCAACGCAGTCATCATTGAACCGATCTTGGTGCAGGTGGTTTTCATAGCGATAGCCAACAACGCTCCGTCAAGCCCAAGCGATAGGGACTAGCCCAAGGGATGGCCTGACGCGGTCAGATGCGGAGACGCGAACGGAACTGCATCAGGGCCAAGCCAAACAGCCCCAGCAGGCCCAGCGATCCCGGCTCAGGGATCGGCGCCGCCGTTACGAGGAGGTCGTCGATCCGGACTGAGGTCTGGAATGTCGGGTTGTTGGCCTGCACCGAGAGATACAGTGTCCCGACGGGGAGGTCATAGCCCAAGTCCGCGAACCCCTCGGCGTCGAGCGTTGCCGAGGCGACCGGCGAGAGGTTCAGCCAGGTCGTGGAGCCGATCTCGCGGTACTGGATGCGCGCCTGATCGTCGTCAGTGCCGTTGTTGTAGCGGAGGGTCAGTGCAACCTCGTATGCAGTCGTATTACCGTCGGCGCCGAGACCGATCGTGTCGCCCGCCAGTTCGGTGAGTGCGTTGTTGGCGGCGAAGGCCTCGAAACTGTTCGCACCACCCGATCGGCGGATCCGCAGGAGGTCGAAGCCGGCGGTGGTGGAGGTGATCGCGATATCCCCGAAGCCCGTGTCGTCGTTAACATCGTTGCCGATGGTGCCCTGCACGATCACGTCGGCGCCCGCAGGCCCAGGGGTCACCGTAAAGGCCCGCGAAGCACCACGGGTGTCGTTTGTGCTGCGCAGCGACTGGACATCGGTGAGGGTACGGTTGCGGGTGACCGAGATCGAGTTAATGCCTGCGAAAGACACCCAGCCGTTCTGTCCCACCAACGGACGGGCGTCGGCCCCATTCGATTGCAGCCCGACGTAGGTCTCCGGGCTACCACCCGGTTCAAAACCGTTGGTATCGATCAGCACGGCAGCGTGGGACATCCCCGTGCCGAGGGTTGCGAAAAGGGCCGCCATGGCGGCACAAACAGATGTGGGGCGGTGAAACACGAAAGATCCTCCTGATAAGGTTCAAAAAGGGGCTAGGGTCATTTAAAACAGATCGAGCGGCTTACTCAGCAGAAATCGAAATCACGTGTCCCCCCAGTTCGCCCTGAGCCCCATCTGCTGGCGCGACCAGATGATCTCGTTTTGCGGGAAGGCTTGACTCCGGTGCTGCGTCACCGCGAAATCCCACAGGTTCAGGTCGAGGCTGACGGTGGGGCTCTCTGGGAGGCCGGGCTGGCCGCGGTAGCCATGGAAGGTCGTGTGACCGTCGAGCATGGTGAAGTTGGCGCCCCGATGCGGCGCGACCCAGGTGCCGGCGTTGTTGATGCCGGCGTTCCTGGCCGGGCGGTCCGTAGCGGGGTGCTTCCAAGAGCTCGACTCTTCGGCCTCGCTGAGCGCAAGCGTGTTGCTGGGCTCCAGCACCTCGAACAGCTGGGTCATGCGTGAGTTGTTCTGTGTGGATGAGACCGGGGGCGCTACGGGGTCTCGCCCGACGATCCAGTCCGACGGAGCGTGGTGGTATTCAAAACGGTGCGGGTTATTCTCGTAGTCGACCCCCTGCTCGCGCGAGGGGCATGTCAGGAAGTCGAGGTGGGCGCGCCGATTGCCGAAAGCCGAATCGTCGCTGGAGGCTTCTTGGAGGACGCCGGCGTCGAGGAGGTGCTGGACCCAGGTCCGTGTGTTACCGCTGAAGGGCACAAAATTGACCGGCGATCCCGGCGGCAGCCAGTCGTTCGACATGGCCGCGTAGTTCGCCATCGCCAAGCCGACCTGACGCGAATTGCTGGCACACACCACACGCTGGGCGGACGCCCGGGCTTCAGCCAGCGCGGGAAGCAAGATTGCAATTAACAGCGCAATGATCGAAATCACGACGAGCAGCTCGATTAACGTGAACGCATTCTTCCGAAGGCGTGATATACGTGTGATACGGAGCATAGACATTCCTGTGAGACGATGTTTTTTGACCGAGATACAACAGCGGCGGCCGCTGCAGCGCCGGCTGCTCTCACGAGCCGCGGGGCGGGGTGCACGTTTCGCCTGGATCAAAATCAAAGGGGACTGACGCAGACTCGAGGCTAGCACCGGGATGAGCGATCTTCTGCTCCAGCAGCGACACCGCCTCACGGCCCACCCGCTCCTGAGGGATCAGCATGGTCGTGAACCGGGGCCCCATGATCTGCAGGGCCGAGCTGTCGAACGCGATCATCGACAGGTCCCTCGGGATCTCCAGCCCGAGCTGACCGGCTGCGTGGAACAGCGGTGTGCTGTTGCTCTGCCCCAGCGTGATCACGGCGGTCGGCCGATCGTCGGCGGCCAGCCAACGCTTGGCCGCTTCGACCCGCGTGGACAGGTCGTCGCCCGCCACGCCCGGCCACCTGCCCCATAGCCGGCGCGGCTCCAAGCCCGCGGCTTCCATCGCCGCGGTGTAGCCTTCGTATCGCTCGGTCGCGCTGTAGTGGATCGCCGGGTCGTCGGGGCTATTGGCCAGATCGACGTAAGCGATCCGCGTGTGCCCGAGCTCGAGCATGTGCTCAGCGGCCTGCCGCCCCGCTTCCAGATCGGCGGGGTAGACACAGGTCTTGTGGTTGCGGGTGTTGATCCAGACCACGGGGATATCGACCCGCTCGATGGTCTCGATCATGCCTCGTGGGATGTGGTCGGTGTAGTAGATCAGCAGGCCGTCGGACATCTGTTCGAGCAGCAGCTTGGGCACGGTTTCGGGGCTGGCCAATTCCTCGCCCGGAAGCATGGCCATGCTGAGATTCAGATCACGCTCGCGCAACGCGTTGTAGATGCCACCGAGCATCGGCAGCGGCAAGGCGCTGCGGTATGGGTCTGTGCCGAGCAGCAGGCCGAAGGTCCCGAACCGGGCCGAGCGAACGCCCCTTGCGAAAGAGTTCGGTCGGTAGCCCAGATCATCAGCGATGCGGCGGATGCGTTCGGCCCGTTTGGCAAAAGTCGGTCGGCGGTAATCCGCGTTGCCATTGAGCACCCGCGAGACGGTCATGTCCGAAACCCCCACGATTTTCGCGATGTCGGCAATGGTGGTCATCGAGACATTCCGAACGGGTCACAACACCTTCTTTTTGAAAGGATAACACATTTGTTGATGTTATCAAATGCTATCATCAACATTTATTGGGCGTGTAACAGTTCGTCTGCTTGATCTTAGACCTTGTGTACCAGAGCGGATACGAGACTAATTCCGATAAATTATTATTAATCAAGTATTTAGTGTTCTATTGGGTAGGCATAAAACGGCAGATACATCCAACACGAGGTCATTTCCAGCCCCAAAGCCCCTGGCCAGCCAGTCCAGGTTTATTCGCCGCCGGTCGGCCAGCTTTAGCGGCTGGGCGCGCCCGGCACGGTGCCGGTCAATCAACCCAATCGCCCGGTTCAGCTATCGACAACCGCAGCATCGTCATCGCCAAACCGGCGGCGAGCCGGAGAACACCAACCCAGGAGGCCCAACCGATGTCCAACACGCATCCCAACCAGCGGCCCAGCGTCACGATTGAGTTGACTGTTGACGAGTTGAATGGGGCGGTCGCAATGCTCTGGGATGTCATCAACAACCGCTATCAGGACCGCTAAGCCATCGGTACTCGATTTAGTTGTCATTCGGTTGTTCTCGTCAGATCGCCCTGCGGGCTACGTTAATCCCGCCCGAGGAAGGCTGAACACGTGAGGACACGGCTGGGCCGCGGAAATCAGGCGAGTGACTGACAACTCCTTCACTTGAGTCGTACACCTACCCGCGTCTTGGTGCTGCCGACATCTTACTCAACCAGCAATAAGGGAACGGAGCGTCCGCCCCCACGTTTGTAAGCTCGAAAAGACTCAAATCGATAGTTCGCGCCGTCGTGTTCCGCTTCGATCAGTGTGGGGTAGAAACCCTCGGCGACAAACGTGGCGCCTGCCAACGAGATCGCCGCGGAGGCATCCTTAACGACGAAGGCCGGGTGCTTCACGTTGCCGAATGTATAGACGAATACACCCACGGCTTCGGCTCTCGCCCCGTCGCGGAGTTCGAGGATCGTTTTGCCTCCCTCGCTCTTGAGCCCCAAAGCCCAGACCGTTGCCCCCGAGGCGACGACATGCGGAGCATGCTTGCCTTCCAGATTGAACTGACGAGCGAAGAGTTGCGTGCCTTGGGCCAAATGGTAAGGAACCCCCGCAACATCATCGACGAACACGTCTCCCGCACCGGGATGGTTGCGGTACATGTATCCTGAAAACGTTAGTAGGTCACGTAAGACGACCTTCCGTGACGAACTGTGGTCCAGGATCCATTGCTCCCCGGCGCTAAATGTCAGACGATCAATTAGAAGCGGTTTGTTCGAATCATCCACGACCCGCAATAAGGGTTGGTCTGCGGGGAACTTGCGACGATCGCTCTGGAGCACCGTCCCCGTCCCGACAATCGCTTCAAGCGTGGCCGGCGCATCGAGTGGACGCGTCAGCACCACCTTTGCTCTGGGCAACACCAAGACCCTCACCCCCGAGGCCACGACTGACTCGACCAGATCGCTTGCGTCGCCATCACCAAGAGCATTCAGGTCCTTGAGACTGATTACGCCCCATGATGATGGATCGCCAAGCTCAACCGATGGTGTGGGCCGCCGATCCAGCAGCGCCCACGTCGAAGCATCACCCACCCTGTAGGGTTCATCCGATACCCACGATTCACTTGCAAGTGAAGTCACACGCTTTCCCCGGTTATCAATAGCGGCCGGATACCCCAATACCTTTACACCAACCAGCAGCGCCATGGCCGAGTCGCCGACCACCTGTATCGCGGCGTTGCCTTTGGGCGCCTCTATGCCTTCGAGTCGGCTGTCGTACAGCGTCAAACTCCCCTTGCCCGAAACGATCGCTACAGGCGCCGCGTTACGACTTGTCACGTCGTCGGCCGCCATCACACCGTTGCGAACCTCCAACCCGACTTGACGTTGCCCGATCAACGTTACGCCGCTGAGTGTGATCGTTGCGATGTCCTGACGCATCCGAACGCCGACATCGAATCCCTCGATGGTGGTATCCACGATTGAACCCGGCCCGTTGTCACGGCGGTTGAGTGAAACTCCCGCCACACCGATTCCGTCGGGATCCGAGCTCCGGATCGTCACACCCCGGATCGCGCCGCTGTTGCTCACCTGGTAATCGATCCCGATCGCGCCGGGGTTTCCTACGCCGGTATCGACAGTGAGGTCACGGATGTTGTTCTCGAATGCTTCATTGCCTTCGCCTCGAGCGTACTTCTTCGCGCCGTGGTAGCCACGCGAGCCGGTCGCGATCACGGGCTGGGGATCTTCAGGATTCTGGAAGGCGGGGACGCGGTCGGCCAAGCGAATCACCGTGCCTGCTCGGCTCTGACCCTGCAACTGGAGGAACGCGCCCCATCCGTTGGTGTGACCTTCGCCGTGACCCTCACGCCACCATCGTAGCGTCGACGATACGCGGTAGACCCCATCCGGGAGGTACACCACCGCATGTTTGTCCAGCCCTTCTGACAATGCTCGCTGTATCGCGGTCGTGTCGTCGGTCACGCCGTCGCCCACCGCCCCGAAGTCCTTTACGTTCAGCATGCCGACGCGACGGGTCCAGTGGAGCTTATCGGCTTCCTCTGCGAAACCCAACGGAGCGAGGGGCGCCAGCACTATCATCAACCAGAACAACCTCATGATCTGCGCTCCGATCCCGTCCCGCCGTTTAAGCGATTTCGTAAGTAAGTTGGATTTGAGATATCGGGACGGTCAATCGGCTTCACCATCCGCGTTGGCGTCTTGAACGATTTGAAAACCGCGGACCCGCACGTTCGCTGCCGTATGATTACGCGCTACGATCGCGGCGATCACCAGTTGTTCGCCCTTCTTGAGCGTAACGCTCCAGCCAGCGATCTCCACAGGTTCCGCCCCCTTTTCCAGGTCCAGCGAATCGACGTAGGTCAACGATTCGTCGGGCACATGACGGTAGAGCACAAGCTCAACGCCTGCCTTGCCCTGCCACACCTCGGCTTGAGCCTTGCCCTCCAGCGTGTATGTCCCCGGCTCGGGCGCGATGAACGCGAGGGCGGCGGTCTTCACCCCTTTCTGGTTGCCCGGACTTCCCCAGGAACCGCGTGATGCAAGCGTCACTGTCTTGCGCCGTACCGACACCGCCGGCTGTCCGCCAAACTCACGGGGCCCGACCCAGTTGCCCCCGCCCCATACCATCGGCTTGACCGCCTCGGCTGACGACGGATCCTTGCCCTCGAGTTGGTAGAACGCCCATCGCGGCGATCCCTCCGCCAGGATCGGGTTGCCATCGGTCTCGCCCTTGACCGAGCCGTGCCAGTCGCGGGGGAGTGAGTAGGACCCATCCGCGGCTTGGGCCGATGCATTGAACGGAAAGCCGCAAGCCGCAATCAGTAATGCCATGGTCAGCAAAGTTCGGTAGTTACCGTGGATAATACTTATCACGTCATACTCCTAATACTGTGTGTCCAGCCCCATATGCGAGCGATAGATGATGCTCTCGGGCGGCCTGGCCTGGTCGTCAAAATTCACGATCGAGGGCGAAGATCTCCAGGGCAGTATCTGGCCGAAATACCGCAGTTGCTGAACGTGCCCGTCCGCATACACCACGTTGGCGTATCGCTCGGAAGCGCCCCCGTGCTGAAACCCCCACGCCAGACCGTTGATTGAATCCTGGCTAACGGTCACCGGCTCCCAATTGGCTCTGCCGCGGACGGCTTCGGACAAGAGCACGACTCTCGAAGTGATAGTCAATTCTTCGATCCGGGTCATGCGGTCGCGGCCCGGTGCCGGATCGTTGCCCAACAACTTGACTGAGGGCTTGTACTGCAACAGGCTTTGTGCCGTCACGTCGGTTGAACTGGTAATCTCCTGAAACGATGGGTCTTTGAACCATGAGACATCGACACGGTGGAAAAAGCCGTTGCTGGCCGGCTTGTCGCCCGTCGGCAGGTAATCGTTGTCGACCAACTGGTGGGCCCAGGTGGTCACGAAGGAACCGCTCCCCGAACCGGCCCGCCTCGCGTAGGGGTACCAGCCATCGTGGTCGGACACATACGTGTTCAGGCTGAGCCCCAACTGCTTTTGATTGCTTCCACACACCACCGATCGCGCGGCTTCACGAGCGGCCTGCAGCGCCGGCAGCAGCAGCGCGACCAATACCGCGATGATGCTGATTACCACCAGCAACTCGATCAGCGTGAAGGCCGCAAGCCGCGGCCGAAGCAATGCGGTTGAACATTTAGACATGGCAAGACTCCGGTCGGAGGGACTCGCTCAGATCGACACAGAATACCTGCATCTCGGAGGGGCGAAGCAACGCCGGGGCGTAGGCCGTGTTCGCGTTCCCGAACTCGATGGCTGCATCGGCGCAACGTTTTGCTGAAGGTAAAAAGTCATCCAGCATGGCACGGTTCTTTGCGCAGCGGCGCGTGTCTCAGTCGGTCGGCAAAAAGTCAGCGGGCCACCGTTCAATGACTCGCCGGATGCTTTAATCAATAAGCGTTTAGCGTGGTTGGCGGGCGCGGGTACGCCCGATCATGCACAGCCCGCCGAGGCCGATGAGCAGAAGGCTCGCGGGCTCGGGGATGGTCGCCACCAGACCATCGACGGTTTGGAAGTCATCGATGTTCATCCGGTTGCTTCTGGCCGACGAGACGGTGTAGCCGAACCGCGTCGACTGGGTGAGGGTCTTGCCGGTGCGGGCCGTGGCCGAGATTTCGGTATAGTCGGTGTCGACGTAGTTGTAGGCAAAGACCCGCATCTCCAAAGCCCCGATCGAGTCGGACAGGCCCGTAACGGGATTCAGGAAGGGTTCGGCGGAGCCCGAGTTGTTGATCAGGACAAAGATCTCGTGCAGCTCGCCGCGGTCGGCGTTGAGTGCCGCGTCGCTGAAATCGTAAGACCGGTTCGAACTGCTGGTCAGGCTTGTGCCCAACCCGAAGGCCCCGTTGTCGATATCCCCGCCCGCGGCTTCTGTCTCAACCGCGAGGAAATTGATCGTAAACACGTCACCGTCAGCGATGCTGATGCTGACATAGCCCTGGTAGTTCGCACCGGTGGTATCGTCCTGCATAAGAAGATACTGATTATTGGCGCCCTGCCCGAACAACTCGGAACTGTCGATCGCGGTGGCTGTTGTCCGGCCCGCGCCATTATCGCCGGCCCAGCCGGAAGGCAGCGTGGGCGGAGTGACACCCTCAAAATCTTCGTTGACCGTCGGCGCCGCCGAAGCGGGTATAGCCGCAAATACGGCCCCTGCGAGTACCGCCGCGGCAAAGAGGTTTTGAACCGACTTAAACATGAATAATCGCGGATACTCTTCGATAAGAATGCTTGCTTTAAAGATTTGCATGATGTGTTCTTGCCTCCGGTAAGGATGTAAAGAAGCGATGGCTCGATCATCAGCGGGCCGAATCTGGCGATCGACCTGACCGACGCGAAGGGTCAAAAATGACATGAGCACAGGCAAGGACCCGCGTGGGGAACTCGCCGGCGATCCTCCCGGCGATCTGCTCATGGAGCAGTTCGACGCCGAGCCGGCCCATCTCCGCAAATGGCAGGAGCACCGAGTGGACCGGCAACTCCGCGAGGTCGAGCCGGCGGTCGGTGATGGCGGCGATCGCCAGGTCCTCGGGCGCCGACAGCCCCCTGCTTGCTGCGGCGAGCAGCAGCGAGACTACGCCGGCCTCGGAATAGGTGACTACTGCCGTCGGACGATCCTGGCCATCCAATAACGTACGAACCGCGGCGGCATCAACTTTGTTCGCCTTGGTCCCCAGGTCGTCAACCGCGACCAGCGTTGGCTCAAGCCCTACCGATTGCATGGCTTCGGTATAGCCTTGGTAACGATGCGACACGCTGTAGTGCGCGTGCTTTTGCACGATGTCTCGCCGCTGATGGACCGCATCGAGATAGAGGACGCGTGTATGCCCCTCGGCAAGCAGCAACTCCGTGGCCTGCCGCCCCGCGCCTTGGTCGTCAGGGCGCACCGCACCGCTGGGCAGATCGGCGTTGAGCCATACCGCCGGCAGATTCTGCCTCAAGATCAGGGCCCGGATCGCTTCGGGGATGTCGTGTGTGTAGTTAATCAGAAGCCCATCAACCAGCAACTCCCTCAGCAGTTTTGGGGCTTTCTCGGCGTCGATCAGGTCGTCGTTGGGCACACGCGCGGTGACTAAGTGGAGATTACTCTCGTTGATCGCCTGATGAACGCCTTCCATGAGCGGCCCGGGCAGGTAACTATGGTGCTGAAGGGTCGTGGCGACGAGACCCAGCGAGCCAAAACGGCCGGTGCGCATCGCGTTGGCCACGGCATTGGGCCGATACCCAAGTTCCCTGCTGGTCGCCTCGATACGTCGACGCAATTCCGGGCTGACCCGTCCTTTCCCGCCGTTGAGCGCATAACTGACGGTTTGCCTTGATAGGCCGAGTGTTTTGGCAATCTCTGAGGTCGTGACCGGCATGAGCGAGGCTCTGTGATGAGATCGTGGATAGAAATAGGACACCACGAAGCGACACGTGTCGCACGACACGTGTCGCCATTCTACCGCATGACCATCTTCTGTCAAGAAAAAGTGTGTTTGCCGCCCGCGCGTCACGCGCCGGTCACCTAGCGGCCAGCCATCGGCACTCGATTTGGTTCTTCTCCCCTGATCGGCTGCGAGTTGGGTTTACACCGCCCGAGGGGCCCGAAAGGGTGGGGTGCGCACCGACTTGCCGCGTTTTGCTGCGCCTGCAGGATAGTTCAAGTCACTAAATAGCTATGGCTTGGAAGATTGGCAAGATTACGTTAGTATTTTCATAAAATGAAGGCCGTTGGTTCGAATCCAGCCCCCGCTGTAAAAGTTTAAATCCTGTCCTGCTAATTGGGATTATTCGCTTGACATGGGAAAGCTTAGCAATTAAATTTGTTAGCGCTAACATTTGTTTCCACGTGCTTGGCGGATGATTCAATTCAATGATCACGCTTCACGAAATCGCGGAAAGAGCCGGCGTTACGCAGATGACGGTATCGCGTGTGCTCAACGGCACGTACACGGCCAAACGGCCAACCGCCGTCAACCGTGCCGAGCGAATCCGTCGTTTGGCCCAAGAGATGGGCTACCGACCCAACACGGCCGCTCAAGCCACCGCTTCAGGAAAATTCAACAGCATCGCCATGGTCTGTGGCCATGGCAGAACGACCAGCACTCTTCCGCAAGCTCTGCTCTACGGCCTGACCGACGCGCTGGCTGAACAGAAGATGCAACTGGTCATGTCCCGTCTCAGCGACCAGGCATTGACCGACGATCAGCAGTTGCCGCTGTTTCTGCGCCAGCACACCTGCGATGGTCTATTGCTCAACTATACGCATTGCATCCCCGAGGGCACCCGCGAACTGATCGAGCAGTATCGGATCCCATCGGTCTGGCTGAACGTCAAGCAGTCTCATGATTGTGTTTACCCCGACGACTTCTCCGCTTCCCGCGACGCGACGCGCTGGCTGATCAAGCAGGGTCACCGCCGTATCGTTTATGCTCATTTAAAGCTTCGAACGAACAACGCGGTCCCCGATCACTATTCAGTCGCCGATCGCTTGGCTGGCTACAAAGCTGCCTTACAGGAAGCCTGCTTGCCAATGCAGGCCCTGTTGGAACGTGACCTTGAGACTGAGGAAGAACGCGTCGTCCGAATCCGTGCGCTGCTGGCTTCGGATGATCGTCCCACGGCATTGCTTGGCTATGGGACGGAGCCATCTGCGGCCTACATGGCGGCGATGCAGCTCGGCTTACGCGTGCCCGACGATCTGCAACTGGTCGGTATCGACAACAACCTGATTACCCTCGGCGGCATCCCCATCCCGACGGTTCGCGTTTCTGCGAAAGCGCTTGGGCAGGCCGCGGCGGCAGCCGTCATCGCCAAGGTCGATCAGCCCGACCGCAAGCTTCCACCACTGGCGGTGCCGTTTGATCCGGAACCCGTGACAGACGAAGACGCCGCTTCTCCGGCGATCGATTTCGAAGAGCTTCTCAAGTGTGTCGGATCGCCTTCAATTGCGTAGCGGTCTGCGAGGCACAATCCTGGTTTCTCGTTTCTATCGTGAGGTATTGATGAATCATTCACTAACACACGTCGCAGTATTTTTAACGGAGGACTCGTGATGAAGAAGTATTCCTTGCCCTTATTTGCATGGACGATTCTTACAACATTGATAATCATTGTTGCGATACCCGCAGCCAGCCATGCCAGCCTGATCCAGAATCCGAGCTTCGAGCAGCCTGGTGTCGATACGTCAGCGGGTAGCGATGGATTCGATGATGCCACAAATGATGTTCCATTCTGGGAAGACGGCAGCGCGGGCCAGAACAACACCATTACCGGCACGAAAGATGTTGGGACGGATGCTCATTCTGGTGACTTTGTCGGAGCGCTGTATTGGTCTGGTGCTCCGTCTGTCGTCCAGACGACATCGCACATCATCAGCGTCGGCGAAGAGTTCACGATGACGTTCTGGCACCAAGGTGGTTTCAGGCCAGGTGACGCTGCGATTTACTATCTCGACGGCGACACGCGGATAGATCTGGCTACGCAAGCCGTTTCAGGCGCCAGTGCCTGGACTGAGGTGCAGTTCACGGCGATCGCCACCGCGGCCTCGGTGGGTAAGCCGGTCGGCGTCTTGTTAAGGGGAACAGCTGCGAATCAAGTCTGGTATGACGATGTGTCGCTCACCGTTGTGCCTGAGCCCGCGTCGCTGGCGTTGATGGGGCTTGGTGGGTTGGTGCTACTATCGCGGAGCCGTAAGTCGTATTGATCAAACCAGCCGTTTGATGGCCCGGCAAAACCGGGCCATCAGTTTTTCTTCTCTCGGCCTCGAGGTGCGTCCGTGTCTAAACGCAATGCCTTCACGCTGATCGAATTGCTGGTGGTCATCAGTGTCATCGCGATGTTGATCGCACTGCTGCTCCCGGCCCTGAGCCGTGCCCGCACCGTAGCGCGGGATGTGTCCTGCAAAAGCAACTTGCGCCAACTGGGCATCATGAGCATGGTCTGGTCTATGGAGCACAACGATGTGTTGGTCCACAACGGCTGGACAGGATCACCCAACGGCAATTATTACGGGGCCCAGCCGGGCGATGCGTCAAGAAATCTGTTCTCCGGGTCGTGGTACACAAAACTCGAAGCCTATAAAAGCCTTGGCAGCGGCCAGTTCACTATGATCCGCCCGAACTTTTACACCATCAACGACGGCGGGTCCATGCTGCACTGCCCGCAACTGGTCAGCAATGTCAGCGAGTGGTGGTGGGAAGGTGTCTTGACCCACTACTCGTTAAACCGCTGGCTGGGTGGGCGCCGGATAGCCGGCACGAACGAAGGCCCGGAAGTGCCCCGCACCGACCTGCTGACCAGCTCAATCTGGTGGTTCAGCGATGGGGACATGTGGCCTGCGGCCGGGGCGTACAGCATGTACGACAACTTCAGCCTGCACAACCCGTCGTATGACATCGTGAGCGGCCAGCGGCCATGGCCATATGAATTTGAAGGCGAGATGACGACGCACCCCGGCGCCAACGCCAATTTCCTGTTCGGTGACGGTCATGTTGATGCGCTCAGCGCCGACTGGATCATCAACCTTGCCGTCCCCTCTGGGAACGAAGCGCTCCACCGCTTCAATGGCCGATGGAGTTGGCCGTGGCGTCCTTAGCCGTTTCCCTTTCCCTCGCACCCTATAGCCTTACCAACCTATGTGACATGCTACTTCGCCCCGCCGCATCGTAAATCGCAAAAACTCTTCGCCTTAACTTGCCTTGTGAGACATGGCAGCACACGCCGCACGCGCCGACTGCCGATCCTTTGAGGCGTCGTACGCAAAAGCCCCCATACACACAACAGTCATCCGGAGTACCCATGTTAGAGTCCAATCAAAATCGCAGCCAGATGAAGATCGTGCATCACACTTGCCAGATGATGCTGGCTCTCATCACGGTTGGCGCAATAGTAATCGCGCCAGCTAACGTGCTCGCGGCCGAGGGTGATAGCGACACACGGCCTACGGCCGATCAGTTACCCCAAGGCGCCTGGGACAAGCCCACGCTCAGCGTCTGGGGTGAAGAGGTTGGCCAGAGCGCCGTTAACATCGACGGCACGGCGGAAATCAAGTGGCAGCCTGAGCCCTTTGTATTTGAAGCCGGTAAAACGGTGCGTTACATCGATTATGCGGAGGGCGACGATGCGAACGAAGGGACAAAGGCGAAGCCGTGGAAGCATCATCCGTGGGATTCGGCGGCGAGAGACAAGGCGGCTGCGTTTGAAGGCGTGGCGACGTATGTGTTCAAGCGGGGCGTAATCTATCGCGGCGCACTGGTTGGTGATGAATCCGGCACCGCTGAGGAGCCGATCCGCCTGACCAGCGATCCCACATGGGGCAGCGGTGAGGCGACCATCGCCGGCTCGGCCGCGATCACCGGTGGATGGAAGAAACTTTCCGATGAACAGGCCACGGCGGCTGGTTTTCCGGAGCCATCGCATAGCAAGCTGTGGTATGTCGACCTGGAAGGCGACTACGAGCCGCAGGCGTTGTGGGTGCTCAAGCCGGACGGCGAGCGTGAACGCCTGCTGCTGGCACGTTGGCCCAACTGGAAGATCGAGCATCCCTACAACCACTTTACTCAGTGGTTCCGTGCCGACAGAGTCGATAAGGGCTTCCCCCGCACCAGCATCTACGCGCCGAAAATACTCAACGATCCGGACCGTAACGCCTACAAGGGCGCGACGATATGGATGGACCACGCCAACACCAGCGGCGAGTTTTCCATCATCGGGCCGTACCCTTCGAGCGTGGGGCATTACGATCCGGCGACGGGTCGACTGCAACCGGCACTGACGCATCCGCGTCGTCATCCTGCCGCGAACGGGCCTTTCTACCTGGAGAACATGACCAAGTTCCTCGACGAAGCGGGCGAGTGGTACTACAGCCGTGCCGGCGACGATGAGCATCGGCTCTACCTGCGGCTGCCCGGCGACGGCGACCCGAACACGTTGACCGTCGAGCCGGCCCAGCACAAGGTCATCCTCGATATCCAGGGCGCTCAGCACGTGGAAGTCTCGGGCCTGACGCTCACCGGCGGCAACGCGATCCCATTACGCAACGCGCCGCGGGCCGGCGACTACGACATCCCTGGCAACCACGTCTTAATGGCGGCTATCCGCCTGAACAATGGCAGCAACAATATCATTCTGAAGAATCTCGCGATTGTCGATACTGCCGGCACAGGCATTGTCAACCACATCAGCGAAGAAAACACCGTTCTGCGTCACATTCAGATCAGCGACAGCCGATTCGAGGCGATCGATAATGGCGGCATCAAACTCGTCCATAAGTCTTCGCCCATCCGTTTCCCCAACGGCCGCTTGACCGACATCAGTATCCTCCGCAACCAGCTAATTAATATTGGCTTGCGCTGCAGCACCGATCAGGGTGGGCGGGGCATCGATGTTGATGGCCTGGAAGTAGGTGAGATTGCCGGTAACATGGCTGAGTACATCGCTGGCCAAGGCATCAACGTGGTTGGCGGGCGCTTCGGTACAGACATGCCGCTCATTCGTATCCGTATTCACCACAACCTGGTGCGCGATACGCTGCTCCACAAGACCGACTTCGGCGGCATCGAATTCTGGGGGATCGGTCCGGCCTATGTCTATAACAACATCTCGATCAATCCCGTCGGTTTCGTTGCTCACCGCGACACTTACCACAAAAACCAAGCGTATTACTTCGATCACGGGGCGAAGGGATACCTGTTCAATAACATCGGTTGGTCAGGCTCGCACCCGGATGTTCGTGAAGACACGAGAGGTCAGTATTTCTTCCACGAGATCCGTAACCGCTGGAACCAGGCGTTTCACAATACCGCATTGAACTTCCGTGCCGCCAACTCCCACGCAAGCCGTCATGGGAGCCAGCAGCACTACCTGGCGAACCTGTTCATCAACTGCAACTCGGGCAGCAGCCACTGGACACTCGCCGAAGCCGCCGAGATCGGCTTTGCCCGGAATATCTACGCCGGTGAATTCGATAACGTCTACAACCGGTGGAAAGGCGACACCTTCTACAGCCCCGAGCAGTACCGGCAGAGCGTCGCTTCGCTGACGAACCACATCGCCAAGCAGTACGGCTGGGCTACGAACGACATGCCGATTCGCGATGCGAAGACGCACGACTTCCGTCTGACCGACACGTCAGCCGCCATCGACCGCGGCGTGAAGGTGTTTGTGCCGTGGGCGCTCGCCGGCACGGTGGGCGAATGGCATTTCCGTCTGCACCCGCGTGATCCCAATACGGTCCTTCCGTATGACGCGTACATCCAGCCGTTCCACGGGCAACACTCGTCCTTCCGGATGGGCGCCTCTGACATACCGGAAAACCAACTGGTCGGCAACGGCTTTACTGCGGAGCAGTATGTCACCGGCCCGCTGGAAGACTGGACGCCCGGCGCCGTTGTGTTTGATGGTCAGAAGCAATTCACACTGGCACACAAGCAACTCGTGCAAGATTTCACCATCAAGCGCAACAAGGAGGATGTTACGGTGCCGGGCGCGGACCGAAAGACCGTGCGCATGACCGATAACAATTTCCTCATCGAGGCCGTATTGCGGATAGAAAAGGGGCAGGCCGGCGGGACAATCGCCGGCAAATTGGGGGATGATGCCGGTTATGCACTGCAAGTGGATGATGCCGGGCAATTAGCCGTACACCTGCGTGCGGGCAGCGATATCGCCACACAGACATCGCACACCGCGATCAACGATGGACAATGGCATCACGTATTGGTTGAGGTTGACCGTAAGCAAAGCGTGGTAAAGATCTACATCGACGGCGAGAACGCCACGAGCAGCCTGACTGGCTCGCTACCCGCCGCCGACGCCACGCTGGATAACGTCGCTGATTTTGTTGTAGGACACGGGTTTGTGGGCGCGATAGATTACCTGCGTGTCTGTCGCGGTACGTTGGCTGATTCACAGACCACCATAGAAGAATTGATGGCTTGGCAGTTCAACGGGCCGGCCCTGCATGATTTTGTCGGCCGCGCCCCGACCGGTGGGGTCCGCGATGTCGGAGCGATTGAGCATCCGACAGTCACAGGACGGCAAACGATCAATTCCGCCGCGCCCAAAGCGATCGCAAAGGTCGCGCCTGCCGATGGCGATGAACTGAAAACCGGCCCCGATCGCACGGTTAAAACGCTGGATTGGGGCGCTGTGTCCGTACCCAAGCAGATCGCAGCGGGTCAGGTCCTTGATGTTCAAGTCGCCTTCGCAACCGAGACGATCGGCAAACCACACATCCTGCGTATCGACCTGCACGCGTTCGTGGGGCCTAAACGCATCCCGGGACATGGCCGGGCGCACCCGATCAAGGTTACGCCTGGATCGACCAAGCCCTACACGGCGGAATTGACCGTGCGCCCGCGTGAAGGCCTGACTCGTATCGCCGCGGTTATCTATGCTTCGCCCGACGGCTCGTACCAGAACAACACGGTGTCCACCGAAGTAGGCATTCCGATTGTTGAAGCCGCAGAAGGGGCAGTTAAAACCGGTGGTAGCCAAAACGATGGTCCACCGAAGGCGGATGTTCAAGTTAAAGAGTTCGATTGGGGGTCGATTACCGTTCCGAAGAACACCGCTGTGGGCCAGAAGATGCCGGTCACGGTGAAGTTCAAAGACGACGCGGTGAACCAGTCGAGCAGCCTGCGCATCGACCTGCACTGGTGGAAAGGACGAGACCGCGCGGGCGTGCTTGCCGCCGCCCGTCACCCCAATCCGAAGAGCGGTGAGTCGGTCACCAAGGAATTCACCATTCCCGATAAGGAAGGGTTGGCTGCAATCGCCGCCGTGGTTTACGTCAGTCCCGACGGGTCATACGACAAGCGATATATTTCCGGGACGGCCGGCGGGATAGGCGTGTTGCCCGCGGATCAACCAACCAAAGCCCCGGGGGCTTCCGGCAAGGAGAAACCCGCCAAGCCTGTACCTGTTGCCGGCAAAGAAGTAGAAACCAAAAAGACCGACTGGGGTACGCTCACCATCACCAAAAACCCCAGCGTGGGTCAGACGGCGGAGGTGACGGTGACGCTGGCGGAAGGCTTGGTTACCGAAACGACAATGCTGAAGGTTGATCTGCACTGGTGGAAAGGCCGTAACCGTGCGGGCGCGTTGGGGCGGTTTGGCCAGAAGAAGATTCAGCCCGGTGAAACCGGACCGTTTGTTTTCAGAAAGGCCGTGCCTGACAAAGACGGTATCGCTGCGATCGCCGGCGTTGTTTCGCTGAGCCCTGATGGGGTGTGGAACAACAGAACCCACTCAAGCGAGATCGGCACCCGCGTCAGCCGCAACCCCGCGACGGACAAGCCATAGGTCCTTATGTACGGCCGAACTCTGCTCGACCGTTCTCAGGCAAAGTGTGCATCTTCATTCCACCTAACTGATCCAACACGTTGATGTTAGGCCAGATGACATGCACCGTAGCTGGGATCCTGCAAGACATGATCTTCGCAGTCGCCTTGCGTCTATAGAAATCAAATTAGCCCTTAATGGTAAGGGTAACCCGTTGATTGGGCATCAGAGTTTTTTGTATGAATTTACACTTCGCTTGTTTACGTTGTGCCTTGGTTTTAACCCTGTCAAATATAGTTGTAGATGTGGCAGGTGCGGACGCTTTGCCGCCTCACGGCATCGATTTCGACAAGCAGCAAGATATCGCTTTTTTTGGTGACAGCATCACTCACGGCGGGTCGTATCACCAATCTTTCCAACTCTTCCTGGTCACACGTTATCCGGGGAAAGATCTCTGGACGCACAATCATGGACATGCCGGCGAACGTGCCGCGGGCGTTCTGAAGCGTAAGCTTGTTGCCATCGACTTCGCGCCTAGCCCGCCGGATGTGGTCTTTGTGTTTTTCGGCGCGAACGACGTGCGCAGGGGTCACGATCTTTACCGCCGAACCATGAACGAGTTAATCGTTCAGTTACAGGCCTTGGGTACAAGGGTCATCGCGATGTCTCCCACACCATACGACAGCCAGCACACGCACTATCCCCAACCTGAAGGAGGAGAGGCACGCAGTATCAAAGTAAAAGAGTTCGCGGATATCAGCCGGGAAATCGCCAAGCAGCGCAATCTGTTGTTCATCGACGTTTATTCAACGATGGAGGCGGTGAATAGGGAAGGTCAGAAGATGGACCCAAAGTTCAGTGTGATCAAAGAT
>JANQFR010000042.1 GCA_028277745.1 Phycisphaeraceae bacterium
ATCGCTTTGAAAATTTAGCCCCGCCGCTTGCGGCGGGTGAACGCGGGGCAAGCCCCGCGGCTAAATAGCGGTCAAGCGATACAGGTCAAGTTGAAATGCTCTAAGCCCCGCATGCGGATGCGGGGCTCCGGGTCAGCGCGGGATCGGGATCACGCCGCCGGCGGGCTCCTTGATCTCGAAGCGGTTACGGTCGACATGCCACCACAGCTCGCGGGCGCGCAGGGTGGTGGGTTGGCCGTCGATGACGACCTCGGCGACCCGGCCGGGGTCGGCCAGGAGCTTGGCGATGCGGTCCGTGGCGGCGTAGCGGAGGCGGTCGGCGGTGATGGTGCGGTCGGTTTCGGTGATGCGGACGTTGCCGTCGGCCTCGATGTTCTCGACCTCGGGCTGGGCGGCGGGGCCGGCGTCGGCGTCGCCGGAGAGGCCCGCGAGGCCGCCCGTCTCGCTGAGGTCGACCAGGAGCCGGTCGGCGTCGAGCTGGAGCACGCCGTCGGGGTTGTCGGGGGGGTTGTCGATCGGGTTGTGCCGCATGGTGACGTTGCCGGTGAGGGTCATGTCGTTGGCGGCGACGTCGAGGACCTGGCGTTGGGACCAGACGAAGAGCGTGGCGCCGCGGCCGGTGAACGAGGCGAGGGGGGCGGGGTTGTCGGACGCGGGCCCGGGGTCGGCGCCGTCGGCGGGGCGGTAGTCTTCAAGAAGCATGAGGCCGGGCCCGGGGACGTCGATGCGTTCGACGCCGGCGTCGGGGTCGTTGGTGAAGGTGAGCGACGGCCCCTTGAGGGTCAGCCGGGTCGCGGGCTGCTCGGGCTCGGCGGGGGCGAGGCCCAGGCGGACGTCGATGGGGTTGACCGGGGGATAGGTGACGGACGTGAAGACGACGTCGGACGTCGCGACGAGCTGTTGGATGGTGCGGGGGTCGCCGCCGGCCAACGCGGAGGCGGGCGCGCTCGAAGCCTCGCCGCCGGCCTCGGGCTCGGCCGGCGTGAGCTGCAGTTGCAGGTCGCCGGAGCGGAGTTGGGTGACGTCGAAGCCGTCCTTGGTTTCGGCGACCACGCCGCCGTGGAACGCGGCTTGGCCGGGGAGGTTGTGGAAGTTCATGCCGTCGGTCCAGGCGACGGTGAGGCGCTGGTCGGGCGCGTCGGGGTCGAGGGGGGCGTCGAACGAGCCGGGGCCTTTGACGAACAGCGACTGGTCTTTCTGAACCATGATGAGGTGTCGGCCGCGGACGACGGCGCCGTTGGCGTCGGCGACGGCGGGCGCCTGCTCGTCGCCGAACAGCTCGAGCTGATCCGCGGCGGCGTCGGCGACGAGGCGGTCGCCGGTGAGGACCGCCTCGGGGTCTTCGGCGTTCACCTTCACGTCGCCCGTTGCGATGAGCGTCTCGATCGGCTGGTCGTCGCCTTCATCGGAATCGGTCGGGGGCGAAAGCGCCACGTCCAGCGTCTGCGAAGTCAGCGTCAGGTTCGGGACCTGCGCCCGCACGTCGCCCGCGGCCTGGACCCGGGTCGGGAAGGGGTTGTTCTGCGCGTCCGCCGCCAGGTCGATGTCGAGGGATTGGCCGTCGATCGCGAGGGACTCGCCGGCGTCGTTGGCGGCCTTGAGCCGGACGTTGCCGGCGGCGGTGATCTGCTCGAGGGCCTGGTCGCCATCGACCGGATCGGTGAGGCGCAGCGTCAGGCTGCGGTCGGCGGCGAGGTTGAAACGCGGGTCGGTGACCGCCACGTCGCCTCGGAATACGGCGGAGGCGAGCGCGTCGACCCGGTCGGCCGGGCTGAGCGGGTCGCCCGCGGCTGGGTCCTGGCTTCGATAAAACGTCAGGTCGAGGCGGTCGGCCCACTGCGCGCGGAGGCCGGGGTTCTCGGCCGGGTCGCCGACGAGCGTGCCCGGCCCGAGCACGTAGCCCACGCCCCGGCGTTGATCGACCGCCACCTCGGTCCCGGTCAGGGCCCCGAGCTGGGGCGAGGTGACTTTCATGGGGAAGGCCCCGTCGCCCAGGGCCCGGACGCGGGCGGTGGAGGCGAGGTAGTCGGCGGTGTGGCCGGTGACGGTTTCGCCGGCGGCGGTGGCGATGGTGAGGGGCGAGCCGGCGAGCTGGACGAAGAGGTCGCGCGGGCCCGCGAGGTCGGCGGGGGGGCTCATCTCGGGTTCGAGGACCAGCCGGCCGGTCCATCGGATGATCACGTCATCGTCGGAGATCGGGCAGAGCGACCGCTGGACCGTTTCGGCCGACGCGGGCGGGGGCGGGGCGCCGGGCGCGCCCGCGGCGCTGACGGTCGGCGGGGCGGAGGCCGGCGGGTGGGCGGCGGTGGCGTCGGCCGGCGCGGGCTCGTCTTCCTCGGCTTCGCTTCCCGCATCGAGGCTGAAGATCGCGGTGAGGTAGTCGGCCGCCATGTCGACCCGGTCGGGCGATCCGGTGACGGTGACGCCTTCCTCGAACCGGGCGCGATAGAACTGGACGTCGTCAGGGGCCGGGGTCGCCTGAGGGTTGGCGGCGGCGGTCGATGAGGCGGCTGGCGCGGGCTCGCCGTCGGGAGTCGTCGTGGGGGTTTGGCCGCGGTCGGCGGCCGGCGGGGCGGGCGTGGGGTCCGGGTTGGCGTCTTCGAGCTTGAAGCGCAGCGATTCGCCCTCGAAGACGATGAGCTTCTGGATGCGGTTGTGCTGGTCGTTGTAGACCAGGGACAGGCCGCGGCCGAAGAAGTCGACGCGCGGGCCGGTGACGTGGATCGGGCCGGCGGACTCGATGTTGGCCAGGTCGACGTCGAACTCGGCGTGGTCGAGGAAGACGCGGACGGCGACGTCGCGATCCGAGTCGAGATCGGGCGCGCGGGACCCGTCGGTCTCGTAGAAAGTGAGGACGACGTTGCCCTGGAAGGCGCCCTGGCGGAGCTTGTTTTCGGGGGCGGTGAAGCTGCCGCGGTCGGCGTGGACGGTCATGGCCTGGCGGGGAGAGAACCAGGTCCGGGCGGCGGGGTCGACGACGTCGTAAACGCTCTGGGGCTGGGGGGTGATGAGACGGTAGGTGAGGACGGTGCGTCGCCCGTCGGCGTCGTCCTCGAAGACGTAGGTGCCGCCTTGGGCGCCGCGGGTGAGCTGGTCGCGGCCGAAGGTGTCGGGGTCGGCGATGGTCTCATGGCCGAGGAAGGGCACGGCGTCGACGGGTCGTTCGTCGGCGCGGGGCCGTTCGTCGGTGGCGGCGCCGTCGGGCGACCCCGCGAGCAGCGACAGCAGCAGCACGAGGCCGGCCACGGCCGTGGCGGCGCCGACGATCACGAAGCGTTTGGCCATCGCCTTAGTGTCGAGCCTGCCGCGGGGGTATGCAAGTCCTGTGTGAGCCCGGGCCGCGCGTTATGATCGCCGCCTCATCCCACCCGCGAGCAGGAAACCCCGCCATGATCAGCAAGGTCTTCAAAGCGTATGACGTCCGCGCCACGTACCCCCAGCCGCTGAACGAAGAGATCGGCTGGAAGGTCGGCTACGGGGCCGGGGAGTTTTTCAAGAAGCACAACGGCGGGCCGGGCCTGGTGCTGGTGACCCGCGACCACCGCCCCGCGGCGCCGGCGATGGCCGACGCCCTGATCCGGGGCCTGCGGGCCGCGGGCATGGACGTCGCCGACCTGGGCATGGCCGACACCTCGTTCCTCTACTTCGCCATCCCCCACGTCGACGGCGCGGTCGGCGGGGTGCAGACCACCGCGTCCCACAACCCCATCGAGTACATCGGCTACAAGATCAGCGGCCCGGGCGCCCGGCCGGTGGGCGGCGAGACCGGGCTCAAGGAGATCCAGGCCGTCGCCGAATCGCTCACCGGCGGCTGCCCCGAGCCGGTCGGCCGGCTCACCGAGATGGACTTGTGGGACGACTACAAAAAACACATCCGCACGTTCCTCACCCCGCTCAAGCGTCCGACCAAGGTCTACATCGACGCCTGCAACGGCATGGCGACCAAGCTCGTCCCCGCCGCCTTCGGCGATGCGCCCAACCTCGAGATCATCCAGGAGAACTTCCTGTTCACCGACGAATGGGTCCACCAGCCCAACCCGCTCGTCGCCGAGAACATGGTCCCGACGCAGGAGGGCGTGAAGAAGACCGGCGCGCACCTGGGCGCGTGCTTCGACGGCGACGCCGACCGGTGCATGCTCGTCGACGAGACCGGCCGGATCATCGGCTGCGACCACCTCACCGCCTTGCTCTCGGACCACTTCTTCCAAGAGCAGCCGGGCAGCAGCATCGTCTACGACCTGCGCTCGAGCAAGGTGGTGGAGGAAACCGTCGTCGCGCTGGGCGGCAAGCCGGCGATGTCGAAGGTCGGGCACGTGAACATGAAGGCCCTGCTCCGCGAGACTGACGGCATCTTCGGCGGGGAGCTGTCGGGCCACTTCTACTTCAAGCACAACAGCTTCGCCGACTCGGGCGCGATCCTGCTCGCCGCCGCGCTGTCGGTGATCGACGCGAACCCGGACAAGACGCTCAGCGAACTGGTCGCGCCCTACCGCAAGTACCCCCAGTCCGGGGAGATCAACTTCAGGAACGATGACAAGCAGGGCACGATGGCCGCGCTCAAGGACAAGTACGCCGGCGACGCGTCCAACGTCCTGGAGCTGGACGGGGTGAGCATCGACTGTTTCGACAGCCGGGGCTGGTGGTGCAACGTGCGGGCGTCGAACACCGAGCCGCTGCTGCGGCTGAACATGGAGGCGAAGGACGAGGCGACGCTCAAGAAGATGCTCGGCGAGATCAAGCCGATGCTAGGCGAAGAGGCGGCGGGGCATTAGTCTGAGAAACCCCGTCTAGCCGGGCCGCTACGCGGCCCCGGTCGGACCGGGCGGGCGTAGCCCGCCGGCTATTGAAAACAGTTCGCCGTCACGCATCGGCCGGCGGCGTTGGCGCGGCGGTCCCCAGTTCGTGGATGAGCTTGAGCGACTCGGCGTCGATGACCATGTTCTCGACGATCGGCGTGCTGACGGCCTGGGCCTCGCCCTTGCGGTTGGTGACGATCTCGACGGTCCGCCAGGTGAACAGGTGCAGCCCCTCTTCGTCGGGCGAGCTGACCAGCTCCATCTGCGAAAACTTGTCGGCGCCCTCGTCGATGTGCCTGGCCTGGCCGATCACGCTGAAGTCGCCCGATTCGAGCTGGGCGCGCACGGCCGCGGGGTCGGCGACCGGCTCGAAGGGGGGCAGGATCGCCCGCTCGTCCAGCCACGCGCCGGCGGTTTCGCAATACGGGGTGCGTTTGATCTGCCGGTAGCCCAGCCCCGCCGCCATGCCGATGATGATCGCCGCCTCGATCAGCCACACGCCGTAGAGGAAGGCCCCCTTGACCGGCTCGTCGCCGAAGAGCCCCCATACGCCTTCCTCGGCGATCGCGGGCAGGACCTGGGCCATGGTCGCGGGCGACAGCACGAGCACCTCCCACTCCGAGAGGGCGTAGACCCACCCGACGAACGCGGCGTACTCGGCGACCAGCCCCGCCGCGGCGCCGGCGAGCAGCACCAGCAGCGGGTGGCGGGTGTGGGTGGCCCGGGCGACCTTGAAGACGGTGTACCCCACCGCGGCCCCGAGGCCGAAGGTGAGCAGCGCGTTCACGTAGATGAACGGGCACCACAGCACCGCGACGCCGTAGACCGCGCCGCCCACCGCGCCGACCGCGGCGCCGGCGAGGATCATCGCCGCCGGGGCGAAGGGGGTAAACCGGTTGGAATGACGGTAATAGAGCTCTTTGGACATGTGAAAGTGACCCCGATGAAGCGTCTTGGTGACATGGACCCTAAGCCGGTATCCTACCCTCCGCCCGTCCAAACGCCAGCATCTTTTTGGCGCTGCCCCCGAATGCGGAGCCCAGACCATGACCCCCAAACAAGTGCTGAACCTCGTGAAGCAGCAGAACATCGAATTTATCGACTGCCGCTTCATGGATTTCCCCGGGCTGTGGCAGCACACCACCTACCCGGTCAGCGAGTTGCAGGAATCTTCTTTTGAAGAGGGCTTCGGCTTCGACGGCTCGTCGATCCGCGGCTGGCAGGCGATCAACGAGAGCGACATGCTCATCGTCCCGGTCGCCGACACCGCGCGGGTCGACCCGTTCCTCGACCGGCCCACCCTGTCACTGATCTGCGACATCAAGGACCCGATCACCCGCAAGACCTATTCGCGCGACCCGCGGTCGATCGCCAAGAAAGCCTCGGACTATCTCAAGGCGTCGAAGATCGCCGACACCGCGTATTTCGGGCCGGAGATGGAGTTCTTCGTTTTCGACCGCGTGCGCTACGACCAGGGCATCAACCACGCCGTGTACGAGGTCGATTCGGAGGAGGGCGTGTGGAACCGCGGCAGCGACAGCCCGGCCAACCTGGGCTACCAGGTCCGCCAGAAGGAGGGCTACTTCCCCTGCCCGCCGATGGACCGGCTGACCAACCTGCGCAGCGAGATGGCCGACATCATGCGGCAGATGGGGATCGCGGTGGAGTGTCATCACCACGAGGTAAGCACCGGCGGGCAGTGCGAGATCGACCTGCGTTACGACACGCTGCTGAACATGGCTGACAAGTGCATGATGTACAAGTACATCGTCAAGAACGTGGCGGCCCGGTTCGGCAAGGTCGCCACGTTCATGCCCAAGCCGGTGTTTCAGGACAACGGCAGCGGGATGCACACGCACTTCTCGCTGTGGAAGCAGGGCAAGCCGCTGTTCGCGGGCAAGCGGTACGCGGGGCTGTCGCAGATGGGGTTGTATGCGATCGGCGGGGTCCTCAAGCACGCCGGGTCGCTGCTGGCGTTCACCAACCCGACCACCAACTCCTACAAGCGCCTCGTGCCCGGCTACGAGGCGCCGGTCAACCTGGTCTACTCGTCGCGCAACCGCTCGGCCGCGATCCGCATCCCGATGTACCAGTCCAACCCCGCGACCAAGCGGATCGAGTTCCGCTGCCCCGACTCCTCCTGCAACCCCTACCTCGCCTTCGCCGCCATGCTCATGGCCGCGATCGACGGCATCAAGAACAAGATCGACCCCGGCGACCCGCTCGACAAGGACATGTACGACCTCGAGCCCGAGGAGTACGACCTGATGAACCGCGCCCCGGTCGACCTCAACGAGGCCCTCGACGACCTCCACGACGACCACGACTACCTGCTCCAGGGCGGCGTGTTCACCGAAGACGTGATCCACTACTGGATCCAGTACAAGCAGGAGGAGGAGGTCGCCGCCCTCCGCGCCCGGCCGCACCCCTACGAGTTCTGCATGTATTTCGATATCTGATCGGCGTTCGCGCTCTGTTATACTGGCGCGGGTCCCGCTCCAGGACGCATGGAGGCGTCGGCTTGAACGAACCCCACCTCACCGCACCCAGCGCCCCCGTGACGATCCCCGCCGGCCCCGAGCCGGGGGACGGCGCGGACCGGTCCGCCCCGCGCATCATCGCGCTGATGAACCAGAAAGGCGGCGTCGGCAAGACGACCACCGCGGTCAACCTCGGCGCCGGGCTCGCCCGGTTGGGCCGGCGGGTGCTGATGATCGACCTCGACCCCCAGGCCCACCTCTCCCTGCACCTGGGGCTCGACCCCGAGTCGCTGGGCAAGAGCATGTACGACCTGCTGGGCGACGACCAGACCACCGCCGCCGAGACGGTCCAGCAGGTGGGCGACAACGGCAACCTGGGCGTCCTGCCGGCCGAGGTCAACCTCGCGGGCGTCGAGGCCGAGCTCGCCGACCGGGCCGCCACCGGGTTCGCCCAGGTCACGCTCCGCAACAAGACCCGCGACCTGGTCCGACAGTTCGACGATGTGCTGATCGACTGCCCGCCCTCGCTGGGCCTGCTCACGATCAACGCCCTGACCATGGCCCGCGAGGTGATCGTGCCGATGCAGGCTCATTTCCTCGCGCTGCAGGGCCTGGGCAAGCTGCTCGAGACCGTGGGCATGATCCGCCAGGGCATCAACCCCGGTCTGCTGGTTGCCGGCGTGGTGCTGTGCATGCACGAGCGGCAGACGATCCTGGCCAATGAGGTGATCAACGACCTCAACGCGTTCCTGGAGCAGGGCCGGGGGACCGACCAGCCGTGGCGGGAGGCGGTGGTGTTCCAGCCGCCGATCCGCCGCAACATCAAGCTCGCCGAGGCGCCGAGCTTCGGCAAGTCGATCTTCGACTACGACCCGACCTGCCACGGCGCCGAGGACTACGGCCGGCTGGCCGAGTCGGTCGCCGCCCACCGCGTGGGGGCGTCGTGAGGATCGGCGGCGTGCGATGTTTGTATTGAACGCGACCGCCCGGCCATGCGGGCCCGCGCTAAACGTGCGCAGGATTTGACCCGCGTGCTTCCATCGGGAATGATCCCCGCATGACCGCGATCGCCGTGCCTATCCAACGCCTGCCGCACAACACCGACACGCCGCTGCCCGAGTACCAGTCCGAGCACGCCGCGGGGATGGATGTGCATGCGTGTCTGGATGAGCCGTGCGTGATCGAGCCGGGCGTGACGCGCCTGGTCCCCACCGGCTTCGCCATCGCGGCGCCGATCGGCTACGAGGCCCAGATCCGCCCCCGCTCCGGGCTCGCGGCCAAGCACGGCGTGACCCTGCCCAACACCCCCGGCACCATCGACGCCGACTATCGCGGCGAGGTCAAGGTCGCCCTGATCAACCTCGGGCCCGCCCCCTTCACCGTCGAGCCCAACATGCGCATCGCCCAGATGATCATCAAGCCCGTCCCCCGCACGCAGTGGGTCGAGGTCAACGAACTGCCCCCCACCCACCGCGGCGCCGGCGGGTTCGGCCACACCGGGCATTGAGCCCGCCCGCCGGCTGCTGCTACACTTGTTGCGTTCTTCCATACCGGGGAACGGCTCATGCGCCTCCGCGTCACGCAACTGTTCGTCCTCTGTCTCATCCTGGCCGTGCTCGGCGGCTGTCACCGGGTGCGGTACAACGCCGTCCTCGACCCCCTCGTGAGCAGTGGGATACTTGACGAGCAGGAAGAAGCGATCAAGCTCCGGTTCACCGAGATCGACAGCACCGCCCCGGTGGCGGACATGGAGCTGAAGATCCTGTCCAGGCACAAACCCCGGTCGCTTTTCACCGACGAGCAGGGTTACCTCGAGCTCCCGGTTGACCCGGTTTATCGCGAAGAAAACCCGTACCTCAAACACATGGCCGGCCGCAAGGTCACGCTGCAGTTCGGCACCACGATGTCGTTCAATCCGAAGTCCGACGGCTCGAGCGAGTTCGAGCACATCGATCTGACCGACAAAGAGGTTCGCGGAATCGACCGGGTCAAGGTCATCTTCGACAAGCCGAACGAGGCCTTCGCCCACCGGGCGTTTGAGAAGATGAAACGCCATTTCCGCGCCGTGACGGAGGTCACGTCGATGCCGCCGATGCCGTGGGGCGTGGTGGTGGTCCCGGAGAAAAAAAAGGGCATGGCTTACGTTGTGAATCAGCGGCCCGACCTGCCGTACACGTGGAGCTACGACCTCGACGAGATCGACAGCGGCAAGTTCGACTGGACCAACACCCACGAGTGGACGGAAAGCACCATCGGCCGCCACCTGCCGCTGCATAAGCTCGACCGGGAAGGGCGCAACCGCATCTTTGTCGATGGTCTGGCGGATTACGCCGCGTTCCGGGTCGCGCCGATCCGGCCGTCTTACGCCCGGCTGCTCGAAAAAATGATCGAGGAGGGCGTGGTCACGGTCGACCTGACCCAGCGGTTCCGCTCGATGCGGCTCAAGGGTGACGATCTTGAAGAAAACTGGCTCCAGCGGCTGATGGACGAGCAGGCTTTCCCGGCGGGCTACCCGCTGAGCTTCGTGTTCTGGCACGACCTCATCACCGCTCACGGCGAGGACCTGCCCAAGCGTTTCCTGCTGGAGCTGCGCGACCGGGAGGACCGTGATTTCGACGCGTGCATCGCCGTGCTCGAATCGTTGACCGGCGAGACGGGCCTGGCCGACCGCCTGCGGCGCGCCGACGTGCAACACGCGATCGACGTGATCGAGAAGATCAAGTCGACCCAGCCGCCGTCGTTGCTGGCGCGTTGAGCACCTCCGCCGCGGCTCGGTGCACGGTCGCGTGCCGGCGGGCGAGCAGGGCGTGGTCGGCGTGATAGCCGCCGCCGATGACGCACGCGATCGGCACGCCGTGCGCCCGGCAGGCGCGGATGACCATCCGGTCCCGCGCCGTGAGCCCGTCATCGGTCAGGCGCAGCCGACCGAGTTTGTCGTCGGCGTGCGGGTCGACGCCCGCGTCGTACAGCACCACGTCCGGCTCGATACGCTCCAGCAGCTTCTCAATCCCCGCAAACGCCGCGCTGGACAAAGCCCGGGGGCGGCCGTCCCCGGGCTTTACGCCGTGCGCCAGGATTTCCAGGTAATCCGCGTCGCCCGTGTTTTCAGGCAGGCTTACGTCCAGGTCGCCCGGGCGCTTGCGGAGCGGGAAGTTTTTGCCGCAGTGCATGGAGAAGGTGAACACGCTGGGGTCGTCGGCGAAGATCGCGGCCGTGCCGTCGCCCTGGTGGACGTCGAGGTCGAGGATGAGCACGACGTCGGCGAGGCCGTCGCGCTGGAGCACGCGGGCGGCGACGGCGAGGTCGTTGAGGATGCAGAACCCCGAGCCGAAGCCGGCGTGGGCGTGGTGCGTGCCGCCGGCGGTGTTGCACGCCACGCCGTGCTCGACCGCCAGCCGCGCGGTGAGGATCGTCCCACCCACCGCGGTGATCGTGCGGTTCACCAGCCCCGCGCTCCACGGCAGCCCGATCCGCCGGACCGCGTCGCGGCCGAGCGCCCCGCCGCAGAACGCGTCGAGATAGCCCGGGTCATGGACCAGCCGCAACTGATCCATCGTTGCCCGTTCGCAGCGGTGAGCCACCGGCATCCCGCTCGCTTCGAGGTGCTCACGCAGCAGCCCGAACTTGGGCATCGGGAACCGGTGCCCCGCGGGCAGGGGCGTGACGTAGTCCTCGTGATACACCAGCGGCAGCGGCATCAGCCAAAGCATAGCGCTTTGGCATGGCAGATGTGAGATGGCGGATGGCGGATGTAAAGAATGAGATGTTTAGCCGCGGAGCCTGCCCCGCGCTTTCATCCGCCCAGCGCCAGCCCGGCCCTGCGGGCCGGCGCTAAACAACACGCCGATCGATCCCCTCCGTTCCATCCGCCATCTGCCATCTCACATCTGCCATTGCACCCCCCGTCACGGCCTCCGCAGCAGCAGGATCCCGTCCGCGGCGCCGATCGGCTCGTACCCGTCGGGTCTGGGCGCGTCTTCCCGGACGAACACCCACCGCACCCGCTCATCCACGCCGGCGAGGTCCGGCGGCCGGGCGATCGGCCGGTCGATCAGGAACGAGATCATCTCCGGCACGTGCTGGTCCAACGCCACCGCCGCGGCCCAGCCCGGCTCCGCCCGGACCGGCTCGGTCAGGGCCTCCAGCGGCTCCCACCGCGCTTCCAGCGCAGCCGCCCGCGGCAGGTGGTTCGCCGTCCGTCCGACCGCCGCCGCCAGGTGCGCCAGGACAAACAACGCCACGATGCTCATCCGGTGCCGGGGCCAGGGCTCGACGCACATCCACAACGCCATCGCCAGCATCGGCAGCAGCGGCAGGTAAAAACGCGGGCCCTGCGAGAACGGCCACACCAGGTACAGCCCGATGTAAAACGGCATCATCCACGCCAACACGTCCCCCGTCCGCCGGAAGAACCGCAGCCACCCCACCGCCAGCACGATCCACAGCGGGATGTACAGCAGCAGGATCGGGCTCAGCCAGTCGTTGCGGTCGGCGTACGTCTTGAACAGCCCCGGCACGAGCAGTTGGCCCGCGGCGTTGAACCCCGAGTGCAGCCCTCCGAGCAGCCACGCCCACGTGCTGATGTCTTCAGGCACCAGCACCTCGATGTAGGTGATCTCCGCGTTGGGCGCGGCGTGGCTCTGATCCCAGACCATCAGCCCCACCGCTGTGCCCAGCGCCGCGGCGCTGATGATCGACCCGGTCGCCAGCGCCCGGGCCCACGTCACCCGCCCGAGCCACGCGTCGGCCAGCACCGCCATGCCGAACCCCGCCGCCAGGCACGCGCCCGCGTACCGGATGCTGCACAGCGCCGCGACGCCCGCGACGCCCAGCAGCGTCCACCCGATCACCCGGCCGGCGCCCCGCGCCTCGCGCAACGCCGTCAGCACCAGCAGCGACGCCATCAGCACCGCGATGAACGCCGTCTCGCTCAACGTCTCCCGCACATGCGCCCACACCACCGCGTTGACCACCACCATCGCGGTCACCCCCAGCGCCGCCGGCCTGGCCAGATACCGCCGCGCCCACGCGTACGCGCACAGCATCGCCGCCAGCATCAGCCCGACATGCAGCAGGCTGATCATCAGGAACGGCCGATCGCTCAGCAGGAACGCGGGGCTCGCCAGCGTCGGATAGCCGATCGGATAGGTCAGCCGCTCGGCGCCGAGGTTGGCCCACTCGCCCCGCTGCGCCAGCCCCCGGGCCATGCTCATGTAGGACAGCCCGTCCCGGCCCGGCAGCCACCACCACGGCTGGGCCTGAACCAGCACGACCGCCGTCAGGACCCCCAGCCACAGGCGGGGCCGCTTGCCGACATCCGCGACCAGGTCTTCAAACGTTCGCCCGCTGGTTTTCATACTTCTGTTACGCCGTAAGCAACGTTTCATTTAAAGCGGATTGAACCACAGAGATCACAGAGGACACCGAGCAAACTGCAAGACAGCACCAGATAAAAGCTGTGCAGAACGGCCGAGCCCCTTGGTGAAGTTTTGCTTTTTTGTGGCTCATTCAATCCGATTTGTATTTATGTTCTCTGTGAACTCTGTGTCCTCTGTGGTTCAATGTAATGCCTTGACCATCTGGTGCTCACACAGGTCGGCATAGGCGGGGTGGTCGATCGTCTTGTCGGTCATCGAGAACCCCAGCCGGCGGTAGAACCGCAGCGCGGTATCGTTGCCTTCGGTGACCATGAGCACGAGTTGCGAGGCCGCGCGCTGCCGGGCCCAGGCCTCGATCATCTCGACCAGCCGCCGGCCGACCCCCTGCCGCCGCAGCGATGGAGCGACCCACATGGAGACCAGGTGGGCCCGGCTGGCGTCCGTCTCATCGACGAACCCGCCCGCGATCCCGCACGCCTCGCCGCGGTCCAGCGCGAGGACCGCTGATGCACGCTCCGCGTCCGACCACTTGCGCGTGCGCTGCGACCACTCGTCATCGCTGAAGGCGGCTTCCCTGGCGTACGTCGATCCGAACGCCCGGGGCGCATCCTGCAGCGCGCGCAGCCGGACTGATTTGAGCAGCGGGGCGTCGTCGGGCTGGAGACGGCGAAGCTCGATCATCCCAGCCGTCTCTCGTCGCGCTCGGCCGTGACTTCTTCGACGAACCGCTCCAGCGGCTGGGCGCCGCGGTCGCCTTCGCTGCGGTGGCGGACGCTGACCGTGCCGGCGGCCTCGTCCTTGCCGCCGACCACGAGCATGTACGGCACCTTCGCTTCCTGGGCGACCTTGATCTTGGCGTTGAGGCGATCGTTGCCCGCGTCGAGCGTGACGCGCAGGCCCGCGTCCTTGAGCTTGTCGCGCACCTTCTCGGCGTAGCCGACGAACTTGTCGCTGATCGGCAGCACCCGCGCCTGCTCGGGGCTGAGCCAGAGCGGGAACGCGCCGTTGAAGTGCTCGATCAGCACGCCGATGAACCGTTCCATCGAGCCGAACGGGGCGCGGTGGATCATCACCGGCCGGTGCTCGGCGTTGTCCGCGCCGACGTAGGACAGATCGAACCGCTGGGGCAGCTGATAGTCGACCTGCACCGTGCCCAGCTGCCACTCCCGGCCGATCACGTCCTTGACGACGAAGTCGATCTTCGGCCCGTAGAACGCGGCCTCGCCCGGCTCGGCGCTGAAGGGCACGCCCAGCGACTCGGCGGCCTTCATGCACGCCGCCTCGGCCTTGTCCCACTGCGCCGCCTCGCCCACGTACTTGTCGCTGTCGGGGTCGCGCAGCCCCACGCGCACGCGGTAGTCGTCCATGCCGAGCGTGGCGAAGACGATCTTGACCAGCTCGAGGCACCCGCCGACCTCGGCGTCGAGCTGATCCTCGGTGACGAACAGGTGGGCGTCGTCCTGGGTGAACCCGCGCACGCGCGTCATGCCGCCCAGCTCGCCCGACTGCTCCCAGCGGTAGACCGTGCCGAACTCGGCGAGGCGGATCGGCAGGTCGCGGTAGCTGTGCTTGTCGCTGGCGAAGATGCGGATGTGGTGGGGGCAGTTCATCGGCTTGAGCATGTAGCCCTCGATATCGCCGTCGTTCATCCGGTTGGACAGTTCGCCGCACGAGCAGCCCTCGCTGGCCAGCAGCTTGATCTGGTCCTGGTCGATCAGCGGCGGGAACTGCGAGTCCTGGTAGTACGGGTAGTGGCCCGACGTCTTGTAGAGGTCGAGCTTGCCGATGTGGGGGGTGAAGACCTGCTTGTAGCCTTGGCGTTCGAGGTGGAGTGAGATGAAGTTCTGCAGCTCCTGCCGGACGATCGCGCCGTTGGGCTTCCAGAGGATCAGGCCCTGGCCGACCTTCTCGTCGATGGCGAACAGCCCGAGCTTGGGGCCGATCACGCGGTGGTCGCGCTGGCGGGCCTGTTCTTGTTTTTCAAGGTAATCGTCGAGGTCGGCCGGGGAGAAGAACGCCGTGCCGTAGACGCGCTGGAAGCGGTCGGCGTTCACGTCGCCGTGCCAGTGGGAGCTGGCGACGGACATGACTTTGAGCGCGGCGATCGCGCCGGTGGACGGGACGTGGGGTCCCATGCAGAGGTCTTCCCAATGGGAGGGCTGGCCGGGTTCAAGGTCGCCGGTGACGTACCAGGACAGCGTTTCGGCGCCGCCTTCGAGCGCGCGCTGGGCGTTGTCGATCTTGTACTTGTTGCCTTCTTCTTTGAGCTTGGCCATCCCTTCGTCGGCCGGCAGGTCGTACCGCGTAAAGCGGCGTTGCTCCTCGACGATCTTCTTCATCTCCGTCTCGATCTTCTCGAAGTCGTCGGAGCTGATGGGCGTGTCGAGCTTGAGGTCGTAGTAGAACCCGTTGTCGAGCGGCGGGCCGTAGGCGAGCAGGGTGTCGGGCCAGAGCCGTTGGATCGCCTCGGCCATGACGTGGGCGCAGGAGTGGCGCAGCAGGTAGAGGGCGTCTTTCTCGTGCTGCTCGTCGCGCCACTTGGAGCGGCCTTTCTTGTCGAGCCGCGGGGCGGTGACGATCGCCAGTTCGCAGTCGCCGGGCAGCGGGCGGTTGACGTCGTAGAGCTCGCCGTCGACGCGGGCGCCGATGGCGGCCTTGGCGAGGCCCTCGCCGATGGAGGCGGCGACGTCGCGGGCGGAGCGGCCGTCGTCGAAAGGTTTCACAGAGCCGTCGGGGAGCGTGACTTGCATGGCGGGGTTCCGGGGTTGAATCTGAGGCTTGGGGTGGGCAGTTTAGGGCCAAAGAAAAACGGCCGCCCGTTTCGGGGCGGCCGTCGCAGGGTTCAGATTGGATGAACGGTCAGCAGACGACAGGCCCCGTGGGCGTGGCGGTGGTGGTCGTAGTCGTCTTGGTCGTCGCTTGCTTCATGAGCGTGCAGAATACATCGGTCGGCGGAGGTGTCAACATGAATTGTCGGGGGTTGGGTGAGTCGCTAAGGTGCGGCCCACAAGGAGTCTGCCATGGCCAAGCTGATCGAAGTGTACGTGTCGCCCGACGGCGACGACCGGGCGAGCGGGTCCCGCAGCCGGCCGGTGAAGAGCCTGCACCGGGCGGTCGCGTTGATGCGGGCGAAGCGCAAGGCGCTGTCGTCGCCCCGCGGCGGGCGGGTGGTGCTGCGGGCCGGGGTGCATCGGCTGACCCGGCCGCTGGTGCTGGATGGGCGGGACTCGGGCGTCGCGCCGACCCGGTCGGGCAACATCGCGACCGACGTGGGCGACCCGCTGGTGTTCGCCGCCGCCCCCGGCGAGCACGCGGTGATCAGCGGCGGCCGCCGGGTCACCGGCTGGCGTCAGACCACGGTCCACGACCGCCGGGCGTGGGTCGCGAGCCTGCCGGCCGTGCGCGCCGGCAAGTGGGATTTCCACCAGCTCTGGGTCAACGGCCGCCGGGCCCCGCGGACCCGCCTGCCCGAGCGTGGTGTGTTCCGGATCGAAAAGCCGCTGGAAGACCCGGGCCACAAGAACCTCCATCGGCACTCCGCGTTCCGGGGCCACCGGCGGTTCCGCTTCGCGCCCGGCGACCTCACGTCGTGGCGGAACCTGGAAGACGTCGAGTTCGTCGCGCTGCACTTCTGGATCGAGAGCCGGCTCGGCTTCGCAAAGATCGACGTTAAGCGGCGGGTCGCCGAGCTGACGCCTCGGCCGCGCATGTCGCTGACGGACAACTACACGAGCACGGGCGCGCCCTACTATGTCGAGAACGTATACGAGGCGCTGCGGCGCCCGGGCCAGTGGTATCTCGACCGGCCGGCGGGCCGGCTGATCTACCTGCCGCGCGACGGCGAGTCGATCGACGCGGTCGAGGCCGAGGCGCCGCGCTTAGAGACGCTGGTGAAGGTGCGCGGCGCCGCGCACGTGCGGTTCGAGGGGCTCACGTTCAGCCACAGCGAGTACGTGGTGACCGACGACGATCGGTCCGCGACGCCCCAGGCGGCCTGCCACGTCACGGGGGCGGTCGTGTTCGACGACGCTCAACACGCCGTGATGGACCGCTGCACCGTCGAGCACGTCGGGGGCTACGGCGTGGAGATCATCAACGGCTCGATCGACTGCGCGGTGACGCGTTGCCGGCTCCGCGACCTGGGCGCCGGGGGCGTGAAGGTGTTCCACACGATGACCGACGCGAAAGACCGGTGGACCGGGCTCCGCGGCAAGGCCTCGGCGTGGCGGCCCTGCACCCGCGTCGTCGTCGCCGACAACGAGATCACCGACGCCGGCCACCGCCACCGCCAGGCCGTCGGCGTGCTCGTCGGCCGGTGCAGCGGCGTGCAGGTCGTCCACAACCACATCCATCAGCTCGACTACTCCGGCGTCAGCATCGGCTGGACCTGGGGCTACGCCGACGGCGGCGCCTACGGCAACATCGTCGAGCACAACCACATCCACCACATCGGCCGGGGCGTGCTCTCGGATATGGGCGGCGTCTACCTCCTGGGCGTCGCCCCCGGCACGCGCGTCCGCTACAACCGCATCCACGACGTCGAGTCCCGCGGCTACGGCGGGTGGGGCATCTACCCCGACGAGGGCTCCTCCGACCTGCTCATCGAGCACAACCTCGTCTACCGCACCAAGTCGTCGGGGCTCCACCAGCACTACGGCTGCGACAACCACGTCCGCCACAACGTCTTCGCCTTCGGCGGCGAGGGCCAGGCCCGCATCGGCCGGGTCGACGCCGGCCGCGTCGTCTGCCGGTTCCACCACAACCTCTTCCTCAGCGATGGAGACGGGCGGATGTGGGAGGACAAAACCGGCTGGATGCAGCCCGAGGACGGCCCGGCCGCACACCTGGTCAGCGACCGCAATCTATACTTCGACCTCCGCGGCAAGGCGGTCCGCTTCGCCGGCCGGTCGTGGACGAGATGGAAGCGGCTGGGCATGGACCGCCACAGCCTCGTCGCCGACCCGGGCTTCCGCGACCCGCTCAAGGGCGACTTCACCCTCAAGAAGAACGCCGCCGCATTCAAGGTCGGCTTCATCCCGTTTGACCACGACGATGTCGGCCCCCGCGGGCCGATCGGAGCGCCGGGATAAGACGATCCGCGGCGACTCAGGCCCTGAAAGATGAACGCCCGCCCCGGCGGTTACGTCGCTGAACCATCGCCATCGGCTTGATCAAGACACGAGGCAAACACATCACCGACCAGCCCGGGGTGATCGCGGATACGGGTGAGGACCGCTTCTCTAAACGCGGCGTCGGCAAGCCATGGGCTGTCCATCCACGCCTCAGAATCGACCAGCCAGAGCCGGTACCGGTAGTCCGGACAAAGCTCCGAGAGGCGGGCGAGGCACTCCCATGCGTTCTCGACCATTTCCGAAGTAAGTTCAAACGTAACGGTTGTGATCCGCTCCGAAAGCCCGGCCAGGACCTCGGATTCAAAGCCTTCGACGTCGATCTTGAGAAAGTCGGGGGCGCCGAATTGCTTGATCATGTCATCGAGGGTCGTCACACGAACGGATTGCTGCTGGTCGGCGTGATAGCTACGAGCGAACCGGCTGTTGCGGATCCATTTGGAAGAGAGGGTCGCCGTCATGTCGTGTCCGCCAACGTGGAGAACGGCTTCGCCGGGAGCCGCCCCGACCGCGTACGGCGCCACCTCAATGTCTGGATCGCGATTCGCCAGGCGGCGCAGATGTTTTACGCACGACGCCTGGGGTTCGGCCGCCACCACGCGGGCGCCCAGGGATCGGAATAACCGGGTGTAGACGCCCAGGTTCGCGCCGATGTCGAAGACCAGGCCGCCTTGGGGAACGAACGGCCGGTAGACCGGCTGATGGCGTTGGATCATCGCCTTGGACCGCCAGATCCGTGTTGTCCGCTCCAACGGCCAATAGACGCCGGCGGCGTTCAGCAGACGGAACACGATCTGTTTCATGGCTTTCCTTGGGGCTTGACTGACGGCCGATAGCATAACCCGCCTCGGAAAGTTGCGGCTTCCGATCCGGTCCAACCACGCGGCCGGCCGATGATCCGCGGGCGGCGGTATGATGGAAACGTGAAACCGTCGGTATTTGCCTTGTCGCACCGCGCCCGGTCCGCCGCTGATCAACCGATCAGCTATCTCATGGCCGAGGCCGTCGCCAACCCGCGCCTCATCTCCCTTGCCGCCGGCCTGGTGGATTATGACGCCCTGCCGGTCGACGAAACGGCGGAACTCCTCCGGGACCTGCTCGCCGACACCGATCGGGCTCAGACCGCCCTGCAGTACGGCACGACCGAGGGATTCATCGAACTGCGGCAGACGCTGTTTCAACACCTCGCCGCCCAGGACGGCGTCGACCCCGAGGCGATGCCCGGCTCGCCCGAGAGCCTGCTCGTCACCACCGGCTCTCAGCAACTCCTGCACCTGCTCGCCGACCTGTTGATCGACCCCGGCGACATCGTCATCACCGCCTGGCCCAGCTACTTCGTCTTCACCGGCGCCCTCACCGCCTTCGGCGCCGAGGTCCGTGGGGTCGACCTTGACGAGCACGGCGTCATCCCCGAGCAACTCGACGCGCTGCTCGCGGCGCTTCAGCGCGAAGGCCGGCTCGACCGCGTCAAGGTCGTCTACCTCGTCACGTATCACCAGAACCCCACCGGCCTGACCCTCGCGGCCGAGCGCAAGCCCGCGGTCATGGACATCGTCAAACGCTACTCGATCCGCCACCGCATCCTCGTGATCGAAGACGCGGCGTACCGCGAGCTGACCTACGAAGGCGAGCCCCCGCCCTCGCTGCTGCGGCACGACCCCGAGCATCAACACGTCGCGCTGCTCCAGACGTTCAGCAAGCCGTTCAGCCCGGGGCTCAAAACCGGCTACGGCCTGCTGCCGCGCGAACTGGTCGACGCCGCGGTCATGCTCAAAGGCGGGCGCGATTTCGGGTCCAACAACCTCAGCCAGCACCTGCTGCTGCGCGCGATGCAGACCGGCGTCTTCGCCCGGCATGTCGAACGCCTGCGCAGGACCTACGCCCGCAAGCGCGACGTGATGCTCGACGCCCTGGAAACGCACATGCCCGACGGCGTGACCTGGACCCGCCCCGGCGGCGGGCTGTACGTCTGGCTGCGGCTGCCCGAATCCATCGACACCTCCCGCGGCGGGCCGCTCTTCCAACGCAAGCTCAGCCTCGGCGTGCTGGGCGTGCCCGGGGCGTACTGTTACCCCAACGACCCGACCCGCACCCCGCCGACCCACGAGATGCGCCTCAGCTTCGGCGTCCCCGGCGAGGCCGACATCCGCGAGGGCGTGCGCCGCCTCGCCGAGGCGGTGAAGACGCACGTATAAAAATTAGCCCCGCTGCACACACCGAAGCCCCGCATGCGCGGACCTTATGCATGGATCAGTCTGATGCGTGCGGCGTTGATCAGCAGCTTGGCGGTGACCCAGAGGCGGACGCGGTGGAGGCGGCGGACCCAGGGGGGCAGGTGGGTGGTGAGGCCGGCGGCGAAGGCGGTGAGGTTGCCGAAGGCGGTCTCGATCTGGCGGCGGTGTCGGTAGACCGATCGG
>JANQFR010000099.1 GCA_028277745.1 Phycisphaeraceae bacterium
ATGACGCGGGCGATTTTCAGCGTGTCGCCGGTCCGCGTGTCGATCCGGCACAGCACCCCCGCGACCGTGCCCGCGTAGATGTACCGTGAGCCGTCGTACGCCATGCCGTCGCAGTAGCCGTGATCTTGCGTCTGGCGATGTTCCGTTGCATCCATTTCCGCCGGCGCCTCGCCGCCCCAGGCCGGGTCCGCGACGAGTTGCTCGGGGTCACTCGCCCGAGAGAGACCCGACGTTTTCCAGTCAAACCGGTCCTCGTCGGGGTGGTACGCGAACAGACGGATCGGGCTCGGCCCGGTGGCGTCGTCCCACGCGCGGGTCTCGCCGTAGGTCCCCCAGAGCACGCCGTTGGCGTCAACCACCGCGTTGTGCGGCTGCGCCATGCGCAGCCCGTTGCCGATGTAGCCCAGCTGAGTGGTCTGGCCGGTGTTCAAGTCATATTTGAACAGGAACTCGGCGGGGTAGGTGAACCCGTACAGCAGGCCGCGGCCGAAATCCGCGGCGATCGATTGGATGTAGAGGTGGGGGATCGGGGTGGCCAGGACGTCGTAGCGATCGGCCCCCGGGTCGTACCGGACCAGCTTGCCGCCAGGCGCTTCGCGTTGAAGGTTCGCGTCGTGGAGCAGGGAAGTGCCGAACCACAGGGCGCCGTCGTCGGGGTGGACCAGGAGGGTGCGGTGGATTTTGGCGTCGTATGCATCGGCCCACCGGGTGGACTGCAGGCTCTCGAGCTGCTCCGTCGCCAGGTCGTATTGGTACAGCAGATCGCCGTCGATGCTGTTGAGCCCGAGATAGACCTTCTGCCGGCGGGGGTGCCAGGCGACCGCATCCACGCTGATCCAGCCGTGGCGCCAGGCGGCGTTGGCGGCCAAGTCATCGTAATCCCAACGCCCTTTGATCTGTTCGTCCCAGCCGGTCAGCTGTTCGTCACGGATCTTATGGACCCGGACGACGGCGCCATGAGTGGGATCGGTCGACAACTTCGGGGTTTGGGGCAACAAGGTCTTCCTCCAAGCCGTAATGGCAACTCAGTTCATGAAACGGGCGAGCAGTCTAAACGATCCCCTGCCACGATCAAGAAACGCTTGGACGGGGCGTGTTGGGTTTGGGCTTTTCACGTCTTTGTGACGAAAACCGGGAACTTCACGAGCGACGGGGCGTCACGGATGAGGTGACGAGCAGCGCGGCGGTTCTCGCCGGGCTGGGATGACCGTGTTGGCCCTACATAAAGGAGCTCCGCCGTGGAAACCGTGCTGCGATGCGTATGGCTGGGGTGTTTGGCGATCGGCCTGGGATGGCCCGCGGGGTGGGCGGTGGGGGACGCCCCGCCGGCGGAAACAGGGCTGCGGGTGAGCGGCCCATATGTGCATGACAACCTGACGGTGTTCCTGCTGCACCGCGACGGGGCGGACGACACGCGGTTCATCACGCTCGACGAGGGGCTGAAAGCCGGGCTGGTGACCGTGCGCGAGCGGGAGAAGGCGACGGTGCGGGAACTGATCATCGAGAACCGTTCGGACCTGCCGCTGTTCCTCCAAGAGGGCGATCGGCTCAAGGGGGGCAAGCAGGACCGGACCATCTGCAACACGATGGTGGTCAAGCCCCGGAGCGGGCAGATGCCGGTGCCGTCGTTCTGCATCGAGGCCAGCCGGTGGCAGGAGGCGGAGGGCGGGTCGCTGTTCGCCGACACGAGCAATGCCGCGCTGGCGCCCAAGAGCGTACGGCTGGCGGCGAAAGCGGAGAAGGACCAGAGCAAGGTCTGGGCCCGTGTCGCGGACCTCAAATCCCAGGCGGCTCAACAGATGCAGGTCGGCCGGCAGACGTCGAGCCTCAACGAGGCGCTCGACAGCGAGCAGGTCATGGCCAACACCAAGCCCTACGAAGACGCGCTGAGCCACGTGGTCGATCAACACCCCGATGCGGTGGGCGTCGTGTTCGCGGTCAACGGTGTGATCGAGGAAGCCAACGTCTATCCCGGCCAGGCGTTGCTGAAGAAGGTGTATCCCCGGCTGATCAAGGGCTATGCAGTGGACGCCGCGTTGCACCGCCCCGAGGGCGACGAGGCGACGCCCGGGGTGTCGCACGAGCAGGTTGACGAATTTCTCACAAAGCCGGTCGCCCAGAATATCCGCACCGAGGAACTGGCGGGCGGCAACCGGGCGCGGATGTTCCGCGCGGATGAATTGGTGCGTTTTGAAAGCACCTACGAGGGCAGCCCGGTTCATCTCCAGCGGCTGCGCGTGGAGCCTCAAGCCGAGGAGGCCGTCGAGCCGAACGCCCCGGTTCAACAACAACGGTCGCGGTAGCGTCGACCGTCGAGCGGGCGCGGCGCCAGCCGGTAGGTAGAATGCCCGCTCATGCACCTGGCCCTGATCACCGAGACCTTTCCCCCCGAGGTCAATGGGGTGGCGATGACGCTGGGCCGGCTGGCGGCGGGCGTCGCCCTTCAGGCCCACCGCGTCGAGGTCGTCCGGCCGCGGCAGAGCCGCGACGACCGCCGCCGCACGGTTGACGGGATCGAGCACGTCACGGTGCAGGGCCTACCGATCCCGCGCTACCCCGAGCTCAAGTTCGGCCTTCCCGCGCGCGGCCTGCTGGTGCGGCGGTGGCGCAGGAACCGTCCCGACGTCGTCCACATCGCCACCGAGGGGCCGCTGGGCCTCACCGCGCTCTGGGCGGCCCAACGCCTGGGCATCCCCCTCTCCTCCAGTTTTCACACTAATTTTCACGAGTACGGCAAGCACTACAGCATCGGGTTCCTCGGGAGCATCGGCCTGGCGTACATGCGGTCGATCCACAACCGCTGCGCCGTCACGATGGTCCCCAGCGACGATGTGCGCGAGGCCCTGACCGCCCAGGGGTTCGAACGCGTCACGGTCCTCGCCCGCGGCGTCGACACCGACCTGTTCGATCCAGCCAAACGCAGCGACGAGCTGCGGCGGACATGGGGCGTCGGGCCGGACGACCTGCTCGTGACCTATGTCGGGCGTGTCGCGGGTGAGAAAAACATCCCGCTCACCATCAAAGCGTTTGAAGCCATCAAGCAGCGGGCGCCGCAGGCGAAACTGTTGATCGTCGGCGACGGGCCGGTGCGGGCGAAGCTCGAGGCCCAGCACCCCGAGTACATCTTCGCCGGCATGCAGCGAGGCGAAGACCTGGCGGTCCATTACGCCAGCGGCGACCTGTTCCTGTTCCCCAGCATCACCGAGACGTTCGGCAACGTCATCACCGAGGCCATGGCCAGCGGCCTGGCGGTGGTCGCGTTTGACTACGCCGCGGCCAGGATGCACATCGTCCACGACGAGAACGGGGTCAAGGCGCCGTTTGACGATTCCGACGCGTTCATCGACGCGGCGGTCGCGCTGGGGGGGGATCGTCCCCGGATCGAGCGGCTGCGCGCCGCGGCCCGGCAGACCACGCTGGGGCTGACCTGGGACGCGATTATTCATGGGTTTCTGGACACCTTGCAACAGATCGCCGCCGGGCGGCCGGTATGCTGTTGAGGTGATTCGGGCATGGTTGGCCATCCTGATAACGGTTGCGGCCGTTGGCGCCCGGGCGGCGGAGGACACGCTCCGTATTCAGCCTGATCCCGACCCGGGCGTTCAGGCCCGGCTCGATGCGATCGCATGGGCGCCCGGGCCGTTTGACGTCGATGTGATCCGGGAAGACGACCACCGCCTGGTCCGCTTCGCTTCGCCCAGGCCGTCGGGGGTCGCGGGGCAGGACCGGGTAGCGTTGCGGTGGTTCGCTCCGGACGGAGTCGAGCACGCCCCGGCGGTGCTGGTGATTCATTCGCTCCACCCCGATCGGCCGATCGCCCAGATGGTCGCGCGGGGGCTGGCTCAACAGGGCGTCCATGCGTTCGTGCTGCAACTGCCCGGGTTTGGGCATCGGCGGACCGACTGGACGACCCACCCGGGCGTGACCGCGGTGCGTCACGCGTCCCAGGCCGTCGCCGACGCCCGGCGGGCGCGTGACGCGATCGTCGCACTCCCTCAGGTCCGGGGCGACCGCGTCGCCCTGGTCGGCATCAGCCTCGGCGGGTTCGTCGGGGCGGCCGCGGCGTCGCTGGACCGGGCGTTCGACCCGGTCTTCCTCATCGTGGCCGGCGCCGACGGGGTGCGCGTCCTGGAGGAGGGGAAAAAAGACGCCTTCCTCATCGCCCGTGACCTGGCCGACCGGGGGCTCAAAGGCGATGCGTTGAGGGCGGTCCTCGATCCGGTTGACCCGATGCACCTGGCCCACCGGCTCGACCCGGGGCGGACCTGGCTGTTCGCCGCGGAGTTCGACACCGTCGTGCCCCGCGCCTGCAGCGACCTGCTGGCCCGACGCATCGACCTCGGCCCCGACCACCACCGGCGGCTTCCGGGGAACCACTACACCTCGATGTTCGTGTTGCCCGCGCTGGTGACCTTTATCGCCGAGCGGATTGAGCGTTGAACGTCACGACCCCTCGGGCGCCGCTTCGACCCGTTCGCGGAGGTGGTCCAGCACGTTCATGTAGTTGATGTAGCTGTCGTAAGGGGATTCATACGGGTTGAAGTATTTGTGCACCTGTCCGTCGGCGAAGTACTTGGTGCACATGTAATAGAAGTGATCGGAGCACGTCAGGTTGCGCCAGTCCTGAAGGAGTTGGGGGTCGTTGGCCCGCTTGACCGGCGTTTCGAGCTGGTAGAGCTGCTCGAGGGCGCTGGACTGCATGGCGTTGCCGATCCACGCCGACGCGTCGCGTTCGGTGTCGGCCCATGACGTGATCTGTGAGACGTCGTAGGCGTCACGAGGCTGGAACGCATCGATGATTTCGGTGGGGGTGAGGAATTCGTCACCCCGGCCGAGAACCGCGTCGGGCAGGGCGGCGAGGAACTCGAAGATCCCGGTCTCCGCCCATTGGTGCTCGCCGAAGGTCTCGAAATCCATGAAGAGGTTGCAGCACTCGCCGGCGGACCGGTGGATCCAGTCCGCGAAGGTGTCGGCGGTGAGTGGGTAGCCGTCCCACTGCGGGTCGGAAAAGCGGAAGGCGATGTCGTCGCTGAGGCGGTGGTGTTTGAGCAGCAGGGGCAGCCCGTCGTGGGGCGCGGCGTAGACGTAGTTGGGGCTTCGGCCGTCGAGCACGCCGTCCACGCCCTCGGCCAGGGCGCCGGCGTAATGGTCCATCGCGTCGATCGTGTCGGCGAGGGCGTTGTTGTAGATCAGCTCAGTGTTGCGGAAGACGCGCGGGTGCTGGCTGAACGTTTCATCGATCAGGTCGCGGTGCAGCTCGATCTGCTGGCGGAACTCGGCTGGGCTGTACAGGCATGCGAGGCTGTGGTGGTACGTTTCGGACAGGAACTCGACGCGTCCGGTCTCGGCCAGGGCCTGGAAGCGTTCGAGCGTCTCGGGGGCGTAGTCGCGGAGTTGTTCGATAACGCAGCCGGTGAGGGAAAAGGCGACGCAGAACGCGCCGTCGTGCCGGTCGATCAGGTCGAGCAGCAGGTCCGCGGCCGGCGTGTAGCACTTGTGGGCGATCTTGCGGAGGATCGCCCGGTTGCGGGCGTCGTCGAAGTAATCGCGGGCGGCGTCGAAGACGGAATACCGGCGCAGGCGTGGGGGCTGGTGAACCTGGAAGTAAAGGCAGACTGCGGTCATGGGGCGTGAGGCGTCCGATCAACCATCGGTCTCTATTGTCGCGGCGGAGCCGCCTGATGCAACCGGCGCGCCAGGGGCTGAGGTTTGAGGCGGCGTAGAGGAGTCGGCCGCGGCGGACCGGGCGGCGTTGAAGATGATGCGGGCGCCGCGTTTGAACGCAACGTACGAGTAGAACCACGACAACAGCACGGCCAGCTTGTTGCGGTAGCCGATGAGGAAAATCAGGTGGACGCCCAGCCAGGTCAGCCACGCGAGCAGGCCGCTGAACTTGAGCCCCCCGACCCACGCGACACCGCGCTTGCGGCCGATGGTCGCCATCGAGCCTTTGTCGACATAGACAAACGGCTTGCGGGCTCGGACCGCTCCCAGGCGTTGGCCGAGGTCTTCGTCGATCAGGGCGGCGACGTGACGCCCCATCTGCATGGCGGCGGGGGCGACGCCGGGGACGAGCACGCGGTTGGGGTCGCGCAGGGTCACGATGTCGCCGATCGCGAACACGTCCGGGCGCCCGGGCAGGCTCAGGTCGGGCTCGACCGGGATGCGCCCGCCCGGGCCGAGCTCGATGCCGAGGGTCCGCGTGATCGGGTTGGCGTGAACGCCGGCGCCCCAGAGGACGTTGCGGGTCGGGATCGTCTCGCCGTCGTCGAGGGTCACGCAGGCGTCGGTCACCTCGACCACGCGGTGGTTGAACATCACCACGACGCCGAGGCTCTCGAGTTGCTCGGCGGCCTTGAGCGAAAGGTCGACCGGGTAGGTGTCGAGCAGGTGGTCGCCGCCCTCGACGAGGATGACCTTGGCTTCCGCGGGGTTGATCCGGCGGAAGTCGCGCTTGAAGACCTGCCGGGTAAGCTCGGCCATCGCCCCGGCCAGCTCGACGCCGGTCGGCCCGCCGCCCACCACGACGATGTTCATCAGCCGCCGCCGCTCGTCGGGGTCGTCGCAGTTCTCGGCCTTCTCGAACGAGGTCAGGATCATCCGCCGCATCCGCAGGGCGTCGGCGAGCGTCTTCAGCCCGGGGGCGTGTTGTTCCCAGTGGTCGTTGCCGAAGTAGTGGACGCCCCCGCCCAAGGCGATGACCAGGTAGTCGTACGCGATGTCGCGCGTGCTCAGCACGACCCGCCGGCGCTCCAGGTCGATCCGCTCGGCCGTGTCCATCAACACCGTGATCCGGCGGTCGTGGCGGAAGATCGATCGGATCGGCTCGGCCACCTCCGGCGCGCTCAACCCCGCCATCGCCACCTGATACAGCAGCGGCTGAAACAGGTGGTGGTTGGTCCGGTCGATCAGCGTGATCCGGCAATGCCCCTTGAGATGCTTGCAGAACTGCAGCCCGCCGAAGCCGCCGCCCAGCACCACCACGTGCGGCAGGTTTTCATGTTCATCGCCCATCACGCCGACTCCCGCTGACGAATCCACGTGAGACTGTACCCGCCCCGGCGGCGGGTTTCCTCCACGACGCAAGGACTGTGCGGGATTTCCTCATCGGCTATACTTTCCGGCTTGGCCGTCCGCCGTGAAGACCGATTGCCGCTATGACCGATCCAGCCCCCACATCCCGACAGATCCGCCGCCGGTTTGTCGACTATTTCGTCGACAAGCACGCGCATGTCAACGTGCCGTCCTCCCCCGTCGTCCCCCACGACGATCTGACGCTGCTGTTCGCCAACGCCGGGATGAACCAGTTCAAGCCGTACTTCCTGGGCACCCAGACGCCCGACCACACACGCGTCGCCAACACCCAGAAATGCATCCGCGCCGGCGGCAAGCACAACGACCTCGAAGACGTCGGCAAGGACACTTATCACCACACGTTCTTCGAGATGCTCGGCAACTGGTCCTTCGGCGACTACTTCAAGGCCCAGGCCATCGAATGGGCGTGGGACCTGCTCGTGAACGTCTGGGGCCTCGACCCCCGGCGGCTCCACGCGACGTACTTCGAAGGTGACCGGGAAGAAGGCCTCGAGCCCGACGACGAGGCCCGCGGCCTCTGGAGGCGATACCTTCCCGACGAGCGGATCCATCCCGGCAACAAGAAAGACAACTTCTGGGAGATGGGCGACACCGGACCGTGCGGCCCGTGCTCCGAGATCCACTACGACGGCACCCCCGACCTCACCGGCGGCGGCAAGGTCAACGCCGATGACCCCGATGTCATCGAGATCTGGAACCTCGTCTTCATCCAGTTCAACCGCAACACCGACGGCTCCCTCACGCCCCTGCCCGCCAAGCACGTCGACACCGGCATGGGCTTCGAACGTATCGTCCGCGTGCTGCAGGGCAAGGACTCCAATTACGACACCGACGTGTTCGAGCCGATCTTCGCGGCGATCCAGAGCGTCACCGGCGCCCGGGCGTACCGGCCCGGCGGGGACGCCGAGGCCCTGGCCGACCCGATCAACGTGGCTTATCGCGTGATCGCCGACCACATCCGCACGTTGACCTTTGCGCTGACCGACGGCGCCCACTGCGGCAACGACGGCCGCAGCTATGTCCTGCGTTCCATCCTCCGCCGGGCGGTGCGTTACGGCCGCCAGACGCTCGGCGTCGACGGGCCATTCTTTTACAAACTCGTCCCCGCGGTGGTTGAGAACTTCAAGGACCCCTTCCCCGAACTGGAAGGCAGGCAGGCCGAGGTGGCGGCGGAGATCCGGGAGGAAGAAGAATCCTTCGGCAAGACCCTGGACCGCGGCATCGCCCTGTTTGACGAAGCCGCCCAAGGCCTGTCGGCGGGCGGGTCGATCTCCGGCGAAGACGCGTTCAAACTGCACGACACCTACGGCTTCCCGATCTCGCTGACCAAGCTCATGGCGGAAGAACGAGGCTTGGCTGTCGACGAGAAGAACTTTGAGCAGTGCATGGCCAGGGCCCGAGAGATCAGCAAGGCGGGCCAGGGCGGCGGCGACTGGCGCGACTCGCTGACCGAGATCGTCCAGCAGCAGGACCTGCCCGACACCGAATTCGTCGGCTATGACCAAACCGAACGCCCGGCCGAGGCGATGCGGATGTTCGTCTTCAAGCTCGAAAAGGATGCGTACATCCCGGTCGACCTGGCCGAGCAGGGCGATCAGGTGGCTGTCGTCGTGGACAAGACCCCGTTCTACGCCGAGGCCGGCGGTCAGGTCGGTGATGCCGGCGCGATCCAGGTCAACTGCGGCGGGCGGGTCGATGTCGTCGACACCATCAAGGTCGGCGATGTTTATTTCCATCTCGGCGCCGTCGTTGCCGGCCCGCTCGCCAAGGCTGACGCCGCGCCCACCGCGTTGGCCGTCGATCGGCAGCGCCGCCGGCTCATCATGTCGAACCACACGACCACGCACGTGATGAACCGTGCGTTGCGCAGCCAGGTCAACCCCGAGGCCGACCAGAAAGGCTCGCTGGTCGACGACGAAAAGCTCCGCTTCGATTTTTCCCACGGCAAGGCCGTTACGGACGACCAACTCGCCGCGGTGGAGAAGCAGGTCAACGACGACATCGCCGCCGACCTGCCGGTGTACACGGGCTTCGCCCCGCAGGAAGACGCCCTGAAGATCAACGGCCTCCGCGCGGTCTTCGGCGAGAAGTACCCGCCGAGCGTGCGCGTCGTCTCCATCGGCGCCAGGGTCGAGGATCTGCTCGCCGACCCGGGCAACGCGGACTGGGCCGGCCTGAGCATCGAGTTCTGCGGCGGGACCCACCTGCCCGCGACCGGCGAGGCCGAGGGCTTTGTCATCATCAGCGAGGAGGCCGTCGGCAAGGGCGTCCGCCGCCTTACCGCCCTGACCGGCGCTGTCGCCCACCGCGCCAGCGCCGAGGCGGACGGCATCCTCCACCGCCTTCGCCAACTCCAGGACGCCCCGGCTGAAGGTCTCGCCAAGGCCGTCGAGCAGGTGACCCAGGCGATCAACGAAGCCACCCTGCCGCTCCTGCAGAAACGCGAGGCTCAGGCCTTGGTCGCGGGGCTCAACCAGCGCATCAAGGACCATCAGAAGGCCCAGGGCGGCAAGGCCCAGGAAGCCGCGGTCGAGATGGCCCGCCGGCTCGCCGACGAGGTCGACGGCGAGATGATCGTCGCCCGACTGGACGGGGTCGATGGCAAGGCGTTGCTGCCAGTGATGGACGTGGTCCGCAAGCGCCACCCCGATGCGGCGATCCTGCTGGGCGCGGCCAACGAGGAGAAGGTGGCGTTCGCCGCGGCGGTGCCGAAGGACAAGATCGCGGCCGGCCTGAAAGCCGGGGATTGGGTCAAGCAGGCCGCGGCCGTGTGCGGCGGGGGCGGAGGCGGCCGGCCGGACATGGCGCAGGCCGGCGGCAAAGACCCGTCCAAGCTCGACGCCGCCCTCGACGCCGCCCGGGATTTCGCCGCCGCCCAGACGACCTGACCCATTAACCCGTAGGCATGCCTCATGCTCGCCGTGCAACACATCGCGCCGCGCCGCGTTGAAACCGTTGAGATGCCCGATCCCGAGCCGGACTTCGGCCAGGTCGTGGTCAAACTCCACGCCGGCGGGCTCTGCGGCTCCGACCTGCACGTTTACCGGCGCGAGCCGTGGGACTGGTCGCCGGTGCTCGGCCACGAGCCGTGCGGCGTCGTCCACCGCCTCGGCGAAGGCGTCACCCACCTTTCGCTTGGCCAGCGCGTCACCCTTTACCACTACCAGGGCTGCGGCCATTGCCAACACTGCCGCGGAGGCGAGATCCATTGGTGCGCCGACAAGCAGGCGCCCGGCTGGCACTTCACCGGGTCCTGCGCCGAGCAGGTCGTTATGAACGCGGGCAACGCCTTGCCTCTGCCTGACGGGCTGACCTTCGACGACGGCGCCCTGATCGCCTGCGGCGCCGGCACCACCTGGTCTGCGCTGCGTAAGGCGGCTCCGACCAGCGAGGACACCGCGGTGGTTTTCGGCCTCGGCCCCATCGGGCTCTGCGGCGTGGCCATGCTCAAGGCCTTCGGCGCCCGGGTCATCGCCGTCGGCCGCCGCGCTTCACGCCTCCGCCTGGCGGAAACGTTCGGCGCCGACGCCCTGATCGACATCGACCGTGAAGACGACCCCGTCGCCGCGATCAGGGCCGATCACCCCGACGGCGTGAGCCTCGCATACGAGACCACCGGCCGGCCCGCCGCCCAGCAATGGATGGTCGAGACGCTGGGGTTCTTTGGCCGGGCCGCCGTGGTCGGCATCGGCAGCCGGGAGCCGGCCGTCAACCTCGCCGCCCTCACCTACAAGCAGCTGACCCTCTACGGCTCCCACGTCATGAATTTCGCCGAGTACGACCATCTCGCCCGGTTCATGACCGAAAAAGACCTCCGCCTGCACCGCATGGTCACGCACCGTTTCCCCTTCGCCGACGGGGCCGCGGCCTTTGAGATGGCCGATCACGGTGATTGCGCTAAAGTGGTGTTATCCTCCAACTGACCTATCCCCTGAGAATGCCCATGCCACAGATCAACGACAACTACCTCAAGCTCAAAGCCGGTTACCTCTTCCCCGAGATCGCCCGACGCGTCAACGCCTTCGCCGACGCCAACCCCGACGCGAAGGTCATCAAGCTCGGGATCGGCGACGTGACCGAGCCGCTGCCCGAAGCCATCCGGGTCGCGATGACCAAGGCGATCCACGACATGGGGCAACGCGAAACGTTCCACGGCTACGGCCCCGAGCAGGGCTACGAGTGGCTCCGTAAGAAGATCGCCACGTTCGACTTCCAGGCCCGCGATTGTGATATCGACGCGGACGAGATCTTCGTCTCCGACGGCTCCAAATGCGACACCGGCAACATCCTCGACATCCTCGACTCGGGCAACGTCATCGCGGTCGGCGACCCGGTCTATCCCGTGTATGTCGACACCAACGTCATGGCCGGCCACACCGGCCCCGCCGACAACGCCGGCCGCTACGACGGGCTCGTCTACCTCCCCATGACCGCCGAGAACGACTTCACCCCGGCCTTGCCCGACGGCCAGGTCGACGTCATTTACCTCTGCTACCCCAACAACCCCACCGGCGCCGTCGCCAGCCGGCAGGCGCTCCAGCAATGGGTGGATTACGCGAACAGCCACGGCGCGCTGATCCTGTTCGACGCCGCCTACGAAGCGTACATCACCGATCCCGACATCCCGCACTCGATCTACGAGATCGAGGGGGCGCGGGACTGCGCGATCGAGTTCCGGTCGTTCTCCAAGTCGGCCGGCTTCACCGGGACGCGCTGCGCGTACACGGTCGTGCCCCGGTCGCTGACCGGCAAGGCCGGCGACGGCCGGGCGGTCGAACTGCACGCGCTCTGGAGCCGGCGCCAGTCGACGAAATTTAACGGCGTCTCGTACATCGTGCAGCGTGGGGCCGAGGCCGCTTACTCGACCGAGGGCCGCAAGCAGATCTCGGGGCTGGTGAGCTTCTATCTCGAAAACGCCGCCCTCATCCGCAAGGCCCTCACCGATTCCGGCGCCCAGGTCTACGGCGGGGTCAACGCCCCCTACGTCTGGGTCAAGACGCCTTCCGGCCTGAACAGTTGGGAGTTCTTCGACAAGCTGCTGCACGAGGCCCATGTCGTGGGCACGCCCGGCTCGGGGTTCGGCGCCGCGGGCGAGGGTTACTTCCGCATCAGCGCCTTCAACAGCCGGGAGAACGTTGAGGAAGCGATGGAGCGCGTCGCCGGGCAATTGGTGATGTGAAACGTCCGGCCGCCTCAGCCAACTCATCCGGGGCCGGGGGCGACGAGTGTGTGACCATGACCGACCCCGACCTCAGCCTTGACCAACAGATCAGCGTCTTCCTCGCGACCTGCCGGACAGCCAGCCTGGCCACGGCGGATCGTGAAGGCGCGCCGCACGCCGCCAATGTCCAGTACGTACAGGACGCCAAGCTCAATTTGTATTGGGTGTCGAGCGAAAACAGCGCTCATAGCCGCAACCTCGCGGCCAGGCCGCAGACGGCGGTCACCATCTACGCCCACGACGACCGCGCGGCCCATATCCACGGCCTCCAGATGCACGGAACCGCCGCAGCCCTGAGCGACCCGGCCGACTGCAACGCCGCGTGGGAGCTCTACACCGCCAAGTTCGCGTTCGTCGCCGCCAACCCCCAACTCCGCGCCGCGGTCGAGGCGCAGACCTTCTACTGCTTCACCCCCGCCTGGCTCCGCTGGATCGACAACCGCCGGGGCTTCGGGTTCAAGGTCGAGAAGCGATTGGATGAAACACCCGACAAACGCGGATGAGAAAACAACGAGCCGTTTAGCGCCGGCCCGCAGGGCCGGGCTGTCGACGTGTGTCGCATGAATCAACCGCCTTCGTGCTGTAACAATTCTTCAACAACGGCGAGCCAGTCCGCTTCGATCCAGTCATGGCCGATCGCGCCGACACGGATAACCTGACAACCAGCCAGTTCGAGTTCTCCGACCATCCAATCGCCGCGCGTTGCGTTTGAGGTATGCACGATGATGGGAGCAACCGGCTTCCATTCGGCGAGTCGCTTCGCGACCATCAGGCCATCGCCGGGGTCGTCCGAGGTGTCTGACGCCGGGTACAGATCGTGATCGAGGGAGATAACCGCCGCATCCGAGACGCACGACGGCAATGCATCGATCATCTCGGTCGCCGATCGCCAGACGCGCAGGCCGACCCCCGGCAGATGATTGATCGCGCGGGTGAACCGTTCGATGCGTTCTCCGTTGTCCTCAAGCACAAAGATCCAACGCATCCGCGTTTATCCGCGTTGATCCGCGGCCCCCAGCACCCCCGCCACCGCTTCCACGATCGCTTCCGGTTCGCTCATCCGCCCGGCGCCGCTCGTACGGCAGGCCTGCCAGCCGACCTCGGGGCCGATGGCGTGGGCGCCGAGCGCCCGCTTGACCTTGTCGAGGTTTTCCTGGACGACGGGGTTGGCCCACATGTCGGCGTTCATGGCGGGGGCGACCGCCAGGGGCGTGTCGCGGGGGAGGGCGGCGGCGGTGAGGCAGACCAGATCGTCGGCAAAGCCGTGGGCGAGCCTGGCGAGGGTGTTGGCGGAAGCCGGGGCGATCAGCATCAGGTCGCACCACCGAGCCAGGCCGACGTGCTGGGAGTCCGGGTGGTCGTCGTGCTCCCAGATGCTGGTGAGCACGGGGCGGCCGGAGAGGGATTGAAGCGTCAGGGGCGTGATGAACCGCGTCGCCGCTTCGGTCATGACGACGCGTACGTGAGCGCCGGCCTGCGTGAGCCGGCTGACCACCGTGGCGGTTTTGTAGCAGGCGATGCCGCCGGTGAGGGCGACGAGGATGGGCCGGCCTTCAAGCGACATCGGATCAGTCCCCGGCTCATCGCGAGCCGATCAGGCGTCAGACGCGTCTTCGTCGTCGGGCAACTCGAGCGTGATCTTGCCCTCAACGATCTCCTGAACCGCGACCTCGAAATTGCTGCGGCCGTTGCGCTCGACGAGCGGGCGGGCGTCTTCCATCAGCTCACGGACGCGGTGCTGAACCAGCGCGGTGAACTTGAACCGGCCGCCTAGCTCGTTGATGATTTTGTCGTCCTTCAGGGCTTCGATCATCGGGGGTCTCACATCGGGGACGATGGGGAATGCGAACCGAGCAGTGTATCAGAATCAGGAAACCGGGCAAATCGTGATTCACCCTCCGCCGGCCGGTGGGGTGTTTCGAACAATATCTGGTGAAAATAGGCTTGACCAAAAACGTTTTTGGATTATACTGGCAAAAACGTTTTTGGCTGGGCTTCCGTCCATGACGATTACCATCCGACAAGTCGCCGAAAGAGCGAACGCGTCCGTCGCCGCGGTCAGCTCTGTCCTGAACAACAAGAATCGATCCCGTGGTTACTCGGATGCGATGCGTGAACGTATCCTTTTGGCGGCTAAAGAATTAAATTACGTTCCCAACCGTCTCGCCAGCGGCCTGAGGGGGGCTCGAACCCGATCGGTCGGGGTGTTGTGGAGTTTCACCGACGCTTGGACCGGGGACTCTGAGATCGGGCTGGACCTGCTGAATCGGATTCAGCGATCAGGGTCGGTCACTTACCAGGCGTCTATGACGCACAGTATTGACCACACCTGTCGGCAACTCGACGAATTCGCGCATCGCCGGGTGGATGGGCTGCTAATCCGTAGCGGTCCGGAGCAGCTGGATCATCCCGAGGTCCGCCGACGGTTTGAGACCCTGCCGGCGGTCGTTGCCTTGAGCCGGGCGCCCGTTGAGGGGTTCTGCGGCGATATGGTGGTGCATGACCGCGGCTCGGCCATCGATGAGGTGGTGGATCATTTCACGACATGTGGTCGGCGCCGACTCGCGATGGCGGTGGCCTTGGACGGCCCGGGCAACCGCGCCAAAGCCGAACGCTTCATTCAGCGGTGTCATTCACGGGGCCTGAACGGCGGGGCCTGCCGCCTGATCCGCCTCGACCCGCCCCGGTCGCCTCACACGCACGGCGAGCAGCACCGAGAGGCCATGGAGCGGACGTTTCCCCGCCGGATCGACGTCGACGCCATCTTTTGTTTTGCCGATATCGGGGCGATGTATGTGGGCCGGTTCCTCGAAGAGCACGGCGTCGCTGTCCCGGACGATGTGGCGTTGGTCGGCTTCAACGACTCAGAGGCGGGCCGACTGCACAAGCCGCCGCTTGCCACCGGCGATCGGTTGCGCAGCGAGGTTGCCGACCGGATGGAACACATGCTGCTCTCGCGTCTGTCGTCCGCCGCCGAATTGACGCCGCGAAGCGAAACGGTCCGCATGAGGTTTATCTGGCGTGAATCAGCGGGTCGCGTTCCAGGATAGGCGCGGCCGAAACGCTCTTCTTGACCCAGTCGTTCTTGCATTTCTGGAGGACTCGATGAAGATTCGACCGTTTATGATGACCATTGTGATGGTGTCAATGGGCGTCGCCTGCCCGGTCCATGCCGCCATCATCGCCGCTTATGTGCAGGCGGGGGTCGGTTCCGCAGCGCCTGGCGACCAAGGCCCCGGCGTCGCCGCTGAGCCGCTTGCCGGCGTGGGCGTTCCTGCTTCAATATCAGCGGAGCAGCTTTCGGCCGATCAGTGGGGCGCCGCATCGTTTAACCCCAACGAATACGTGGAATTCAGTTTCACCAGCACCACGCCGTACGACCTTGGCCTGTTGGGGATCAATTACGACCGTAACTCGATGGGGCCGCGTTTCATACGGGGCACGATCTCAATCGACGGCGGCGCCAGTTTTTCAGACATCTTCAGCAATACCGTGAGCACCGGCGACAAAAGCATAATCGTTTCGCTCAATAGCTTTGATGCGGTCAAGACCGCGATCTTTCGGGTCCACGCATGGGGAGCGACCAACACCGTCAGCGGGGCGTTACGGATCAAAGCCACGGGATCGACGGATGGCCCGTTCGACGGCCGCCACGGCCTGGTGCTGACCGGGACCGCGGTCCCCGAGCCCGCTTCCCTGGCGCTGGCCGGGATCGGCATGTTATTCCTTTCAGGTAGGCGCCGGGCGCGTGCTTGAGGGCGGTTCCGCCGCCCGCACGGAACTCTATGTCAGGTTGCCTGGATCTTGGCCTGATCGCGGTATCTTGCTCTGAGGAATCGGTTATGCGTCGTGCAAAAGGGTTCACCCTGGTCGAGCTTCTAGTCGTTATTAGTGTCATTGTGTTACTGATTACGTTGCTATTGCCCGCTTTGAAATCCGCTCGGGAAGCGGCTCGGGCGGTGAAATGCATGAGTCACCTCCGTCAGTTCACCGTTGCGCTCAGGATTTACGCCGATGAGTTTGAGGATTTCCTGCCGGCCGCGACGTGGCCGAAGGGGTCGGGTGAGAAGATGGAGTGGCAGAATCAGACCAACCGTTACATGAGCCATGGCGGAGGTTCAAGAACCGAGTCGTACGTATGTCCCACGGAGCCCGAAGAGGCCCGTCAAGGGATTAATTACATGTACAGCGGTTTCTACGGCCATGAAGGCCGGTGGAACAACGGCGGCAATCCTGTTTATCGTCTGCGGCGATACGGCGACTTCGATAACCCGTCAAAGAATCTCGCGTTGATCGATGGGTCTAACTGGTCCCTTGTTCATGTGTACGGCAAGAGTCCGAAGCACTTTTTTTTCTCTGATGCGACCAGTAAACGCCAGTCGTTGTCCGCCCGTCATTCAGAACGGTTCAACGTGCTCTGGGTCGATGGCCATGTCGCCGTCACCGACCCTTCAGAGACGACGAGCAACGCGATCCGCGGGCTGAATTGACAGGCGACCGGCGGGACGGGCACGCCGATCAATCTTCAGCTTTGCCCACGCGCTGCAGGGGTGACCACGTTTCGGGCTTGTCCAGGATCGTCAATTCCGGCGTGTCTTCGCTGAAAACCCGCTTCGAACGTCGGAGCAAGACCCGGAAGATGATGAACAGCAGCAAGGCGACGCCGGCCATGACGCCCATCGCGATGCCCGCCGTCTTGAGCTGCTCGTCTTCGATCGGGCTGGAGACGCGGGTGGCGGCGACCTTGATCCGGGTGCTGTCGATCCGGCCTTCGAGGCGGTCCTGAGCCATCTGGCGCCCCAGGAACGCGCGCCCCAGCGCTTCCAGGACCACGGCCACGTCCTCCTTGTGGGTCGACACGTAATCCAGGGTCAGCACCGGCGGGATACCTTTGACCGTGAGGTGGTCGGTGAGTTCACGGGTCAGCGCCGTGGTGTTGGCGAACCGTCGCGTCCCGGCCTGCTCAAGCTGGTTGAGTGTTTCGGTCACGACCGGTTTGCTCAGCAGCGTCTGGCGATAGTCATTGACCCATTCCCCCGCGGCGGGCGGTTCGGCGCCCTCCGCCGGTTCGATCTCGAACGACATCGTCGCCAGCCACAGCGGCTTGGAGATATTGGCCGCGATGCCGTAGCTCAGCCCCGCCATCAGCGCCAGGGCGATCACCCCCCCGATCACCAGGCCGGCGGCTTTGGACGTCGACCACTTGCTGATCATCTCGGATTCGCTGGTTTCGAGGAACCTTTTCACCTCGACCAGCATCTGCCGTTCTTTTTCAAGCCCCGAGAACTGGGCGCTGCTGGACTCGACTTTCAGCTCGGCGTCCTTGAGCGCCTGGGAACGGCTGCGCAGCAGCTTGCGGTACCGGTGCAGCTTCGCCCGCCTCTTCTTGAGCTGCCCGTCGGTGTCGATCAGCGCCTGCTTCTTTTCTCGGTAGCGGTCGCGTTCGTCCTGCATCTCCTGGGTCTGCTTGTCGAGGCCCTCCTCTTTGCGACGCACCTGCTCCCGCTCGCTGGCGAGCAGTTCTTTGCTCTGCTGCAACGCTTCGCGGTAACGGGTCTGCTTCTGGTCGAGCTCCTCGGCCTTGCGGTCCAGCTCGGCGGCGCGCTGCTGTAACGCTTCGGCTTCCGCGGAGGCGCCGGCGGCTTCGCCGAGGCGCTGCTCAAAGTCCTGGGCGCGTCGCTCCAGCTCGGCGTGACGTGATTCGAGCTCCTGCTTCTGAGCCTCGAGCGAACGGGCCATCTCCTCCAACTGCTCGGCCCGCTGATCCATCGCGGCCTGCTGCTCGTCGACGCCCGCGTTGGCCTGGGCCAGGCTCGACTGCGTGTCGTTCAGCTCCTGACGCTGCTGCTCCAACTGTGCGGCTTCAGCATCCAGCCGGGCGCGGCGCTCCTCCAGGTTCACCTGATTGCGGGCCAGCTCCGCCTCGCGGCGGCTCAGCTCCTCACGCTTACGCTCCAGATCCGCGGCGGCCTCGTCGTCGACCATGGGCTCGGCCGTGACGACCGGCACGCCCATCATCGACTCGTCCGGGCTCATCTGGGCCATCTCGTCGGCCAGCTCGGCCCGGGTCTGCTGAAGCTGCTGCTCCTGCGCCTCGAGGGCGTCCGCCTTCAGCTTCAGGTCAACCTTCTTCTTCTCCAACGCGTGGCGTTTCTCACGCAGCTTGGTCCGTAGTTCGTCAAGCTCCTGTCGCTCCTGCTGGATCTGCGACGAGGCCTCGTCGCACGCGGCCTTCTCCGAAGCGGTCTGCTGCCGCAGGGTCTCCAACTCGGCTCGCTCCTCCTCGAACCGTTTGGCCTCGTCCTGCATGCGCTGGGCCTGCTCCGACACCTCGGCCTCGCGCGCGCGGAAGGATTGCCAGGACGCGTCCAGTTCCTGCCTGGCGGATTCGAGGGACGTGCGCTCCTGCGTCAGCGCCGCCTGTTCCGTCTCGACCTCGCGGCGCTGATGATCCAGCTGGCGGGACTGCTCCTCAACGGCCTGCCGCTGTTGATCCAGCTCCTGCCGGGCGTGGTCGAGTTCGGATTGTTGCTGCTGAAGCTGCTGTTGCCGGTCCGTCAGGCCGGCGTCGCGCTGGTCGATCTCCTGGCGCTGGCGGGCCAGTTCCTCCTGGCGCTCGCCGAGTTCCCGGTTGAGTGTTTCGAGGTGTTGTTTCTGGCTGTCGAGGTCGGAGGCGTGCTGCTTGATTTCCTCGTACTGCCGGTCATTTTCGGCCTGCCAGTTCTTGAGTTGCCCCAGCCGGTCTTCCAGCTCCGACAACAACCCGAGCACCTGCCCGCTGTCGGGCGCGTGGGGGACGTGGGGCGACTGTTGATCTGGCGACATCGTGCGTCTCGATTTCTGGCCGGGCTTTGTTGTTTATGATCGGACGGGCGTCAGAGCGACGTGAGCGGGGCGGCGGTAAAATCGCGCACAACCGCCCAGCTTACCCCGATGATCCGACCGATAACGCACAACCCCCTGAAACGGACCCGGACAAAGCCCCAATGACGGCAGAATCGGCATTTACGCTGAATCAGGTCACGTTTGGATACCACGCCGACGCGCCCGTGGTGCGTGAGATCAACGCGCAGCTCGAGCCCGGCCGGATCACCGCCCTGATCGGCCCCAACGCCGCGGGCAAGTCCACCTTGCTGCGCCTGATGCTGGGGCAACTCGATCCGTGGTCGGGGTCGGTCATGCTCGATGGCTGGCCGGTGGGATCGATGAACCCCAAAACACGCGCGCAGGCGATTAGTTACGTCCCCCAGCACGGCGGGGCGAGCTTCGCGTTCACCGTCCGGCAGGTCGTCGCGATGGGCCGGTACGCTCACGGTGATGATCGTGGCATCGACGAAGCCCTGGCGGCCTGCGATCTGGCGGGGCTGGCCGAGCGGGTCTTCAGCGATCTGTCCGGCGGACAGCAGCAGCGGGTGTTGATCGCGCGGGCCATGGCCCAGAGTTCGGGAGCAGGCCGGGTGATGTTGCTGGATGAGCCCAGTTCGAGTCTGGACCTTCGGCACGTCGGAGACCTGATGACATTATTGCGCCGACAGGCGGACCGTGGACTCGCGGTCCTGGTGGTGCTCCACGACCTGAATGTCGCGGCGCGTCACGCGGACCGGGTGTGGCTGATGGATCAGGGCCGGATCGTGACACAGGGGAAGTGGGAAACCGTGATGCGGCCGGAGGTGTTGGAGCCGGTGTATCGGGTCACGTTGGAGCAGATCGCGTCGGGCCGGGTGGGGCGGCCGGTGTTTGTGGCGGAGCCGGTGGGGTAGAATGTAGTCGGATCGTCCGCGAGTAAGGCAAGGAAGGCTAGGCGAAAGGAATCCCCGGATGAGTTTTGGCGACCTGATTGGCTATTTGGTGGTGGCCCTGGTGATCCTCGGCCCTTGGATCGCAGGCTTGCTCAAGAAAGCCGCCGACGCGGACAAGAAGAACAAAGCGCGGCTGGAGGAGCGGCAGCAGGGCGGCGGGGCGTCGCAAAAGCGACTCGATGATCTGGCCGCCCGTCGCCGTGCGGAGCTCCGGGCTCAGGCGCAGGCGCGTCAGCAGGGCGCCGCGGCGCCGAGCGGCGGGGTGGACCCGTCCAACCTGACGATGGCCGAGCGGATCGCCCGGGCGCGGGCAAAGGCGCAATACGAGAACCGCCAGACCCAGATCCAGCAGGAGACGCCGCCGGGGCGTGAGGCGGAGTCAGCGGCCCGGCAACGCGCCGAGGCGGAGGCCGCGGCCAGACGGCGCGCCGAACAGGAGGCGCAAGCCCGCCAGCAGGAACAGCGTCGGGCGGCCGAGCGTCAGGACGCTCAACGCCGCGCGGAGCGGTCGGCGCGGCAGAAAGCCGAGGCGGCCCGCCGCCAGCGGGTGGAGCGGTCGCGTCGCGCCCGCGAGTCCCAGCGCGTGCAGGCGGCGGTGACGCCGCGCCCCGCCGCCCGATCCGCGAAGCCGCAGGCGATCGTGCTGGAGCCGATGACGCCGATCGACGAAGCCGGCGGATTGGTGTTTGACCGCCAATCGCTGCGTCAGGCGATCATCCTCAAGGAAGTGCTGGACCGCCCCGTGGCGCTGCGCGACCCGACCCAGAACGACGCGCTGCTTTGATCAAGCCATGAAGCCCGACACACTCGATCGCATCGCCGTGGTTACCGGCGACATCACCGCGTTGCCCGCCGATCTCGGGGTCGACGCGATCGTGAACGCCGCCAACGAATCGCTGCTGGGCGGGGGCGGGGTCGACGGCGCGATCCACCGCGCCGCGGGGCCCCGCCTGCTGGAGTTGACCCGGACGCTGGGCGGCTGCCCGACCGGGCTGGCCAAGGTCACCCCGGCGTTCGACCTGGAAGCGCGAGGGGTCCGACACATCATCCACACCGTCGGCCCGGTGTGGCGCGAGGTGACCGAGCATCCCAAGCCCGGCGAGCCGCACGCCGCCGAAAAACTGGGCTACACGCGCGAGGACACACTGCTGGCGTCCTGCTATCACCTCAGCTTGATGTTGGCCAACGAGCACGGCTGCCACGTCGTGGCGTTCCCCTCGATCAGCACGGGCATCTACGGCTTCCCCAGGGACCGTGCCGCCAAGATCGCTTTCGGCCATGTCTGGGGATACCTCGAGCAGCACGAGACCCCCCGCCGCGTTATTTTCTGTTGCTTCAGCGCCGAGGACGCGGCGTTGTATGACCAGACCATCGAGACGCGTGAGTCCTGGATGTTCAACCGGGGCCGGGCGTGATATCAAGAGAACTGGGGATCGCCATCCCCGGGCTCTAGCGTTAAAACAAGCCCGCGCGGACGCCCGCCTGGGCGAGGACGATAGCGACGGCGTTGGCGAGGTTGTATGAACGCACGTTGCCCGTCGCCGCCCCGGGCATGGGGATGAACACGCGGCGGTTGCTCCAACGCTGGTGCCACGTATCAGGCAGGCCGGTGTTCTCGTTGCCGAAGATCAACACATCGTCATCCGCGTAGGGCGCCCGGTCGAACCGGGTCGGGCCGTGCTTGGTGACCAGCCAGGGTAGCCGGCCGCCGAGCCAGGCCAGGAACCGTTCGTCATCGTCGTGATGGGTGAGCGTCAGGTGCGGCCAGTAATCCAGCCCGGCGCGTTTCACCGCGTGATCGGAGATATCGAAGCCCAGGGGGCCGATGAGATGAAGGTGGGTGTTCATCCCGACGCACTGCCGCGCGATCGCGCCGGTGTTTTGCGGGATGGCGGGGCGGTAGAGCGCGACATGGAGCATGATCGAAGTACGTGGCGGCTTGACCGCATTAAAGAAGGCTTGACGCCCCGATGGTTAATGAACGACACTGAGGCGGCTTGTTTCGGGCGTGAGGATATCAACTTCAGAGCGGGGCGTGATGGCCGGAGCAACATGATGGCGCGAGCGAAACATGTATGGACGATCGTGATGGGGGTTGGCCTGTTTTTCAGTGCAAGCGTCCAGGCTCAGCCCGGTCCCGACGGAGATGACGTCCCAAGCGATCCAACACCGGATAACGCCGAAGGCGAACCTGGTCGGCTTGGCGAAAGGATTCAGATTGCTATAGATCATCTGAATGCCAATCTTGGTAACGATCAAGAGACCGTTCAAATCAACTTACGACTGGCGCCTCCAAAGGATCCGAAGGATCAAAACGGCGATCCCGCAACGGCGGATCAACCGTTGATCGAGGTGATCCTGCCCGCGGAGTGGGGCGGGGAGCCGGACCGTTCGGTGAAGATCGACACCGGCTTGCTGGCAGTCCTGCTCGTGGCGGTCGGACTGGCGGAGTATCTGGCCGGGGTGCGGCGGCGTCTGATCAGCCGGCGCCGTGAGATCAAAGATCAGCGTCATGAATGGATTTATCAGTATCTGGCTTCATCAGAAATGCGGGAGAGCCCTGAAGCCCGCCATGTACTGATCGAACGCATTTACGAATCGCTTAAGCAGGATTCATCGCATCGGTGGCGTCTGTTGAGCCTGGTGCTGCCGGATGTCGTCGTTCTTATGGCGTTGGTGCTCTTGAGCTGTTTGTTCTTGCATGACTGGTTTGTCGGCTCGTGGCTTACGTGGTTCGCAGGCGGAGCGATCGCTGCGGGAGCGATTGTGTTGGTTGCGATGCACTTGTTTCAAGACGTATTCAGCGTGGTAAAGTGGTGGACGGGAAAGAATCCCAAGAAGCTGGGGCAAGCCTCGAGCCAGAGCGATCGGGAGTCGGCGGCGGTCGAGGGGTATATAACGGGAGCCTTTCATTCAGACGTCAAAGACGCGCTGTTCCCCACAAGCCCTCCGGCCTCGGCGAGCGGAGCGGGTCAGGGCGCCGAAGCGGAGGCGGCCGGCGGCTCATCGGGTTAGGAGGCCGCGGTCTCGACGGCGCCCGCGTTGGACCTGCCGTTCTGGATCGGCCGCACCAGGAGCTTGCGGAGCACGGCGAGCAGGGTCGACGGGGGATCAAGGTAGCTGGGCGGCGGCCGGTAGTAGAGCGTCTGCTGGTCGATCACGCTCACCCGGCCGGGGGCGTCGTGGAAGACCGGCTCGAGCTTGGCGGGGTTGGGCAGGGTGAAGATGAGGTCGGGCCCTTCGAGTTTGAGCTTGTCCACGCTGAGCGTGCTCGCGGCGATGCGGATCTCGGTGAGATCGATGAGCGTCTGAGCCTGCTCGGGCGGCTCGCCGTACGCGTCGGTGAGCGCGCGGACCACGTCAGCCAGTTCGTCCAGCGTCACGGCCCGGCTCAGGCGGCGGTACGCCTCCATGCGGAACTTGTCGCTCGCGATGTAACGCTTGGGCAGCGACCCGGTGACGGGGAGTTCAAGATGAGTCTTGGCGGGCTCGATGATCGGTTCGCGGCGCAGGCGCTTGGTCTCCTGTTCGAGCAGCAGGCAGTACATCTCGTAGCCGACCGCCGCGATGTGGCCCGATTGCTCGGCGCCTAACAGGTTGCCCGCCCCGCGGATCTCCAGGTCGCGCATCGCGATCTTGAACCCCGCGCCCAGCATCGAGTAATTCTCGATCGCCTTGAGCCGCTTGGCGGCCACCTCGTTCACCGGCCGATCATCGGGCAGCAGCAGGTAACAGTAGGCCCGGTGCTTGTACCGCCCGACACGCCCCCGCAACTGGTGCAGCTCGGCCAGGCCGAAATGGTCGGCCTGATTGATGAACATCGTGTTGGCGGTGGGGATGTCGATGCCCGATTCGATGATCGTGGTCGACACGAGGATGTCGGCTTCGTGACGGATAAAACGCAGCATCACGTCTTCGAGCTCGCGCGGCGGCATCTGTCCGTGGCCGATGAGGATCCGCGCCTCGGGAACCAGCTGATGCAGATCATCGGCGATCGACCGGATGTTGTGGACGCGGTTGTGAACGAAGAAGCACTGGCCTTCACGGTTCAGCTCGCGGATGATCGCCTGCTTGACCCGGTGACGGTTGAAAGGGATGACTTCCGTCACGATCGCGCGGCGGTCCACCGGGGCGGTGGAGAGCGACGAGATGTCGCGCAGGCCGATCATCGACATGTGCAGTGTCCGCGGGATCGGCGTGGCGGTGAGCGTCAGCACGTCCGCGGTCAGGCGGTACTCGAGGAGCTTGTTCTTGTGCTCCACGCCGAAACGTTGCTCTTCGTCGACGATGACCAGGCCCAGGTCGGCAAAATGAACGTCCTTGGAGAGCAGCCGATGGGTGCCGATGATGATGTCGACCCGTCCGGCCGCGAGGTTTTTCAGGACCTTGGACTGCTCCGCCGCCGTCTTGAACCGCGAGAGCGATTCGACCCGGAACGGGTAGTCGGCCATGCGGCCGCGGAACGTCTGCTCGTGCTGCTCGGCGAGCACGGTCGTCGGCACGAGCACCGCGACCTGCTTGCCGTACTCGGCCACCTTGAACGCGGCACGGATCGCGACCTCGGTTTTGCCGAAGCCCACGTCGCCGCAGATCAGCCGATCCATCGGGTTCGCGTCGCTCATGTCCTGCTTGACCGCGGCGATCGCGGTGAGCTGGTCCTCGGTTTCTTCGTAGGGAAATTCGGCCTCGAATTCCTTCTGCCACGCGGTGTCGGCGGGGAAACGGATGCCGGGCATGGTCTCGCGGGCCGCCTGCACCTGGAGCAGTTCCTTGGCCAGGTCGCGCACCGCTTCACTGACGGATTCCTTCTGTTTCGACCAGCGTTTCCCGCCGAGGGTGGACAGCGGGGGCCGTCCCTGAAAACCGCCGATGTACTTCTGGACGAGCTCGATCTGCGTTGCCGGGACATGGAGCAGGGCGTTGCCAGCGAATTCGAGCGTCAGGTATTCCTGGCTGGCGCCCTGGCGGCGCATGGTTTTCAGGCCGGTGAACTTGGCGATGCCGTGGTCGACATGCACCACGTAGTCGCCGACGTCGAGATCGAGGAACGCATCCGAAGCCTGCGAAGTCGCATCGGCCGTGACGCGGCGGACCCGTCGACGGACTTCGTAACGGTGGAAAAGCTCGTGATGCGGGACCAGATAAATCTTCGAGTCAAGGACGAAGCCGCGGTGGAGCAGGCCGATCTCGGCGCCGATCCGTTTCGCCTGCTTCGGCACGAGTTCGTCCAGCAGTTCCCGCAGCCGGTCGCGTTCCGCGGGCTTGCGGCAGAGGACGTGGACCTTGGCGCCGGGCTCGGCCGACAATTCCGCGAGTTGCTGGATCGCGGACTTGGCGTCCTGGTCGAAAGTGGGCAGGGCGGCGACCGGCATGTCGACGATCGGTTGCGCCGCGTCACCCCGAGCCGCGTATTGATTGACCTGAACGTGGGCGAATTGGGTCAGCTTGTAAAAAACGGTGTTGGGCGACGCGATGCCTTCGGGCTTGGTGAGCCGTTCGTAGTAACCGCGGGCCTGTTCGGAAAGCTCGAGGATCTCGTGGAGGATCACCCGCGTGTTGTCGGCGAGCAGGTCGAGCAGGTTCATGGTGTCGTCGGCGGACTGAGCCTTGAGCGCGGCGGCGCCGATGATCCGGGCCTCATCCAGCGGACGACCCGAACCCATGGTGTCGAGGTCGATGGCGTGGATGGATTCGATCTCGTCGCCGAAGTAGTCGAGCCGGATCGGGCCGATCTCGGTCGGGGGATAGAGATCGATGATCCCGCCGCGGGTGGCGAAATCGCCGGGCTGCTCGATCGCGTCCTGTCGGGAATAGCCCGCCATGTCGAGCCAGTCCAGCAGCCGGCCGGGCGGCATCTCCATCCCGGGCTTGAGTTGAAGTGCAAACGACGCCAGGGCGTCCGGCCGGGGCACGTTCTGCATCAACGCCTGGATCGGCGCGATCAGCAGCCCGGGTTGTTTGCCTTCCACAACGCGGCTGACCACATCCAGCCGCTCCGCCAACAACTCGAGACTGACCGAGGACTCGCCCGGCAGGACCTCCAACGCGCCGAACCGTTCCGCCTGCAGCGGACGGTCGATCGCGTCAAACAGCTCCAGGTCGTCGAGCGCGTCGTCCGCCTCGTCGAGATGGGCCACCACCAGGAGGACCGGCGTGTCGTCGGCGCAAGCCAGGGCGCCGCTGAGCAGGTGCGTGCTCGATCCGCGTGAGCCGTCGGCGACGGACGGTTCGCGCGCGTTGAGCCGACGGGTCAGCGCACGGACGGGCGCGGACTCGATGAAATCACGGAGCCAGGCGAGCGAGGCGTCGAGCATGTCACCGATAGTCTAGCTAGCTGCTCTTGGGGGTGCGGAGCGTCACCGGGACGGTGTACTCGTGGGCGGCGGGCGTCTGCGGCGCCGGCGCGTTGAGCTCGGGCACCTGGTCAAGGACGCGGATCATGGCGATTTCGTCGCAGGCCTGGTTCTTGGGGCACCGGATACACTCCGACCAGACTTTAAGCGGCAGCTGCTGGCGATCAACCACGCTGAAGCCCAGCTTCTCGAAGAACGTCTGCTCGTAGGTGAGCGTCATCACCCGCCGGACGCCGAGCGCCGCCGCTTCATCGAGGCAGGCCATCACCAGCCGCTTGCCCAGCCCCTGCCCCCGGTGGGCCGTATCGACCGCGAGGGCGGCGATCTCGGCCAGGTTCGCCCACACGATGGACAGCCCACACACCCCGACGATCCGGCCGTCGGACTCGGCGACCTGGTGCTCGCGCACGTTCTCGTACAGCATCGACAGGGACCGCG
>JANQFR010000075.1 GCA_028277745.1 Phycisphaeraceae bacterium
GTGACGCCCTTGGGCTTGCCCGTGCTCCCCGACGTGAAAAAAATGAACACCGCAGCATCCGACCCCAACTCCGGCAGCGAGCCCGACGACTCCCCCTCCAGCAACGCCTCGAAGCTGCGCCCGTCTCCCTTCGGGTCACCATAACGGATCACGCCCAGACGCAGACCACCCACCCGCTCGCTCGACGACACGTCCTCGTCTCGCTCCGCATGCGACACCAGCAACGACGCCCCGCTCACCTCCAACGCGTGGTCGATCTCGGGCGGCATGTAACGATAGTTCAGCGGCGTCGACACCAGACCCGCCTTGATGCAACCCAGGTAGTGCACCAGCAACGACGCGCGATTAGGCATCAGCGACGCCACACGCTCACCGGGCTCCAAACCCAGACCCAACAAATTCAACGCGTAACGGCTCGTCGCACGATCCAGCTCACGCCACGTCCAACGCGTCGTCGCAGAAACCAACGCCAAATCATCGGGCTTTGTCTCAAGACCACGCTGGAGGATTTGGGTCAGTTGGATCGGTTCTCCCACCGGCGGCCCTGACAATGGCATAGCGTTCTCCTGCTTGGCGTGTCGCGTCATGGTAGCAAAGACGAAAAGGCGCACGCGAAGCCGCCCCCGCCCACCGATCATGGCCTGATCGGATCATGTCCGTTTAGGAGTCGTCGTCGTCGGCCGCGGCGTGGGCTTTCGCGGCGGCTTCCTTGGTGATCCAGCCGTGCTGGTAGGCGATGCCCGCGAGGTGGCGGGTGATCAGCTTGGCGGTGCGACGCGCGTCGGCCCGGGCGTTCTGGCCCAGCTCGGCCGCCGCGCCCACGCCCCCGCTCACCGCCGCCGCCGTCCCCACCGTCGCCCCCGCGGCCACGCCCGCCGCGCCCGTCTCGCCCGCGCCCGGTTTCCACCCGCTCCGTGACGTCGTCGAGAAACTCGCCACCGACACCCGGCCGTACGACGTCACATCAAACACCTGCACCTGCGTGTTGACCACCGACTTGCCCACCCCCAACCCGACCACGAAGCGACGCAGCCGGTTCCCCTCGTCGATCTTCACGAACTGGCCCTCGATCATCACGACGCCCTCCCCGTCGCCCGTGTCGTCCGGACCGGGCGCCAGCTCGGCGGGCAGCCCGATCTCCTTAAGCCCCTCGACCAGCTGCTCCGCCAGCGCCTCGGCCACCGCGTTGCCCAACGCCATCTCCTCTTCCGTCAACGACTGCCCCGTGGCCAGGTCCGCGATCTTCGCCCCGATCGCCTGCTCGGGCGTCACCTGGTCCGGCGAGAACGCGAACTTGTACACATACACCACCTGCGGCTTGGGCAGCGGGTCCGGGTTGGTGTACGTATCCTCCGAAATCTTGGTGGACGAGCAGCCGGCGACGGCCAGCCACGCCGAAGAGATCAACGCCAGCCACAGGAGCCGCAAAGCCTTTGGGGAGTGAAGTGATTGCATCGCGAAGAAGCTCCTGGGTAGGTGAATTTAGATCAGAGACGTACGCTCCATTGTACGACGATCAACGGCAAGAAGCCCAGGGATTGCGATCCCTGGGCTTCATCGATGAGTTCGAATAAGGATGGCGAAGAGGGCCTCAGCAAACCCGGCGTCGGCGGGGCAGGACCGCCAGGGCGCCCAGGCCCAGCAGCACCAGCGCGCCCGGCTCGGGCACGACCGACACCGCCGCGGCGCCGACGCGGAAGCCGTTGAAGAAGCTACCCTCCTCCCCGGCCAGCGTCACGCCGCTGCCGGTGATGACGACCGTGAGCTGGTCGCCGATCGCGTCGGGCGTGAAGCTCAGGGTGTAGACCCACTCCTCGTTGGCGTTGGCGACCGGGTTGATCACGTCCACGTTGTTGACGGCGTTGAGGGTCGAGGTGATCTGCACGCCGCTACGGCGGAGCGTGCCGAACAGGGTGAGGGTGTGTTCAGCCAGCGATTGGGCGGTCACGGTGAACGCGAAGTTGGTGGCCGGGTCGTTGATGCCGTCGGCCTGGCCGCGGATGGTGACGCCGCGCGTGCCGGAGTCGGCTTCGCTGGCGGGGGCGGTGCCGTCGGTGTAGGCGAAGGTGTGGGCGGTGGGGAAGCTGCTGCGGACCAGGCCGCTGGGCGGCGTGCCGGGCTCGCCCAGCAGGCTGGAGGACAGCCCGCCGATCGCGCCGCCGCCGGCTTTCTCGTTGTAGATCGGGGCCGGGTCGGTGTACCCGTCGGCGCCGTCAGGGTCGTCCCAGATGACCCAGTCGAGGCCGCCCAGCGCGGTCAGATCGGCGGCGGCCCGGACATCGTCGGTCACGCCCGAAAACGAGCCGGACACCACCGCCCCGTGGGCGGCCCATGACAAGGCGGCCGAGGCGGCCAGGACACCGGCGAAACAGGTGAAACGGGTGAGAATCATCACATCCTCCTGCTGAAATAGGTGAAAAGATCAACCGGACAGGCCCATCGGCGGGGCCGACGGGGGAACGAACCGTCAACTCAAATCGTCGCACAAGATTGTTTGGAGGATAGACGTTTGAGCGACAATCTATTACGTTTATTTGACATGGGCCGCGGCCTCACACCCTCCCCCCGCTCACCGGTCCGGCTGGTGGTCTGCCTCGAATTGCGGACCCAGTACGGCCGCGGGGTCCTCAACGGGCTCAGCGAGGCCCTCGCCGACCTGTCCGACTGGCAACGCGTCGCGGTCGAGCACGTCGGGCGGCTCCGCGCGGCGCTGGAAACCCCGGCCACGTGCCTGGTGATGCAGCAGCACGAGCCCTGGGCGCTGGAACTGGCGGAGACGCGGAGCATCTTCACGCTGCTGACCACTCACCAAGGCCCGGCGGTGCTGCCGCCGTGCTGCGCCCGGGTGGCGATCGACAACCAGGCGATCGCCCGGCTGAGCGTGGAGGCGTTAAGTGAGATCGGGCTGCGGCGGGTGGCGGTGGTGGATCACGCCCGCTCGCCGCACGGCTGGGGCCGGATCGCCGCGACCCTCGCCGCGGCGCGGGAGCGTGGGATGCAGACGCGGCTGGTGCGCAACCCCGAGCACGACCCCGCCGCCGACTGGCCCCCGCGCGAGCTGGCCCGTGACGCCGCCGACGAGACATTGACCTTTGATCGCTGGCTCGATCAAGCCCGCCGCAAGTTGTGGGGACTGGTGGGCTACGACGATTACCAGACCTCGGCGTTGTACCCCCTCTGCCAGCAGGCCGGGCTGCGCATCCCCCAGGACGTGGCGATGATCGGCGTCAACAACGATCCGTCGGTCTGCGAATTCTGCCAACCGACGCTCAGCAGCGTGGACCCTTCCCCGGTGCTGGTGGGGCGCAAGGCGGGCGAGGTGCTGCGGGACTGGGTGCGGGGCCGGCCGCCGGGCAAGCAGACCATGACCGTCCCCCCGCGCGGCGTGGCGCCGCGCGGGTCCACCGACGCGATCGGCGTCGAAGACCCGCTGGTCGCCGACCTCTGGCGCCAGATCCGCGGCGCCGCGATAGGCGAGATGAACCTGCAGCAGGTCCTCGCCGCCGCGCCGATGAGCCGCCGACAGATCGAGCGCCGGTTCCGCGAGGTGCTCGGGTGCTCGCCGGCCGCGCTGGCCCGCCGCGAGCAGGTCCGCAAGGCCAAGCACCTGCTCACCTTCACCGACCTGCCGATCACCCAGGTCAGCCAACGCGCCGGCTACAGCGCGCCCAGCCGGTTCAGCGAGGCCTTCCGCCGGGCCGAAGGCGTCACGCCCCAGGCGTACCGCCGACGCCTACGGTGAACGCCGCGGGTCAACCACGCCTGCGGGTGATCCGCTTCACGACGTAAAGCGCCAGCAACATCCACCCATAGATGACCAGCACGGCGCCCATCCCGAAAAGCAACACGGCAAGCAACACGTCGGCGGCAAACGGCGGCCTCGAACGGTCGTCACGCACCAGCATGACAAAACCTTCGATCAGCCCCGTCAGAAGAAACGGGATTGGAATAAGAAAGACGCCCGCAAAGAGAAGCGCCTGTCGGTATGTCAATGGACCTCGAAGCTGTCGCGGGAGCATTTGCATCGTGGACGCCTGGTCGATCATAACGCAGCACTTATTTCATATAACCATCGCGAAAAACGAGTCTCACGGACCTGGCGAACCTCAACCGTCGGGCTTCGAACCGAGCCACTCGCCGATCGCCGCGGACGCGCCCTCGACCTCTTCCGCGTCCCGGCCCTCGGCCGACCAGACCACCTGCGACGTGTCGAGCAATAAGAGCTGGATTTCAACGCCCCGCCGCTCGTAACGCGGTGAAGCCGTGACGCCAAACGAATCCAGCGGCCGCGACGCCTGACGCGCCCAGCCGGCGCCCTCAAGAACCTGCTCCAGCGTTGAAAACCGGGCCTCCTCCGGCAACGGCGCCCAGCCGCTGCTCCGCAACGGGGGCGATGAGCATCCCGCCGTAAAACACATCAAAATCGTCACCAGCGCAAAAGCATGCATCCTGTTCATCTAAAAGCCTCCGGAGGGGGAATATGACTGACACAAATAGAATTCATAGACGTTGCATCTGCTACGGACTATGCCGGACCATCGCGACGGGTGACTACGCCTCCGGAAGCCCGAGCCAGCGTCGCGCGGCATCCGCCGCCGCCGCCCGCGCAGCGTGACCGGAATGGAAGGATGCTTGCTCTTCATTGGAGGAGACCACCTGCTTTTTCAACACATCATCGTAGACACACCACCACCATTGACAGCGATCCATTTTCTCCGCACGAAGCGTTAGACCCGCCCAACGGGCGGTGCAGTCATCGTTGAGGTCGCCTGTCCACCGCGGCGGTTCTTTCGCGGCCAGAAGTTGCCAATCCGCGGGTGATGTCATGTCATAAAGCCCTGCCACCGGCCAACGATCGTTGGGAAGTCTGGTTCACTTTAGAACCCAAAGCCGCCGTATCGCGGGTTCTCCCAGTCACAACGGCCGCAGCCTGGACACCTTCTAAATCGGTTGCGGAGCATGGTCGCCCAACGGGGCCCCTCCCAGAATATCCAGCTCAGACCAAGCCAAAGAAAAGGCGCGGCGAGAACCGCCCACCAGGTCCAACCAGCCGCAACCCCTGTGATTAGGCCGGCGAGAACGGCGGCGGGCAAGAACGTGGCGATCCCGCTGACCGCTTGAGGCGTGCCGATAGGTCTGCCGCAATGCCGACACCTTGTCACCACGATATGGGCTCACGTCATTGGCTTGCTTGCGGGCCATCCGTAGCAGCGAACGTCCCACCATCGAATCCATTGTCTCGTATGGACGCGGGCGGTCAACCACCATCACCGATCATGAGTTTGCAGGTTCCATACCCGCGGGATTTCCGCGCCGCAGACGTCACATTCAAACAAATCGTCCTTGATAATGTTGATGTTTCGACACGACGTACAACGCCGAAATTGAAACGCTTTCGAAAAATAATCGGGCGGCTCGATGCCTGCCCGACGAAGCGCCTCGTCAACCGCTCGCCAAGACTCGGGTTCGGGGCAGTAGCCGGTCGACTGATTCGTGACATATTCCACCCCAACCTCATCTGACGCACGGAACAGGATCTCGCCGGCTGAAAGCACGTCGCCTCCACGAGCACAAGCAACATGTTCGCTTTGCCGATCAGCGATCCATAGCCGCCCATCGGCGTCGACCACAAAGGTGGCGAACACACATCCGCCATCATCTATAGCCTGTTCGGCCTCACGCACCCATCGATGAATGTCGCCTTGGGTGTTGACGCAAACGCGCAGCGTGTCAGCAGAGGCCAGATGCGCTAGAGAACCGGGACCAATGTATGAATATCGTCGGCTCATACTCGCCAACACCCATCGACTCTGCCGCGGGCGCTGTCGCCCTACTCGAAGACCTCTCGCATCCGGTCCTCGCGATCCTGAACGTCCGCCAGTTTCATCATCAGAATCCCCCCATCATCCGTCACAATCGCCATCGGCGACCCCAGCGGCAGCAGCGCCGAGAAATGCAACACACGCCAGGTGTCCGTCCCCGGTATCGGCACGGCGATATACGGCTTGTGGGCCTCGTACGCCCGCGGGTACCGCTCACGCATCGCCGGCTCGGCCACCGACAGGATCGCATCTTCGGTGATGATCTTGACCGGGCCCGGCCCGGGCTCGCCCGATCGGCAACCCGCCACCAGTAAAACGCAGGCCAGGATGGACAGAAGAATGGATCGCGGCATAGTTCGCGTCCTCGGCCCTGGCATCATACCGCTCCGCTCTAACGCCCGGGCACGATCTTCTCCGGGCCGGTAAAGCTCCGCATCGGCGCTACAGGTCGTCGAGCACCGATTTTAAGCTTTTATCGACGATGCCGAGGTATTGCCCGTCGGTAAAGGCGCCGAAGACGTCCGCAGACGGATCGTAATAAACACAGTAATCCTCCTCGCCGCCCCGCAGCACGATCCACGCGCCGGGCCTCGATTCGCCGGCGGGGAACACCAGCTCCGGCGTCTCCAGCAGCAACGGGCCGAAGTCGCGCCCCCGGCGGTTGACGGCATGGCCGGCCAGGTCCTGCTCGACGCGAGCGCGCACCTCGTCCGCGGTCCCGGGGCCGCTGCGCTCGCGTTCAGGCGGCCGCCACATGAACCAGACATCGTCCGATGAGCGGTCACGCGCCACGAGGACGCGGCCGTAGAACGAATCACTGGGCCCCGACTCATCGGACGGCGGACGCAGATAAAACTCATAGTAATGGTCGGGCTTGAGCTCGCGCCCGGCGATCTCAAGCCAGTCTTCGAACGGGCCGACCGACACACCCTGCCAGCCGCGCGAAATTACTTCAGAGACGGCCGTTTCGCCGAGATGATCCTGAGCCTGAGAAGGAAGCGCGGAACAAGCAAGTTCCCAAGCCTCGTCCATGCTGCGGCGTTTGTATCGTCTCGCCATGGCGACTCAACCGTGCTTCGAGAGAATGACTTGCGTACAACGCCTCCCCGCATCACCGCGGCGCCGCCACCCCGCTCAGGTAAGCCGACACCCGCCAGAAGCTGTCCTTGCCGATGTCGTCGATCCGGATCGTGAGGGTGTGCTCGCCCGCGCCGCCGAGTGGTTCGCTCAGGTCGATCCGGATCGGCTCCACGTCCTGGCCCGGGACCCAGTTGGACCGCGGGAAGTCAGAGGACCAGCGGTCTACGGGGTACGGGTCGTCCGTGTCCCCGTCGCCGTTGCCGTCCCACCGGCCGGAGGTCGGGTTGAGATGCCGATACTGGTGCCCGTCCGTGCGCCACGGGACCCCGGTCCACACCTCCCGGCCATCCACGGCGATATGGTGCCGACGCTGATGGAACTCGTCGCTGTTGCCGTTGTCTTCATGATGATGCCCGCTGACCAGGTACGTCAGCCACACCCGGCTCATCTTCCCGGGGACCACGACCTTGAACGACCGCGGCTCCGTCGATCGCCAGTCGTCATCCATCGGGACCACCGCGTGGGCCCAGTCCGGATGCCGGCTTTCCGCGTCCTCAAAACGCAGGGCGGCGCTGAACCGCCACCCGTCCTCCACCCACGTGTCGATGAACCCGCCGAACTCGACCTCCGCGCCCGGCTTGAGGAAGGGCGCCAGATCGGTCACGTCGCACTGGTGCTGGGTGTTGCCCTTGAACCCCGTCACGAACTTGACGATCTCGACCCGGTCACCCTCGGGCGTGACCAGGTAGAAGCTGCCGGCCTTGTCCCACGGGTCCTGGTCGGCATGGACCGCGATGTCGGCGATCATCCGGGTCGTCGGGCCGTATTCGGGAACCGCCAGCGTGCGGCGGACCTCCCGCGTTTCGTTGTCGATCCGCACCCGGTCGAAAACCTGCAGGTTCTCCGCCGAGGCCGGCGCCGCCAGTAAAACGCAAGCAAGAAAGGACAGGTGAACCGACCGGAGCAAAGGCAATTGGTTGGTTTTGCACATAGCGGATCCTTGAGATTAGTCACCGCCTCGTGTCGAGACCATATCATCCATCTCCAAACCGGGAGGGAGTTCTTCCTGCTCAACGATATAACGGTAACCAGCGGCGACGCTCCAACTGGGAATACCAACAAGCCTTACTAATGCAGCGTGCCGCATTGTCTCGAATACAACATATGGCAGGTGCATCAGCGGCCACACGATCGGGATAGCCGCCGGCCTACCGAACGCACGACAGATCGCCGATGTGCCGCTAAACCGTCCACGGGAGGAGTACTCGACGGTCCGCCGGCCATCTTCGTACAAACCCAGCCACAACTCGTCGTCATCCGCCACGACCGCGGCAAGAACGGAACATTTGTGGCGCCCCGAGAGGAGAGAGCCCACAACGTCGATCTCGACGTCGTCGAGTTCATCGGCGGCTTGGTCATAGACGATGGTGACTTCATTCAGCGCGGGTGTGACAAGGGCGTGGCGCCGCGCGTCACGCAAAGTGTCGGCGACTTCGCGTTGCTCGGGACCGCGAACGGCAAAGTTGCAGTAAAAATTCCCCATGATATGGATAGCTAATGAAAATCGGCTCCGTCGCCGGCTGGCCGCGGGCGAGCGTCCATCGACGTCGTGATTATGCGTCTTGGGCGTCACTCGTCAACTGCAACGTCCGCCCCAGCGCCATCCGCTCGATCGCGATGACCACCCGGTCGCCTTCGTCGACGATGTCCATCAACACGCCCGGCTCCAGCTTCGCGGCGGCGTCATCCGCCACCCGCTCCACGTCAACGCCGCGGGCCTTGAGCCTCCCGGCCACCGGCGCGGGGATGAGCCGGGCCAGGGCCGCGACCGCCGCCAGCGGGACCCGGACGCTCGGCGACGGCTCCGTCCGCCCGCCCTCGTAGATGTGGATCGCCAGGCAGAGCATGTCAACACCTCCCGGTACGCGGCCAAACCAGCGACGCGGCGAAACACCCGCCGCACCGTCTCAGTATCCGGGGCCGGTCTGCGGCGGTCAACGATTCCCCGCCGGCCCCGCCAGGAGGCCTTGACAATATGCAATCAAAAACCTAACATATGTGAAGTTTGCGCTGCGCTTGTTCTTTGACAACCTGACTTTCAAGATGAGGCCGGGGGGAGGGGCGTCATGCGGGTTTTTGGGCTTTTTTGTGCGCGAGCCCGGCCCTACGGCCCGGCGCAAAACGCGCTCGGCGTCGCCCCTCTCCGGCCCATCCGCCATCGACCATCCGCCATCTGCCATCTGCCATCTGCCATTCTTTTAATGGTCGTCGCCGGGGATGCGGCCCGCGCCGTCGGGGCAGGGCAGGGTCCCGGCCATCATCGCGTCGTAGTCGGGGTTGGGCGCGGGGATCTGCGCCTCGACCGATTCGCGCCACGCGATCAGGCGGGTGTGAAGCTCCTGCACGCGCTGCGGGTCGGCGGTCGCGAGGTCGTGCTCCTCGCTGAGGTCGTCGCGCAGGTTGTAGAGCTCGAGGCGGCTGTCCTCGAAGAACTCGATCAGCTTCCAGTCGCCGTCGCGGACCGAGCAGGCGGGGGTGGCGCCCTGGTTGCCGTAGTGGGGGTAGTGCCAGAAGAGGGGCTTGCCGCGGTCGAAGGGTTCGCCCTTGAGCAGGGGGAGGAAGGAGACGCCGTCGACGTGCTGCTCGGGCATGCGGGGCAGGCCGGCGGCGTCGAGGAGGGTGGGGAAGAAGTCAGGGGTGGTGACAGGGACGTCGGTGGTCGTGTCGGGCGCGACGACGCCGGGCCAGCGGACGATCAGCGGCTCGCGGATGCCGCCGTCATACATCCAGCCCTTGCCCTCGCAGAGGGGGGCGTTGCAGGTGGGCGAGCCCTCGGCGGTGGAGAGCCCGCCGTTGTCGGAGGTGAAGATGACGATCGTGTTGTCGGCGACGCCCGCGTCGTCGAGGGCGTCGAGCACGCGGCCGATGTTCGTGTCCATGTTCTCGATCATGGCGGCGTAAGTGGGGTGGGACTGGAACAGCCGCCGGCGGATGCGTTGGTCTTTCTTATGCAGGCAGGGGAAGAAATCGCCCTCGCGGATCGGGTCTTTCTGATCGAGGCCCAAGTCGCGGGCCTTTTTCTCGTACTTGGCGACCAGGTCGGCGGGGGCCTGGATGGGGGTGTGCACCGCGTAGTGGGCCAGGTGCAGGAAGAAGGGGCCATCCGCGTCGCGGTTCTGGATAAGCCGGACCGCCTCGTCGGTGAGCCGATCGGTGAGGTATTCGCCGTCGGGCCCGTCGTCGAGGGTCTGCATGCCGTAGGGGCTGAAGTACCCCTTCTTGGGCGCGCCCCAGTCCTGGCCGGCGATGTTGCGGTCGAAGCCGAAGTCTTCGGGCCAGTGCCCCTTGGGGCCCAGGTGCCACTTGCCGACGTGCCAGGTCTGGTAGCCGTGAGTCTTGAGGGCCTGGGCGAGGGTGGTTTCGGACGTGGGCAGTTCGTGGAAGTAGGGCACGCCCATGAGCTTGCCCCAGCCGTTGCCGGGGATGTAGTTGGTGATGCCGACGGTGGCGGGGTACTTGCCGGTGTGGAGGCTGGCGCGGGTGGGCGAGCAGACGGGGCAGGAGGCGTAGGCGTCGGTAAACCGCATGCCCTGGGCGGCGAGGCGGTCGAGGCGGGGGGTTTCGTAGAAGTCGCTGCCGTAGCAGACCAGGTCGGCCCAGCCGAGGTCGTCGAGCATGAAGAAAACGATGTTGGGTTGGGGCATTGGGGAGGGTGTAGGGTGTAGGGGTGTAGGGTTTAGGGAAGATTGATCGTAGTGCATCCGGACCTTTGCTGCGCGGAAGCCCGGGGATTGCCATCCCCGGGCTTGGGGCGCAAACCGCGCAAAATAAAACAAGCCCAGGGCGCGGACGCCCTGGGCTTGCTCGGATTCAATTGTGTGGAGAGTTACTCGGTGGGGACTTCGGTCACGCGGACGATCTCGAAGCCTTCGGGGTTGGGCCGCTGGACGTCGCCCTCGACGAGGGTGGTGTCGGGGTCCTCATCGAACTTCCGCATGGAGGCGAGGCGGACGTCCCAGTCCTGCATGGCCGCGGTCTCGAGCTCTTTCTGCTGAGCCTTGAGGGTGGCCAGGCGCTGGCGGGTCTGCTCGCGGGCGGCCTCGGCCGACGCGATGGCCTGGTCGAGCGTGGTGTGCTCGTGCCAGTCCTGACGGTAGGCGTAGGCCATGTCGCGGACGCGCTGCGAGTTGACCTCGACCAGGCGGGCGTCGAACAGGGTCTTGACCGCGTCCTGCCGGGCCTCGGCGATGCGGCGGTCGGCGACGGCGTGGGCCTGGGTGATGTCGGCCTCGGCGTCGGCGGCGGCGTCCTGGGCGTCGGCGGCGGCGAGGGCCTGCTCGGCCTCGGCGTCGGCGATCGCCAGGCGGCGCTTCACGTCCGCCTCACCCTTGACCTGCTCGATGAACAGCAGGTTGCGGGTGCGGGTGATGTCCGCGTCCGCCAGCGCCCGCTCCATCGCGTTGCGGGCCTGGATCCGGGCGATCTCGACGTCGGCCTTCTGACCGACCACGTTGGCCCGGGCGATGGACTCCTCGAAGTTGGCCTGCGCGACCACGCTCTGCGAATCGATCGAGCGGTCGAGCTTGGCCAGCTCCGCGGTCAGGGTCCGACGGGCCGCGGCGATCTGGGCGTCGAGCTGCTCGGCCACCGCGTTGAGCGACTGACCAACCGACTTGGCCTCGGCGATCAACAGGGCGTGCTCGGCCTTGCCCCGCTGGTGCGTGGCGCGGAGCTGCACCTCCAGGGCGTGAACCTCCGAGGCGCCCTGACGCTCGACCGCTTCGGACTCGGCGGCCAGCTGGGCCGACGTGGCCTTGGCGACCTCGAGCTCGGCCTTGGCCCGCGCCCGCAGGTCGGACGCCTGCGCCAACGACTCGCGGCGGAACGCGTCGGCCTCGGCCAGGGCGCGCTCGTGGGTCGCCTCGGCGCCGTCAAGAACGGCGTTGGCCTTCGCCTTGGCTTCCGCGAACTTGGCCTCGGCCTGGGTGTGCATCGCATCCACGATCGCGTTCTGCTCGGCCGCCACGGCCAGCTGCTGCGTCAGGATCGCGTCGAGCTTGCTCTTGCTCTCGGTGTACGTCGCTTCCACCGCCATCTGCTGGGCGTCGGCGGTGGTCTGCTCCTCCATCACCTCGGCCAGCCCGGCGCGGAACGCCGCGACGTGCTCGGGCTCGACCACCGGGGTCACCGGCACGACCGCCACCGCCTCGGGCACGTCCCGCAGGTCGGCGGGCAGCGGATCGGCGGGATCGGTCTTGTCGTCGAAGTCCACGCGACCGGCGCGGTGCTGGCTCGCCAGCTCCTGAACGATCTCGTGACGCAGACGCGCCGCCTCGGCCTCGGCCTCGGCGATGATCTGCTGCTTCTGCTCCTCGGCGACCTCCTGCTGGTGCACCGCGGTCTCACGCTCGGCGTTGGCGCGGGCCTCGGCCTCGGCCTTGACGAACTCGGCGCGGGCGACCTTCTCCAGGCGGTCGGCGGAGATGCGGATCTTCTCGACCTCGGCCTGCGCGTCGCTCAGCCAGGCGTCCAGCTCCTGGGCGCCCTGACGGTGCTCGGCCTCGGCGTTCTGGGCGATCTGGCTCGCGTCGGCGCGAAGCCGCTCGATCTCGGCCAGGGTCCGCTCGTAGCCGTTCTTGCACTCGGAGATCGCCCGCTCGTTCTCGGCCTGGGCCTGGGCCCACGCGGCGCGGGCGGCGGTCACCTTCATCTCGTACTGCTCTTCCGAGGCCTGCTCGGTGAGCTTGGTCGCCTCGGCCTCCAGCTCACGGCTGCGGGCCTCGGCGTCCTTGAGCACCGACGAGGACTGCTGGCTGAGGCGGCTCGCCTCGGCCTGGGTCCGGGTCTGGACGGTGTCGATCTGCGTGTTCAGCTCCGAAGCGCGGGCGTCGGTCTGCTCGACCACCGCGTCGGCCTCGCTGTTGAGCGCGGCCACGGTCGCCGCGGCGCGCGAGCGGGTCGCCTTCGCCGACTCGATCATCTCTTCGATCGCGGCGAGGCTCTCGGTCTCGGTGGTCTGACGGACGTTCTGCATCTTGTCGATGCGGGCCTTGGCCTCGGAATACTCCTGGTTGGCCTGCGAGATCAGGTCCGACTGGCGGGTCTTCTTCTCTTCGGCGAGGGCGGCGACCAGGGCGGTGTTCTTCTCGCTGGCGGTCTGGGCCTGCCGCTGACGCGCGTCGACTTGAGCCACGAGCTGCGACTGGCGGGCGAGGTATTCCTTGCGGAGCTTCTCGGCATGGGCCTCGGCGATCTGGCGGTCGGTCTGGGTCGCCTGGCGCTGAGCGGAGATCGCGGCGCGGTGCTGGCGGAGCCGGGCCTCACGCTCGACCTCGGCGGCGCGGGCGGCCGAGAGCTTCTTCTCGACCTCGGCCATGCCGACGCGGGCCTCGCCGAGGTACTGCGCGGGCAGGTCGTTCTCGCGGGCGCGGTCGAAGAAGTCCTGCCGCAGCTCCACAGCGCGCTGGTTGTGGGCGTCGGCGCCGAGCCCGATCTGCTGGTAACGGGCAGACGACGACGGCGTGCCGGAGCAGCCGACGACCGTCGCGGCGCCCAGCGCGGCGACCAGGGCCATGGTGGTGAACCGCTTACGACGGGCGGGGCGGATGACGCGGGGCGTCGAGTGGGCCGGCTGCTTACGAGACTGAGGCATGGCAAGTGTTCCTGGAAAAGGTGCGTTCCTAAACATCAACAACATCGACGAACCAACGTGGACGCCGAGTCCCCCAACCATGTCAAAGTGGTTGGAACACTGCTCCCAATCGTCAGCCCGCTCCAACGGATTGACGGATTCATATCGTTATTGCAGAACCCCGAGCGCAGGATTCCGGTTATGCGGGTCAGTGAAGGGGGTAAGTCAGATTTGGACGTTGTTTCCGCCGGAAAGGTCTTGCGGGCGGAGCGGTTTGACGCTTACGGCCCGCGGGCGGGTCACGTCCGGGGCGCCAGCGCGTGTTCGAGCAGGACGCGGCGATGCACCCGATAACCGTCCCGCCCGCGGACGACGCGGTGAACGGTAAGCGACGGGCCGTCGACGCGCACCGCCCACGGCTTGCCGGGGAAGGCGTAACTACCGGTGTTGATGATCAGCCGGCCGCGCCGGCGCCAGACCCCCTGGTGGTGGGAGTGGCCAAAGACCACGACCCGGGCGTCCGGGGTGAACCGCTCGACGAACTGGGCGGCGAGGTCGGGGACCTGCCGCCAGTAGCGGACCACGTTCCACAGCACGCGCGGTCCGCTGCGGAGGTTCGTCTTCTCGATGCATCCCTTCTCGTGCTGGCGGATGAAGTCGCGGTGAGAGACGTGCTGCATGATGCCCAGGTGGGTGTCGAGGTCGTACAGGTCCTGGGGCTTGAGCGAGGCGCGGGCGACCTTGAAGTCGGCGATCATCGCGGGCGCACCGGCGGACCAGGGCGCGACGCCGGGGTGGAACGCGTCGCCGTGGGTGACGAAAACCTGGCCCCCAGCGAGACTGAGGTAACGGATGTCGGTGACGAACGCGTCGTGATTGCCCGAGACGAGGGTGAGCTGGACGCCGGCGTCCTCGCAGAGGGTTTCGAGGCGCTCGACCTCGCGGGCGGCGCGGACGCGCATGTGGCGGTACTGCAGCTCGGCGGCGTCGCCGTTGACGACCAGGTCGGTGATGTCCTCGAGCAGGGGCGCAAGCTGATCGGCGCACAGCGAGCTGGGCTGGGGGTGGCCCAGGTGGGTGTCGGAGATGATCAGGACGCGGCGGCCGGGGCGGTGGGGCATGGTGATGATCGGGAAGGTCCGGGGCAATTGTAAGGTGCATCCGGGCGGGTCACAGGCGGAAAGGTCCGGTAGGATGGCGCGGAGCCCCCGTCCTTTGGAGCGTGACATGATCTTCGACGCCATCGAGCATCACGGCCGGTACTTCAAGCACGCCGACGCGTGGCGGGAGGCGTTCGCGTTCCTCGCTGCGCTCACGCCCGAGACGGCCGAGGGCGAGACGCCGCTGATGGGCGAGCGGATGTTCGCGCGGGTGCAGCGGTACGAGACGCGGGCGCCCGAGCAAGGCGTGCTGGAGGCCCACCGGCGTTACCTGGACATCCAGACCGTGCTGGTCGGCGCGGAGGCGATCGACTGGTATCCCCAATCGGGGCTGGCGGTGAAGACGCCTTACGACGCGGCGAACGACGTGGAGTTCTACCGCCGGCCGGCCGACGGCCCGCCGGCACGGGTGGAGCTGACGCCGGGCCGGTGGGCGTTGCTGCACCCCAGCGATGCGCACATGCCGCAGATGATCGTGGGCGCCGCGGCGCAGATGATCAAGAAAGCGGTGGTGAAGATCGAGGTGGGGCTGTTGGAATAGCCGGCGGGCTACGCCCGCCTGGTCCGGGGCCGCGTAGCGGCCCGGCTATCGGTTACATGAGTTTTTCGACGGCGGCGATGATGCTTTCAGGATCGAGCCCCTGGTAAGGGTACTGCTCCCAGAGCCCGCCGCAGCCTTCCTTGTTCGTGCCGAGGTGGGCGTATCGGGGAGTGAGGCCGCGTTCCAGAAGCCAGGTGCCGAAGCGGGCGCCGAGGCCGGTCTTGACGTTGAAGCCCTCGACGACGACGACCAGGGGCGAGCGTCCGATCTTCTGGATCGCGTCCTCGTCGACAACGTTGAGGGTCGGCTTGTTGATCAGGCCCACGTCGACGCCCTTGGCCCTGAGCTGTTCGACGGCATCGAGGGCGCGGTAGAGGGCCTCGCCGAAGCTGACGACGTAGCCGGCCTTGCCTTCGCGGACGATCTCGTCCTTGTCTTTAATAAAGGTGTAGCCGTCGCCGTGGAGGGGCTTGCCGTCCTCGCCGAGGATGGTGGGGGTCTTGGAGCGGGTGGAGTAGACGAACCGGAGGCCGGGGTCGTGGAAGACGGCGTCGATCACGGCGTGCATCTGGCCGGCGTCGGCGGGGAAGTAGAGGCGGGTTTGGTCGTGTCCGTCTTCGGGCAGGCCATTGTCGGCGAACATGTTGTTGAGGCCGAAGTGGCAGGTGTTGTCGGCCATGTCGTCGACGCCGCTGTGGCTGAAGTGGGCCAGCACGTTGCACTTGTTGAGGCGGGCCATGGTGATCTCGGAGATGCACATCTCCTGGAAGGCGGCGAAGGTGCCCATAATGCCCTGCCGGCCATCGGTGAAGCCGAAGCCGGAGGCGGCGGCGTAGTTGGAGCGCTCCATGATGCCGCTGGCGACGAAGACCTCGGGGTGCTCCTTGTGGATGTGGATCAGGCCGCAGGAGCCTTCGAGGTCGCTGTCGAAGACGCGGACCTTGTCGATCCGTTCTTCCTTGCTCATCTGGGCGAGCTGGCGGTTGACGGCCTTGCCGAACTCGTTTCGGTTGGAGCCGAGGGCGTCCATGTCGACGCCGCGGTAGGTCGCGGGGTTTTTGGGCTTGGTGATGGCCTTGAGGAACTGGACGGCGTCGGCGTGGCCGCGCATGTCGAGGTACTCGACGGCGGCGTCGACGGGGATGACGTCGTGGCCGTGGACGCTGCCCTCGATGTGGGGCACGCCGGGGGCCATGACGCGTTTGTTGATCAGGGCGACGGGGCCGGGGGTGGAGGCGGCCCTGGCCATGCGGGCGTAGAGGCTGGGGAGGTCTTCGCCGTCGCCGTAGTCGACGTGGAGGCCGTGGCCCTCGAGGGTCTGTCCGACGTGGAAGCCGGGGATGTAGTTGGAGGGGTGGTCGGCGATGGTGACGTCGTTGTCATCGACGACGATCTTGACGTTGAGCTTGTGGGCGACGGCGATGCGGGCGGCCTCGGCGTCGTTGCCCTCCTGCTGGGAGCCGTCGGAGCCGAAGAGGAAGAAGCTCTGATCGGGGTGGGCGAAGGCGACGCCGTTGACGTGGCCCCACATGTGGCCGAGGCGGCCGGAGGAGAACCTGACGCCGGGCGTGAGGCCGAGCTCGGGGTGGCCGGGGAGTTTTTCGTTGGCCTCGCGGTACCGGGTGAGCTGCATGGCGGGCAGGTCGCCGTAGAGGACCGCGAGCAGGTACTGGATGGCGACGCGGTGGCCGGCCTCATCGAAGTGGGCGGGGTAGGCCGAGCCGTGGCGGATGAACCCGTCCGCGATGAGGACCTCGGGGACGATGTCGTAGGGCCCGCCGGTGTGCCCGCCGAGGCCCTTGGCGGCGCCGGTGGCGGTGAAGAAGATGATCGCGTCGCGGCAGAGCTGGATATTGGCCTGCAGTTGCGCGGCCTGGTCGTCGGTCAGCTCGGGCTGGGCCGGGTCGAGCACGACGGGCTTGAAGGCGTCCAGATCGATAGGAAACGCGGCGGCGACGGTCATCGGTTCGCTCCGTTGGGGGGTGGGATGGCAATGCCGTGCAGATTTTAACAATCTCGGCGGCGCGAGGCTTTCTTCTTCAGCGGGCGTCTGATGAACTAGCCGGGCCGCTACGCGGCCCTGGACCAGGCGGGCGTAGCCCGCCGGCTAGGATCCGGCACGTTGCAACCTCGCGGCCCCAGAGCTATGTTCGGCGGACGTGACACGCGGCCTTGATCCTGGATATTTCTCATGAACCCCCGCCCTAACGTTCTGCTCATCACCTCCGATCAACAGCTCTACGACACGCTGGGGTTCAAGAACCCGCATATCAAGACGCCGAACCTCGACCGGCTCGCCCGAGAGGGCGCCGACTGCACCCGGGCTTACACCGTCAACCCCGTGTGCACCCCGACCCGCGCGTCGCTGGCGACCGGGGTGTACCCCTCGGTGCACGGCGCCTGGACCATCGGCGTCAAGCTCCCCGAAGACGTCCCGACCCTCGGCCAACGCTTCCTCGACGCCGGCTACGACACCACCCTCGTCGGCAAGGCCCACTTCCAGCCGCTCGCCTCGGGCGACCGGCCCGGCGAAGAGTCCATCGAATCCCACCCCTTCCTCCGCGACCGCGACTTCTGGCGGAACTTCAACGACCAGCGCACGCCCTGGTACGGCTTCTCCCACGTCGAGACCTGCCGCAACCACACCGACGAGGCCCACGCCGGCGGGCACTACGGCCTCTGGCTCGAAGAGAAAGGCCTGTCCAACTGGGAGGACTACTTCGACCCCATCCCGCCCGCGCCGTCGAAGAAACGTTACGGCTCGTGGGACCTGCCGGAGGAATACCACTACTCGGCCTGGACCGCCGAGCGCACCATCGCCAACATCGAGCGGTCGGTCAAGAACGACAAGCCGTTCTACCTCTGGTCGAGCTTCCACGACCCGCACCCGTCCTACCTCGTCCCCGAGCCGTGGGCCAGCATGTACGACCCGGCCGACATGCCCATCGGCAAGCTCCACGTCAACGACGATGGGACGACCGAGCTGGACAAGATGCCCCCGCCCGTGCGCATGACCCAGGAGGAGGGCGCCGACTGGTCGGTCTTCAAGGAGGAAGGCGGCCAGGGCCTGCACGGCTACCACCGCCACCCCGACAACGAGGACAAGAAACGCAAAGACATGGCGATCTACTACGGCATGACCTCGTTCATGGACCAGCAGATCGGCCGGATCCTCGACAAGCTCGACGAGCTGGGCATCGCCGACAACACCCTGATCGTCTTCACCAGCGACCACGGCCACTACATCGGGCACCACGGCCTGGTCGCCAAGGGCGCGTTCCATTACGACGAGGGCATCCGCGTGCCCTTCCTGGTGCGTTACCCGGGCAAGGTCCCGGCGGGACAGACCATCGACGCGCTGCAATCGTTGATCGATCTGCCCTCCACGTTCCTGTCGGCGTGCGGGATCGAGGTCCCCGGATTCATGCAGGGCGTCGACCAGCTGCCGTGCTGGGCCGGCGACGCGGACAAGGCCCGCGACGACCTGATCGTCGAGATGCGCCACAACCCGACCACGGTGCACCTGCGCACCTACATCGATGAGCGGTACAAGCTCACGCTGTACCGCGGCCACCCCGACTGGGGCGAGCTGTTCGACCTTCAAGACGACCCCGGCGAGACCGACAACAAGTTCGGCGACCCCGCCTACGCCGCGGTCAAGGCCGCGCTGATGCACAAATGGCTCAACGCCGAGATCGCCCGCGAGCCGACGCGGATGCCCCGCGTGCACGGCGCCTGAGACTCTGAATCATGAATATCCCCGACAACCCCCTCGCCGGCCTGCGCCGCGAGCACCCGCGTTTGATCGCGACCGCTGACGACTTCGCCGCCATCGACCGCGCCGATCCACGGATCGATGCGATCCGTGGGCGATGCGAGGCCTTACTCGAGGCCCCCGTGTCGGCCTATGAAATCCCCGACGGCAAGCGGCTGCTGATGACGTCCCGCCGCGTGGTGGACCGGGTGTATGACCTGGCGTTCATGTTCCGGATGGACGGGGACGCGCGTTGGCGTGATCGGCTGTTCGCCGAGTTGGAGGCCGTCGCCAACTTCCCCGATTGGAACCCGTCGCACTTTCTCGACACCGCCGAGATGGCCCACGCCTGCGCGATCGGGTACGACTGGCTGTACGACGACTGGACCGAAGACCAACGCCGGACGATCCGCGACGCGATCGTGCGGCACGCTTTCGCGCCGGGCCTCGATGCGTACCGCCGCCCGCCGGGCTCGGGCCGGCGGTGGCATGTCTGGGACAACAACTGGAACGTGGTCTGCAATGGCGGCCTGGGCGTGGCGGCGTTGGCGATCGCGGACGAACATCCCGACGCCGCGGCCGAGATCATCCGCGGCGGGCTCGCCGGGTTGCCCCAGTGCCTGCAGCACTTCGCTCCCGACGGCGGCTGGCCCGAGGGCCCGTCCTATTGGGGCTACACCCTCAAGTACCTCACCGCCCACCTCGCCAGTCTTGAGACCGCGCTGGGCCACGACTTCGGCCTCTCGCAAACGCCGGGGCTCGACGGGACCGGCCTGTTTCCCATCCACCTCGCCGGGCCCACGGGCCGATCGTTCAACTTCTCCGACGCCGCCGAACAGGCCAAACCCGGGCGCTCGCGCTCGCTGCTCTGGCTCGCTCGAAAATTCCAGCAGCCTGTGCTGGCCCGCCGCGGGCTCCAGCTCGAACCCCCCTCCTCCGCCCACCCCCTCGACCTGATCTGGAGCGTCGACGCCGACCACGCCCCGCTCCCGCCGCGCGACGCGCATTACCGCGGCGTCGAGGCCGTCTGCTTCCGCTCGGCATGGGACGACCCCGATGCCGCGTGGCTCGCCGCCCAGTGCGGCCGCAACGTCGTCGGGCACAACCAGGCCGACCTCGGCTCGTTTGTCTACGAACACCACGGCGTGCGCTGGTTCGTCGACCTTGGGAACGACAACTACAACCTGCCCGGCTATTTCAGCGGAGCGCTCGACGACGAAGGGCAACGCTACACCTATTACGCCAACCGCGCCGAAGCTCATAACGTCATCGTTCTCAACCCCTCCGACCACCCCGGCCAGACCGTCGACGCCGGCGGGCGCGTCACCGGCTTCAACCCCGACGATCAGCATCCCACCGCCGACCTCGACCTCACCGACGCCTACCCCGACGTTGCCCGGTTCACCCGCCGCTTCGAGATGCCCAGCCGACGCGAGTTGGTCATCCACGACCACGTCCGGGCCGACCGCCCCGCCGAGTTGTGGTGGTTCCTCCATACCCGCGCCCAGGTCGCGCTGGCCGACGATCAACGCTCCGCGCTGCTCACCCAGGACGGCAAACAGCTCCGCGTCCGTCTCGAAAGCCCCGAAGAGGCGCGGCTGGAAGTCTTGCCGTCCGGGCCGCTGCCCACCTCGCCCGACCCGCCGCACCAGAGCCACTTTGACGGCAAGCCCGTGGTCGGCGGGCCGTTTTCGCACACACCCGAGAGCCACTTCGCCCCCGTGCGTAAGCTGGCGGTCCATCTCACTGAGCAGACCAACACGGTGATCCGCGTCCGTTGCGCACCCGCGGAATAGCCGGGCGGACGTTACGGAGCCCCGCATACGCATGCGGGGCTTAGAGCAACGAGACGCATCCGTTTTCAGCAGATTCAATCTACGGCGATAAAAAAACGCTCACCCCCGAAAGGGTGAGCGTGAAAAAGGTGAAAACAAACGGCCGGCCGCGACGTTGTTCAACGCCAACGGCGAGTCCTGAGCAAAGCGAACCCGAGCAACGCCGCCCCGCCCACCAGCGCCGTCGGGGTCGGCACCACGATCAATTGCGGGGCGACCCGGGCCAGCGTGGCCTGTTCCAGGTCATAGGCGTAGCTGAGCAGCTCCGCTTCGCTGAACAGGTCGCCGAGGAACGCCAGGGTGAACGGCGTGTTGTTGCCGTAGTACGCGTAAGGCAGCGTGACGACCGGGATCTGCAGGTCGTTGATGATGTTGGACGGCAACTCGGGGAAGCTGTTGGGCCCGTTGGTGTTCTCGGTCACGCCCGGCTCGTCAAAGGGCGGGATCGGCGAACCGGCCTGGGGAAAGAAGAGGCCGTCGAGGTCGTTGATGTCGAGGATCTCCTGGAACAGCTCCTGAAGCTCGTTCTGCCAGATGATGTAATCCTGGACCGCCTGGATGACGGCGAGGTTATCGACGGGGTTGTCGACCCCGCCGATCGGGAACGGCTCGCCGGTGATGGCTTCGTACTCGGCGACGGAGTTGAAGTTGGCGTCCTCGCCCAGGCCGGCGAGGTAGTTCTGGATATCGACGTCGAAGGTGAAGCCGAACGCCGAAGGCCGCTCGCTGTAGAGTTCGGCGAAGCCGGTGCCTTCAAACGGATCGGTCATGACGGTCGCGCCCTGGGCTTCGAGGTCGGCGATGGCCTGGTTGTAGAAGGATTCGGTTTCGGGCGCGAGGGGGAGGAACTGGATCGAGTTGGGCAGGCCGTCGCGCCACCCCGGCCCGACGAGGCCGAACTTCTTGCCCTCGAGCGCGGTGGTGCTGAGCCCGGCGGTGTAGCCGCCCGCGGGGATGTTGCTGTTGACGCCGAGGGTGGTGGCGTCCTCGGAGAACTCCCCGGCGAGGACGTCGAGGGTGATCGCGGCGTCGACGACGGTCTTGGACAGCGGGCCGACCACGTCGCGGAAGGTCGCATCGATCGGCAGCACGCCCTCGAGCGGGACGAGCCCGAAGGTGGGCTTGACGCTGACCAGGGCCTGGGCGGACGCGGGGTTCTCGATCGACCCGCCGGTCTCGGTTCCCAGGCCGAGGACGGCGAAGCTGGCGTTCACCGCGGTCGCGGTCCCGCCCGACGACCCGCCGGGGACGAAGTCAAGGTTGTACGGGTTGCGGGTCGCGCCTTCGATGCTCGAGTTGCTCCGCGTGCCGGAGAACGCGAAGTCGGGCATGTTGGTTTTGCCGAGGATGATCGCGCCGGCCGCCTCGAGCCGATCGACCACCTCCGCGGAATCCTGCGGGTTGATGTCGAGCCCGCCCGCGGCGGTGGAGAAGCCGACCGCCCCGCCGGTCGTGACCGTGCCGACCTGGTCGATGTTGTCTTTGATCACCACGGGGACGCCGTGGAGCGCGCCGATCGGCCCCCCGCGGGTGTAAGCGGCGTCAAGCTCGGCGGCGCGGTTGAGCGCGTCGGGATTCAAGCTGATAAACGCGTTATACGTCCGCTCGTAAGTCGTGATCCGATCGAGAAACGACTGCGTCAGGTCCACCGCCGTGTAGTCGCCGTTGGCGTAAGCCGCCTGGATGTCGAGAACCCCCAGCTCCACGACATCCACCTGGGCCGACGCCGGCCGTGAAACCGCCAACGCCGCCGCACCGATCGCCGCTCCCGTTAAACAACGGGTGAAACAGAGAGACACAGACATATCGACACTCCTCTTCTTCCCGTTCGGAAAAACTTGCAGGCCGACTTGGGTTTTAAGAGTCGTGGTGTCCCACAGGCAGGCGACGTGGGCCACCTTGAATAACTCACCTGAGCGGCGGCGTCAATAGCCAACGATTGAAAATGAGGAAAAAATATCGCAAGCTTCATTCGGCGATGGAGACAAGGCGCTAAAGCACGTCGGGTGTCGTCGATGCGGGTCAGGCGATCAAAAGAAAAGCAGGCCGGACAGACGAAGAGATGCGTCCATCCGACCCGTTGAGGGAGTCGAGGCCATGACCCAACGGGTTCAGGCGTCGAAGCGGCGGCGGCGCCGGCCGAACATGCACAACGCCCCCATCCCCAGCAGCGCCAGCGAAGCCGGCTCGGGGATGTCCTGGAAGAGCAGGTCGCGGGTGACGCCGGTGGCGAAACCGAAGTTGCCCTGTCCGTCCCACAGCCGCGCGGCGGGCGCGGGGCCGACGGAAGTGCCCGACGCGGTCCGGTTGAACACAGGCAGGGGCTCTTCGAGCGTCGGGGTGTAAACGCCGCTTCCGAAGAACAAGGGGACACCGCCGAGGAACACGACGTCATTGCCGTTGCCGTCCTGAACCGTGATGTCTTCGAGGCCCAGGTTGAACACGCCGTCGGAAGCGTCGAGACCGGCGCCGGCGAACAAGCGGCCGTTAATCACGGTGTTCACCGAAAGGCTGTAGCCCATCAGTTCGAGGTCGGGGTTCCACGCGAAGCTGTCGAGATTGGTGTTGATCGCGTTGAACGAGACGTCTTCGATCCCGCGGAAACCGCTGGGGCGGTTCCCGGTGAACTCGTCGGGGTTGAGTTGGATGTAAACATCGAACGCAAACTGGATGCCGCCGGGAGTGACGGGCTGGTCCTGAATGTCGACGATGAAGTCGAGGACCGCCGCGTGGGTCGGGGCGGCCGCGACGACAGCACAAACGATCGCGGCTGCGCCGCGACAGATCAACGATTGAAGGGAGCGGGGGTTCATCAGTTGTCTCCTGTAGCTTCGGCCGAAGCCGATGAAAGTGGGAGCCGCCCGCCAAACGCGGGGAAGCGGCTCAATACGGGCGAACCAACCGCGCCGCGGCCTGCACACGCAGGCCGTTGATCGCAACGGACGCGGCTGTCTTCAACACGGTGACCGGCGAACGATCACCCCAAAACCGGTAAGTCGCCTTCCGTCACGTCGTTAGTTCAGCGATCCCTCCTTTCGTGTTTTCCAACCATCGTCGGGGCCGATCAGACCCCGCCCGATGATCCTGTCGCTTTCCCATCGCCGCGCCAGGGGCTCGGCTCTCTCCTCTTTGCGGGATCAACACCCCGGACGGCCCATGCCGTCACGGGATGCAGAGCGTCGGGGTCTGCCCCTGCGCGCACCGGATGAAGACCTCCTCAATCATCGCCTCCAGGTCGAGGCCGCGGGGCGACCAGTTCTCTTCATCGATCCGGCGGGTCAATGAGCCGATCGGCACGATCGGACCGAAGCGGCTCTGATGAGCGGGAACCGGGGGCGGGTCGGCGGTCGCGGCGGGGTGGGCGGCTTCGAGGACGACCAACTCGGCGTCGGCCGGATGCACCCCCGGCTGACAGGCGAACGCCCAGACGCGCACCCCCGCGGGCTCGCCGGTGGGCAACGCGCCGGACGGCGCGTCGATCGTCGGGCCGTATTCGATCCGCTGAACAAAGTATTCACCCGTGTTCAGGTCGTAGTACCACCCCTCGCCGTAGAGTTCGGGCGTGGTGGACCCGACCAGGGAACGCACGCTCCAGAGCAGCACGACGCCCCCGATCAGACACAGGCCCAGAGCCAGCCAGATACGGTTGGAAGCGTACCATTGCAGCAGGTCTTCAGAAGCGATCCGGGGCATCTCAATGCTCCTCATGCGGGCGGGTGTCTCAAACCATTGCGGAGTCCGAGTCGACGCATCGAGGGCTTATCTCACGGGGCTGCCGTCGTCATTGGGATCGACCGTGTCGCGGGCCCGGTAGCTGGGGTACGTGGTGCCGGTGGGCAGCAGATGCTCGACCCGGGTCAGTTTGGAGGGTTTCATGTTTTCGACGTGACCATCAAAGAACACGGCGTTGCTGGTGTTGCCGGGGTGACGGAAGCCGTTGACGCGGGTCATGGGCGACATGCCCCGGACGCCGGCCACCCGGTCCAGATCGGCGTCGCTCCAACCGTCGGTTCTCCCGGGCGAGAAGATGGGCGGCCTGGCGCTGCCGAACGATCTGAGCCGGCCGAACTTCCACGGGTGCCCCCCGTTGCCGTTATAGATGCTGAAGCTGTGCATGAACGTGCCGCCGATGAGGTTCGGTTCGGAGAAAAAGCCGGTGTAGGTCGGGTAGCGGGTGTCGTTGGGATCGCCGCGGTCCCAGAACCGCGTGCCCTCTGCGGCGAAGATCTTGTTTGATCCGTTGACGATGGTCTCCAGACGCGGGTCGTAATCGGAGGGGTAGGTGTAGTTGGCGTAGGGCCATCTCCACTCCACGCCGCCGCCGTCGGCGAGCACCGCGTCGCGGTCGCGGCCGGGCCAGACGTGCCAGTACATGTTGGCGCCGTAGCTGAGCAGGAAGTGCTCTTCCGGGTTGCCGGGCAGGGACCACCGCGGGCTGACGCCGTTGTACTCGGCCCGGTAGGTTTGCTGGTTGGCGGGGCAACGGAAATCGGTGTCGAGGATCTGAATCAGGCGCTCTTCGGGGTCGGCCGACAAGCCCAGCCCCTCGCCGATGGTCGGGGAGATCCAGTCGGTGTACTGCAGCGGGCGGCCGGCGCCGGTGGCGACCGCCCGGCCGTCGGCGACCGAGCCCCGCTGGCGGTAGACGCGTTCCATATCGACGCCGGACGTATTCGGGCCGGGCATCCAGCCGCGGTTGCTGGACGCGTAGGTCCCCAGGCCGATCCCCGCCTGCCGGAGATTGGAGAGGCACACCGCGCTACGCGCGGCCTCCCGGGCGTGCACCAGCGCCGGCAGCAAAATGCCGACCATCATTGCAATGATCGCCATCACGACCAGCAGCTCGATCAACGTAAAGGCTCGGGAAGGACGGTGGGAGTGATCTGTGCGCATCATCGGTCGCTGCTTTCCTACATGCGTGAGATTGATTCAGGCCTCCGTCAACGGATAAGAAAGTACGCCCGGCCGCAGGCGGGTTGGTTTGACGCTTGCAAGATCAACGTTAGATCGCCTCCGGTTCGCCGTGTGAGGATCACTGTGTTCGTGCGATCGTAGGAATGCGACGCGGGCGGGACGACTTAGCGCGATTCTGACGTTCCACTATCAATACCGTCAGCCTTTAGAAGGATGATCGCCCAATCCGGCTGATGAGAGGACTCACGCTTATGACCCCCGAAAACGAGCCGATGGACCGCCGGGAGTGGCTATTCAACGCATCTTCACAAGAGCGCCGCAAGGCGGAAGCGGAAGGAGGGGAAGGTGAGGGCCTCACGGCAAGCCCGACCGAGGACGCCTGGCGCCCCGCCGACGGGGACGCCGCGGGCGGGAGCGATCACGGCGGTCAAGGCGCGGCTGACCCCGACCCGACGGACGACCACGAGATGGTGTACCGCATCCGGGGCGTGCGTCATCGACTGGAGGTCTGGCCGTCGCGTTACCAGGTGCGGATCGCCGACGAATGGGTTGATCTGACGCCGACGGAGATGCGGGTGTTGACGCTCCTGGTCGACCAGCCCGGCCGGACGTGGAAGCGGGCCGCGCTGGTGCGGGCATGTCACGGGGGATACACGCCGATCGCGGATCGCTCGGTGGACTTTATCGTGCATCGCCTGCGGCAGAAAGCGGGGGCGTTGGGCGCGATGATCCAGACGGTGCGCGGCTCGGGCTACATGTTCAATCCGAATCGGGCGCGGGTGGTGCGCACGATCCCGTGCTGGATCGGCCTTGCCTGGCTCATCGGGTTGTTCGGGGCGATCCGGAACATGCGGGCGGGGCGGTCAGGGGTCGCCGTAGGCGCGGCGCAGGCCGGCGGCGCCAAGTGGTTGATCGGGGGCGGATGCGTGGCGGGGGCGGCGGCGGTGATCGCTGTCACGATGAGCGCACGCCAGGTGTGGTGGCCCACGCCCCGCGCCGAATTGCTGGCGGTCGGAGAGTTGCCCAACCAGACGAACGCTCCGCGGCAAGCCGGAGCGACGCCTGGTTCGGTGGGCGGGTTTTCGGGGATCAGCCGCCTGCGGGGCTCGGAGTACCTGGTGGTTTCCGATGCGCCCCGCGAGGAGTCCGCCGCCGACGGTCCGGCTCAGATGCACCGGGTGAATCTCTCCTATGACGCGGACGCGGAAACGCTGCGGGCGGAGTTGCTCGGGTCGGTCACGTTACGCGATGAAGCCGGCGAAGCCTTGGTGGTCGCGCCGCTGCGTTTTAGTTCGCAAAGCCAGCCTCACCGACGCCAGGTCGACCCCGAGGGCGTGGCGGTCACGCACGAAGGCCGGGTCTGGGTCGTCGAGGGGTACCATCAGGCGTTGTTGGAGTTCGATCTCGACGGGCGGCTGGTGCACCGCCGCAAGGCGCCGGAGAAGTTTCACACCACGCTGGGGCCCCGGGAGCCGTTCCGGCCGTTCCACGCCCAATCGGGCGTTTTACCCTTACGCGGATTCAGCGGCGTCTCTTTGAGCCCCGACGGGCGCAGCTTGTTCGCCGTCACCGAGGCCCCGCTCGCCCAGGACGGCGGGATGACGGGCATGAGCCTGCGGGTGGCGCAATTCGAGTTCATCACCGGCCGGGTGCGCGAATTCGTTTACCCGCTCAACGCGCCCGACAATCTGATCACCGACGTGCTGGCGATCGACGATCACACGATCTGGGTGATCGAACGAGATCAAAGCACTTACGAGGGCTACCGATTCGCCAAGGTGATCGAGGCCGACCTGGGCTCGGCTTCCGATGTCGGGCAGGTCGAAGCGTTGCCGGACACCTATCCGCCCAACCTGCTCGTCCCGCTGCGCACGTCAGAAGTCATCTGCCTGCACACGGCCTGGGCGTCACGTTTCCCCGGCCGCGAACTGCCCCATTTTCAAGGCCTGACCCTCGGCCCCGAGCTGCCCGACGGCCGACGCTTGCTGTTCCTGGCGGCGGACAACGACCACGCATCAGGCGCCCCCAACTGTTTCGCCGCGTTCGCGGTCAACCCTTAGCGAGCGAACGCGGGACGCTCCCGGTCGCTTTAGAACACCTCCCTCAAGCCCCGCATACGTTGCGGGACTCCGGCGCTCTCGACGCTTGCGTTTTTCTTGTGACGTGTCTTCGGGCGCATGGATCAGTCGTGGCGCAGCGCCACGATCGGGTCCTGGCGTGACGCCTGCACCGCGGGGTAGAGCCCAAAGATGATCCCGACCGCCGTCGCCACGAGGAAGCTCACCACGATCGACCACGTGGTGACCTGCGGCTTCTCCAGCGCCTCAAAGAACCGGTGCATGACCGCCAACGCCCCGGCGCCGCTGAGCCCGACCGCCACCCCGATCAGCCCGCCGATGCCCGAAAGCACCGTGGTCTCCACCAGGAACTGGGCGACGATGTGCCGCCGCGTCGCCCCCAGCGCCCGGCGGATGCCGATCTCGCGCGTCCGCTCGGTCACCGACGCCAGCATGATGTTCATGATCCCGATCCCGCCGACCAGCAGCGAGATGGACGCGATGGCGATCATCAACGCGTTGAACATCGCCTGGGTCCGCTCCGCCTGGCGCAACAACTCGAGCGGCACGATCGTGGTCACGTCCTCCTGCTCGGCGTGTTCGGTCTCGATCAGCCGGTCGATCTGATCCGCCACGTCGACCACGTAGTCTTCCGAGGGGGTCTGGATGATTAACTCGCTGATCTCCACCTTGGACGCCTCGAACGCGCCGGTCTGCCGGGCGGCGCGCACGTCGCCGAACCGGGAGATGGCGGCGGGCAGCGGGATGTGGATATCGAAATTCAGGTCGCGCCCGACCAGCGCCGAGCCGGACCCGCCCGCCAGGCCGATCCGACGGAGCACGCCGATGACCTGGTACGCCTGGTCATCGACCATGATCCGGCCGGCCAGCGGATCGCTCAGCGGGAACAGCCGCTCGGCCATCTCGGCGCCGATCACCGCGACGTTATCCAGCCGCTGCATGTCGGCGTCGCTCAGGTAACGGCCCCGTTCGATCACCAGCGACGCGACCGCCAACAGATCGGGCGTCGTCCCGAACACCGCGCCCGGCGCGGTGTGGAGCCCGTTATACACCTGGTTGCCCACCTGCTTGAGCGGCACGATCTTTTCGACCGGGCGGACCGTCTGCTGGATCCGACGCAGGTCCCGCCGCAGGAGGCCGTACTGGCTCATCCGTTCGTTGCCCTGCGCCGCCGAGTTCGAGGCCGGCGGCTTGATCGACCGCACGATGATGTTCGTCGCGCCCAGTTCGCGGATGTCCGCCAGCGCCTTCTGCTTGTTCCCCTCTCCGATCGACACCATGGTGATCACCGCCGCGACGCCGAAGATGATCCCCAGCGCCGTCAACAGCGACCGCAGCTTGTGCAACATCAGGTTCGAGAGGCCCAGCCGTAGTGTCTCAAGCAGAAACGTCATGATCCATCACAAACCGCCAGGCGCCGGGCGCCCGCAGCCTCTCGCCTCACCCCCGACAATCCGGGACGCCGTCCTCATCAAGCGGCCGCGCCTCGGCCACATCGTCCCGGTCGATCAGGACCCCGTCCACGATGTACCCCTCGTCGACCACCTCCTCCACGCGGTGAAAGCAGCGATCCGTGTGTCGCCGGATCGCGAGGCGGGGGTCGTCGTCCGTGTCGCGGTCGGGTTGGGTGTGGTAATCTGGCATCGGCGTCCCCCTATTGTAGCGGCCGCCGCCCCCTTGGACCGGACCCGCCCGCCATGCCCGAGATCGAAGTCGGCGAAGAACAGGAAGGCCCCAACTGCTGGTCGTATGACGTGACCGTCTTCGACGGCGGCCGGACCCACCGGTACGCCGTCACGCTCTCCTGGTCCGACTACGACCTCTGGTCCGGCGGCTCGGCCCCGCCCTCCAAGGTCATCGAACGCGCCTTCCTCTTCCTGCTCGACAATGAACCGCCCACCGCCATCATGAGCAAATTCGACTGCTCCGTCATCCGCCGCTACTTCCCCGAGGTTGACGCGTGGATGAAGAAACGGGGGGCAGGGTAGCTGTAAAAAGCGTAAAAGTCCGGCATGATGTTGAAGACAAAAATCGGCCTGCACGCGCGGGTGTTACTCTTTTGATTCAGAATCATTCTTCCGTTTCTTCTCTTTTCTTTGACGCTTTTTGCACCTTTTTACGGCTATCCTAAACCGATCTTCCCGGAGCCCCGCCATGACCCCGACCGACCGCAGCCACCTGAACATCCTCGGCATCCTTTACTACGTCTTCGGCGGCCTGGGCCTGGCCGGCACGGTGCTGGGCGGCGGCGCCTACGCCGCCCTCGGCGCCGTGATGGCGGTCAACCCCGAGGCGTTTAACGATCAGAACCAGTCGCCCGACACCATCGCATTCATCGGCCTGATGATCCTGATCGGCGCGGGCGTGGTGATCGTGCTGGGCGTCCTGGTCTCGACCCTGTACTTCTTCACCGGCGGCGGGCTGCGGAGTCAGAAGCGTTTCACCCTCTGCGTCATCACCGCCGCCCTCGCTTGCCTGAGCGTTCCGCTGGGCACGATCCTGGGCGTGTTCACGTTTGTCGTGATCTTCCGCCCGCAGGTCAAGGCGGCGTTTCAGGGCAACGCCGACGCCGGCGTATAAAGCGCGGGGCGGTCCCGCCGCCGAACGGATGGCTATTCTGTCGCCGCGGGCAACTCGGGGCGCGGTTCGATCTGGGGCAGCTCGCCCGGCCCCGGCAACGGCTTGCCGCTGTCGGCGCCCAGCTCGCTGAACTTCCGGGCGCTGACCAGCACCCGGGAATCGATGCTTTTGATGGTCTTGTTGTATTGATCGACCGACTGGTTGAGCGCCTTGCCCAGCCGCGACATGTGGTTCACCAGCGTGCCCAGCCGCGCGTGAAGCTCCACCCCCAGATCGCGGACCCGCTGGGCGTTCTCGGCCAGCTTCTGCTCCCGCCAGCCCAGCTCCACCGCCTTGAGCAGCGCGATCAGCGTGGACGGCGTCGCGATCACCACGCCCTTGGTCATCGCCTGTTCGAGCAGCATCGGCTTCTGCTGGACCGCGGGTTGGAGGAAGCTGTCGCCCGGGATGAACAGCACCACGAAGTCCGCCGAGCGGAAGCGGTCCTGGTACCGCTTCGACGCCAGCTTGCCGACCTGGGTCTCGATCTGGCCCAGGTGCTGGTCGAAGTACTGCTCGCGCTCGGCGTCGTCGTCGGCCTCGATGGCGGAGAGGTAGGCGTCGATCGGGGTCTTCGCGTCGATCACGATCTGCCGGTGCGAGGGCAGGTGGACGATCATGTCGGGCCGCTGCACCTCGCCGTCGGCGGCGGCGTCGACCTGCTCGGTGAAGTCGCAGTGGTCGATCATGCCCGCCAGCTCCGCCACCCGGCGCAGCTGCATCTCGCCCCACCGCCCACGGACCTCGGGGCGGCGCAGCGCCTTGGCCAGGTTGGCGGTGGTGTCGCGCAGCGACCGCTGGTCGTCGATCATCCGTCCCAGCTGCTCACGCAGGGCGCGGTAGGCGCCTTCCCGCTGCTTCTCGATCTCGCTAACGGCCTTGCCCGTCTGATCCAGCCTCTCCTTGATCGGGTCGACCAGGGACTTGATCGCCTGCTCCCGCTGCTTGAGCTGGGCCGCGGCGTCCTTCTGCTCCGACTCGAAGCTCTTGCGGGCGAGTTGGAGGAACTGCTCGTTGGCCTTCTTCAACGCGTCGCCCGCCAGGGCCTCGAACGATTCGCGCGACTGCTTCTGGATCAGATCGAACTGCTTTTCAAGCTGACGCTTGGTCTCCTGCACGACCGCGGCTTCGCGCTCGGCCTTGGCGAACTCGAAACGCAGGTCAGCCAGCTCCTTCTGGAGGGCGTGATGCTGCTGGTCGGCGACGCCGAGGTCGCGCATCAACCGATCGGCGTCGTTTCGGGACGCGCGGAGATTGGCGTAGAGCCAGGCGATGATCACCAGCGCGGCGACCAACAACCCTGCGGTCAACACGAACAACGTGGGCCAGAACATCGATGGATTGTAACAGTCCCCGCCGACGGGCTACGCCCGGCCGGCCCGGGGCCGCGTCGCGGCCCGGCTTTTATGAAAAACGTCACGCCTCGATATCGAGGTGCTGATAGAGCGGCGCCTCGGGAGGCGACGGGTCGGCGGGCTCCTCGGCGGGCGGGTCGGCCGGGGCCGGCGGACCGTAGAGCCGCTCGTAGCCGGGCGCCTGACGGTCCGGCAGTTCCCCGTCGGAATCTTCGGTCTGCTCGGGGGCGTAGACCCGTTCCTCGAACAACTCGGCCTGGTCCTGGGCGCGGCGGGCTGCCTCGCCGCGGCGGCTGTCCTGCGCGCGGCCGACCTGCTGGGCGTTCTGCGCCGTCTGAGCCACCCCTGCCGCGATGCCCGTGCCGATCGTGCTCATCTCACGGTGTATCGGCAAAGCCCGGCCGTGACATGAGGGATCGGGGTTATCACCGTTTCAACCACGGTTTTATCGGTCGTCGACCCCGGGAAAGGCTATTCCTCGAACTTCTCGACGAGCCAGTATTCGAGCTCAACCGGCGTGGCCCGGCCGAAAATGGTGACGATCACGCGGACCTTGCCCTGGTCGGGCAGCAGCTCGTCGATTGTGCCCTCCATGTTCTCGAACGGGCCGTCGTTGATCTTGACGTGGTCGCCCTTCTGGAACTCCATCTTGACCTCGGGCTGCTCCTCGGCGGGCTTGGAGGCCATGAGCATCTTCTCGATCTCGGGGATCGACATCGGCGACGGCCGGCCCGCGGTGCCGATGAAGTCGCCCACGCCGGTGGTCTCCTTGATCAGGAAGAACACGTCCTGGGGGATGCGGCCGTCGTCTTCGAGCTTCATCTCGACGAACACGTAGCCGGGGTAGAGCTTCTTCTCGACGATCTTCTGCTTGCCGGCCTTGATGGTCTTTTCCTTCTCGGTCGGCACGAGGATCCGGTTCACGTAGTGCTCGAATCCCTCGATCTTGATCTTGCGGAGCAGGGTCTGGCGGACCGAGTCCTCCTTGTTGGAGGCGACGCGGAGCACGAACCAGTTCATCCCTGGATAAACCAGCGGTTCATCTTCTTCAGTCATCGGGTCTGTCTCCGCGGCTTCAACCTGCGGCTGGGTGATCGGTTCGTCGGACATGATGGATTTCCTGTGAACGCGTCGGTGAAAGCGTCCGGCTAAGCGGTTTCGAGGATGTTCACCAACTGGAAGAAGTAAGCAAAGATGATGTTGACGACCCAGAGCAGCGCCGCGATCATCAGCGTGCCGGCGATGACGACCCAGGTCGACCCGATGATCTCCTTGCGGGAGGGCCAGTTGACCTTCTTCATCTCCGCCTCGGTCGCGATCATGAAGTCGACGATCCGGGCCTTGCGGCCGATGAGCCACCACGTCAGCAGGCCGAAGCCGACGATCATCGCCACGGCCATGCCGCCCTGGTAGTAGACGGTGTCGTCCGTGAACCAAACTTCGAACTGCCCCCAGAGCCAGCCGACGCCGGCAAGGACGAGGGCGCCGATGCCGATCGCACTGAGCATGCGGGTCCAGTAGCCTTGTCCCGATTTGTAGATAGGAAGCGCCATAAGGGTCTCACCAAGGGGGCGAAAGGCCGCGAAGCGCGGCGAGGAAAACGCAACACGCCAGGGGTGACTCGAACACCCAACCTGCGGATTTGGAATCCGCTGCTCTGCCAATTGAGCTACTGGCGTAGCGCCCTAATGATAAGCCCCCCGGGGTTCGGGGGGCGAGCACTTATTAGACACGACTTGGGGGCGTGGGTCAAGGTGGAATGGGGAGCCCGACGAGGTGTCGTTTAGCGGCGGCCCGCAAGGCGGCGGGTTCCTGTCGCGGGAGCAACAGATGCACATGCCCGACTGAACAGCCGCTCCACCGTGGTCTTATTTACGCTTGATCTTGTGGAGGGTGTGTTTACGGAGGCGAGGGCTGTACTTTTTGAGGCCGGCCTTGAGCTTCTCGGGCATGCCGCCCTTGACGTTGACCGGGGTGCGGTAGTTGAGGTCGCCGCACTCGGTGCACTGGAGCCAGACGTATTCGACGGCATCGGCTTTCTTGGCCATGGTCGTTCTCCGGAGGGAAAAGAAGCCCCGGGCTTCCGCCCGGGGCTACTGGATCGCGGTGGGGGCTGAAAGTTATTTGAGGATCTTGGTGACGACGCCGGCGCCGACGGTGCGGCCGCCTTCGCGGACGGCGAAGCGGAGGCCTTCCTCCATGGCGATGGGCTTGTCGCTCAGGTCGATCTTCATCTGAACGTTGTCGCCGGGCATGCACATCTCGGCCCCGCCCATGAGTTCGATCTTGCCGGTCACGTCGGTGGTGCGGAAGTAGAACTGGGGCTTGTAGCCGGAGAAGAACGGGCTGTGCCGGCCGCCCTCTTCCTTGGTCAGGACGTAGACCTCGGCCTCGAACTCGCTGTGCGGGGTGATGGACTTGGGAGCGGCGAGAACCTGGCCGCGTTCGATGTCCTTCTTCTCGATGCCGCGGAGCAGGGCGCCGCAGTTGTCGCCGGCGATGGCTTCGTCGAGGGTCTTGTTGAACATCTCGACGCCGGTAACGGTGGTTTCCTGGGTGTCGCCGAGGCCGACGATCTCGACCTTATCGCCGACCTTGACCTTGCCGCGCTCGACGCGGCCGGTGGCGACGGTGCCGCGGCCCTTGATGGAGAACACGTCTTCGACCGACATGAGGAACGGCTTGTCGGTCTCGCGCTCGGGCTCGGGGATCCAGGTGTCGATCGCTTCCATCAGCTCGCCGATGCACTTGGTGGCGTCGGCGTCGGACGGGCTCTGCAGGGCGGGGAACGCCGCGCCCTTGATGATGGGGGTGTCGGACTCGAACTCGTACTTCTCGAGCAGTTCCTGGACCTCCATCTCGACCAGGTCGAGCAGCTCTTCGTCCTCGACAAGGTCGACCTTGTTGAGGAAGACGACGAGCTTGGGCACGTTGACCTGGCGGGCGAGCAGGACGTGCTCCTTGGTCTGGGGCATCGGGCCGTCGGCGGCGGAGACGACGAGGATCGCCCCGTCCATCTGGGCGGCGCCGGTGATCATGTTCTTGACGAAGTCGGCGTGGCCCGGGCAGTCGACGTGGGCGTAGTGCCGGTTCTCGGTCTCATACTCCACGTGGGACGTGGCGATGGTCATGATCTTGGTCGCGTCGCGACGGCCGTCGGACTCGGACGCCTTGGCGACCTCGTCGTAGGGCTTGTACTCGGCCAGACCCTTCGCGCCCTGCACGGCGGTGATCGCCGCGGTCAACGTGGTCTTGCCGTGGTCGACGTGACCGATCGTGCCGACGTTGACGTGGGGCTTGGTACGCTCGAAAACACCTTTAGCCATGGCTTGCGAACCTCCGAGAAAGATTCTCGATGAATGATTTTTGATTTTGGATTTTCGATTTCGTGCCCAACGACGCCGCGGGCTGGTGCCAATCCGAAATCAAAAATCAGAAATCCAAAATCCCTTGATTGAGAGCCACCCATGGGATTTGAACCCACGACCTCTCCCTTACCAAGGGAGTGCTCTACCACTGAGCTAGGGTGGCGACCGTCGCCGGGTCCCAGACGCCCGGCCTTGGCCGAGCTGGGTGGAACCGTCCCGACCGCCGCACGCCCGTTTGCTCGACGCTATGTACCGCAGCACTTTACCGCGCGGGCCCCGGCTGACAACCCGGCCGGCAGACCGGCCGGACGACGCCGAACAATAAAGGGCTCGAACCGGCGCTCCATCGCACCAACTCGTGCCCTGCCCGCCGCACGCCACGGACGCCGAACCGATGGACGGATAACATCACGCCATCACGCCCGGTTCGACGCAGTCGGGCAGCGTATCACCCCCCTTCAGCCAAGTCAAACCGATCCCAGGGCCACTTCCCCCCACGCCGGCCCGGCCCCCGCGGGCGGCGCCGAACGGCCATCTCCCGTCCCCATCACCCCCCGCCATTGTTACAGGAGGGCCTCAGGCCTATGATAAGGTGTGCCCATCCACTTTCGCCAACCGACCTGATGACCCGCCTGAAAGGACTCGAATGAACCAGCCCGCCGCAGATTCCACCTCGGACCTGTCGGTATTCGAGCGCGTGGAGCGGATCATCAATCGCATCCGGCCCGCCGTGCAGTCCGACGGCGGTGATCTGGAGCTGGTCGAGGTGACCGACGACGGCGTGGTGAAGGTCCGCCTCCACGGCGCCTGTGTCGGCTGCCCCAGCAGCTCCATGACCCTGCATATGGGAATCGAGCGCAACGTCCGGGAAAAGGTGCCCGAAATCGTTGCGGTCGAACAGGTGCCGTGATCGAGCCGATTCGGCCGATGACGGTAACTGGTGATAGCGCAGGGGCGGACCCGGTCGGTCTGCTCGGTTTCGACGCGCAGGATGCGCGCGTTGAACGGACTCGACGAGGAGCAGCGGCATGCTCGCATTGACCCGGCGTGTTGGCGAAGAAGTCGTCATCGGCGACCCCAAAAAACCCGATGGGATCATCCGCGTTGTCGACATTCATGGCGACAAGGTCCGCCTGGCGTTCGACTTCCCGCGGTCCACGGCCATCAACCGCCGCGAATTGGCCGACCAAAAGGCCAAGGACCAGCCCAAGCCTCCCCAGAACGCCCCCAAGCCCGACAACCCCACGCCGCCCAAACCCCCCACCTGACGCCTGAATCCCACCTGATGTCCAACCTCGGCGACTTCTCCCACCAGGCCCAGGCTTACGCCGCCGCCCGCCCTTCCTACCCCGACGCCCTGCTGGACCGGCTGATCGCTCACGTCGGCGTCGGGCCTGGCGACCCCGTGGCCGACCTGGGTGCGGGCACCGGCATCAGCACCGTCCTCCTGGCCGACCGTGGGTTCAAGGTGACCGCGATCGAACCCAACCGGACGATGCGGGAGCACGCCCCGGAGCGCCCCAACACAGCCTGGCTCGAGGGCACGTTCGAACACGCCCCGCTGCCCGACGCGTCGCAGGTCTGGGTCGTCGCCGCTCAGGCGTTCCACTGGGCCGACCCGGCCCGCGCCCTGCCGGAGATGCGCCGCATCCTCCGCCCCGGCGGGTGGTTCACCGTAATGTGGAACAACCGCCTCAACGACCGCGAGCCGACCCTCGCCCGCGTCTGGGGCCTGGTCTGCGCCATGGCCCCCGACTTCGACGACAACTACCGCGACAACCAGAGCTGGCCGGTCGTGCTCACCTCCACCGGCGACTTCGACCGGGTTCACGAGGACGCCGCCGAGCACACGGTCGCCATGCCGCGCGACCGCTTCGTCAACCTCTGGCGGAGCCACAACCGGCTGACCATCGCCGCCGGCCCAAGGTTCCCCCAGCTCATCGACGCGATCGAACGCGACCTCGACCAGCACGGCGTCACGCAGGTGGACGTCCCCTACGCCTGCCGGTCATGGACGGTGCGGCGCGGCGGCTGAAGCCCGAAGCCCTGGGATTGCAATCCCTGGGCTTCCGAACTATTCACTCGAAGTATTTGCCCCAAAGCACGTCGAGCCGCTTGACCTCATCCGGATCGATCAGGTCCTTCTGCGACCAGACGCCCAGGGCGAGGGCGGTGTGCGCAGGACTTGGGTTTTCCCTTAGGATTGTGAGGTCTTTCAGGGCGGCCTTCATCAGGGCAATGTTGTTGACGGTCGCGTGGTTGAGGTTGCCGATGATCTCTTCGAGCAGGGTCTGGGGCGTGGTTCCCGGCGGGTGGGGGCGCCAGCAGTCGTAGTCGGTGGGCATGGCGATCAGGGCGTAGGCCATCTCCGCCTCGCGCGCGAGCCGGGCTTCGGGCATGCAGGTCATGCCGATCAGGTCGCCGCCCCAGAGCCGGTGCATGTTGGACTCGGCCTTGGTGGAGAAGGCGGGCCCCTCCATGCAGACATAAGTCCCCTCGACGTGCACGGCGACCTCCGGCAGGTGTTTGGCGGCGTTGATCAGCCAGTCACGCATCACGGGGCAGAACGGGTGGGCGAACTCGACGTGGACGGCCGCCTTCTCGTAGAAGGTGTTCGCCCGCTTGCAGGTCTTGTCGATCACCTGGTCGGCGATGACCAGGTCGCCCGGGGCCAGCTCTTCCCGCAGCGAGCCGGTCGCGCCGCTGGCCAGAACGTGGGTCGCGCCCAGGGACTTGAGGGCGTAGATATTCGCCCGGTACGGCACGGCGGAGGGGTTGAACACGTGCCCGGGGCCGTGCCGCTGCAGCAGCAGGATGTCCACGTCGTCCCAGCGGGTCTGGACGATCGAGGAGGAGGGCTTGCCGAAGGGGGTGTCCACGTCAAGGGTTTCGCCCGCCTCGAGCCCGAGTTTTTCGCCCAGCCCGGTCCCGCCGATGATGCCGATCTTGATGGGGGTGTCGCTCATGGCTGAGGATGATACCCGCGGACACCTCGGCTGAGCGGCGGGGCCCGCCCGGCGCCGTCCAAACGGCTTGTCAGAACCGCATCAAACCCTTATTGTTAAGGGTCTAGGGGCATGCGCCCCACCCCATCCCTTCGGGAGCCGAATCATGGCCAAGATGTTCTACACCCTCGAAGAAACCGCGGCGAAGCTCAGTAAATCCGAGCAGGAAATCAAAGACATGGCCGCCGCCGGCGAGCTGCAGCAGTTCCGCGACCGCGACAAGCTGATGTTCAAGGTTGAGCAGGTCGACGCCCTGCTCAGCGGCGGCAGCGACGAGACGGTCCTCGAAGACACCGGCACCGGCATGGGCGTGCCCCTGGCCGACGACAGCCTCGGCGGCAGCGCAATCGGCCTGGGCGACAGCGCCATCAACCTGCAGGACGACACCAGCCTCGGCGGCTCGCTCGACGAGACCAACACCCCGCCGGTCGACCCCAACGACGCCACCGGCGTCAGCGTCTTCGATGCCGGCGAGATCGAGCCCGCCGATTCCATGGCCCAGACGCAGGTCACCGGCTCCTTCTCCAGCGATGACGAAGAGCTCGCCCTCGACAGCGTCGGTTCGGGCTCGGGCCTGCTTGACCTGACCCGCGAATCGGACGACACCAGCCTCGGCGCCGAGCTGCTCGACGAGATCTACCCCGGCGGCGGCGAGTCGTCGGACTCCAAGCTCGACTCGGCCGTGGGCTCCTCCGGCGTGTTCGACGGCTCGATGGCCGAGACCGGCGCATCGGGCCCCTCGGGCCTCGAAAACCTCGACGTCGACGCCTCCTCGGCCGTCTCCCCCGCCATCGCCAGCGAGCCCGGCACGCCCATCATGCCCGGCGCGATGATGACCGCTGAGGAATACATCGACCCCGCCTGGTCCGGCTTCGGCGCCGGCGCCCTCTTCGGCGCCACCATCACCCTGATCGTCGGCCTGATCGTCGCGATCTCCGCCGTCGCCGGCGTCACCAGCAGCGTCACCGCCATGATCGCCAGCTCCAGCGGCATGCTCATCGGCGTGTCCCTCGGGCTGCTCGTGCTGAGCTTTATCCTCGGCGCCATCGGCCTGGTCATCGGCAAGGCCGCCTCCGGCTGACCACCGGACCGCCGGCTACAACCACGGCTTCCACCCCACGCCCCGTTTCATCCCGGAGCAACTGATCCCTTGAAACTCTGCGGATACGCCCGCAACGAATGGCTGGCCATCATCCTCGTCGGCCTGCTGCTCATCGCGTCCGCCATCGCCCTGGGGTGGTGGCCGCTGGCGGTCCTTATCGCCGCCGCCGTCGCCGCCGTCCTCACCTTCTTCCGCGACCCCGAGCGGCGCGTCCCCACCCAGCGCGGCGCCATCGTCGCCCCCGCCGACGGACGCGTCTCCTCCATCCATGAACTCGACCACTTCCCCCCGTTCGACGGGCCGGCCGTCTGCATCCGCATCTTCATGTCCGTCTTCGACGTCCACCTCAACCGCTCCCCCTGCCACGGCATTGTCAAATCCATCACCCACACGCCCGGCGACCACCGCAACACCCTCAACCCCGAGTCCGCCGAGGTCAACGAGAACAACCTCATCGTGATGAGCCATCCTGTCCGGGACGAGCCCGTGGCCGCGGTCCGCCAGATCGCCGGCCTGCTCGCCCGCACCATCTACTGCCACCCCAAGGTCGGCGTCACCCTCCAGCGGGGCCAGCGCATCGGCATCATCAAGCTCGGCTCCACCACCGAACTCTACCTCCCCGCCGCCAGCGAGCCGACCCTCTCGGTCGAGCAGGGCCAGAAGGTCCAGGGCGGCCTCACCGTCGTCGCCCAGGTGAAGAGCAAGGACGCCCTGACGGCGGTCTCGACCGCGCCGCCCCCCAAGCCGGCCCAGAAGACGGCCACGCCATCAACCGAGCAGGCGCCGGCCCCCGCGCGCACGACGGCGACGCCCTGAGCCGGCCGCGTTACGATGGGGTCGATGCCGCCGCGTAAAACCTTCGCCGAGTTCTTCGCCGGCATCGGCTTGGTCCATCTCGGCCTCGCCGATTCGGGCTGGGGTTGCGTCTACGCCAACGACATCGACGCGAAGAAGCAGCAGATGTACGCCGACCACTTCGGCGACGCCCGCTATTACCACCGCGAAGACGTGTGGCGGACCGACGCGGTGATCGAACGCCTCGACGAGCGGCCGTTCCTCGCGACGGCGTCGTTCCCCTGCACCGACCTGTCCCTCGCCGGGTACGGCCGCGGCTTCGGCGGGCCGCAATCCTCGTCGTATTTTGGCTTCATCGAGGTGCTCCGCCAACTCGGCGACGAACGCCCCCGGCTCGTGATGCTCGAAAACGTGGTCGGCTTCCTCACCGCGCGGGGCGGCGGCGACTTCCGACGCGCGGTGCAGACGCTCGCGTCGCTGGGATACCGGATCGACGCTTTCATCCTCGATGCGCGGTGGTTCGTGCCCCAGAGCCGCCCCCGGCTGTTTGTGTTCGGCTTCCACGAATCCCTGGATCATGGGGTGATCCTGAAAGAGGACGCCGACCGCTGGCGGCAGGCGATCGACCGCACCGCGCCGTTGCGCCCGGCGACGCTCGCGGCCCACTACGACACGCTGCGGCTCGACACCGGGTGGGCGACGGTCGACCTGCCGACACCCGCCCCGAACGAGCGGTCGCTGAACGACGTCATCGATCTCGACGACGCCCAGGACTGGTGGGACGAGCCGACCACGCGTAAGCACGAAGCGATGATGGAGCCGCGACACCGCGCGCGGGTCGAGACGATGATGGCCGGCGGGGCCCCGGCCGCGGGCGCGGCGTTCCGTCGGACGCGGCGCGGCAAGCCCCGGCTCGAGGTCCGCTTCGACCTCGCCGGCTGCCTGCGCACCCCGCGCGGCGGCAGCGCCCGGCAGATCGTCCTGGGGATCGGCCGCGGCCGGCTCCGCATGCGCTGGATGTCGGCCCGCGAGTACGCCCGGCTCCAAGGCGCCGACGACTTCGCCATCCGTGTCTCCCCCAGCCAGGCGATGCACGGCTTCGGCGACGCGGTCTGCGTCCCCGCGATCCGATGGATCGACCGGCACGTGCTCAGCCCGATCCACGACCACGAGGCCGCCGCCCATGCCCGACCGGTTCTCCACCGCTGAGCGCTCGCGGATCATGCGGGCCGTGCGCGGCAAGGACACCAAGCCCGAGTGGGTCGTCCGCCGCCTCGTCCACCGCCTGGGCTACCGTTACCGGCTTCACGTGACCGACCTGCCCGGCAAGCCCGACCTGGTCTTCCCCGCCCGCCGCAAGGTCGTGTTCGTTCACGGCTGCTTCTGGCATCAACACCACTGCAAACGCGGCAACCGCACGCCCGCGTCCAACGTCGAATACTGGCGGGCCAAGCTGCAACGCAACCGTCAGCGCGACGCGGCCCACCGCCGCGCGCTCCGCCGTGCGGGGTGGAGCGTCATGGTCATCTGGGAATGCCAGACCCGCGCCGCAGGCCTCGAGCGCCTCTCGCGTCGGCTGGTTCGGTTCCTGGAGTCATGAGAAGGCCGGAGCCCCGCAAGCAAGGCTTAAAACGTGTGTGAGAAGCCGGACCTGAGCGAAGCGAAGGTCCGGATCACGTCGGCGCCATCCATCCGGCCCTTCGCTTCGCTCAGGTCCGGCTTGAAACGGGCGAAGCCTGGCGTTGGCGGGCGGCGTTGGTCGATAAACTGGTTTGCATGGGTAGGGACGCGACGGACTCCAACGCCAGGCCTCGCCGCCGCATGACGGTCCAGAAGTGGATCTGGACGATCGTGGGTTGCCTGGTGCTGCTGGTGATCCTGTACGTCCTGCTGGACCACTTCGCCCCGTATACGAGCGATGCGTACCTGCAGGCGTACGTGGTGCAGGTGGCGCCGCAGGTGGATGGGCGGGTGACGCAGGTGCCGGTGACGGACAACGCGTACGTGGAGGAAGGCGATCTGCTGTTTGCGTTGGACGATCGGCCGTACCGGTACCGGGTGGAGCAGCTCGAGGCGCAGCTGGTGCAGACGATCTCGGACGTGAAACAGATCGAGCTGCAGCTGCTGGGCGCGGAGGAGGCGGTGAAAGCCGCTGCCGCCGAAACCGACTACGCCAAGCAGGTGTACGAGATGCTCGACGAGCTTTACAAGGAGCAGGCGGCGACGTTCCGGGAATGGGTGGAGGCGACGGACAATTATCACTCCCTGCAGGCGCAGCTGGCGCAGAGACAGACCGAGGAAGGGGTCGCGAGGCTGGCGGCCGATGCGGTGATCGACGATATGCACGTTTTGATCCGGGAGGTGGAGGCGAACCTCAAGCTGGCGCGGTATGAGCTGGAGCAGACGCGGGTGTACGCCCCGTCGGACGGGTACGTGACAAACCTGCAGCTGCGTCAGGGGGCTTACGCGTCGGCGGGCGACCAGGTGATGACGTTCGTCGACACGACGAGCTGGTGGGTGGTGGCGAACTACATGGAGAACTCGCTGACGCGGATGGAGCCGGGCCAGGAGGCGGAGTTGAGCATCGCGATGACGCCGGGGCGGGTGCTGAAAGGGCAAGTCGAGAGCATCAGCTGGGGGGTGTGGGAGGGCCAGGGCGTGCCGTCGGGCGATCTGCCGTACGTGCCGGAGCCGGAGAACTGGGTGCGGATGCCCCAGCGGCTGCCGGTCCGTCTGACGTTCGACCCGCAGGACCACACCGGGCCCCTGCGGGTCGGGGCGTCGGTGAGCGTGACGGTGTACACCTCCCCGGACAACCCGATCAACCTGATCAGCATGGTCTGGCACCGCATCAGCTCGTGGCTGGATTACTTGTATTGAAAAGGCAGGAAAGCAGGAAAACAGAAAATCAGGAAATTCGGAAAGGACCGCTAGACGTTTTAGGGGGTGGAGGGAGCCGGCTCTTCATTTCCTGTTTTCCTGATTTTCTGTTTTCCTGCTTTTTCCCCGCCCACGCAAGGGCGGCGGGGGGTTGAGCCGATAAAGCAGGTGGCTCAGTGGGGTCTTGTCCGGTGTCTCGAGGAGGTCATCGGTGTTGAACGGCTCCTATGAATCATTGGCGGCGTGGGAACAGGCGGTGCGCCTGGTGGAGCGGGTGTACCGGGTGACGGGCGACTTCCCGGCAGACGAGAAGTCGGGGCTGGCGGCGACGCTGAGGCGGGCGGCGGCCGCGATCCCGGGCCGGATCGCCGACGCCCACGGCCAGGCCGACCCGTCGGCGGCGGTGAACATGATCGAGGGGGTCCTGGGGCAGTTGCGGGAGCTGCACACGCACCTGATCGTGAGCCACCGGCTACGGTTCCTCTCGTCCTGGCGGCTGGGCCGGACGCGGAAGCTGTGCGTCAAGATCGAGCGCCTGCTCGACGCCCTGGCGGAGGACTGCCGCGCCGAGGCCGCCCAGGAAGCGACGACGGAGCGGCGGGCGGCGTGAGGGGCCGGATCCGCGACGGGAGCACGACAAAAATTAACAATCCCCCTCCCCGACGGCCTCCCGTTGGGTTACGTTATAGGGCTTGGACCATGGACACACCCACCACCGATACATCGCCGCCGGTCAGTCTCGACGCCCCCGCGAGTGAGCTGTTTTTCAACCGCGAATTGTCCTGGTTGAGGTTCAACGACCGCGTGCTCCACGAGGCGCTGGACGAGCGGACGCCGCTGCTCGAACGGGTGGCGTTCCTGGCGATCTTCAGCTCGAACCTGGATGAGTACTTCCAGAAACGGGTGGGCGGGCTCAAGCGGCAGATCGACACCGGCCTCAAGACGCGCACCAGCGACGGGCTCACGCCGGAGGAACAGCTCAAGGCGATCCGCGAAGCCGTGGTCCCGGCGCTGCAGACCCAGGCCGACTGTTACGCCCGGGTCATCAAGCCCAAGCTCGCCGAGCAGGGCATCCACCTGCTGAAGTGGAACGAGCTGTCGCCTCAGTTGCGGACGCGGGCGACCGACTATTTCCAGAAAAACCTGTTCCCGGTGCTGACGCCGCTGGCGGTCGACCCGGGGCACCCGTTCCCGTTCATCTCGAACCTGTCGACGTCGCTGGGGGTGATGCTGTCGAACCCCGAGGAGGACCGGCGGGCCGCGGCGGCGGACGGCGACGACTCGCCGGGCCTGCACTTCGCCCGGGTGAAGGTGCCCGCGGTGCTGCCGGGGTGGGTCCAGCTCGACGACGAAGACGACGACCCGGCCGACGGCGTGCACTTCATCAGCCTCGATGAGATCATCCGCCACAACCTCGGAGGTCTGTTCGAGGGCATGACCATCCACGAGGTCGAGCCGTTCCGCATCACGCGCAACGCCGACGTCGACCGCGACGAGGAGGACGCCGAGGACCTGCTCGAGCTGATCGCCCAGGAGCTGCGCGACCGCCGGTTCGCGCGGGTGTGCCGGTTGGAGGTCGACGACGACCCGTCGCTGCCGATGAACCGGGTGCTGATCCAGCAGCTCAACCTGCACCCGGCCGATGTGTACCAGATGCCTGCGGAGCTGGACTACACCGACCTGTGGCAGGTCCACGGCATCAACCGCCCGGAGCTCAAGTACGACCCGTGGACGCCGGTGACGCCCCCGCGCCTGGCGGACGACGAGTCGAACATCTTCTCGATCATCCGGGCGGGCGACCTGCTGGTGCATCACCCTTTCGAGGCGTTCGGCTCGAGCGTCGAGCGGTTCATCCGCGCCGCCGCCAACGACCCCGACGTGGTCGCGATCAAGCTGACGCTTTACCGCACGACCAGCGACTCGCCGTTCCTGCCCGAGCTGATCCGGGCCGCGGAGATGGGCAAGCAGGTGGTCTGCCTGGTCGAGCTGTCGGCGCGGTTCGACGAGGAACGCAACGTGCAGATCGCCCGGGTCCTCGAAAAGGCGGGGGTCCACGTGGTCTACGGCGTGGTGGGGCTCAAGACGCACACCAAGACCGCCGTCGTCGTCCGCAAAGAGGCCCACGGCATGCGGGTCTACGCCCACATCGGCACGGGCAACTACAACTCCAAGACCGCCCGGCTCTACACCGACCTGGGCGTGTTCACCTGCGACCCGCGCCTCACCTCAGACCTCGTGGAGATGTTCCACTTCCTCACCGGCCGGTCGCTCAAGAAAGACTTCCGCCACCTGCTGATCGCGCCGGTCAACATGCGGCGGCGGTTCGTGGAGCTCATCGACCGCGAGATCCAACACGCCGAGGCGTGGCGGCAACGCGGGGGCGACGAGAACGACCCGCTCCGCCCGCTGATCATCGCCAAGATGAACAGTCTCGAAGACCGACGCATCTGCCTCAAGCTCTACGAGGCGTCCCAGGCCGGCGTGCGCGTCCAGCTCCTCGTCCGCGGGTTCTGCTGCCTCCGGCCCGGCGTGCCGGGGCTGTCGGACAACATCACCGTCATCTCCGTGATCGGCCGCTTCCTCGAACACTCCCGCATCTACTACTTCCACAACGCCGGCGAGCACGAGTATTACATCGGCTCGGCCGACTGGATGTACCGCAACCTCAACAACCGCGTCGAGTGCATCACCCCCGTCTACGACACCGCCAACCAGGCCCGGCTCAAGGAGATCCTCGACGTCATGCTCGAGGACCAACGCCAGGCGTGGGACCTGCACCCCGACGGCACGTACACCCAGCGCCAGCCCGACCCCATGCGGCCCGACACCGCCGTGGGCACCCACGTCCGGCTGATGGAGTCCACCCGCAAGGCGGCGAAAAGCCTCACGGGGTCGTGACCACACCCCCCGAAGCCCGGGGATTGCGATCCCTGGGCTTCACGCGTCATCATCCACGCGGACGACTTCGGTGCGGTCCTTGTTGTAGATGTAGAGCTTGCCTTCCTCTTCGCCGCCGTCCTTACGGCAGGCCTTGTGCGAGCCGTCGCAGAACGGCAGGTCCTGGCTCAGGCCACAGGCGCAGATCCACACCGACTTGTCTTGCGGCGGGACCTCGATCGGGCCGGTGGCTTCGTGACGGATCATGCGGGCCATGAGCTTCCTTTCATCGATGGTGAAAACAACGGTCGGTCAATCGAGCTTCGGCCCGACCTCTCCGGGCTCGGGCGGCTCCTCGGTGGTGAGCAGGCCGGTCTCGCCCTCGGTTCGGGCGATGGTCACGGCGCCGACCGAGTCGCTGAAGATGTTGACCGCGGTGCGGCACATGTCCAGCGGGCGGTCGAACACCAGCAGGATCGGCAGGGCCGCGACAAGGTCCATGCCCCCGCCCAACTGGTTCTGGACCTGCTGCAGGATCACCACGATCGCGACCAGCGACGCCGAGGGCACCCCCGCCACGCCCACGCTCGTGAGCAGGGCCACCACCACGACCATGAACTGCTGGCCGAATGTGAGATCGATCCCCAGCGCCTGGCAAACAAAGATCGCGGCCACGCACTCATAGAGCGCGGTGCCGTCCATGTTGACCGTGGCGCCCAGCGGCAGCACGAAGCTGGCGGTCTTGTTGGACACGCCCGCCCGCTCCTCGACGCACTCGATCGTCACCGGCAGCGTGGCCGAGCTGGACGCGGTGCTGAACGCCGTCATCAACGCCGGCGCCATCGCCTTGTAGTGCCGCAACGGGTTCACCCGGGCGATGAAGAGCAGGATCAGCGACATCACCACCACGAAGTGGAGGATCAACGCCGCCAGGGTGGTGAGGCTGAACAGCACGATCCCGCCAAAGAATTCGTTGAACCGGTCCTCCGGCCCCAGCCTCGCGTACTGCTCGGCCACGGTCGCCGCCACCAGCATGCCCACGCCGATGGGCGCGAACTTGAGCACCAGGTCGGTCACCGCCAGGGACAGCTCATAAATCGCCTTGACGACGCGCTGCAGGAGCGAGCCCAGGTCGCCCGCCAGCCTGGTCAGGAAATACCCCGCGACCATGGAGGCCACGATCAGCCCCAGCAGGTTGCCGCCGACCGCGGCGCCGAAAAGATTGGGCGGGATCATCTCACGGAAGACGTCGAGGAAGTCGGACGCGGTCTTGCCGCCGGTCTTTTCCTCCAGCTGTTCCGCCTCCTCGGCAAAAGCGCCGAGATCCTGGCCGACGAGGATGCCTGAGCCGTCGGAAGAGAACCCGGGGTCCATCAGGTTGATCAGCGTCAGCCCGATCAGGATCGCGAGGGTGGAGGTGCACAGGTAATAGAACAGCGTCTTGACGCCGAGCCGGCGGAACCCGCCCTTGGCGGCGAGGGTCGCGACCGCGAGCACGATCGAACTGGTGACCAGCGGGACGATGATCAGCTTCAGGGCGTTGAGGAACATGTCGCCGATCAGCTTGTAGATCATGAAGTCGAACCGGCCCACGACGATGTCGCCGGCGGCGGTCACGTCGCCGGCGGCCTTGGCGGACGACAAGGCCCAGGCCGCCGTGAGGTAACCGAGTAACCCGCCGAGCACCAGGCCCAGCAAAATCTGCCAATGAAGTTTCCAACGCCAGAACGCCATACGGGGTCTCCTGTATGGACAGCGTACCCGTTCCGCCGCGAGACGACGAATCCGGGCCATGGTCGCTATACTCCAACGGCTCTTGGGAGATCGCCTTGCGTCGTAGCCGTAAACCTATCGTGATTGCCTCCCGCCGCAGCCGGCTCGCCCGCATCCAGGCCGAGTCGGTTGGCGCCGCGCTCGCCCGCCTTCACCCGCACGTCGAGGTCCGTTACGAATGGATCGAATCGGAAGGCGATCGTTTCGCCGAGGGCTCACTCGCGGACCACGGCGGCAAAGGGCTGTTTACCCGGGCGATCGAACAGGCGCTGCTCAAGGGCGACGCCGACATCGCGGTGCACAGCCTCAAGGACCTGCCCGCCAAGGACACGGCGGGGCTCACCATCGCGGCGACGCCCGTCCGGGCCGACGTGCGTGACGTGCTGATCGCCCGCGAGGAAGCCGCCACGCTTCACGACCTGCAACCCGGCGCCGTGGTCGGCACATCCAGCCCCCGCCGGGCGGCGCAGCTGCGCCGGCTCCGAGGTGACCTGCGTGTCGCCCTCATCCGCGGCAACGTCGACACCCGGCTCACCAAAGTGCTCGACCCGCAAGGCGCCCACTCCTACGACGCCACCCTCCTGGCCTACGCCGGGCTGCAACGCCTGGGGCTCCACGACAAGACCCACGCCGCCCTCCCGCTCGACGACATGCTCCCCGCGTCGTGCCAAGGCGCGCTGGGCATCCAGTGCCGTTCTTCCGACCATGTCACGCTGACGCGGTGCCTGCCGCTCAACCACCCTTCGTCCGCCACCGCGGCGCACGCCGAGCGCCAGGTCATCGCCGGCCTCGGCGCCGAATGCCATTCGCCCATCGCGGTCTACGCCCAGCCCATCGAGCCCGAAGCGGCCGACAAACCCCGCCAGGGCGACACGGTGTTCCGCCTGCGCGTCCGTGTCCTCTCACCCGACGGCGCGGTCTGTCTCGAATCCGACGCGCAAACCCCCACCAAGCTGCTCCGCAAGCTGATCAAGCAGACCATCGCCGACCTCAAGCAACGCGGCGCCGCCGACCTGCTCCACCCCGGCCCCGGGGCCATCCCCGACCGCGTCACTGCGTGACTCAGAAAAGCAGAAAATTCAGAAAGCAGGAAAGCAGAAAATCCGGAAACCAACAGGCTCATCGGCTCTGGCCATTCTTCATTTCCTGCTTTTCTGCATTTCCTGTTTTCCTGCTTTCAAAACACCTGCACCGCCGCCACCCAGGTTTTCACGGGCGGCTCGCCTTGTTCGAACGGCCGCAGGTACTCCAGCTTCAGATGGGTCGTGCCCACCGCCGTCGCCTCGAACGTCCACTCGAAGTAGCCCCCGCTGCCGACGCGGTCGGACGCGTCGCGCACGTACTGTTTCTCGCCGATCTGCTTGAGGCTGGGCATCGCCTCGGTGGCCGACTCCCAGGTATAGCCGGTCGTCGGGTTGCCCTCGAGCCGCACCACCAGCGTGTCGCCGACGTGCAGATCGATCGTCCCGCCATCGTAGGCCATGTCCACGGTCTTGGTCATCGGCGCGGGGGGCGGCTGGCGCGAACACCCCAGGACCAACACCGCCGCGGCCGCCGCCCACCAGCTCATCATTTTCATCATCGAGCTCCTTGAGGTGATCCGATCCCACCGTCACTATACTCCGTTCATGCCGACGCCCAACCCACTGAATACCCTTGAGAGCGTCGCACTTGCCGCCGCGGTCCGCCACCGCCTGCTGGTCTAGAACCGACCCATTTTTCAGTTGACCGCTTTGCTGTTTTAACGGCGGCTACGGCCGCCGGGGCCAGGGCCGCGTAGCGGCCCGGCTAAGCGGTCCAATATCGATTATTCGCCATCGGGGCGGCCGACGTCAGACGGCAGCCGTTGATACTCCCGTCGTCGATACCAGTCACCTTCCCGCCACGTCCAGAACTGACGCGTGAGGTACACCCGCTCACCCACGAAACGCCAGCCGTCGCCCAGCGCCGCCGCCAGCGGATCGTCATCCGTCTGCGGGGTGTGGCTGGGGAACCGCTGCCACACCACAATCACGGTCAGCGTGTCCCGCTGCGCCGCCCGGCGGGCCAGCCAGTTCACGGTGGGCCGGACCGGGAAACGCAGGTCGTGATCCCTGCGGATCTGACCTCTCCGATACCGGTCGGTGTCGTCGGCGTAGCCCGCCTCGGCGTAAAGGTAAAAATTCGGTCTCCAATGCCGGAACCAGTTGTTCGACCGGCCGCCGTCGTCGCGCAGGTTCAACGCCATCAGCATCGGCGCCTCGTCGCCCCGGGCCGCCCAGACGTCCCGGGCGACCGCGTCCACCGGGGGCTCGGTGTCCAGAACGATCCGAGCCAGGCCCTGGGTGAGATTCAATGCGATCACCAGCCCGATCGCGGACCACCTCAACCAACGCGTGGGCAACCGCATCAGCAGTGCGGCGCTCGCCGCCAGCACCGCCGGCAGCACGATCCCCAGATACCGCGGCATCCAGATCGACACCCACGGCTGATCCGGATGCTCCGCGGCGTGACGCGCCCACAAGAACTTCCAGCCCTCCGCCGCGAGTTGACACAGCCCCAACATCAAAACGATCAACGCCAGCAGCTGTGCGGTCTTGATCAGCCGGCCCTTCAGGGTCAACGCGCTGAACGCCCACAACACCGCCGGGCCCGCCACGATCACCGGCCAGAGCAGGTACGGCTGCGCCAGGACTTCGCCCCAGGCCGGCAACCAGCGCACCCCGCCCTGAACCGCCGCGAGGGTTAAGGTCGCCGCCACCGCCAGGCCCAACCCTGAAGCCACGACGATCGCGGCCCACCGCCAACGCGCGAGCGCCGCGCCCAACGCCGCCATCAGCGCCAACGCCAGCAGCCACCACGCGCCCAGCAGCCCCCAGGCGGCGATCAGCCAGTCCCCGGGCGTCTGAAAGTCTGCAAACGAGCGGCAGTAAACCATGCCGTAGGTCGGCAGCACGAGCCACAGCCCCAGCCACCACGCGCTGCGATACCACGGAACAGGCAGCGCCCCGGGACCGGGGGTGGGCGGACGCGGGTCAAGGTCGGGCGTTTGCTGAGCGTCATCCGGGGTCTCGGCCCGCCGGCGGCTCAGCCCCAACCACGGCAAGGCGCCCAGCGCAAGCAGCCCGACGACCACCCCCATCGCCGCCGACGTCGCGGGCCGGATCCAGGGAGGCAACTCGCGATCAAACCCGCGCGGATCAGGCGTGTGGCGATCCCCCGGCCACTGCAGCCCCAAAAGGTAGCCGGCGGCGGAGTTGAGCGTCAGCCCCGGGCCGGTCCAGCCGCGGTTGTGCTCCTCGACCCACTGCAGGCCGCTGTTGTTCCACCGGGTCCTTTCACGATCGTCCAGCTCGGTCGCGGTCGGCGCCGCGACGATCCCGGTGCGGGCGATGTAGCTGTTGTAGAAAAAGTAGTACCAGGCCGGCCCCGCGAAAATCAGCACCAGCCCCACCACGAGGTAGACCGGGTCACGTTTACGCAGCTGCCGGCCCATCGCCGGGACCATCAGCGGCGTCAGGGCGATGACGATGATCGCGGTGGCGTGAAACATCACCGCCAGGACGCCCGACCCCACCCATCCCAGCAGCATGAGTTTGCGCTTGCTGCGGAGGAAGTGCAGCAGGCACGCGACGCTGACGGTCACGAAGAGCCAGGTCGCCATATACATCTTGGCGTCGCGTGAGTAGGTCAGCGCGTACGCCGACGCCGCCCCGAACCCGGCGGCGACCAGCGCGACCCGCCGATCGAACATCTGCCGGGCGAGGAAGTACATCGCCGGGATGAACAGCGTGCCCGCGACCGCGGGGATCAGCCGCATCGACCACGCGTCCAGCAGCGTCACCTTGCCCAGCGCCCAATACGCGATGTAGTGCCCGGGGACAAACCCCTGCTCCTGCAGGATGCCCATGAGCGTCTCGAACGTGCCGGTGACGCGGGAGTAGGTGGCGACCTCGTCCCACCAGAGCACCGGCCGGTCGAGCCAGAAGAAACGCAACGCGCCCCCGGCGGCCGTGATGAGGGCGAGGATCGCCAACGCCCACCATCGATTCGGGCCCGGCTCCACGGTCTGGGTGGTCGGTGGGGGGGCGTCCCGGGGTTCAAACATCAACGCCATTGTCCCGCCGAAATGGAGGGCGGGCAAATGGATGGTTGCATAAATCCCTGGCGGGGTGATAGACTCGGGTCGGCCGTTGCAGGCGGCCGACGGTCCGCGTAAAGGGTTGAACCCGCCTGCCCTGTTGCATCTGACATCCACCTGACTTCCAAGCCCGAGAGACGCGGACGCCGGGCGCTGCTGGAAGGAAGGTGCGCCATGGCTGAGAAGCCTGTCCCCCCGTCTATGCCGCTGCCGGAGCGGCCGTCTCTCGAATACCTCCGTAAACTCGCGAAGGACCGGCTCGACGAGCTGCGCCGCGACAAGCCCGGCGCCAAGCTGGCGGACGCCCAGTTGGCCGTGGCCCGCGACCACGGCTTCGCCAGCTGGCGGGCGCTCAAAGCCCGGGTCGATGAGGTGAACGTGGATCACTACCGGCCGTTGGTCGCGGCCATCAACCGCGGCGACCTCGACGCGGTGCGCGACGCGGTGGACCGCGACCCGTCGCTCGTGCATGCGGCGGTCGAAACCCACAACCGCACCGCCCTGCATCTGGCCGCGTGGAAAGGGCAGGCCGACATCGCCCGGCTGCTGCTGGACCGCGGCGCGAACCCCAACGCCCGCGACCGCGGCGACCACGCCTACCCCGCCCACTTCGCCGCCGAGCTCGGTTTCCTCGAGATCGTCAAGATGCTCATCGACGCCGGCGGAGACGTGCGCGGCGGGGGCGACACCCACGGCCTGGGCGTGCTCGGCTGGGCGACCTGCTTCGCGCTGACCCGCACGGACGTCGCCGAGTTCCTCCTGTCGCGGGGAGCCCGACACCACATCTTCTCCGCCGTCGCGATGGGCGACGCCGACGCGGTCCGCCGCGTGGTCGAGCAGGACCCCACCTCGCTTACCCGAACGATGGCGCGCTGGGAGCAGCACCGCACCCCGCTTCACCTCGCGGTGTTGAAGCAGCAACACGACATGATCGACCTGCTGCTCGACCTGGGCGCCGACGCGTACCTGACCGACAAGAACCAGCAGACGGCGCTACAGATCGCCATGGCGAAAGACGACGCCGAGGCCGTCAGGCGTTTCGAGAAGCATGGCGTCCAACTCGATATGTACATCGAGCAGAACATCCCCTTCACCGGCGTCACGCCGATCCTCAACGTCAAAGACGTTGAGGCCAGCATCGCGTACTACGTCGACCAACTCGGCTTCCACAAAGACTGGGACTGGGACGATCCGGTCGGTTTCGCCTCGGTGTCGCGCGGAGAGGTGACCATCTTCCTCTGCCGCGACGGCCAGGGCGGGTCCGGCACGTGGATGTCAATCTGGGTCGAAGACGTGGACGCGCTGCACGACGAATACCAACGCCGCGGGGCGATCATCAGGCAGGCGCCCAAGAACTTCCCCTGGGGCTGCCGGGAGATGAACGTCGCCGACCCTGACGGCCACCGTTTCCGGATGTCGTCCAACACCACCGGCGAATCCGACGGCGAGCCGTTGGCGGAGGACTGACCGACAAATCCGCGGCGCGGGTCTTGCCGGCCCGCGCCGCGCTTGATACGTTGATGATGGCTGATCGAGCAGCCGACTGTCCGCGTAGAGGGATCATCCCGCTCGTCTCGTTCCTGACATAGCCTGACTTCCAGCCCGAACCTGCGGACCCCGGGCGATGACGGAAGGAAGGTATGCACCCATGGCCCAGTCTGATGGTTCGTCTGCGTCGGCGCCGCGAGGCGTCAAGCCCCTGCCCTTGCGCCCCGACCTTGAACACTTGAAAAACCAGGCCAAAAAGCGCCTCCAGGCGCTGCGCCGCACCGACCCCACCGCCCGGCTCGCCGATGCGCAGTACGCCCTGGCGAAGGAGTACGGCTTCACCAGCTGGCGGGCGCTGAAAGCCCAGGTCGACCGGTCCTCCCAAGCCGCCGGCGCGGTCGGGGCTGTTCAAAACGGCGATCTCGACACGCTCAACCGCCTGATCGATGACGACCCCACGCTGGTCAACGCCGCGGTCGAGGACCGTGAGGTCCGGGCGATCCCGACCGACACCCGCGCGATGCGCCTGCTGCACGTGGCGGTGGCGGAGAATCAAAGCGAAGCGGCCCGGCTCCTGCTGCAGCGCGGCGCCGACCCCGACCTGCGCAACGCCGACGGCCGCACGCCGCTGCACGATTCGCTCGAACTCGGACGCTTCGATATCGAAACCCTGCTCCGCGAACACGGGGCGACCGTCGACATCTGCTCGGCGGCGATCTGCGGCGAGATCGACGTCGTCCGCGGCTGGCTCGACCGCGACCCCGCCCTGGCCAACGACGGATCGACCCACCTCTCCCCGGTCGGCTGGGCGGCGTTCGGCGGGCGCTTTGACGTGATCCGCCTCCTGGCCGAGCGAGGCGCCGCGCTCGACGCGTCCGAGACGCTCTGGCCCGCGGCGCAGACCGGACGCACCGAGTTGGCGGCGCAGCTGGTCGGCCTGGGCGTCGACGTCAATGCCCCTGCCGGGGCCCGGCGACGCACCGCGCTGCACGCCTGCTCCATGATGAACTACACCGAAGACGCCTCCGGCGTCGCCCGGGTGCTGCTCGACGCCGGCGCAGACGCCAATGTGCAAGACGCCGACGGCAAGACGCCGCTCGACCTCGCTTTGGAGACATGGCTCGCGCTCACGGAACAGGAGCCGACGCCCCGTCGGTTCGAGCGGGTCATCGACGCGTTGCGAGAACACGGCGGCGTGGCCCGGCTTGAAGAGGAGGCTTGGCGCCGCCTCGCGGTGCGCGCCGCCTTGCGCGGTGATGCAGCGATGCTCAAGCACGTGCTTGATCTTCACCCGGCCTCGATCGACGCGGTCGGCGGTCAGTGGGATCAGCCCCTGCTGCACCTCGCCGCAGCGGAAGGCCATCTGAACGTTGTCGACGAACTGTTGGGCCGCGGCTTCGACGTCAACACCCGCGACAAGATGGACAACGCTTACGCGATGCACTTCGCCGCCGCCGAAGGCCGGCTCGACGTCGTCCAGCGCCTGGCCGAGGCCGGCGGCGACGTGCACGGCGACGGCGACGACCACGAACTGGGCGTGCTCGGATGGGCGACGTGCTTCGACCACGTCCGGCAAGACGTGGCCGACGACCTGTTGAGCCGGGGCGCAAGGCTGCATCTTTTCAGCGCGATCGCGCTCGACCGCGTCGACGACGTGCGCCGGATGATCGAGGCCGACCCGGCGCTGCTGACCAAGCAGATGAGCCGTAACGAGCACCGCCGCCTGCCCCTTCACCACGCGGTCCACTGCAACCGCCCGCGGATCGTCCGGCTCCTGCTCGACCTGGGCGCGGACGCGACCCGGCCCGACGCCGCGGGGGCTGCGCCGATGACCTACGCGTCCAACGACGGCGTCGACCCCGCGATCGTGACCATGCTCAGCGAGGCCGGCGCCGGGCTCGACCTGCTCAGCGCGCTGAGCCTCGGCCGCTACGACGCCGCGGAAAAGCTCGTGCGCGACGACCCGGCGCGGATCGGGCCCGACGGGCGGGACACGATCGCCCTGCACCTCTCCGCCGCCCGGCGCAAAACCGACGCGGTGCGGTGGCTGATCGGCCACGGCGTCGCGGTCAATGCCAGGCGGGTGCTCTGGGACTGCGACATGACCGCCCTCCATGTCTGCTGCGAACACGGGCTGGTCGAGATCGCCCGCCTGCTGCTGGACGCCGGGGCCGACCCGTCGATCCGCGACGGCAAGTACGACGGCGACGCCCTGGGTTGGTGCGAATACTGCCAGCAGCCCGACGTGGCGGCGTTGATCCGCGAACGCCTCGGAGGAGCCTGAATGCATACGGCGCCAGCCCGGCCCTGTGGGCTGTATGCGAAATAGTGGTCGGGGCGGTCGGGCGTGCGTACACTGATGCGGGGAGGGGGGCGACGGCGGCTTCTGAATACTCATCACGGAGAAACGAATATGAGGCGGATAGCACGGCACGGCCTTTGGATGGTGATGCTGGCGGCGCCGGCGATCGCTTACGCGTCGGACTGGCCGAACTGGCGGGGGCCGCAGCAGAGCGGCGTCTCGCAGGAAGAAGGGTGGTCGCCACGGTTCGGCGAGGACGGGCCGCGCGTCCTCTGGGAGAAAGAGATCGGCATCGGCTACAGCGCAGCTTCGGTGAAAGACGGCCGCGTTTACATCGCCGGTTGGCGCGACGGCCAGGACACCCTGCACTGCCTAGACGCCGCGACCGGTCAGACCGTCTGGACGCACCGCAGCCCAATGAAACGCTACAACAACATGCATGAAGGCGGCCCGGGATCGACGCCGGCCGTCGGCAACGGGCGCGTGTTCCTGCTCAGCCGTGAGGCGGACCTGATCTGCCTGGACAGTCAGACCGGCCAGTTGAACTGGCGGAAAAGCCTGATGCGGGACTTCGGCGTCAGCCAGCCGCGATGGGCGTTCACCGGCTCACCCACGATCGATGGCGAGACACTCTTTATCGACGTGGGCGTGATCGCCGCGTTCGACGCCGCCACCGGCGACCTGCGCTGGCGGACCAAAGACTACGGCCCCGCGTATTCCACCCCCGTGCCGTTCACCCTCGACGGCCGTCGGCTTCTGGCCTGCTTCCCCGAATACGGCCTGGTGATCCTCGACGCCCAGACCGGACGTGAAGTTGCCTCCCACCGATGGAAAACCAGCTACGGCGTCAACGCCACGACCCCGATCGTCCGCGGCAACCGCTTCTTCGTCTCGACGGGCTACAACACCGGCGCGGCCGCTCTGGAACTCACCCCCCAGGGCCTCAAGGTGCTCTGGGAAAGCCGCGAGATGCGCAACAAGCTGGCGACGAGTGTGCTGATCGACGGATACCTTTACGGGTTCGATGAATCGCAGCTCAAGTGCGTGGACTTCGCCACGGGCCGGCGTATGTGGGCACAGCGCGGCCTGGGGTTGGGTAGCCTGATCGCCGCGGACGGGAAGCTGATCATCCTCAGTGAAAACGGCCAACTGGTAATCGCTCAAGCCACGCCGCAACGGTTTTCGGAGATCTCACGGGCGAGGGTGCTCAACAGCGGTAAAAACTGGGTCATGCCGGTGCTGGCGGACGGGCGCATCTATTGCCGGTCAGCCAAAGGGCAACTCGTCTGTCTGGATGTGAGCCGGTGATCTCGACTCGCGGCGCCGGATCGAACGGCGGGGCAGCCGGCCACATGGAGCAAACACGATGAATGCGACGCGTTGGGTGATCGGGGCGGTGATCGCGGCGGCGTTGAACGGCGCGGCCGTCGATGCGGAAACCGTGGGCTGGCGCACCGACGGGACGGGGATGTACCCCGACGCCGCTGCCCCGGCGCACTGGTCGCCGACCCGCAACGTCGCCTGGGCGACCCCGATGCCGGACTGGAGCAACAGCACGCCTGTGGTGGCGGGCGACCGTGTTTTTGTCTGCGCCGAGCCGACGACACTGCTTTGCGTCCGGCTGTCGGACGGCGAAATTCTCTGGGAGCGTGACAACAGCACGGTCGAGCTTCTGAGTGACGATGAAGCGCAGCGCGTTCGGCAACAGCTCGACGCGGCGACGGATCAGATGAAGGAGTTGCGGCAGGGTCAGAGCCGGCTCTCTCGGCTACGCCGGATCCTGCGGCGCCAGCCCAACAACGCGGAAGCGAAAGCGGAGCAGCAAACGCTCGCAAAGCATGTTGCGGAGCTGGAGCGGCAGCTCGCCCCACTGGCCGCCCATCGGCTGCCGCCCGCTCACAACGCCAACGGCTACTCAAGCTGCACGCCGGTCGCGGACGGTAAGCACGTCTATGCGGTGTTCGGCAACGGCGTGGCCGCGGCCTATGACCTCGACGGCGACCGGCGGTGGATCCGCCAGGTCGATCAGCCGTCCCACAAATGGGGGCACAGCTCGTCACCCGCGCTGGTCGACGGGGTGCTGGTCGTACAGTTCGATGACCTGATCGGGCTCGACGCCCGGACCGGGGAGGAGCTGTGGCGCACCGCGGTCGGTCAGAAGTTTGGCTCGCCGATCGCCATCGAGGTCGACGGTGTCCCCGTGATCGCCAGCCCGAGCGGCGCCCTGATCAACCCCGCCGACGGCCGGACCCTCACCAAGCTCAACACCTCGCTCACCTATTGCGCCCCGGTGTACGTCGACGGCGTGCTGTACTTCATCGAGAAGAACGCCAAGGCGTTCAAGCTTGAAAACGAAGGCGGCGTGATCCGGGCCGAGCCGTTGTGGTCGGCGTCGATCAAGGGCGATCGGCATTACGCGTCGCCGGTCATTCATGACGGCTTGATCTACACCGTGTCGCGGAAGGAAGAATTCACCGTCATGGACGCGGCGACCGGCAAGGTGGCGTACGAGAAGAAACTCGACCTCGGCGGGCCGATGCCCAACAGCGCCTACCCCTCCGTCGCCATGGCCGGCGGGCTGATCTACGTCGGCGCCGAGAACGGCGTCACGCTGGTGCTCCAGCCCGGACGGTCGTACGAGGAGGTGGCCAGAAATAAACTCGACGGATATCGAAGCTGCCCGGTCTTTGTCGATAACCAGATGCTGGTCCGCGGGTTCAACAAGCTCTGGTGCATCAAAGCGGAGTGAATGACATGAATACATAGCCGGCGGGCTACGCCCGCCTGGTCAGACCAGGGCCGCGTAGCGGCCCGGCTATTCGCAGTGGAACGACACATTCTGTTTTATTCGGCTGTATCAGCGGTTTCAAACACCACAAGGATGGCGTCCAAATCTCCCAAACCGCCCGTGCCATTCACCGTAAATTGCTCATCGCGATTATCGAATGAACGGCCGTGACCGTCATAGAACAATGTGTTGGCGACATCCCCGTTGTGATTAGAACGGCTCTGTTCGGGTGCGGCCGCTAAGTCATAATGCTGATCGATGACTAAAGCCGTAAGACGATCGTCATTACGATTTAAGCCTAAATCATCTAAGTTAAATTGCGGTTCAGGCGTTGATGGCGAAGGGAAAGTGAAGCCTGAACCATGTCGGTAGTAGTAGCTAGTAACAGAGCGGTCAGTGCCATCTGTGAAATGGGCCAGTTCCTCTTCAACATCAACGTTGTCTGCACCGGGACAGAACAACACTTCGGGCACATCACTCAAATACGGATCAATCATAAGTCCAAGCCCATATGGCTGACTCCCAGGGAGGGAAATAAAGCTAGTCACTTGACCATCAATGACAACAAAACTCAGGTTATTCGCGGTCGCCGCATCCATATACGGGATCGACCGATCAAAATCATTCGCGTAGGCGTGGATCGCGATGCCCATCTGGCGCTGGTTGCTGAGGCAGACGGCCTGGCGGGCGGTCGCGCGGGCGGCGCCGAGCGCCGGCAGCAGGATCCCGATGAGAAGCGCGATGATCGCGATCACCACGAGCAGTTCGATCAACGTGAACGCGGCCCGGCGTGAGCAGTTCATCAGGTTCAGATCTCCCAGTGACGCGGCGTCCGTAAAATTGCCCACGGATTATAGCCCCGGCGTCTCCCCCGAGCGGGCGTGCTACAATACGGCCTTAAATCCTCGACGAGGAAAGGTGACGCCATGTGGGATCGTGCGTGGGTGCTGGCCGGCTTTGCCCTCTCGATTTGCCTGACCGGGACGGCGGAAGCTCAGCGTGTGGTCGAGACGGGCTGGCTCGAGTGGCGCGGCCCGCAGCAGGACGGGACCTCCACCGAGACCGGACTGCCCGATCGATGGGAAGCCGGCGGCGATCACGACCTCTGGTCGATCGACCTGCCCGGGCGGGGCACGCCCGTTATCGCCCGTTACACCGACGGCGACCGCCTGTTCGTGGTCGGCTACCGCGGCGAAGAGGCTGAGCTGAAAGAAGTCCTCGTCTGCGTCGACCCGAAATCCGGCGAAATGCTCTGGGAGCGCGGCTTCGCCGACTTCATCTCCGACATCATCTACAACCGATACGCCATCGGCGCCCCGTCGGTCGATCCCGAGACCGGCAACGTGTACCTGCACACCAGCCCCGGCCTGGTGGTCTGCTTCGACCGTGACGGCGGCGAGTTGTGGCGCGTGTCGATGATGGAGGAGTACGGCCGGATCACGTTCCCCAACGGCCGGACCGGGTCGCCGATCCTCGAAGGCGACCTGGTGATCATCAACGCCATCACCTCGAACTGGGGGCGCGAAGGGCCGGCCCGCAACCGGTTCTACGCCTTCGACAAGAACACCGGCCGGCTGGTCTGGTCGAGCACGCCCGGCGTCGGGCCGCCGTACCTGAAGGACAGCTCGTTCTCGACGCCGATCTTCGAGATGCGCGACGGCCGGCGCATGTTCTACGCCGGCACGGGGTGCGGCAACATCGTGGCGGTGAACGCCCTGAACGGCCGGCCGCTGTGGCGTTATCAGTTTGCGCTGGGGGGTGTGAACTCGTCGCCGGTGATCTATCGAAGACCGGCCGGCGATCTGCTGATCGAGGTGCACGGCAAGGAGAATGTGGGCGACACCGGCCGGGGGCAGATGGTGGCGATCAAGCTCGACGATGCGATGAAGGCCGCGGCCGACGCCGACGCAAGCCCCGCGGTGCTGGACGACTCGGTCGTGGCGTGGCGGAACGACGATGTGAGCATGTTCACCAGTTCGCCGACGCTGGTGGGCGACCGGGTGTATCAATGCACGATCGACGGGCGCCTGGTCTGCATCGACGCCGACACCGGCAAGACGCTCTGGGTGAAGAAGCTGGGCGTCGATCAGTTGCACGCTTCGCCGGTGTACGCCGACGGCAAGCTCTATGTGCCGATGTGGCATGACGGGCTGGTGATCCTCAAGCCGGGTGATGACGGCGCTGAAATCCTGCAGCGGATCGAACTCGACGGGTTGTGCATCGGTTCGCCCGCGGTGTGGAACGGGACGGTGTTTGTCCACACCACCAAGAAGCTCTACGCGATCGGCACGGGCAGCGACGGCGACCCGCCGGCGAGCTGGCCCGAGCCGGGGCGGAACGGCGGCGAAGCGGGCGACCTCGCGGCGCTGCGGGCGCTGCCCGCGGAGGTGCTGCTGCGGCCGGGCGAATCCGTGTCGTTCGAGGTCGAGGGCGTCTCCGCCACGGGCCGACCGGTCACGGACGATGTCGCCGCAACGTGGAGCAGCTTCGTTCCCCCGAACGCGAGGGTGAAGAGCCGGATGGACGCCTCGTTCCGCGACGGTCAACTGACTGCGTCGGATGAGTCGGCGCCGTCGGCGGGGGCGTTCAAGGCGGAAGCGGGCGACGTATCGGGAACCATCCGAGGCCGCGTGCTTCCCTCGCCGCCTTATGAAGAGGATTTCGGGTCCATCGAACTGACCGAAACAAACCGGGCGGGGCAGGCGTTCGCCTACCCGCCCCTGCCGTGGATCGGGGCGAGGCTGAAATGGGAGATCCGCGAGGACCCGACCGACCCCGGCAACCAGGTGCTGGCCAAAACGCTCGACCGGGTCCTGTTTCAGCGGTCGATGATCTTCACCGGCCACCCCGATGACCGGGATTACACGGTCCAGGCGGACATCATGAGTGACGGCAACCGGCGGATGATGTCGGCCGGCGGGGTGATCGTCCAACGCTACATCGTCGCGCTGATCGGCAACGCGCAGGTGCTCGAGGTCAGCTCCAACCACGAACGGCTCAAGGTCTCGGTCCCCTTCCGGTGGAAGCCCAAGACGTGGTACACCCTCAAGGCGACGGTCGAGGCTCATGACGACGGCAGCGGCGTGGTCAAGGCCAAGGCGTGGGAGCGGGGTCAGCCCGAACCCGGATCGTGGACCATCGAAGTCCAGACGCCTAACATCCACCGCGAAGGCAGTCCGGGCCTCTTCGGCTTCTCACCCCAAAGCCGGCTTCCGGTTTACATTGATAACGTCAAGGTCACGCCCAATGAGTAAGACACCCCTGGTTCTTCCGTGCCTGCTGGCAGGTTGCGGGCTGCTCGCGGACGGGCTGTCGGCCGTCGCCGCCGACTGGCCGATGTGGGGCCGAACGCCCAGCCGGAATATGGTCGCCCCGGACGCCGGCCCGATCGCGGTCGACTTTGAGCCCGGCCATATCGTCGGGCGGGGCGATCAGATCGATCCGACGACCACCAAGGGCGTCAGGTGGATTGCCAAGCTCGGCAGCCAGACCTACGGCAACCCGACGATCGCGAACGGCAAGGTCTACGTCGGCACCAACAACGGATCGCCGCGCGACCCCAAGTACAAGGGCGACCGATCCGCGTTGTACTGCCTGGATGAAAAGACGGGCGAGCTGATCTGGCAGCTCAACGTGCCCAAGCTCGGCGCCGGCAAGGTCAGCGACTGGGAGTTCCTGGGCATCTGCTCGTCGGCGGCGGTCGACGGCGACCGGGTCTACATCGTGACCAACCTCTGCGACGTGGTCTGCCTCGACGCCGAGGGGATGCGCAACGGCAATCAAGGCATGCAGGAGGAGGGCGCGTACCTCGCGGGCGCGGGCCGGCCGCCGATCGAGTTGGGTGAGACCGACGCCGACATCCTCTGGCGGTACGACATGCGGGAGGAGTTGGGCATCTTCCCGCACAACGTGACCAGCACGTCGCCACTGGTGGTGGGGGATATGGTGTACGTGGCGACGAGCAACGGGGTGGACTGGTCGCACATCAATATCCCCAGCCCGCTGGCGCCGGCGATGATCGCGCTGAACAAGCACACCGGCGAGCTGGCCGGCGAGGAAGGCGCAGGGATCAGCCAGCGGGTGATGCACTGCAACTGGTCGAGCCCGTCCTACGTCGAATCCGAAGGCCGGCCGATGGTGATCTTCGGGGCCGGCGATGGCTACACCTACGGCTTCGGCGTGGAGCCGAAGCCCGATGAGGACGGCTTCCTGATCCTCCCCGAGTTGTGGCGGGTCGACTGCAATCCCCCCGAATACCGCTTCGACGCGGACGGCAACCCGATCAAGTACGCCACCGCGCCCGGGCCGAGTGAAATCATCTCCACCCCCGTCATCTACGATGACAAGGTGTACATCAGCATCGGCCAGGACCCCGAACACGGCGAAGGGGTCGGGGCGCTCACCTGCATCGACCCAAACCAGACCGGCGACGTGACCGACTCGGCGATCATCTGGCAGTTCAAGGGGGTCGACCGATCGATCTCCACCGCGTCGGTGCACGACGGGCTGGTTTACGTGGCGGACTACTCCGGCAACGTGCACTGCCTCGACGCCGAGACGGGCGAACTGTACTGGACGCACGACACGCTGGCGCACATCTGGGGGTCGACGCTGGTCGCCGACGGCAAGGTGTTCATCGGCAATGAGGACGGTTTCCTCACGATCCTGAAAACGGGCAAGGAGATGGAAGTCCTCGCGGAGATCGAGTTCAACGCGCCGATCTACGCCTCACCGGTCTACGCCAACGGCGTGCTCTACATCGCGACGCAGACCCACCTGTTCGCGATCGGCCCCGAAGCTGACTGATCCGTCATGAGAACCGTCGTCTGGCTCCTTGTCGCGCTGCTCTTCGTCCTGCATCAAGACTTCTGGTACTGGGACGATCGGACATTGCTTTTCGGCTTCCTGCCCATCGGGCTGGCGTACCACATCGGCTTCTCGATCGCGGCGGCGGGGGTGTGGGCGCTGGCGGTGAAATTCGCATGGCCGGACACGGTGGAAGCCTGGGCCGAGCAAGAGGGCGACGCGGATGGTCCTGAAGCGGCGGGCGGAGCCGGGGAGCGGGCCGGATGAGTTTGATCCCGCTGTACGTCGTCGGGGCGTACCTCTTTCTGCTGCTGATTCTGGGCGTCATCTGCAGCCGGTTCTTCCGGGGCACGAGCAGCGATTATTTCGTGGCGTCGCGCAGCATCGGGCCGTTCGTGCTGTTGATGAGCGTGTTCGGGACGACGATGACGGCGTTCGCGCTGGTCGGCTCGACGGGCAAGGCGTACGCCGACGGGATCGGCACGTACGGCCTGATGGCGAGCTGGTCCGGGCTGATCCACTCGGCGGTGTTCTTCCTGGTCGGCATCAAGCTGTGGGCGGTCGGCAAGCGATACGGTTACGTCACCCAGTGCCAGTACTTCCGCGCCCGGTTTGAATCGAGCAAACTCGGTTACCTGCTGTTCCCCATCCTGGTCGGGCTGGTGGTGCCGTATCTGCTGATCGGGGTCCTGGGCGCCGGCGCGGTGGTGTCGGGGGTCACACGGGGGATGTTCCCCGACACGTTTGAGAACGGCGCCGTGCCCGCCTGGCTGACCGGCGCGGCGGTGTGCGCGGTGGTGCTGTTGTATGTGTTCCTCAGCGGCGTGCGCGGCGCGGCGTGGGCCAACACGTTCCAGACGCTCGTTTTCATGACGACCGGCATCATCGCGTTCGTGCTGGTCGCCCGGGCGCTGGGCGGCCTGGCGGCGGCGAGCGAGGCCGTCGCCGCCAACGACCCCAACAAGCTCGCCCGCCAACACGAGATCGGGAAGATCCAGTTCTTCACGTACTGCTTCATCCCGCTCTCGGTCGGTATGTTCCCCCACCTGTTCCAGAACTGGCTGACCGCCCGCTCGGCCAAGGCGTTCCGCCTGACCGTGATCGCCCACCCCGTGTTCATCATGGTGGTCTGGGTGCCGTGCATCCTCATCGGCATCTGGGCGGCGGGCATGCCGCTGGGCGTGCCCGAGGAGAGACAGAACACGGTGCTGGGGGCGATGGTCGGCCGGCTGCTGCAGGACCCCTGGCTCATGGGGCTGCTGACGGCCGGCATCCTCGCGGCGATCATGAGCTCGCTCGACTCGCAGTTCATGTGCGTCGGCACGATGTTCACCAACGACATCGTGGTCCATGCGGTGGGTGAAGACCGGTTCAGCGACAAGCAGAAGCTGTGGATCGGCCGGGGCTTTGTCATCGGGGTGGTGGCGGTCACTTACGTGATTTCGCTGTTCGCCGCCGGGCGGGCGATCTTCCCCCTGGCGGTGTGGTGTTTCAGCGGGTTCGGGGCGCTGTTCCCGGTGGTGTTTGCGGCGGTATACTGGCGCCGGGCCACCAAGGCGGGGATCTACGCGGCGGTGATCGTCACGGCCGTGGTGTGGTTCGTGCTGTTCCGGATGTCGGGTTACGGCGGAGAGATGCTGCTGTTCACCGAATGGCTGAGCACGGATGATCAACATGACGGGCTCATGCCGGTGGCGGTGATGTTCACGGCGTGTCTGGCGATCCTCGTCCTGGTGTCCCTGGCGACCTCGCCGCCGAGCGCGGCTACGATTCAACGTTTCTTCCCCAAGGCATTGAAAGGCATGCCGACTTGATCGCCACGCAAGACCAGGTTGCCCAAGCCGCCGCCGCACGAGACGCCCATGTGCGGGAGATGGTCGCGTGGCACTTCTCACCCGAGACCGGCACGCCGTTCTGGCTGGACTGGGCTGACGCCGAAGGGATCAACGTGCCGGACGCGGTGCGGGGGTTTGACGGTCTGGCGATCCTGCCTCGGTTTGAGGACGAATGGCTGCGCCGTGAACCGCATGAGCGGTGGGTCCCGCGCGCCTATCGGGATCGGCCGTTCAAAATCTTCGAAACCGGCGGCACGACCGGCATGCCCAAGCAGCGGCTGAGTTGGGACGACCACCTCACGGATTACTCGGAGTTCAGTGAGCGGATCGACGAGTTCTTCCCGGGCCGGTTCCCCCGCGGCGCGGCGTGGCTGATGCTCGGGCCGACCGGGCCGCGACGGCTGCGGCTGGCGATCGAACACCTGGCGAACGTCCGCGGCGGGCCGTGCTATTTCATCGACCTTGACCCGCGGTTCGTGAAGAAAGCGATCACGGACGGAGAGCCGCGCATCGCCAAAGCCTACATGCAGCACGTCATCGACCAAGCGGTCACGATCCTCAAGCACCGGGAGATCGGCTGCCTGTTCACCACCCCGAGGTTGCTGGAGGCGCTGGGCGAGCGCATCAGCGTTACCGGAGCGGGGATCACCGGCGTCTTCTGCGGCGGCACCTCGATGACCCCGCAGGTCATCCGTTTCCTGTACGAGGAAGTGCTCGAGGAGAAGGCAGCCCTCGCGGCGACCTACGGCAACACGCTGATGGGCCTGGCCATTGCTCAGCCGGTGTCGTCTGAAAACGGCTATCGCCTCACCTATCACGCCCCCGAGCCGCGAGCGGTCCTGCGGGTGGTGAACCCGGACGAGCCGGACCGCGTCGTGGATTACGGCCAATGGGGCCGGGTGGAGCTGACCACGCTGACGCGCGAGTTCTTCATGCCGCGGTTCCTCGAACGGGACGAAGCGATCCGCCGCGAGCCGTTCGACGCCCTGCCGTGGGACGGCGTCGGCGACGTGCGGCCGTTGGGGTCCGAAACCAAGAAGACCGTGGAAGGCGTCTACTGATGGTGTACGACATCCCTGTCCTGCGTCTCGGCGAAGCGTATCCGAGCCTCGACACCCTCCCGGTGGTCGACCCCCGGACCGGCGACACGCTGGCGTTGGTCAGCCAGGCGAACAACGGGCTGGTGCGGCGCGATGTCCTCAAGGCGCGGGAGGCGAAAGCGGCGTTGAACGCATGCTCCTGCGCTCAATTGATCGAAGTCTGCCGCGACGCGGGCGAATTGTTTCTGTCGGCGACGCTTGATGGGATGTCGGCGGACGGTTACGTGCAACTGCTCTCGCGCACCAGCGGCCTGCCGCACGTCATGGTCCGTCGGAACATGGCGAAGATCCACACCGTGCTGACCGGGATGGAAGGCGTCCTGCGGGGCTTGACGCGCGGGCTGGACCTTTCGACGCTCGATAACGGGGTTGGCGAGCAGGCGGGCGTGCCGGTCAGCTACGCGGCGATGACCGATGCATTGGGCGTGGTGCTGCCGAGCAACTCGCCGGGCGTGAATTCGATCTGGCTGCCCGCGATCGCGCTCAAGACACCGGTGATCGTCAAGCCTGGCCGGGAGGAGCCGTGGACGCCGCTGCGTCTGATCCATGCTTTTCTCCAGGCGGGCTGCCCGCGCGAAGCATTCGGCTTTTACCCCACCGACCATGAGGGGGCCGACAGCATCCTCACCCTGTGCGGCCGGGGCATCGTGTTCGGCGACGACAAGACCACTTCGCGTTACGCCGACAATCCGGGCGTCGAAACGCACGGGACCGGGCGCAGCAAAATCATCCTGGCGGACGACGTGGCGGACCATTGGCGAGATTACCTGGACGTCATGCTGGCGTCGATCCTCGACAACGGCGGGCGGAGTTGCATCAACTGCTCCTGCGTCCTCACGCCCAGACACGCCGACGCGATCGCCGAGGCCCTGGCCGAGCGGCTGGACAAGGTTAACCCGAGGACCCCGGACGATCCCGATGCCCGGCTGAGCGCGTTCGCCAACCCGATGTTCGCTGAATGGATCGACGAAATGATCCGCGAAGGACTACAGGCGCCCGGCGCAAGACGGCTCACGCGCCCGGACCGCCTCGTCGTTCGTGACGGCCGGCACTACCTGCTCCCGACCATCGTCCGCTGCGAATCACTTGACCACCCCTTGGCCAACACCGAGTTTCTGTTTCCTTACGCCAGCGTCATCGAGGCGCCGATCGATCAAGCGATCGACCAGATCGGCCCCACCCTCGCGGCCACCGTGCTCACCCATGACCCGGCTCTCCAGCAGCGGGCGATCGGCCACCCGCATATCGACCGGCTGAACCTCGGCCCGGTCCCGACCAGCCGGGTGGAGTGGGACCAGCCGCACGAGGGGAACCTGTTCGAATTCCTCTATCGCCGCCGAGCGATTCAGAGGGCCGAATCGGTCGGGATGAGCTGAACCATGATGGAAGCCTTTGATCACACACCGCGCACGCGGCTGGTATTCGGGGAGGGATCGGCAGCGCGCACGGGTGAGTTGGCGCATGAGTTGGTTTCCGAGGAAGGGCCGGTGCTGGTGGTCACCGACCCGGGCATCGTCGCGGCCGGTCATACCGAACTGGTCACGACGTCGTTGCAGGACGCCGGGCTCCACGTTCACGTCTTCGATCAGACGCATGAAAACCCGACGACCGAAGACGTTGACGCGTGTCTTGCTGTCGCCCGTGATGTCGACCCGCGGCTCATCATCGGCCTGGGCGGCGGGTCTTCGCTCGACACCGCCAAGGGCTGTAACTTCCTGCTGACCAATGGCGGTCGCATGCAGGACTATTGGGGCGTCGGCAAGGCGGCCAGGCCGATGCTTCCGCTGATCGCGATCCCGACGACGGCGGGGACGGGGAGTGAGACCCAGTCGTTCGCACTCATCGCCGACGCTCAGACCCACCGGAAGATGGCCTGCGGCGACCCGAAGGCGGCGGCCGGGATCGCCATTCTGGACCCCTTGTTGACCCTGACCCAGCCGCCGTGGGTCACCGCCTGCACCGGGGTGGACGCGATCGCCCATGCGGTCGAATCCTTTGTCTGCACCCGGCGACACGCGGTCTCATCGATGTTCGCCAGAGAGTCGTTCCGGCTCACGATGCATCATCTGCCGCGCGTGTTGAACGACGGCCGTGATCTTGAAGCGCGCGGCGGCATGCTCCTCGGCGCCGCGCTGGCGGGGCTCGCGATCGAGAACAGCATGCTTGGCGCCGCTCACGCCGCGGCGAACCCGCTCACCGCCAACTACGGGCTGGTCCACGGCCGGGCGGTCGGCGTCATGCTGCCGCACGTCGTGCGGTTCAACGCCCACGATCCCGCCGCCCGGGACCGGTACGCCGAACTGGCCAACGCCGCGGGGATCGGCGATGTCAACGGCCTGGTGGAGACGATCGAAGCGGTCCTGATGGAATCCGGCCTCGGCGGGCCGCTGACCGAGTTGGGGGCGGACCCCGCGGATGGCGAAAAACTCGCAGAAAACGCGGCGAAACAGTGGACCGCCGGCTTCAATCCCCGCCCCGTCGCGGCCCGGGATTTTGCCGGTTTGTACCAAGCGGCAGGGCTATAATTGGCCGATGCTCTTTGATAAACGACACATGGCGCTGCTCACGGCGTTCATCCTCGCGGGCCAGACGATCGCCGCCGAGAACTGGCCGATGTCACGCGGAGACCGAGCGAACACCGGCGTCGCGGACGCCGACCTCGCGGATCGATATAACCTCGCTTGGTCTTTTGAAACCGGCGGGCCGGTGAAGTCCTCGGCCGTCATCCAGGACGGCCGAGTCTATGTCGGGTCGGACGACGGCAAGCTCTATTGTCTTGACCTCGACAGCGGTGAACCGGTCTGGACCCACCAGACCGCCGGCCCGATCGAAGCGGCGCCGCTGATCGTCGGCGACACGATCTACGTCGGCTCCGACGATATGAAGCTTTACGCCTTGAACGCCGAAGACGGCGCCCCCCGGTGGATCGCCGAGGCGGACGGCCGCATCGCGGGAGCGGCCAACCATACGCCGCTCGACGGCACGCCCGCGGGCGTCGTTCTGGTCGGCAGCTACGATAACCACGTCCACTGTTTCGACGCCGCTACGGGGCAACCCCGATGGAAGTACGAAACCGACAGCTACGTCAACGCCGCGCCGGCCATCGCCGGCCAACTCGCGATCGTCGGCGGGTGCGACGGCTATGTCTACACGCTCCGGCTCGACAACGGAGAACTCATCGGACGGGTGAACACCGAGGGTGAGATCGTGGGCAACGTCGTGGCGGCGGACGGCTACGCCTACGTCGGGCACCATCGCAACGCCTTCTACCGCATCGACCTGCGCGAGCAGGAGACAGACTGGACGTTCACCGACCGGGATTTTCCCTTTGTCTCATCCGCGGCGCTGCACGAGGGCAAGGCGGTCGTGGGGTCGGGGGCGCGACGTCTTTACTGCCTAGACGCCGCCACAGGCGAACCGGCCTGGGCCTTCCGGGCACGGGGGGCGATCAACAGCTCACCGGTCATCGCAGGGGAACGCGTCGTCGTGGGGAGTAATGACGGCCGGCTCTACATCGTTGATCTTGAATCCGGACAAATGATCTGGTCATATGACATCGGCGGCAATCTGACCGCGTCGCCCGCGGTCATCGACGGCATGATCGTAATCGCCAGTGAAGATGGCCGCGTGTACGCCCTGCGAGCGGCTGAGGGAGCGTGACGACCATGAATGACAATGACGCCAACCATCGCCTCGACGTCATCAGCGCCAGCGAACAGACCGAAGCGGGCAACTACTTTGTCTCGAATTACCCGCCATTTTCGCTGTGGTCCACCGACCATGCGCAGACAGCCATCGATCGGTTTGACCAACCCGGCGATGAAGACGTGACGCTTGGGATGTATGTCCACATCCCATTCTGCCGCAAGCGCTGTCACTTTTGCTATTTCCGCGTTTACACCGATAAGAACAAGGACGACATCCGCCGGTACATGGACGCCGTCATCGACGAAACCGCCTCGCTGGCGTCGAAACCGTTCGTGAACGGCCGAAGGCTGAAGTTTGTTTATTTCGGTGGAGGCACCCCCTCGTACCTCTCTGACAAACAGTTGCATTACCTGTTTGAAGGCCTGCAGTCTTCGCTGCCGTGGGACGGGGTCGATGAGGTCGCATTCGAGTGTGAACCGGGCACGCTCAACGCGAAAAAACTCACAGCCCTGAAGCAGATGGGCGTTACCCGGCTCAGCCTGGGCATCGAGAATTTTGATGACAACATCCTCGAAATCAACAACCGGGCCCATCGCTCGAAGCAGGTCTACGCCGCGTATCAATGGGCTCGTGACGCAGGGTTTGAGCACATCAATGTCGATCTGATCGCGGGGATGCTCGGCGAAACCGAAGACAATTGGAAGCGGTGCATCGACCAGACGCTCCGGCTCGATCCGGACGCGGTCACCATCTACCAGATGGAGGTGCCGTTCAACACGACGATCTACAAGCGCATGAAAGAAGAAGGCCGGCTTGCCGCGCCGGTCGCGGGTTGGTCCACCAAGCGGCGGTGGGTCCGCGAAGCGTTTGAGGCGATGGAGGCCGCCGGCTATGAGATCAGCAGCGCCTACACCGCGGTGAAGGACGCGAAACGCGTCCGCTTCGCGTACCGCGACGAGCTCTGGGCCGGCGCGGACATGCTCGCCGTCGGGGTGTCGAGCTTCGGCCACGTCGGCGGCGTGCATTACCAGAACCACCACGATATCGAGCCTTATGTCTCCTCCGTCCTGGGAAGCGAATCGCCGATCTACCGCGCGTTGCCGGTGAACGACGAAGAACTATTCGTCCGGCAGTGGGTGCTTCAACTCAAGCTCGGGCGTATCGAACGCGGCCCCTTTGTCAAACGGTTCGGGATCGACCCGTTCGAACGATTCGCCGACACGCTGCGCGAGTATGAAGCGTCCGGGCATCTGTCGATCGATGACGATCAACTGACTTTCACGCGGGATGGTCTGCTGCAGGTGGACCGTCTGCTGCACGCGTTCTTCCTGCCGGAGCACCGCGGCGTGCGGTACGCCTGAAACCGATGTGTGAAACCGCCTGCAACAAGCAGCTCGACCTCGATCCTTTAACCGCGTTCGGCGGCGATCCGTTGCATTGTGAGTCGGTCGAGCCGAGTTCGATCCCACCGCCCTATCAGGATTTGCTTGTTCATCCGCGGGACATGACCTCCACCCTCGAAGGATTCATTGGACAACCGCTTCGGCTCCGTGTCATCGAAAAGCGCGTCGAGTCGCTTCATGTCCGCCGACGGGTGCTGCTCGTGGGGGAGGCGGACGGGACGATCGCGGAATTCGGCGCGATCCTGATCAGGCTTGAGGCTCTGCCTCAGCCGGCCCGGAGTCAGGTCATCGCTTGCGAACGCCCGCTGGGCTCGATCCTCACGTCGCACAGCCTCGCGTTCCGGTCAAAGCCCAGCGCCTATTTCCGACTGCAGCCTGACGTTCAAACCAAGGATTTCCTGCGCCTCCCTGTCGGGGCCAGGCCCTACGGACGGCGGAACGTGCTGAGCACGCCGGACGGCGACGTCATCGCCGACATCGTCGAAATCCTGCCTATGATGAACCGCCATGAGCACGATTGAAACACTGCAATACGACGCGATTGTCATCGGCGGCGGACCATGCGGCTCGACGGCCGCCGCGGTGCTGGCTCAACACGGGCGCAAAACGGCTATCCTCGAAAAGAACCGCTTCCCCCGCTATCACGTCGGCGAATCGTTGCTGCCCTACTGCTACTTCACGCTTGACCGCATCGGCATGGTCGAAAAACTGAACCGTTCGTCCTTCATCAGGAAGCACAGCGTGCAGTTTGCGTCGGCAAGCGGCAAAATCAGCCAACCGTTTTATTTCTTTGAACATCTCAACCATCCGGCGGCTCAAACCTGGCAGGTCGTTCGCAGCACGTTCGACCGGATGCTGCTCAACAACGCCGCCGAACACGGCGCAGATGTGCATGAAGGCGTCGCCGCCAAGAAACTGCTGATGGACGGAGACGCCGTCGTCGGCGTCGAAGCGAAAGATGAGGCGGGCCGCGCGATGCGTTTTGCAGCGCCGATCACGCTCGACTGTTCCGGTCGAGATGGGTTCGCCATCAGCCGCCTGGGCTGGCGGAAACGCGACCCGAAGCTGAGCAAGGTCGCGATCTGGACACTGTACCGAGGCGGCCTGCGCGGCGAAGGCATCAACGAAGGCGCGACCACGATCGCTTACCTGCCGGAGCGGGGCTGGTTCTGGCATATCCCTCTGCCTGACGATGTGATCAGCGTCGGCATCACCGCGGAACACGATTACCTGTTCCGTGAAGGCAAAGACCTTCCGCGTATCTTTGAGCGCGAGATTGCGCAGAACCGATGGGTGACCGAAGCGCTCGGCCCGGCCGAGCAGTTCGGCGAGTACTGGGTCACCGGCGACTACTCGTACCGATCGGAATACTCCGCGAAAGACGGGCTGGTTCTCGCGGGGGACGCGTTTGCGTTTCTCGACCCGGTCTTCTCATCGGGCGTGTTTCTCGCTCTCAAGAGCGGAGAGATGGCGGCCGACGCCGCGCACGAAGCGCTCGACGCCGGAGACGTCTCCGCCGGCCGATTTGATGAGTATTCCCATCAACTCCTTGGAAGCATCGAAGCAATGCGTAAGCTCGTCTACGCGTTCTACGACACCGGCTTCAGCTTCGGCGACCTGCTCAAGAAGCACCCGCAACTGCGTGGAGACCTGACCGACTGCCTGATCGGCAACCTTTTCAAGGATTTCACAGACCTTTTCGACGCAACGGCCGAGTTCGCCCAGACGCCCCCGCCGTTGCCCCACGGCCGGCCGTTCGTCTCTTCCACCACGCCCACCGCCGCTTCATGAAGATCGCTCAGCTCACGCCCGGCACCGGCAACTTCCACTGCGGCAGCTGCCTGCGCGACCACGCGCTGGTCACGGCGCTGCGCCAACTCGGCCACGACGCCCTCATGGTTCCCCTCTACCTGCCGCCTGTGCTCGAGACGCCGCCTCAGGACGGCGACCGGGAGCCGATCTTCCTTGGCGGCTTGAATGTCTACCTGCAGCAGAAGCACGCCCTGTTCCGACACACACCCGGGATGATCGATCGCTTGTTCAACGCGGGCTGGATCTTGCGCCGTGCCGCCGAGCACGCCGGGATGACACGGGCTCACGAACTAGGCGAGATGACTGTCTCGATGCTCCGCGGCGAGGAAGGGCGGCAGGTCAAAGAGCTCCGCAAACTCACCCATTGGCTCAAGCACGAGGCCAAGCCAGACGTAGTTTGTTTATCGAATGCTTTACTGCTCGGCGCCGCACGCATGATCACGCGTGAACTGGGCGTGCCCTTGATCTGCACCCTGCAAGGGGAAGACGGCTTCCTCGACAGCCTGCCCGAGCCGTGGCGCAGCCAGTCCTGGGATGAGATCAGCCGCCGTGCGCGCGAAGTCGATGGCTTCATCGCGGTTAGTGATTACTACGCCCACACCATGTGGGACCGGCTCGGCGTCGACCGCGGCCTTGTCCACACTGTGTACAACGGGATCGACACCACCGGCATGTCGCCCGGCGTTCCGGAGCAGCCGACGATTGGATACCTCGCCCGGTTGTGCGAGGTGAAAGGATTGCGCACGCTGACCGAGGCCTTTATCAAGCTGAAGCGGGACAGCGAGTTCGCCGACGCCCAGCTGTTGGCCGTTGGGGCGGCGACGCCGACCGACCGTCCGCTGCTTGAAGACGTTCAGACCAAACTCGAATCCGCCGGCGTCGCGAAAGACGCGGTGATTCAGCCCAACGTGGATCGGGAGCGGAAGATCACCGCGTTGCGGTCGATGTCGGTCCTGTCGGTCCCGGCCGAATACGGCGAGTCGTTCGGCCTTTACGTCTTGGAGGCCTTGGCGTGCGGCGTGCCGTTCGTTCAACCCGACCACGCCGCGTTCCCCGAATTGTTGACCCACACAGGTGGGGGTATCCTCTATCCGCGCGGCGATGTCGATGCCCTGGCGGATCGACTGGGAAGCCTGCTGCGAGATAACGACCGACGGCGGCAACTCGGCGAGACCGGCCGCGCCGCCGTGCTCCAACGGTTCACAAGCCGAACGATGGCCGAAGGCGTCGCCGCCGTCTGTCAAACAACGGGAGGACGCGGGTGAGCGTCGCATTCACACAAACACGCCAAGTGGAGTTCGCCGAAACCGACATGGCGGGCATCGTTCATTTCACGAATTTCTTCCGATACATGGAACAGGCGGAGCACGCGTTCCTACGGTCGCTGGGGTTGTCTGTGCACGCCGAAGGCGACAACGGGCTGATCGCCTTCCCACGCGTCGAAGCGACGTGCAGCTACAGCGCTCCCTTGGAGTTTGAAGAGACATTCGAAATCGATATCTCGGTCCGTGAGCGGAAGGCGAAATCCATCACTTATGACTTTACTTTCCGAAAGAAAAACGGCGTGATCGCGGCTTCGGGTTCATTGAAAACGGTTTGTGTCACACGGAAGGTTGACCGGCTCCAGGCCATCGAGATCCCTGACGACTTCGCCCAGGCGATCGACGATGCTTCTCACAAAGACTGACCCACAGCACCTTATACGAGAACAATGATGAACACCTGGTTGATCTTTGCATTGCTGACCGTTGTCTTCTGGGGGCTGTACGGCGTGCTGTTGCACGGCGGGCAGGTCGCGATGGCCGACCCCGAGAACGGGCGCTATAAGGCATTCCTATGGGTCGGTGTGGCGTATTTTTTGGCCGCGGTCCTGGCGCCGCTGATCATGCTGGTGGGCTCGGGCGCAGGTTGGAGCATGCCAGGCAAGGGCGTCGCGTTATCGCTGCTTGCGGGCCTGGTGGGAGCGGCGGGGGCTTTCGGCGTGTTGCTGGCGTTCGGGGCCAAAGGCTCGCCGGCCGTCGTGATGTCGATCGTCTTCGCCGGGGCGCCGATCGTCAATGCGCTCGTCGCGATGGCGTGGCGCCCTCCGGCGGAGGGGTGGTCCGCGATCCGGTTCCCGTTCGTGCTCGGGATCGTCCTCGCGGCATTGGGCGGCACGCTGGTGACGCTTTACAAACCCGCCTCCGCCAGCAAGCCGTCTGCGCCGGCTGTCAGCCCGCCCACGGACTCGAACCCATGAGGCCGATCGAGACGATGGATCGACGTGAGATCGAAACGCATCAGCTGCAACGGCTGCGCGACCTGATCGCTGAGTTGCGAAAGACGAACGCTTATTACGGAGCGGTTCTGCGCGAAGCAGGCGTTGATGAAAACATCGGTTCGTTGGACGCATTCATTCGTGCCGTGCCGGTCACCACGAAACAGCAGGTCCTCGATGACCAGTGCGACCACCCGCTGTACGGCTCCAATCTGACCTACCCGTTGGATCACTACACACGCCTGCACCGGACCAGCGGCACGACCGGTCAGCCGATGCGATGGCTCGATACGCCCGAATCATGGCAACGGATGCTTGATAACTGGAAGCGCGTCTTCCAGACCGCGGGCGTCACGGCCGAAGACCGCGCGTTCTTCGCATTTTCTTTCGGCCCGTTCATCGGGTTCTGGGCCGCGTTCGAAGCCGGGACGCAGCTTGGCATGCTCTGCATCCCCGGGGGCGGCATGGGCAGCGAAGCGCGGCTGCGCATCCTGCTCGACAATGAAGCAACGGTTTTGTGCTGCACACCGACTTATGCTTTAAGGCTGGCGGAAGTCGCGGAGGCGGAAGGGATCGAGCTCGATCGCTCGCGTGTCCGCCGCATCCTCGTCGGCGGCGAGCCGGGCGGCAGCGTGCCGGAAGTTCGCCGTCGGATCGAGTCGCGCTGGCCCGGCGCCCGGGTCGTCGACCATCACGGCATGACCGAGGTCGGGCCGGTTTCGTTCGAGAACGATCGACACCGGGGGGTGCTCCACGTGATCGAACAGTCCTACCTCGCCGAGGTGGTTGACCCCCACACCTTGGCGCCGACCCCGCCGGGTGAGGACGGCGAGTTGTTGCTGACCACGCTGGATCGCGTTGGGATGCCGCTGTTGCGTTACCGCACGGGCGACATCGTCAAGCGATCGGCTCGCAGCGCCGCCGACCTGGGATACGCCGAGTTGGCGATGGAGGGAGGCATCCGCGGACGCAGCGATGAGATGATCGTGATCCGCGGCAACAACGTCTTCCCCAGTGCCGTCGAAGCCATCATCCGCCGTCATGACGGCGTGTCTGAATACCGGGTGGATATCGTCAGGCGCCAGGCATTGGCGGAGATGAGCGTGACCATTGAACCCTTTGATGGAAACCACGATGTTGATCGGATCTGCGATCAGATCAGCCGATCGTTGCGAGACGCGTTTCAGATGCGGGTGCCGGTGGAGGCGGCGCGACCCGGCGAACTGCCCCGTTTTGAAATGAAAGCCAAACGATGGGTGGTGCGCGATGGATGACACGGCTCTTGTCGAACTGCGTGGAGTCGGAAAGTCGTACGGCTCAACGCTCGTTCTCGATACAATCGATCTTGACATCCACGCAGGAGAATCGCTTGCGATTACCGGCCCGTCGGGGTGCGGGAAAAGCACCCTGTTGAACCTCATCGGCACTCTCGACCGCCCGACGGACGGGACAATCAAACTCGACGGCCGAAACCTGGATCGTCTTGATGAACGCGATCTTGCGGATTTACGCAACCACACAATCGGGTTTGTCTTTCAGGATCATCACCTCCTGCCGCAATGCACGGCGTTGGAAAACGCGTTGATCCCGGCGCTGGCCCGAACCAACCGGGTAGGGCCCGCCGCTCTCGATCGGGCGAAAACCTTGTTTGACGAAGTCGGCCTCGGCGATCGCCTGCATCACCGCCCCTATGAATTGTCCGGCGGGCAGCGGCAACGCGTGGCGGTCGTGCGGGCGTTGATCAATCGGCCCAAGCTGCTGTTGGCTGACGAGCCGACGGGATCATTGGATGAAGCGGCCGCCGCGCAGACCATAGAGCTGCTGCTGAATATGAATCACAAACACGAACTGACGCTGATGGTGGTGACGCACGACGCATCGATCGCATCACGCGTCGGAAAACGACTGAGGCTGCACGCGGACGGCCTCGAACCGGAGGCGTAATCGGTGACATTTACGCGGCTGGTGATTGCGGGGCTGCGTCACGATTGGCGGCAACATGTCGGTGCCGTGCTGGCGACCGCCGTGGCGGCGGCGGTCATTGTCGGGGCGCTGATGATCGGCGACAGCGTGCGTGAGAGCTTACGACATATCGCGTTGATGCGGATCGGACAAACCAGCCATGCCGTGATAACGGGCGACCGCTTTTTCACCATCGACCTTGCTCAAGCCGTCGGGCGACAACTCGGCACACCCAGCGCCGGGGTGATCATCACGCAAGCGGTCGCGTCCAAGCCGGATGGGTCGGCCCGAGCAAATCAGGTTCAGATGCTCGGGGTGGACGAGACGTTCTGGCGATTGGCGCCCAGCCCGTCAAATCGCCTTGTGAATGATGGGGAAGTGCACTTGAGTCGCGCGCTGGCCCGACAACTCCGCGCCCGTGAGGGGGACACAATCGTCCTGCGGATGCCCGAACCCACCGCCCTGCCGCGCGACGCGCCGCTGACAGGCGACGATGATGCCATCATCGTCGCCCGTCTCACCGTGACGGGTGTCGTGGATGACCACGACTTCGGACGGTTCAGCCTGCGCGCTGACCAGGCAACGCCGTTCAATGCGTATGTCCCCAGACAATGGCTTGCCCAACAACTGGACGTCGGCGACGGGGCCAACCTCATGCTGCTGGGCAACGGCCCAACCTCAGCGGAGACCCGCCGCGCGATCCGGGAGCATTGGCGGCTGACGGACGGCGAGCTCAACCTCACGCCCGACCGTCAGGCCTTGCGGACCCGACGGGTGTTCCTGAGCGACGATGTGGGTGAAACGATCAAAGGTGATGGGGTACTGACCTATCTGGCGAACTCGATCGAGCACGCCGACCGCTCCACCCCGTACTCCATGGTCGCCGGCCTGAGCGACGGCCTCGTCGCGCAACTGGGGATTGAATCGATCGATGATGACGCCATCGTTATCAATGAATGGCTGGCGGAAGACCTCGACGTGAACCCAGGCGACGTCTTGACGCTTCGCTACTACCGCATCGACAGCGGCAACCAATTGACCGAGGTCGCCCGCAACCTGATGGTCCAGGCCGTTGTGCCCATCGATGGGCTCGCCGCCGACCGGACCCTGACGCCGGACTTTCCCGGCCTCGCGGAAGCCGAACGCTACCGCGACTGGGACGCGGGCCCCGAGATCGACCTCACCCGAATCCGCGACAAGGATGAAGCGTATTGGGACGAACACCGCGCAACCCCGAAGGCGTTCGTCTCGCTGGCGACCGCCCGGTCGATGTGGACCAACCGTTTCGGCGATTTAACCGAAATCCGATTCGACACGCCCCAGGCCCCCGAACAGCTCGTCGCTCAACTGGACCCAAAAGCATTCGGTCTTTCGACCACCGACCTGCGGGGCGCCGCCATGCGGGCCAGCGAAGCCACGCTTGATTTCGGCCAGTTGTTTGCAGCCCTGAGTTTGTTCGTGATCGTAGCGGCCGTGATCCTGGCGGCGTTGCTCCAAGCCTTCGGAGTCGAGCAGCGCGCCCGTCGGCTCGGCACGTTGCTCGCCCTGGGCTGGCGGCCCGGCCGCGTCAAGCGGCTGCTGTCGCTTGAGGCGGCGCTCGTCGGCGTGATGGGCTGTGTGATCGGGGCCTTCGCGGGCGTTCTGTACACCCACGCGGTCTTGTGGGCGCTCAGTTCGATCTGGTCCGGGGCGGTCGCGTCCGCGCCGATCCTCTTTCATACGCGCTTCACCACGTTCACCGGAGGACTACTGGGGTCGTGCCTGGTCGTCATCATCGCATTGAAATGGGCGATGCGACGCGCCGCGAAGCACCCGGTCACCGTCCTGCTGTATGGAAACCTCGAAGCGCGGGGCGGCCGGCCGCGATGGTGGACGCCGATGCTCCTGGCCACGGCCGGCGTGGTGGGGGCGATCATCCTGGCCACGCTGGTCCCCTCGACGACCCGGGAGGCCGTGGCTGCCCGATTTTTCGGCGTGGGCGCCATGCTGCTGATCGCGCTGATCGCGGCAAGCCGGGTCTTGCTCTCAAGAGGCTCAACCGGCGAGTCGACCACGCTGCTCGCCCTGGCCTTCAGCCAGGCCCAGCGGCGCGGCGGCCGCAGCGTTACGGTGATCGGCCTCCTCGCGGCCGGGGTCTTTCTGATCACCGCCGTCTCCGCGTTCCGGCTCGACGCCAATCCCGACCCGCGAGACGCCAGTTCGGGAACGGGCGCCTTCGCCCTGATCGGCGAGTCCACCCTCCCGATCGTCCACCCTCTCAACACGCCTGACGGCCGCGAACGGGCCGGGCTCGATCACGATGATATGGCCGACGTTGCCATCATGCCCATCCGGGTCCTGAGCGGCGACGACGCCAGTTGTCTCAATCTCAACCGCTCGCAACAGCCCCGATTGCTCGGCGTGAACCCCGCGGCGTTGGACGACCGCGGCGCGTTTTCATTCGCTTCCGGCGAGGGATGGCGCATGCTCGACCTCCGGCTGGAGGACAACATCATCCCCGCGATTGCCGATCAGAACACCGCGCTCTGGGCCCTAGGGATGAGCCTCGGCGATCGACTCACCTATATCGACGAGCAGGGCCGGCCCTTCGATATCCAACTCGTGGGCCTGCTGCGCAACTCCATCCTTCAAGGATCGCTCATCATCGCGGAAGACCGATTGGTTGAGCGTTTCCCGTCCATCACCGGCTACCGGATGATGTTGATCGATGCGCCGCCTGACCGCGTTCAAGAGGTTGAAGAAACACTGTCGGTCATGCTCGGCGACACCGGCCTGGCAGTCACGCCGGCGACGCGCCGCCTCGCCGCATTCAACGAGGTGCAAAACACGTATCTATCGATCTTCCAGGCGCTGGGCGGTCTTGGCATGGCGCTGGGTGGCGTGGGGTTGGCGGTGGTGGTGCTGCGAAACCTGCTGGAGCGTCGCGCCGAACTCGCCACGCTTCGCGCGATCGGCTGGACCAGGAAACGCCTGAGGCAAGCGGTCCTGCTCGAACACGGGATGCTGCTCGGCCTGGGCCTGCTGATCGGGACGCTGGTCGCCCTGGTCGCGGTCGCTCCGGAACTGATGCAGCAGGGTCCGGCCGGCAGCTTGCGGCCGCTCCTCCTGACCATCTTCGCCACCGCCTTCAGCGGCGCGCTGGGCGTGTGGCTCGCCGCCCTCGCGGCGCTGCGCGTGCCGATGCTGACGGCCCTGAGGCGGGAATAAAAACTAGACCGCTGCGCCTTCCTTCACCCAAGCCTCCGCTTCGGCGAGTTGATCGCTGTGGAACGTCTTGGCCTGGGTGTGAGTGAATGTATTGCAGAGCTTCCCCATCCACTCGAACCACTTCTTGTCGCCGACGATAGCAAAACGGTCGACGTCTTTGGCGTGTTTGGCGTCAAACTTGATGTCCTGCCAGAACCCGCCCAGGTCCCAGCCATGGAAATCATGGAGGACGAACAGCACCCGGATCGAGCCGTGCTCTTGAATGGCGGACTCAAGCACGGGCGTGAAGACCTTATAGTCTGCCTCGGTAAGCTTGCCGGTCGCGCGAACGACGACAACATTGCCAACGGACGAATCAAGCTGCTCGATCATGTCTCTTATCCTGGAAGTTGCTTTTGCTCAACCATCATTTACGTCACATTAACCCCCCGCGGCCGACATTTCCACGAACATCCCCTGAAAATTTCACAACCGCAAAACGAACGTAAACCTAATCGACCAATCGCTCATCCGGTCGATCTTGTCCTGAAGAATATCATACGTCTGCCTTAAAACGCTGCCCGGAGCTGTTTCCAACACCTCAAGCCGCGGCCGCCGAAACGAACATTACGCCGACGCCGTTCGCGCATCCATATTGGCCCGGCTGAGGAAACGCGTGTGGTGGCGGGTCTGGAAGTCCATCAGCCGATACGCGGCAAGCTTAATCACGTCTTGAAGCGCCATGAAAATAAGGTTGTAACCCCAGATGAACGCCGCCCAGGTCCAGGGCAGCGCCGTCATAAAGATGCCGAGGCAAGCCGCCAGCAACGCGACCAGTTGCGTCCCCAACAATGCCGAAACCAGGATCGGGGAAGGCAGCGGCTTGGCGATCAGCGAATGCTCCGACCGGGTGACGAACAGCAGGAGGTGCCCGCTGACGACCAGTTGGAGGAAGAGGGCCGTCTGAATCTGGTCGGTTGTGATCGTGGGCAGCCAGCCGAACGTCTCGTGGAAGTTGCTGCGGCACAGCACCAGCAGCCCGAACGTCTGCGCAACCGCGATCACCCCCAGCACGGACGAGATCGTGAGCACCCGTCCCATCCGCCACCGGGCGGGGGAGCGCTGGGTGGGGGTTTTGTCGTAAGCGATCGTCATGATCGGGATGTCATCGAGCAGGGCCAGAAGAATAATCATCACGGCGGTGAGGGGCCGGAAATTGAACACCAGCATCGAAAGCACCACAAAGATCATGATGTCGATCGTCATTGCGATGCGGTAGATGGTGTAGCTCATCATCCGCAGGAAGATCCGACGGGCCTCTTCGATCGCGTTGATGATGACGGACAAGCCCGGCGCGGTCAGGATGATCGCCGCGGCGGCGCGTGCGGCGTCGGTCGCGCCCGACACCGCGACGCCGCAGTCCGCCTGCTTGAGGGCCGGCGCATCGTTCACCCCGTCGCCGGTCATCGCGACAAGGTGGCCGCGGTCCTGAAGCGCCTTGACGATCGCATACTTATGCTCAGGAAACACACGCCCAAAACCGTCGGCCTTCTCGACCAGTTCCTCGATGCTGGCCGGGAGTTCGGAGACATTGACATCCTTGGAAAACACATCCGCCGCCGCGATCAGGTGCGACCCGATGTCCAACTGCCCCGCGATCTGGTTGCCGATGGCGACGTCGTCTCCCGTGATCATCTTGACGTCGATACCGTTGGCCTTGGCCTGTTCAACGGTTTCTTTGGAGTCGTCGCGCGGCGGATCATACATCGGCAGGACGCCAAGGAAGGTCCATGTCCCGCCGTCATCATGCGATTCGGCCACCCCCAAAGCGCGGAACCCCTTGCCCGCAAGCTCCGCCACGGCGCCTTCGACGCTGGTCTTGAACTCGCCATCCAGCCCGCACAACTCAACCACGACGTGCGGCGCTCCTTTGGTGCACCGTATCACGCCCCCCGGGCCGGACACCGTGGACTCGGTCCGCTTGGAAACCGGGTCAAACGGCGTAAAGCTGGTCTGAGTGTACGCGTCCAGTTCCGCGGCGTCAGGCAACGCGGCGATCACCGCGTGATCGATCGCGTCATCCTCATCACGTTGCGACGCCAACGCGGCCGCCAGCAAAACGCCGCCGGGCTCGGCCTTGCCGTACACAATGGGCGTGTCCAGCGTAAGCTGATTCTTGGTGAGCGTGCCGGTCTTGTCTGAGCACAACACATCGACCCCGGCCAGTTCCTCGATCGCTTGGAGCCGCGCAACGATCGCCTTTCGCTTCGACAACGCCAGCGCCCCCAGCGCCATCGTCACCGACAGGACCGCCGGCATGGCGACCGGGATCGATGCGATGACCAGGATAAGCACAAACTGAAGCGTGTCGAGGATATCCGCCCAACCCCAGGACGAGGCCAGCACCAGGTCGCGGTACAACTCCACCGAAATCAGCACGATGCTCAAGCCCAGCGACAGGAAAATCAGAAAGTTCCCGATGCTCATCACCGCGCGTTGGAAGTGGGAGACCGCGCCGGCCTGGGCGACGAGGCTGGCGGTCTTTCCGAAAAACGTGTTGCCGCCCGTCGCGATGACGGCGCCGGTCATCACGCCTTTTTTGACAATGCTGCCGGAGTACGCCAGGTCGCCGATTTTCTTGCTGACGGGCAGCGATTCGCCGGTCAGCGCCGCCTGGTCGATGCTCAGATAATCACCGCCGGCCAGTTTGCAGTCCGCGGGGACCACGTCGCCCAACCGGATCTGCACCATGTCGCCCGGCACGAGTTCCGACGCTGGGATATCCGCCCAGGTTTTATCTCGCAAGACCCGCGCCGTCATCGCCAGACCGCTCTTCAACGCGGCCAGCGCATTGGACGCTTTACGCTCTTCCCAGAACCCGATCGCCGCGTTGAACACGAGCATGAACAGGATGATGGCGAAATCGGTCCAGTGCTGGACCGCGAGCGAAAGGATCGCGGCGATCTCGATCATCCACGGGATCGGGCCCCAGAAGTAGGTCAGCAACTGCCGCAACAACGAGCGTTTCTGCTCCTGCAATTCATTGCGGCCAAACTGCGCCAGACGCTGATGAGCCTCATCCGCCGACAGCCCGTCGGCTCCGCTCCGCAGTTCACGGAAGACATCATCGAGTGCCGCGGTTTCAGCGTCCTGGATCGGAATGCTCGCCAGGGGCGGGGTTTCGGTTGGGTTCATGGAATGGCCTATCCGGCAGAGAGTAAAAGTAGAACCGTCGCCAGTGCGTATAGAAGTCGGGCCTGTCGCCGGGCGGCGGAAAACGCCCGCATGAGCTGGGTCGCGGCCAGCTCGTTGTTTCATCATCAAAACGCCATCCAGAGATGTCAAGTGATGCAAACCCGCTCCCATCGGTCCAGTCAAAGATGACGCCATACGTCTTCCCCTTTGAATTGCGATGAGCCTCTCCGGGGGCTCGTTTTGCCAGACTCCCAGTGATTTCGAGATTCGAACCTTTCGGAGCCGGCGGATCGGGATTAGACTGAATCCGGGGTAAGGCGCAATTGAACAAATCAAACGGGATCAAGGAAAACGACATGATGCTTAAGCTTGCTCTCTGGGTTGGGATGATGTCGGTCGCCGCCGCGGTGTCCGCGGAGGAGAAGCCGGCGGCGTATCACGTGTCGCCGATGATTCAGAAGGATGTGGACCCCGTGCCCGGGTTCATGGCGGTGAGCACGGAGGCTACGATTTCGGGGATGGAAGACGCCCTGAATGATTCCTTCATGCCGCTGGTCACCGCGGCGCAGGAGGCCGGCGTGCATTTCATGGGCGGACCGATCTTCATCTACGACGGCGCCATGGGCGACCCCGATCAGCCGTTTACGCTGACCACCGGATTCCCGGTCGCGCCGGGGACCGAAGCGGTCGACGGAGCCGTCATCGAAGAACTGCCCGAGGCGCGTGTAGCCAGCGTGTACTACACCGGGCCGATCGAGCACCTCAAAGAAGCTTACGAGGCGCTTTTCCCGGCTTTATTCGCGGCAGGGCTCAGACCCTCGGGCGTCTCCCGGGAGGTGTATCTGCATTGGGTGGACGAAGATTCACCCAACAACATCATCGAGGTCCAGGCCGTGCTCGCGGAATGACGCATCGGCGTCAGCTCAGCGCGACCGCCGCCGCGGTGAGATAGAGCGTCAGCGCCAGGATATCGTTCAGCGTCAGCACGACCGGCCCGGCCGCGACGTTGGGGTCGAGCCGCAACGCGTGCAGCAACACCGGGGCCCACGTCCCCAGCATCGAGGAGATCATCATCGCCCCAACGATGCTGGCCCCGATGATGACAGACGGCCCCGCGCCGTCGCCGAACAGCAACGCCACCGTTCCCACAATCCCGCCGCACGCCAGCCCCAACAGGGCAGCGGTGCGGATTTCCTTCCACGCCAAACGACCCAGGCGCGGCCCCCCGCCCTGCCCCACCTGCGACAAGCTCAGGGTCAGCGCCTGAATCGCGATCGACGCGGCGATCGCCAGGACCAACGGGATGAACGCCGCGATGATCACCACTTTTTCCAGGAGCCCCTCGAACTGCGTCGCCACCACCGCACACGCCAGCCCGCCGGCGATGTTCACCGCCAGCCACGGCATACGCAGCCGAAACCCCGCCAGCACCGAGCCCTCACGCACCTGCGCCACCCGCACGCCCATCACCTGATACAGGTCTTTGAGCCGCTGAGACTCGGCCAGTTCCTCCGCCTCGTCGATAAACGCCGACGCGTCGATCACCCCCATCAGCCGGCCCCCGTCGTCCACCACCGGCAGCGCGAGGAACTGGTGCTCGTGCAGCTTGTGCATCACCTCATGCATGGAGGCGTCCTCCCGGACCGACACCACCGGGCTGTGCATGACCTGCTCGATCAGCATATTCGGCCCCGCGAGCAGCAACCGACGGGTCGGCACGACGCCCAGCAGCCGCTCATCGTCATCGACGACGTAAAAATAGGTGATCCGGCCGTTGCGCTCGCGCTCACGCAGGGCGTCGATCGCGGCCGAGACCGGCTGGTCGCGGCGCAGCGTCACCGGGGGGGCGGCCGCGTGATCTCGGACAGGTTGTCGCATCTGAGCGTGCGTCATGTGAAGTGGTACGCTTCCCGGGTCGGGCCGGCTCGACAAAATACCAGAGACACCCTTTCCGCGGCTGAACGGAACGGTTGACAGGGATCATCAGGATATAATCCCGCGATTCATGCAGGACACGCGCGGATCATACGAGGCGATCGTCATCGGCGGCGGCCACGCCGGCGCGGAAGCCGCGTGGGCGGCGTCGAACCTGCTGCGCCCCCGCGGCGGCCGCGCAGCGTTGGTGACGATGGACCCGACGCGGATCGGGGCCATGTCCTGCAACCCCGCGATCGGCGGCCTCGCCAAGGGGCAGATGGTGCGGGAAATCGACGCCCTCGGCGGACTCATGGGGCTCGCCATCGACGCCGCCGGCATCCAGTTCCGCGTCCTCAACCAAAGCAAGGGGCCCGCCGTACGCGGCCCCCGCGCCCAGGCCGACAAGTACCGCTACGCCGCCGAGGTCCAGCGGCTCCTTCAAACACGCGATAACCTCGACATCCTGGCCGGGACCGTGGATGACATCCTCGTGCATGACGGCGCCGTCCGGGGCGTCGTGGTCGGCGGGCGGACGCTGACGGCGCCAGCCGTTGTCCTGACCACCGGCACCTTCATGCGCGGATTGATGCACACCGGCTCCGAACAAACCCCCGGCGGCCGCGTCGGTGAAAACGCCGCCCTCGGAATCAGCGGCCAACTCACCCGATTGGGCTTCGAACTGGGCCGACTCAAGACCGGCACCCCGCCGCGCCTCGCCGCCGAGTCCATCGACTTCCACGGGCTGGAACGCCAGCCGGGCGATGATCGGCCGATCCCGTTCAGCGATATGACCGCCGCCCGATCCAGCGACGGCCGCCCACAACCACTCGATGGCGCGTACGCGCGCGTCGCCGACCGTTTCCCTGTCCTCGAGCAGCGACCGTGCTGGATCACTCACACCTGTGAGGCGTCACACCAACTCATCCGCGAAAACCTCGACCGCGCGCCGATGTACAACGGGCAGATCGAGACCGCCGGCCCACGCTACTGCCCGAGTATCGAAGACAAGGTCGTCCGGTTCGCCGACCGCTCCGCTCATCACGTGTTCCTCGAGCCCGAATCGCTCGACACCAACGAGATTTACTGCAACGGCATCAGCACCTCGCTGCCCGCGGATGTGCAGGACGCCGTCGTCCGGCGCCTGCCCGGCTGTGAGCAGGCCCGGGTGCTGCGTTACGGGTACGCGGTCGAGTACGACATGGTCTGGCCCCACCAGATCGACGCGACAACCATGGCTAAACATGTCACGGGGTTGTTTCTCGCCGGTCAGATCAACGGCACCAGCGGCTATGAAGAGGCGGCGGGGCAGGGCCTGCTCGCCGGGCTGAATGCGGTGCGCTTCACGCGCGGCGAAGACCTGGTGCGGCTGCGCCGGGACGAGGCGTACATCGGCGTGCTGCTGGACGACCTGGTGACCAAGACGCCGCGAGAGCCCTACCGCATGTTCACCAGCCGAGCCGAGCACCGGCTGCTGCTGCGGGCGGACAACGCGGACGAACGCCTGACGCCGCTGGGCCGCGAACTGGGGCTGGTGGACGAAGCACGCTGGCGTGTCTTCGAGTCGCGCCGCCGCGCCCGGCAAGCCCTGCGTGAGCGATTCGCAGCGCCCCGGGACACGGCTTGGCTCCGCCAACCGGGACGGACGCCCAAGGAGGTGTCGGACCGGCTCAACGGCGCCCCCCTGCCGGCCCTGTCTCATGACCCGCAAATCATCCAACGCCTGCTGGCGGACACCCTCTACGAGGGCTACATCCAGCGGCATCAACGGGAGGTCGAGAAACTGGCGGCCCAGGAGGCCCAGCCGCTCGACCCCGCCCTGGATTACGGCTCGATCCCGGGCCTGCGGAACGAGGCCGCCGCCGTGCTCAACCGCTTCAAGCCCGCCACCCTCGGCCAAGCCGGCCGCCTCGCCGGCGTCACGCCCGCCGACCTGATGGTTGTCCGCACGTCGGCAATTCGGCCACAAATGGCTTAAGACTATAATTAATATAGATTTAGATCACCTCTCCAGCCTTGAAAAACCGCCAATCACCCGCCTCGGAAGAACTGCTCTATTTCAAGTCAAAGCAGCGCCACCCCCAGACGGAAAGGTGTAGAGAGCCGAAACGGGTAGCCCATCACGGCCCAATGACCTGAATCTAAACCCTTATTTATTCAATGTTCGCAGCGTTTGGCCCGACTTTGGACGTTTGACTGGCAAACTAACCACAAATCTGTTCGGGGTGGTAGGGACGCGTGAGCAGCGCGTCATTTAGCGAGGAGACAACTCAATTAGCACAAGGAGGTGTGCGCGAGAGCGCTGCGCGATTCGTTCGCGCGTTATCGGCAAGTAATCGTTCATCCGAAGACGGCCTTCGTTGCAAGTGATTACTCGATTCGTTCAGTCGTCCTTCAAGCGTTGAAGCAGTTTGTTTTATTCAAAGGGAACACTAATGATTCTTCATAGCAAGCGTTGGCGGATGTGCGCCTTGGCGGCCGCGGTGGGATTGACGGGAACCGTGGTTCACGCCGATCCTTCCTCGCCACGGAAAATCGTCGCGGCGCTCGACGTTACACAGAACTTCGGCACCACCAAACGCGCGGTCAGCTTTTACGACGTCACCGACCTCAGCGGCAGCAACGTCTTTAATCAACAGCCCCTGTTCTCGGTCTGGACGGGCTACGAGGACAGCGCCGGCCTGAATTTCGAAGACCCCGACTCCATCACCGTCAACCCGATCAACGGCACGGTTTACCTGGCCGCATTTGACTCCGGCCCGGCGGGCGTGGTCGACGCCACCGGCGACACCCAGGGCGATATCGATCTATACCGGATCGACTATCAGGAAATCCTCAACGACTTCATCACCAACGGCCGAGCCCAGGGAACGATGTACGCCCCCACCACCGGACCGGACGGCGCTTTCCAAGAGGATCATCCCGACAACTCCGGCACCACCGTTTTCATCGACAACGCCATCACCAAGGTCGGCGAGATCGGCCGCACCCAGGGCACCAGCTTCTTCGACCGTGACATCGAGTTTATCCGCCCCGACCAGTTGGTCATGGTCGACAACGAAAACGACAGCTCGGACACCGTGGCCCAGGATCACCAGATCCGGCTCATCGAACGGGTAAGCACCACCTCCGGCTCGGCGACCTTCAACGCCGGGACCAACGAGGGCGGCTTCAATAACGGCGCCGAGTCCTGGGAATCCAACAACGGCGGCGTCCTCGACATGGACAACGGCACCGGCTTCAGCGAGCCCGAAGACATCTCGCTGGCCGTCCGTGACGGCGTGGTGGGCATCTGGGTCGGCGAGACCGACGGGCCCGGCGGAGGCGACGACCTGTCGTTCTTCGAACTCGACTTCAACGCCATGACCGCGACCAAGCTGGAACTGCAGGCCGGCCCCTCGCCTTTCCCCACCGGCTTCGCCCTCGATGAAGACCCCACCGTCGATCCGGCCAGCAACGACGGCGAACACGACGCCACCATCGTCGACGAAAACGGCAACCTGATCATCATCGAGTCGGGCTTCTTCGACACCCCCGCGGAAGAGCCCAAGATCATCACCCGCGACATCCTCGACTACAACGTTTCCGACTCCGACGCCAGCGGCGTGGACGAGGTCCAGGTCGGCGGCTGGGGCGTGTCGTCCAACCTGCCCGCGCCCACCGCCGATGACGACACCGGAGTCACCGACGGCCGGTTCGTCACCTACGACAAGGGCACCGGCTACATCTACTTCTTCGACATCGACGGCGGCTCCCTGCCCGACGTCGTGTCGGATGTGTACGTCTTTGATCCGAGCACCGGTTCGTTCGTCTACGAAGAGCAGAACGCGGCGAACCACTTCCTCGTCGAGCACGGCGTCCGGCTGTTCCTCCGCGGCGACACCACCGGCGACGGCCTGATCACCGCCGATGACATCGACCTGCTCTACAGCGTGGTGACCGACCCGACCCTCGGCGGAACCGTCACCAGCGCGCTCGGCCAGGAGTGGTATGACCTCACCGGCGACTTCGCCCTCACCGGGACCCCCGGCGACACCGGCGACGTGGACGAGCTGGTCCGCGAGATCCTGGGCACGGAGTACGGCGACGCGAACCTCGACGGGCTGGTCAACATCAGCGACCTGACCATCCTCGGGGCCAACTTCGGCCTCAACGGCGGTTGGGCGCTGGGCGACTTCACCGGCGACGGCCTGATCAACATCAGCGACCTGACCCTCCTGGGCCAGTTCTTCGGGTTCGGAACCACCTCCGGCCCGTCGTTCGCCGAGGCGCTCCAGCTCACCGGGCTCGCCGACGAGTTCGCGGCGATCCCCGAGCCGACCACCCTCACCCTGCTCATGGGCCTGGGCGTACTGGGCGTGATGCGTCGCCGACGCGCGTGAGGCATGGACCACCCCGGGTGAATTGACTGGTTTGCGTTCTTACCTTTTTTGAAACCTTGCTTTTTAGGAGAGACAGAAGATGAAAGTTTCGACTTGGATCGCATCGCTCGCGGCCGCGGGCCTGACCGCCGGCTCGGCGTCGGCCACCATCATCGGCCAGTTCGTGGACTTCGGCACCGTCAACGGGGCGCAGGTGTACGGGTTCGAGATCACCTCGACCGCCGACGTCCTGGGCCTGGACTTCTCGGCCGCGACCGGCGGCGGGTTCGGCGGGAACTTCAACAACACCGGCGTCGACACCGACTTCGACACCATCCCCGACGCGCCGCTGACCTTCACCCCCGCGGCACCCCAGCCCGGCCCGCTGCAGGAGTCCTACTTCGCGTTCTCGCCCACCGGCCTGATCACGGTCAACGTGGACGACTTCGTGGGCCCGGCCACCTTCCTGGGCGCGGCGTTCACCCTCGACGGCGGCGGCACGCTGGTGGCGGCCAACACCCCGACGATCGTGGCGTACTTCAGCACGTCCGACGGGCTGACCCCCACCTTCCTCGGCGGGGAGGCGGAGACCACCGCCGGCTTCCAGCAGATCGTGATCCCCGAGCC
>JANQFR010000020.1 GCA_028277745.1 Phycisphaeraceae bacterium
GGCTCGGACGCGTCCGGCGTTACGTGCACGCCAAACTACTGATCAACGCGGCCAGGATCAGGCTCAACCTTGCATAATCCCCGCGCATGCGGGGCTCCGACGCTCTCGACGCCTGCGTTTTCTACGCGGTCATGTGTCGTCGGCCGCCGCCGCGGCGCGCTCCATCCGCGCCGTCTTCTTTTCCTCCATCCATGGGAACCGGCGCGGCGGGTTGCGCTTCTCGCCCGGCGCCCCCGCGCTGAGGATCAACGCACGGCGGGGGATGTCCGAGCGGTTGGCGCCGGCGTGGTGCAGCATGTACCCGCCATGGAACGTCGCCCCGCCCGGCGGCAAGGGGCAGGCGACGATGTTTTCGCCCAGCTTCGCCAGCTCTTCCGGCGTAAGCTCGAGGCCGTGGACGCGCGGGTCGTTGTTGATGCTCTGGTGCGGGACCACGTCTTGGCGTTGGCTGCCCGGGACGAACTCCATGCAGCCGTTTTCGGGCGTGGCCGGCTGGAGCGGGACCCAGATGCTGATCGACTTGTGGATCCACTCGGGCGACCAGTACGCGGCGTCCTGGTGCCACGGCGTCTCCGCGCCGGTGCGCGGCGGCTTGTAGATCGCGTGAGCGAAACGGCACACCGCCTCGTCTCCCAGCAATTGCTTGGCGGCCGCGGTTGCGTTCCGGATCAGGACCGACTCCAGAAGCTCGGGGGCGTACTTGGCGGGGTTGAGGATCTGCGGCAGGGCGGCTTTCCGGCCCTCCTCGTCCGTGCCGGCGAGGTCGAACTGGTTGCCTTCGTCGCGGCCGGCCCGCTGCTCGAAGATCCGGTCGTAGATGACCCGCAACTCCGCGACGTCCTCCGGCGTGGTGAGGGCGTCGATGGCGAGATAGCCTTCTTGCTGGAAAAAGGCGATCTGTTCGTCGGTCAAGGGTTTTTCAGCGGTCATGTGAGTCTCCGTTCGGGGTGATTTATCAATATCGCTGCGGGCGCCGGCCTTGTCGTTCAGATGGATCGGCCGTAGATTTTTAAACATGACCACCACCCTCTTGGCCAACCGTGAAGTATACGACGGCCGCGATACGCTGGCGCCGCATCTGACCATGATCGGCTGGGCGTCGTACACGTCGGCGATGGATTCCGCGCTCGCGCCGCACCGCCACCACAACGCGTTCGAGTTGTGTTGCCTCATCCGGGGCGGGGTCAGGTGGTGGGTCGGCGATGAGACGTACGAACTGGGCGCCGGGCAATTGTTTGTGACCCGCCCGGGAGAGCCGCACGGGGGCATCAACGACGTGTTGCACCCGTGCGAGCTGTACTGGCTGCAACTAAGTCCGCCGGGGAAGACGCCGATCGCCGGGCTGTCGAAAGCCGACAGCCTGACGCTGACCCGGCGTTTGAACCGGCTGTCGTCGCGGAGCTTTCCCGGGGGGGCGGAGGTCGAGTCGGCGTACGCCCGGCTGATCGCGGCTCACCGGGTCGGCGGGGTGTACGGACGTGCCGCGGCGCGGGCGGCGATGCTGGACGTGCTGGTCGGCGTCCTGCGCCGGCACGACGACCACGCGGCGCAAGGCGTCGACCGCAAGCCGGCCTCGCTCGCGATCCAACGCGCGATGCGCTGGACGCTCGACCATCTGGACGAAGACCACGGCCTGGAGGCGATCGCCCACACCGCCGGCCTGTCGGTTACCCGGCTGCACGAGCGCTTCAAGGCCGAAACAGGCTTCACCCCCGCTGACTGGCGCACCCGTCAGCGCATCGCCCAGGCCAAGGCCATGCTCCGCGAGCCGGGGCGGAGCATCACCGAGGTCGCGATGGCGTGCGGGTTTTCGACCAGCCAGTACTTCGCCACGACCTTCAAACGCCTCGAAGGGGTCACGCCGGGGAAATGGCGCAGAGCCTCCCAGCCCATGAAACGTAACAGTCATGGTCAGGCACGAAGTCGGTCCTGAGGACGCCGCAGGCGGCCGAAGGTCCGGATTATCCGGGTCTTCGCCCCGCTGCGCGGGGCTCAGAACCGGCTTTAGAACCGGCAAGACACGACCAAGGGTCAGTCGAAGTTCCCCAGGACCATGTCGTCGACCGTCTTGCCCGCGGGCATCATCGGGTACACGTGCTCGTGTTTTTCCACCAGGGCGTCGAGCACGGCCGGGCCATCGTGGGCGAGGAACTCGGCCATGACCTTGGGCAGGTCCGCCTTCCTGGTGCAGCGGAAGCCCTTGCAGTTCATCGCGTCGGCCAGGGCGACGAAGTCGGGGTTGTGCATCTCGGTGTGGCTGTAGCGCTCTTCGTAGAAGAGGTCTTGCCACTGCTTGACCATGCCCTGGAAGTCGTTGTTGAGGATGATGGTCTTGGCCTTCACGCCGTACTGGGCGGCGGTGACCATCTCCATGGCGGTCATGCAGAACGACCCGTCGCCGTCGATGTTGATTACCGGCACGTCCTTGCCGATCGACTCGACGCCGATGCGGGCGCCGATCGACGCGGGCACCCCGTAGCCCATCGTGCCCAGCCCGCCGGAGGTGATCCACTGGCGGGGCGTGCGGTACTGGTAGAACTGGGCCGCCCACATCTGGTGCTGCCCCACGCCGGTGGTGATGATCGCCTCGCCGTCAGTCTGGCGGTTGAGCTCCTCGATCACTGCCTGCGGCTTCATGTGGAACTCGCGCTCGTCGTCCTTGTAGCGGAAGGGGTGCTCGGTCTTCCATTGCTTGAGCTGCGCGAACCACTCGGCGCGGTCGGCGTGCTCGAGCAACGGCAGCAGCAGTTCGAGGTTCTTGCGGGCGTCGCCCTCCACGCCGATGGTCACCGGCACGGCCTTGTTGATGTTCTCCGGGGCGATGTCGAAGTGGATGAGCCCGCCGCGCCCCTCGCGTTCGGCCTGGCGGGCGGCGGGGGCGAACCTGGCGACGTTGCCGGTCACCCGGTCGTCGAACCGCGCCCCGATCGCCACAATCACGTCGGCGTCGCGCATCGCCCAGTTCGCGTAGGCCGACCCGTGCATCCCCAGCATGTGCAGCGACTTCTCGTCCTGCTCATCGAACGCGCCCAGGCCCTGGAGCGTGGTGGTCACCGGGATGTTGCCGGCGTGGGCGCACTTGCTCAGGGCCTCGGCCGCACCCGAGAGGATCGCGCCTTGGCCGACGTACAACACCGGCTTCTTCGCCGCGTTGATCATCGCCGCCGCCCGTTCGATCTCCGACGACGTGCCCGCCTCGCGGATGTGATAGCCCGGCAGGTGCGGCTCGGGGTACGCCGGCTTGTTGCACACCGTCGCGGTCACGTCCTTGGGCAGGTCGACGAACACCGGGCCCGGCCGGCCGGTGGTCGCGATGTAGAACGCCTGGTTGATCGCCCGGGGGATGTCCTCCACCTTTTTCACCAGCACGTTCCACTTCGTGCACGGCCGGGTGATGCCGGTCATGTCCGCCTCCTGGAACGCGTCGGTGCCGATGGCGGAGGTGGCGACCTGCCCGGCGAACACGATCATGGGCGTGCCGTCCATCAACGCGTCCTGCATCGGCGTGACCGTATTGGTCGCGCCCGGGCCGGAAGTCACCAGCACGATGCCCGGCTTGCCGGTGGCCCGGGCGTAGCCCTCGGCCATGTGCCCGGCGCCCTGCTCGTGGCGGGTGAGGATGAAGCGAAACTGGTCCGACTCAAAGATCGCGTCGAAGACCGGCAGGATGGCCCCGCCGGGATAGCCGAAGATGGTGTCCACCTGGTGCTCGCGCATGAGCTGGTGGAACATCTGGGCCCCGGTCATGCCGGTGTACTTGTCGGTGGGCCGGCCGTGGGGGGCGACGGCCTCGGTGGCGTTGAGGGTGTGGGCGGGTTTCATATCAAGAACTCGTGGGGGTGGCCGCCATCGCCGGCGGCGTTTTGTTGTTAGTCGTTGCCGTTCAAGGTTTTAGGCTGAATAAAGAAGAGGCGGGAGGGGGGATGCGCGGGTCGACCGCTCAGCTAACAACGACGCTGTCAAGCACGAGGTTGTGAGCGTGGCTCCGCTGCATGTCGAGGAGTATATCGGCCAGACCGCGGGCCGGTCAATAGCCGATCACTGCACCGTTTACATGAAATCGTTGAGCGGTGGGACCCGGCCCGCGCTTCTTGGACCTCTGCTTCCGCCTCCTCATGATTCCGCAGGCGTTAGAATCGCCGTAGGAATCATGAAGCCGTTCTTTCTGGTCCTGATCTGCTTACTGCTGCCTGCGTGCCATCAGCGCGATCGCGACGTGGTCCAGATTCCCGCCCAACACGGTTTTGACAAGACGGTCTGGCTGGATGTCGAGTTGAAACACGTAACGGACGAACGTGGTGACTACCTCGCCATGAGCCTGACGAATATCTCGGATCGGCCGATCAGCCTGTACATGGGCCTGGATATCAATGGCAAGCCCAGCCTCGACCACGAATCATTCATGCTGGTCTTGCGAGACGCTAAATTAGGTAAACCCGGTTTCAGGAAAACGCGGCAAGACCTCGGTCAGGAGTCGTACTGGGGCGATTTCAATGATCTTTTTCAGCACCTGCCCCCGGGTGCGACATATACCCTCCCCGTCGAATTTGGGTTTGAATTCGAGCTGCTCCCGGAAGGGCAGCGCAGCGGGGACGGCGTCGTCGTTGCTTATGTGGAGTATGTCGGCGGCATCATGATGTATCCCACCAACCGCAGCGATCGGAAACTGATCGATCAGGACGTCAGCTCGAATTGGCTCTACATCCGGTGCGATGACGACTACGGCTTCAGGAAGGGCGAGGCCGAACGGACGGGCGAACGGAAGCACGAGCACTGGAAAGATCGGTGAAGGTTGAGACAGGACGGTGCCGGGAGCCGCACGCCCCGATGGGATCGTCATCGTTGCAGTTGACGAACGATCCATGTGGCGGACAATAGTTTTTGTCGAGTGAGTGTTCGTGTCCGTGGGTGCCCGATATCGAGCCAATATGCCGGGAGATCTGTATGCTTGACGTGAGTTCCACACATCGTTTTAGCGCGTGTGCTGACTTTGCGGTCCAGTGGTTACGTGCCCTTGCTTCACGCGATTTCAAGACCGCTAAAGCCATGATCGATGAATATGCTTCCACCACGCCCCTTGAAGAGTGGTTTACCGGTCCTGAATGGGAGGATGAATGGCCGATTAGTCCTGACAACATTAAGGAATGGACTTTTCGCGTCTGTGGATCGGATGAGTCCGGGCTTTGCTTGGATTTTGAGGTGCCGCTATCCGGCGAAAAGTTTCGCCCGATGGAAGCTCAGTTCGATTTTGAACAAGAAGGCGATATGTTGCGAGTACGCTTTCAGTCGTTTAATCCGTCTTGAGGTTCGAGTCTATCCGTCTGCAGCGGTTGACGAAGCAAAGGGCGCGGCGAACATCTTTGTTCCTGATGGAGACCGCCTTTTCGTATCGCCTGAGTTGATTACGCACTACATCAATGCGCATCACTATCAACCGCCCGAAGAATATTGCGCGGCGGTCCTCACTTGCACGGAAATGCGATCGGATGAATACCGCATGCTGCTTGTGTGTTGTAAGGCCGCTTCCTTGTTACGGGTGGACGCTTGAGCGGCGGCTTTGTTGACCCATAGTGTCGCGATTCACCTGAACTTGCCGCGTCTATTGTCCTTAAATGATTCGAAAAGTATGGACGAGGTTATGCCGGCTTTGGCGACGGCGGCATGGCCCGTAGTGCTTGTTTGAAACCTTCTGGGTTCGGAGAAATGTCATTGAAATTGACCGGCGGAGCGGCGCACGCGGGAGACAATAGATCAGTTGGTTGAACGAGTGCTTCCGTGGTGATCGCAATGAAGGTGGTATACATTATGCTTAGCGCTTCTCAGATAGCTGATGAACTCGTCAAGTGGCCGATAAACAAGCGCGAACGTTTTTACACACTGCTTGCTCATCAACTCACGGTCGACGTAAGAGTCTTATGGCTCGATATTGAGCGATCGGTTGAATCACGAGTCGAATCCATTCTATCCCTGAATGAATTGCAGCACCGGGTGTTGGGAAAGCTGCTTGCGTTGCAGCGAGGCGATTTATCGTGGACCGATGCTGAATTCATTCAGTCAGTCCACCGTTTTGTTATCGACTCTGGCATACGCGGTGAGGCTGGACGAGCCTTTGGTATGGCTTGGCGGATAACACAGTCAACGAAGATGTAGTTGTTCGCTGCAGTTGACGAATGCTTCATTAATTGGAAAATAAATCTGAGCTGTCTGCCGCCTCCCGGCCGGCTCGCTGATTCCATGGGGGCGCAAATCGGGGTGACATCTCATGGCGGCGACTTCGGGGCAGCGTTTCGGGACCGGGCTCATTATCTTGACGATCCTCATCGTCGTCGCCGGCTTCCTCCCGTGGGGGCAGATCCGTGGAGCGCCCGCTTCGCCCGTCCCGCTCATCAGCGACGCTTTCGAGGGGATGGCGATCACCATCACCGTATGGAACGGCAGCATCTCGCTGGGGGGACTCGACCTGCCCAACTGGCTGACCGTCGTCGCCGCCTTCGCCGTCGTGGGCGCCTACTGGTTGCGGGAACTGGCGGTCCTGGCCGTCCCGGTCGCGCTGATGGTTGTGATCGCCGCCTACGGGATCCTGCACACCCTGTTCGCGGTGACCATACTCACCCTGTCCGACGAGGGATCGCCCGGCACCGGGGCGGTGTTGTCGGCGCTGTTTTTTGTCGGGATGATCGTCCTGCTGATTCGTAGCCGAGGGCCTGTTCGAGCGTAGCACGATGAAGCCCGGGGCTTGCAATCCCCGGGATTCGCGTGCCCGTTTCCCCGGGCTTGACAATCAGACGACGGAGTGTTTTATTACTCCCCATTCGACAGGTGCCGCGTCGGCTGGATGGACGTTCAGTCGGCGTGGTGAAAAGGGAAGTGTGGCGCCTTGGCCGATGGAACGGCCGGGCCATCCACCGCGGACGCGCCGCCGTGATGGGCGGTGAGCCGAAGCTCACCAGCGTCCCGTTCACAAGCCACTGCCGGGCCTGCAATGGGCCGGGCGGGAAGGCGAACGGGAGGCAAGCCCTAAGCCGGAAGACCTGCCTGTCGAGTTGCACTGTGTCCTCGCGACTGGGACGCCGTGGGCTCGGCCTGTTGTCTCCTGGACAGACTCCCGCCCCGGTTATCCGCCCTGAACGAGGACAGAATGGTCCTTTTCAGGAGCGATACCCTGCGCGAATCAGGGGAAGGAGTGTATTTGATGTGTATGTCCTGGCATCAGCTTTGGCCCGGATGGTTGACGCGTTGCGCCTTGGCGGCGCCATCCGCAGATCTCACGGACGGTTACGTGATGCAAAGCCTGCCCGTCAGCCCGAACGGGCGGTTCACTGTGCATGATCGGCGGCCGGCGACAGACGGCGGACGTGATCCGGCCCGCGGAGCGACGAACCGCCGGGCCGGCCGCGTCGCCGCTTCGATGATGCTGGCCATGCTTGTGCCGGCCGGCGCGGCCTGGGCCGGGCCGTTCTCGCCGGGCAAGGGCGGCCCGGGCGAAGCCGCTTTCGCCGATGCCGGCATCGCGGGGTTCGTCGGCCCCGCGGGGGAAGGCGTGACCGCGACCTCAACCAACGGCAACTACGTCAACCCGATCTTCAAGGGGTGGGCGACCGGGGTCACGCTGTACGATCCCTCCGATGAACTCGGCCCGTACGGCATGAACGGCATCGGCCGCCCGCCGGGTTACGCCCTGGACTTTGGCGACCCGCTCAAGGCCACCGGCCAGGTCACCGGCAGCAATATGGACATCGTTTCCCTGGGCGACATGGACGCCACGGAGATCGCCGCCCACCTCGCCGACCCCGTCGCGAATCCGCTCGGCACGCTGGTGCTCACCTTCGACACCGCGATCGCCAACGGCGCGGGCGCCGACTTCGCCACGTTCGAGAACGGTTTCGTCTCGCAGTACAGCACGGGCGCCGGCAGCGTGAGCGGGCAGATGTTTGCTGAACTCGGCTTCGTTGAGGTCTCGACCGACGGCGTCCACTTCGCCCGTTTCCCCAGCGAATATCTCAACACCGCGCCCAGCGGATCGCAAGCCTACCTGACGCAGGATGTCAGCAACATCCGCAACCTCGCCGGCAAGCACGCCAACGCCTACGGGACCAGTTGGGGCACGCCGTTTGACCTCGATGACCTGCTGGATCACCAGCTGGTTCTGGACGGCCTCGTCGACCTGAACGAAATCAATTACGTCAAAATCGTTGACATCCCCGGAAACGGAACCTTCACCGACAGCTCGGGCAACCCCATCTACGACGCCTGGGTCACCTGGGGCTCAGGCGGCCTGGACTTCGAGGCCCTGGGCGTGATCAACCAGGCGCCCGAACCGGCGTCGCTGGTGCTGCTGGGGATTGGGCTCGTGGCGGCGGTTTCGCGCCGTCGGCGATCGTGACCTTGACCGTATCGCTGATGGGACGCGTGCGGGCGCGGTGGGGCGCCCGCACGCTTTTCCCACTTTTACCTCCCCCACCCGAGCCGAGCCATGACGCCTTGTTCCATTCAACGCCCAGCCGTCGGTTTTTCCCTGATCGAGTTGCTCGTTGCGCTCGTGGTGATCGTCTTGTTGCTGAGTCTCCTGGCGCCCGCGCTCAGCCGCGCGCGGGAGACTGCACGCACAGCCGTCTGCGGATCGAACATCCGCCAACTCGCGCTGGCGAACCTGGCTTACGCCAACGACAACCACAACCACTTCGCCATCGCGGCGCGTGACATCTGGCATCCCAACCTGGAGCGCTGGCACGGCATGCGCGGCTCGAACAGTGAACGGTTCGATCCGGCCAGGAGCACCCTCGCTTCGTACTTCGGCGAATCCGGGCGGGTGAAACGCTGCCCCAGTTTCATCGAGGGCGAGGACTATCAATCCGGGTTTGAAGACGGGTGCGGCGGGTACGGGTACAACGCCTCGTACCTCGGAGGCCGCAGCGACCTGCACGGCTCCAGCCCGGCCGCCGCGGAGCGCAGCGCCAGGGACGCGGACGTCCGGACGCCGACCTCCACCGTCATGTTCACCGACTCGGCTTACATCCTCGACGCCGATTACACCAAGGCCGCCTACTCGTTTTGCGAGCCGCCTTTCTGGCAACTCAACGCCGGCCCTCCCAGCTCGATGCGCCCGAACCCCACCATCGACTTCCGCCATCTTGGGCAATGCAACGTGGCGTGGGTGGATGGGCACGTCGACCGGCAAGACCTCGCGTTCAGCGTCGACTACCAGACCCATAGCCGCATCAGCGGCGACGAGGCGGCCGATCAGGGCGTCGGGTGGTTCGGGCCCGAAGACAACTCCCTGTTCGACCTGGAGTGATCGTCAGGCCTTGTCAGGTTGAATCGGTCTGTCGAGGATCACTTCGTTTCGGCGAACCGACTACAATCACCGCCGACTTCATCGCGTGTTGAGCCGCCCCCCCTCCGGCGGGCTCGCTCCAACCGCAGAAAGCTTGGTGAATTGATGTCCGTTATGAGTTGTCGTCCGTTGCCAACCATCATCCAGGGCGGGATGGGGGTGGGGGTTTCCAATTGGTCGCTCGCGCGCGCCGTCTCGAAAGCCGGTCAACTGGGCGTCGTCTCGGGCACCGCGATGGATGTCGTCCTGGTCCGGCGTTTGCAGCTTGGCGATCTGGGCGGCCACATGCGCAGGGCGCTCGCGAATTTCCCGATCCCCGGCGTCGCTCAGCGGATCCTCGACCGCTACTTTATCCCCGGCGGCAAATCCGACGACAAGCCGTTTCGGGCCAAGCCGGTCTTGAACGAGAAACCATCGCGTCACCTGCTCGAGCTGCTCGTGGCCGCCAATTTCGTGGAGGTGTTTCTCGCCAAAGAGGGCCACGATGGGCCGGTGGGGATTAATTTTCTTGAGAAGATCCAGCTTCCGACGCTGCCTTCGCTATACGGCGCCATGCTCGCGGGCGTCACCTGCGTCCTCATGGGGGCGGGCATCCCCAAGGCGATCCCCGGCATCCTCGACCGTCTCGCCCGGCGACAACCGGTCGAACTGCGCCTCGATGTCCAGGGCGCCGGCCCGGGTGAAACGTTCACCACTTCTTTCGATCCCCACGAATGTTTTGGCGAGGAATTACCCCCGCTCGTCCGGCCTGACTTCCTGGCCATCGTCTCTTTTGCGACGCTGGCGGGCATGCTGGCCCGCAAAGCCAGTGGGCGGGTGGACGGATTCGTGGTCGAAGGCTCGACCGCGGGCGGACACAACGCGCCGCCGCGGGGGAAAATGCAGTTGACCCTTGCGGGTGAGCCGGTTTACGGCGAACGCGATACCCCCGACCTCGAGGCGATCAAAGCCCTGGGCCTGCCGTTCTGGCTAGCCGGGTCCTACGCGGAGCCGGCGCACGTCTCCGAAGCGCTGCGCGTGGGGGCGGCCGGAGTCCAGATCGGCACCGCTTTCGCCTACTGCGAGGAATCGGGGATGGATCACGCGTTGAAGCGGCGCGTGTTGGCCATGAGCCAAACCGGCGCAGCCAAGGTCTTCACCGATCCGACCGCATCGCCGACGGGTTTCCCGTTCAAGGTCTTGCAAATGGAAGACACCCACTCTGATCCCACAACATATGAAAACCGGGCGCGCGTCTGTGACCTGGGATATCTGCGTCATGCGTACAAGACGTCAAGCGGCACGCTCCGCTGGCGATGCCCGAGTGAGCCGGTTGCAGACTACATGCGGAAAGGCGGGGACGAAGAGGAGACGCGCGGCCGCAAGTGCGTCTGTAATGGCCTGCTCAGGAATGTCGGTCTGGGCCAGATACAGCACGGCGGCGAACAGGAGAAACCGCTGATCACGTCCGGGGACGATGTCGGGAACATCGCAAAGTTTCTCAAGCCCGGCGCACGCTCCTACACCGCAGCCGATGTCATTGAGCGCCTGCTGAGAAAGTAATCACGCCGGAAGTCTTCCGTCAATCGCCTCCCGGCCTTCAGCCGCCGCTCCTTGTGGCTGGGGACCACCACGGCCACCGGGATCGGTCGGCTGGAGTAAGGGCATTCCATCACCTCAGGGGTGGCCGAATAGCTGCATGTGAGACGGCGCTTCACTGGTCAAACGAGGATCTCCAATCAATTTCTACACGGTATCTGTGTAGCGCCTGACCATCGGCTGCGGTTGATCTGCGGCGTCCGCGGATAGAATGGTATTGTCGGTTGGGAGCCTGCTTCCGCGGGCGGCCGGTAGCTGAGCGGGGAGACATTGGGTGACAAGCATGACATCTCTTTTCGCACAGCAAGCTGGCTCTGACTGGATTGACGTCTTGCTCCAGTTAGTAATTCTTGCAACTTTCGTCGCGTTTGCCATCGCCCTAATCCTGATTAAGGTCGCCAAGTCGAAGGAGAAAAAGCCCGACGATACCGATACTTCTGCGTAGTTTTCGCCGCTCCACCGGCCGCAGTTGACCGACGACGTCCGCAATGGACAATAGACCTGTCGGTTGGACGCCTGCTTCCGTGGACGGCCGACAACCGAGCCTTTTACGTTAGGCCGCGATGAATGACTGACTGGTACGACGTCACTGAGGCGCCTCACGAGCGGACGTTCGAGCACGAGGGCCGACTCGACTCGCTTCTTCATGAGTGGGAGCGTGAGCTTGCAGCGCTCTGGCGACTGGAGGCCGACGTCAATAATGGGGCGTATCTGCAGTTCCTTTCCAACTGGGGTTACGAGACTTACGTATATGCGAGCCAGGCTCTGAAGAAGATTGGAGCCCACCGTATGGCCGAGATTGTCGATCGCTGTCAGGCGCTGGTTGATGAGCATATCGATAGCCAAGCAGCTTCACATGAGCAACTACAAAGCCTCATGCCGAATGAACTCCATGGGCAGGACGGAAAGGTCCTTAAGAAAGCAGGTTCAGCGCTCCCGAAGGACGTTCTTGATGAAATCTACGACTTGTCCTATGAGTTCATGGACTATCCCGACGACATCAGCGAATTAGGGTTAAGTTTCTACGCCAACCATCTCAAGGAGACGGGCTAACTACCGTCTGCGGTTGACCAGCGACGCCCGCGATGGATAATCGAGTGGTCGGCTGAACGCCTGCTTCCGCGAGCGGTCGGCAACTGAGCCTTTTACGTTAGGTTGATTACGCATGCCAGTCCGTCGAGCAACCACAAACGATGCTGATGCCATCTACGACTTGGTCGTTGGAATGGCTACATCGTTTCGCCCAGAGCAAGCGTCCTTTAAATGTGCGTTCGAATCAGCCATCGCAACTCCGGATGCGCTGGTTATCGTGGTGCTTGACGGGGACCATGTGGTCGGATACTTGCTCGGATTTAAGCACGCCACTTTTTACGCCAACGGCCCTGTTGGATGGGTCGAGGAATTGGCCGTATCCAAGTCGCACCAGCGGAAAGGTTTCGGCCGTAAGCTAATGTCAGCGTTCGAGCAATGGTCAAGTGATCAAGGTGCTCGTCTTGTTGGACTGGCTACCAGGCGGGCCGGCAACTTTTACCAAGCCTTGGGCTATGAACCTTCCGCAACGTACTTTCGTCGTGCTATTGCACGACCGACCTAACCACCGGCTCCAGTTGACCGGCGACGCCCGAGATGGACAATAGGTTTGCCGGTTTGTAGCTCTCTTCCGTGGGCGGCCGGCGCTAAACCTATTTGGTTAACCGCATGAAGACAGTTCGCACTCTTGTTACGGCGCTTCTGCTGATTACATCGCCGGCGTTTGCCGACGACGCGGTCAGCCGCGTGGTTATCGTTCCTGCCAACGGACCGTGGTTCATCAACGTCAGTCCCGATGGCAATGCTAACGTTTGGCTCCGGACCGATCCGAACATTAAGGCTACTCTTCCACCCGACTCTTTCGATTTTGATGCGCTAGTCACCGCATTGAAGCGGCTGCAGACGGATGAAAAGCCGGAGTCACCCACCCACGCAGGGTTCCTAATGGAGGGCGCCGATAACGCTGATGGCTTTTTCCTCACGGACGACACGCTCATCCGCTACCTCGTCGCAAGCTTCGCGGATGAGTGGCAGGGGAACGACCTTTTCCGGAAGGCGCTTCGCGATCAACCGATGTTTCCCGAAGGCGCCTAACTACCAGCCGCAGTTGCCGCCGCCTACCCATCCTCGAGATCGATCCCGACCGCCTCACAAAGCGCCACCGCCGCGGAGTAATCGCTGTCTCCGGATCCCCTGAAGTGCTCGCCCCCGGAGTAGACCTCACCCGCAGACGTCGGCCGGACTCGATACTCGTCCGGTCCTGACGGAAACTCGGGCGGGAGGACGGGTCAGTTCAGCGCGGCGCAGGGCTCTTCGACGGCCTCGCGGACGCCGGGGAACTCGCGCCAGATGTCGGTCATCGTTTCGACGCCGTTGGCGTTCACGTCCACGTGGCGGGCGCGGAAGATCGCGGCGTAGCGGATGTTGGGGCCGTGATTGGGGGCGGCGGTGTGCCAGATCATGTGGTGGCTGATGCACACGTCCCCGGCCCGGCCGGTGATCTGGACCGGCTCGCGGGGCAGCGCGTACTCGGGGCTGCCCTGTTTCAGCACGTCGGGGGTGGCCTCCCGGAAGAAGGCCTCGGCGGTGTGGTGCGACCCGGGCCAGACGGTGAAGTTGCCGTGGAAGGGGCCGGGCAGGTCGCTGAGCAGGACGGTGGCGAGGGCGGTGAAGCCGCGTCGGTACTCGCCCTTGGGGGTGCCGTTGATGCCAGTGCCGACGCCGTCGAGGTGGCCCTTGAACGTGCGGCTGTCCTGCTTGCCGTGGCCGGAGAACCGCAGGGCGATCTGGGCGCCGCCGGCTTCTTCGACCTGGCCGGGGCCCATCATCGATTCGAGCAGCGGGAAAATCGGGGTGCGGTTCATCAGGTCGGCGATGACCGGTTGGGATCGCAGGTCGCCGCAGTAGGTGGTCGCGCGCATCTTCGGCAGGTCTTCTGGCGGCAGGCCGTCGTAGCCGAGGGAGTGGTTGATTGCGGCGCGGGCGGCGTCCACCATGACGCCCGGGACGGCGCCTGGGATCACGAGGTAGCCGTCCCGATGGAAATCCTGCAGTTGCAGCCGGGTCAGTTCCATCACGGGTCCTTTCGATTGGCCGAACGTCGGCGTCACGCACGCCGGTGCGCCGGCCAGCGGCACATGCCGACCGATCTTACCAACCGCTTCCGCGCGTGAACGCACGGAATGGTGAAATCCATTAAAAAAGCCGAGATGGGTTGCGCGGCGGGTCAGATGGCCGAAGGGGCCGTGTCGTCGGCCTTCTGGACGCCGGCGGGCGTGAGCATGTCGGCCGCCTTCTCGACGCCCTCCATGCTGTCGCCCACGAGGAAGTAGGCGATGCCCGCGTTGCGCCAGACCAGAACCGGGTGGGCGTACTGGTCGTCGGCCGCGACGTAGATGGCGCCCGCGGGGATCGGCAGGCGTCCGTCGTCGGGGAAGATCCACAGGCTCATCCGGTCGGCCCGGCCGGTCGACGGATCGGCGCGGTAGATCAGATGAACCGCGTCCTTGCCGGGGATCGGGCAGGAGCCGATCCGCTCGAAGTTGTAGCCGATGCCCGACAGGTCGAGCCCCGGGGTGGCGTGGCCGAGCGTCTGGGCGAGGGCGGCCGGCAGGGCGCTGATGCTGGCCGTGTCGGTCATGCCTTCGATTTCATAAAGCTTGCTGACGTCCGTCGAGCAGCTGACGTGCCGCTTGGTGAGCATTTCGACCTGGCCGACCGGGATGATGCCGGCCCCGGGCGGGGGGGTGGGGCCGCGGCCGAGGTTGACCACCGCCAGCGCCGCGATGAACAGCACCGCCGCCGCCGCCGCCGGGGCCCAGCGGCCGATCCATCCGACGACGGCCGGCTCGTGGAATGCGCCGCCTTCCGCCGCCTCGACGCGGTCCGCGTCGTCGGCGATCGCCTCGATCCGGGACCGCAACGCCGCCGGAGCGGCCAGGTCACTGCGGTCCATGGCCCGGGCGACCGCGTCCCGCAGCTGTCGCTGGTGCGACACCTTCGCCGCGACCTGCTCGTCCGACGCCGAACGGGACAGCATCTCCTGCCGCGGTTGCCCGCTGAGCTCGCCGTCGGCGAAAGCTGAAATCGGTTGTTCAGGGTTCACGTTGCTCATGGTTCTAGCAGATGGTCCCCGGGAAACCCGTTGATATAACGGTCACCCGTCCCGTTTTGTTCCCTCGATGGCCGCCATTTTGATCCCCGATTCCGCCGCCAGTTCCCCCAGCTTCTCGCTCAGGATGCCTCGCGCCCGATAAAGCCGGCTCATCACCGTCCCCAACGCCACCCCCAGCACATCCGCAATCTCCCGGTACTTGAGATTCTCCACCGCCCACAGCAGCAGCACCTCGCGGTAGTGCCCGGGCAGCTCATCGATCGCGTGCTTGAGCCGGTCGTCCACCTGCTCCCAGTCGAGCGACGCCAGGTCCCACGCCGGCTCGGGGTGGTCGATGTTGCTGGGCGTCGATTCCTCCGGCAGGTCATCGCCCAAAGTGGGCTCCCGCTTGGCCTTGCCGACCTTTGTGTAGAAGTTGTTATGAAGGATCTTAAACAGCCACGGCCGCATGCCCGGCTCCCGCAGCTCGAAGCGGTCCTCGGCCTTGAACGCCTTGAGGTACGTCTCCTGCACCAGGTCGGCCGCGTCGTCGGGGTGGCGCGCCAGGTGCATCGCCATGCGGTACACGCTGTCCATCTCGGCCAGCGCCAGTTCGCGGAATTCGGTGGAATCCATGAGGGGGCATTCTAGTCTTTTCTCCGGCCACGCGTCCCCAGTCTTTACAATGCCCGCCCATGCCGCTCGCCTACGGCCTTGTCGATCCCGTGGACCTGTCCCTGCCCCGCCTGCCCGAGCGGTGTCACGGCTTGCGCATCGCCCATCTCTCCGACCTCCACATCACCGAACGCACCCGCAACCACTCCCGGCTCGTCCGTCAGCTCAGCCGGCTCCGGATCGACCTGATCGCCTTCACCGGCGACCTCATGTACAAGCACGACCCGCCCGAAGCCGCCTTGGAGACCATGGCCGAGCTTAGCGCCGCCCTCCGGCCCCGGCTCGGGATGTTCGGCGTGTTCGGCAATCATGACACCGCCGACTTCCGCCAAGCCGCCCGCAAGCTGCCCGTCACTTGGCTCGATGGCCGGGCCGTCCGCCTTCAGGACGTCCCCATCGATCTGCTCGGCGTCAGCGGGGGGCATCTCGGCGTCCGCCCGGACAGCGTCGCCCTGGCTCTGGACATGCACCGGCGCCGTATCGGCCGGCCCGACGCGGGCCGGCTCCGGCTCATGCTCGCCCATTTCCCGACCACCCTCCCGATCGCCGCCGACCTCGGCGTCGACTTCGCCCTCGCCGGCCACAGCCACGGCGGGCAGTGGCGCCTCCCCACCGGGCACGCCCTGAACAACTCCTCCGACCTGCCCCTGGGCCTCACCGCCGGCCTGTTCCGCCACCGCGACACCATCATGGCCGTCTCGCGCGGCCTGGGCGAGGGCTCGGCCCCCTGGCGGATGTTCTGTCCTCATCACGCCCCGGTTTACACCCTCCGCCGAGGCCCCGTCCCCGAGGCCCCCGGCGGACGCATCGTCTGCTACCGCAAGTGGTGAAGCCGCCTCTCTGAGGCCAAATGCCCGGCTCCCGCCGCCGCGCCCGTTCCCGTGCTCGCCGCTGGGCGCGGGAACGGGTGCAGCGCATCGTTGCTTTCTTCAATTGCCAAAGAACAGAGCCGATACCGACACCATATGTTAGGTTTTTGATTGTATTCTGTCAAGGCCTCTTTGGGGTGGGGCAGGGCGCGCGGGCGCCTCCTCATGTCGCCAGGGATCTCCCTTCCCTCGCCAGGCAGACGGTGGGGGCTCCGGGCTCGATCCGAGAATGATTTGAGATTTCTTGTCTTGGTCCGGGATGAAAAAACGTATTAACAGGTAGAGGAGTCCGCGCGCATGACGATCCGCATCGCTTCCGACGATTCCGGCCTCTGTCGGATCAACGCCAACCCGCACGCAGGAGCTGACTGATGAAAATAATCATTGGGCTTATCGTATTCATCTGTCTGGCCCTCGGCTTAACGGCCTATGTCGATTGGGACCGTGCCGACACGGCGGCGAGGGTCATGGCCGATCGGGGGCATGACACCCTCGAAGACAATCTGGGCCGCCTGTATGTGGCCAGGAAGGACGTCGAGAAGGACATTCGAGATAACAAGGATCTGCTGGCGGATCTGGGCAACAGCCACTCCGGCCTCGTGGGGCGCCTTCAGGTTGAAGAAAGAGCGATTGCTGATTTGACGCATGATCAAAACCTGCGGCGCGAGGCATTGAGTCGGTATAAGGCGCTCATCGAGAGCGGCGTGGAAGAGGTTGAGGTGGGCGGGAACAGAAAAAGCAAAGAAGAACTGGAGGCCGACGCCTCGAAGATTCTTCGTGCGTATCGCGCTGCGGAGGTCAAGCTCGAAAGGACGCAAGCCATCGCGGATTCCTACCAATCGGGGGTCGATCTGGTTGCCGAGGATATCGCTCTTCTTGAAAGAGTGTTGGATCTGGATGAATCGAAGCTGGAGAACCTGAACGCCCAGATCGAGGTTTCAGAGGCGTTGAAACATGCGACGTCGCATAGCAGTCAAACGGAATCGCTTGAGGCCAGGCTGAAGGAATCCGAGAGCAGTTTCAAAAAGCTTGAAATCGAGGTCGCCAGCGCCAATGCGAGAGCGCAGCGGGCCCGAGACCAGCGGACCCGGGACCGGGAGGTGTTGGCGGCATCTTCAGAGGCCGACCAGATGGTCGAGGACATACTGGCTCAGGACCGGTCCCTGTTGGAGCAGATTGAATCCGTATTGAAGCATCCCGGGGAATCCCAGCCGTGACGGTTGGTCCTGATTCACGAACCCTCGCCGCCGTCCTGCTTGGGATCGCCGCGGCCTTGTCGTCCGCCTGCGACAACCAAGACAACGCTTCGAATGAAAGCCAAGGCGCCGAGATATCCTCGACCGAGGATATGAACGCACGCCCTGACCCGGCCCCCGGCCATGCGGCTGCGGCCGCTCGCAATCCATCAGAAGAGTTGGACGCGGTTAACGAATACCTTACCCGACTGGGCCGGGAACTCGCTCGGTTTAACCGCGAGTACGAGTCGATGCGCCTGGAGCTGAAACGGCTGGCCGGGGACAACGGGTCCGACGAGTCGGCCCGTCGCATCGCTCTTAGGATGGCCAACCACGAAGAGAAGATTTCCAAGCTGATACGCCGCCAACAGGAGTATGAGATCGCCAGAGGCCGGCTCGAAGATGAACTGCAGCGGATCAGCATAGACGCGACCATGAAAAGACTGGCCGATGAAGCCCCGACTGTTTCCGGCCCGGCGTTTCCGCTGAGCGTCGAGGAGCAGGCGGACGCGAGTATGCTCGCCATGCGTGCGGACGACATCCTGGCGGGAATCGCTCAGACAAGCGTGTCCCCCGATGAGGATTTTCCGGAAGCTGAGCGCGAAGCGGACGGTCCGTTGGCCACTGGCGAAACGCAGCCGCCTCCTGAAACGACGACGGGGCAGGCCTCCGACCCCGGCCGCCCCGCCGAGGCCGAGGCGGGGGAGTCTGCGGACAGCCCCGAACGGCACGTGCTCCCGCGGCTGCGTTTGCTGAGCTTCAGCAGTTCGATTTCTGCGGACCGCCGGGTCAGTTACTACGAAAAGGGTGAGTCAGTCGACGCCCGTCGGGTCGTGGGAAAGATCAACATCTATGAAGAGGAGCCGGCGAACGCGCTCGCAGCGTATCTGAGATCGACGGGCTTCGAAGTGATCCGTACGGCGTCTTCGCGTGATGGCGGCGTGGAGCGTTCAGGCAAACCCCACGGGGAATCGGCTGACCTGACTTTGCCGCAAGCCGAAGTGGTGATTCAACCACGTATTGCCGGGGCGGACGTACGGCGGGGCGGTTCCGGCGTCACGTTCGTTGACATCCGGATCCAATACTCCATCGATATGCGAGGAGATGGCCGGGATGCTCTGAATTATCAAAGCGAGGTTTCGGTCGGGCTGGGCAGGCATTTCCGTGGTTTGGACGACCCCACGCACGCGATGGTCATCTCTCACGGCATCGTTACCCGGGAAGTGGTTTCCGATCTATCCGATTTGATTTCAGGCTTGTCTGCGCAATGAACCACCGAGGCCGCGGAGGGCGCAGAGCAGAGAACCGGACCGTGTACGGGGCATCCGATTGGCTATTAGCTTTTGATTTGCGCCTTTGCCCCTAAGCCCCGCATGCGTGTGCGGGGCTCCGCTTGAACGGCGTGACGCTGTTTTATCGTTTCAGGAGTCGAGGCTTCGCAGGCCCAGGCCCAGCTCGTGGAGGCGTTCTTTGATCTCGACCAGGCTGGTCATGCCGAAGTTCTTGACGCCCATCAGCTCGGCTTCGGTCTTGAGGCACAGGTCGCCGACGCTCGCGGTGTTCAGCAGGGCCAGGGCTTTGCGGGCGCGGACCGAGAGGTTCAGCTCGTTGACCGACTTATTGAGCAGCTCGTTGTCGCCGCCTTGTTCGCGGAGCTGGTCGTAGACCTGCTGTTTGACCGCTTCCTGGTGCTGCTCGACGCTCTGGCCGAGGCGCAGGCCCTTCTGAGCGAGCATGGCTTTGATCTCGTCGAGCGACGCGTCGCCGAAGTTCTTGAAGCTGCGCAGCTCGGCCTCGGTCACCTTGAGCAGGTCGCCGAGGGTGCGGATGTTCATCTTCCGAAGGGCGTTGCGGGTGCGGACCGACAGCTCGAAGTCCGTCACCGGCGTGTCGAGCAGGGCGTGGTGCTTCTCGTCGCGCTTCTCCTGCTCGTCGTCGATGACCATGGCCTTGGACGCCATGATGTCCTTGATGTACAGCCGGGCCCGCGGGTGGTTGGGTTCGGTGGTGAGGACCTGACGGACGCACCGCTCGGCCTGGGCGTATTTGCCGACGTCTTCGTACAGCACCGCGAGGTTGATCAACGCGTTGAGGTGGGGCTTCTCCACGTTGACGCAGGCTTCATAAAGATGCTGGGCCTCTTCGGTCTCGCCCATCAGGTCGAGGCAGTAGGCGAGGCGGAAACAGGTGTCGAGGTTGTCGGGGTCGGCGGCGTAGGCGGCTTCGTACGCCTCGATCGCGGCGAGGCGGTCGCCGTTCTGTTCGGCCTCGAATGCGGCGTCGAAGTATTTGCTGGCGGTTGCGGTGTCGCGGACGCTCTCGGCGTCGACGAGGGCCGTCGCGGTGTCTTGGCTCATCAGTGGGGGTTTCCGTGGGGCGACTGGGTGCAAAAGTCGTGCCTGACCGAACCACAAAATGTACCCCGATCCGGCTCTGGAAGCAAACCGGAGCCGCCGGGAAGACGTGGGGCGGGCCCCGCCGCTCAACCCCCGTCCTGGGGAAGCCACCTGTCGGACTCGAACCGACGACCTGCGGTTTACAAAACCGCTGCTCTACCAACTGAGCTAAGGTGGCAAAGCCTTATTTTACAAGGCAATATTAAATTCGGCCCGACCCTGTGGCGCCGTGGTGACGCCGTTTTTGACACCTTGACGCATGGATGGATCCGGACGGTCACTCATGGCACGCAAGTCTACCAGACGGTCCCGAAATCTGTCGCCCGACGCGGCCCGATGCCTGCGGTATCCCGATTTTTCGCTGTCCCCGCACCTGCCGACCCGGCGGCATGTCGGCCGGCTCGCCTGGGACATGTGTGAGGACCGTTGCGTGGCCACGCACGCGGGACTGGGTTTCGATGAGTCGGGGCTGCTGGTCGACGGCCAAAGCGGTAGAACCCATCAGCCGGTTTGTTCAAGCCGTATTTGGGCCAATTGATCGGGTGTCAGAAACGTGTCCACCCGGTAACGCTCCGGGTACATACCCAGGGGTTTCATGAGATCGCCGGCCGCCGCCCTTAGGTCATCCCACTTGGCGAAACCCAGCAATTCCGGTTTACGGGGCTCGCCTCGAGCCAGCATGACCTTATCGGCCCTCGGCAACATACTCACGACATTTTCCCCCCAACTGCACCACGAGAACCATTCACCCGTGTTGTTGTCTGAGACGCCTGTGAGGGAGGCTACGAAAATATCCTCCCCGCTTTTCTCGTGAATTGCGTTGAGCAGGTCTTTCTGCTCTCCGTAAAACACGGTAGCGTCGGCCACATGAAGCTTATGCAGGGCTTGGCGCGTCGCTTTGTCGGGAGGCGCCGGGAACGGAGCCCATGAGCCGTTGTCCAGTACGTATGGGCTTGCCGACACCTGACGTTCATGCTTGTATGCCTCAAGCGTCAACTCGGCCATTCGCTGAAGGCCCGGGAGATTGTCGGCGCCCGTCACAAGCAGCGTATCCCGGTTCGGGATGGTGGCGACATGCCGTCCTCGTACGGGAAGCTGCCAGATGAGATCGTGGAGAAACATCCGGGACGCATCGTGATTATCCGACCAGGGTGAGCGGTACACCCCGTCCCCAAGGTCAATGAAGTTTTCGTTGCTGTGCTGCCAGAGGTTGTCGCGCGCCTTGGCCAAGGCGGCGTTGAAGTCAAGGCCCAACTCCTCCAGTTGATCATCGGTGACCGACCGCAACGAGTATTCGCTGTCTACAACAAGCTCTAGATACAGTCCGTCAGTGAATTCGAGTGTAACGGGCATCGTCGTATCAAGCCCACGCAATCCGACCTGCATACGCAGAGACTCGTAATACCAACGATCTCTCACACGCGGCAGCAGAGACGCAACCGTCTCTTCGGGCGACATTGGCTCCTCGCTCAGTACCTGTGCAAGCGACGCCATCCAGCGCTGCAGGACATCACGACCGCCAAACAGGCCGGATTCACAATATTCCGCGTACGCGTTGCCGAGATGGAAGTACGCCTTGTCCTGGCCATGAGCGAACACCAAGGCCTGAGAGTCATCATCGTACTCAATTGGTTCGGGCAACCCCGCTCGTCGTATTGCGCTGACGACGATGCGAGCAAACCGGGCGTGGGAAGGCTTGAATAACGGCATCTGGCGCATGCTCCTTCCTCGGATACGAATCGGCATCCTGCGGTACATGATACCGCAAGGCTGACGCATACCGCCTACCAAGACAAAACCTTCAGAGGCAAAGCGAGCCACTATTGATAGATTATTCGCATCGATTGGAACCACCCTGTACCTCGCTCTGAAATCTAGCGCCCTTATGTCCACCCTCAAGCTTGGCCGTTATGACTATGCCGCTTTCCTCAGCTTCTTCGCCTACGCGGCCGGTTCTGTCGCCGTACCGGTGGCATTGGTTGCGATCGCTACGGAACTCGACTTCACGCTTAGTCAAGGCGGTATGGGGGACGCGGGGCTGCTGCACCTGGCGCGGACGGTGGCGATGGTCATCGCGATGCTTGGCTGCGGGATCGTCGCCGGGCGGTTCGGCAAGCGGCTCACGCTCGGCTGGTCGGTCGCGTTGATGGGGCTGGGGGTCTTGCTCTGTGCCGCGGCCCCGGGGTACGGGCTGCTGCTGATCGCCCTGGCGATTGCCGGGCTTGGCGAGGGAGTGATTGAGGGCCTGGCCACGCCGTTCGTCGATGCGTTGCATCCTAAGGAGCCGGGGCGGTACATCAATTTCGCCCACTCGTTCTGGTCGATCGGCGTCGTGGTTGCGGTCTTGGCCACGGGAGGGCTGATTTCGCTGGGCGTCTCTTGGCGCTGGCCGATTGCGGGAGCCGCGGTGTTCGGACTGATCGCGGCGGGGATGATCCTCTACCGCCGTTCCTCGGGCGACGCCTCCAAGAACCGCTACCCCGAAACGCGCGAGCCTGTACACCTGCGCGCCATCTGGCAGCGATCGCGATTGATCTTGAAGACCGGAAGATTCTGGCGTTACTTCGCCGCGATGTTTTTCGCCGGTGGCGGGGAGTTTGGCCTCACGTTCTGGTCGGCCGCGTTCATCCAGTTACACCTGCACCCCGCCGCGTGGGCGGGAGGCGTGGGCACCGCCTGCTTCGCCGGCGGGATGTTCATGGGCCGCGCCTTGGCCGGACGCTTCATCGCTCAAAAGCAACTCAAGCCCCTGCTCCTGGCGACTGCCCTTGCCGGGGCCGTACTGTCTCTCGCCTTGCCGCTTGTCGGCCACTTGGGCCTGATGTTCCCGCTGCTGTTTGTCGTGGGACTAAGCACCGCCCCCTACTGGCCCAGCGTTCAGGCTTATGCCGTCGGCCGTATGCCTGACCGCGACTCCACCCTGCTCTACATCGGCCTCTCGTGCGCGGGCGTTCCGGGCTGCGGCGTGCTCACCTGGGCCATGGGTCACCTCGCCGACCTTACTTCCCTCCGCCTGGCATTTCTACTCGTCCCCGCTTCTTTTTTCGCGCTGCTGGTATTGATCGCCACCGATGGGCGCCGGCAATCTACGGCGTAGCCACCGACGATGAAAAAGTGCAAACGTCATTGTTTACACCTAATCGACTTGGAACGCTTGGGCCGTGATATGGGCGTCATGGCGGATTATGAGATGTTGGCGAATGATTGAAGCGGATTCACACAGGGCCCGGCCTTCCTCGCGGTCACTCCACACGGTATGCTCACGTCTGCGATTGCCGGTTGAACGCTCGCTTACGCGAGCGGTTGGAATCGAGCCTTGGTACGTTAGCCCGCCATGGCGCCTGATACCTCGCATTTCGACGAAGAGCAGCGATTCCGTAAGCAAGCCGCACGGTTTCAGCACTCGTGGATGAGCAACGCCAAGTGGCGAAAAGTTCTCTCGGCAATCGCGGACACGCAGAGCAATGTCACGAGGTGCGAGTTCAAATGCATCGATAGTGACTACATCACCGAGGTTCGGTCACCCCAATCGCGGGACATTGAGCATGTTCGTTTCGCGGACGGAGCTTTTCAGCCGTTCGAGTACAAGTGGATCGAGTGGTTGCGTTTCCCGCGTCGACTCAAGCCATATCCCGGCGTCGGATATATTGCTGAACAGGATGTCGAGGCCTTACGTGTCGAGATTGAAGCATCCGCGGATGCGATGCTCACGCTGGATGAGGAGTACCTTTGGCTATTCGGCTACACAGGAAGGGCGGGTTAGCCATCGGCCGCAGTTGATTCGGCGACGACCACGCTGGACAATAGACCCGACGGCCGGGCGTCCGCGTGTGCGGGCAACCGGCGATTGAACCTTTTCCGTTACGGTCAAATTATCAAAAACACCCATGGCCAACCGTCAAGAATACAGCGCCGATGACATCAAGATCATTGAGCTTGATGAATCGGCGCTCGCGGCCGTAGATTTGTCGCGTGACGCATTCCGTAACAACCTCATTGAATCCGCGACAATCGTTCGTGACTTCACACGAACTCGCGTCACAACCCCGCTCCCCGATGCCCTCTCGTATACGATTTTCTATGGGTGCTCATTCGACGGCAACCCATTGCGGGAGGACGAAAAAACATTTCCAGAAGACTACGAGGAAGAAGCGCCAACCACAACATCGGCCGATGAAGTCACGGCTCTTCTCTGGCGCGATGGATTCGTTCCAGAATGGATAAACGTCACCGTCAGTCACGAAGACGGCGAACGAACCCACATCAAACTCGAATGTTGTGGTAGGTATTCTGCGTTGCCCCAAATGATGTACCACATTCGGGAAGGTCGCCCACCTTTCCATGTGCTGGGCCCGCCAGTGCCGCCCGGCTTTGAAAACCGGCCGGGATCGAAATTCGACCTCTACTGGAGACAAGACGCGTAATAATCCGTTGCACAGGAGCCGCGGACCTCGCGGGTTCTGAAATCAATGTCGTTCGTGGCGGGCCGACGCTGAACGACACGCTACTGATCCGCCTTCGGCCCATCCGCATTTTCGAACGCCGCCCGAGCAGCATCCGTCGCCTAAACCCTACACCCTACCCCCTAAACCCCATCAAAAGCCACCGATCGGACTCGAACCGATGACCTATGCTTTACGAAAGCATTGCTCTACCAACTGAGCTACGGTGGCGGTGAGCCGCGCAGTGTAGCCGATGGCTGCGGGGGCGGGCAAGGGGCGGTTACTCCGCGGGCGTCACCGGCTGCTGGATTTCCCAGTACCGCCTCATCACCGGGGTCATGGGGCTGTTGTACCCCATCAGGCGCGGGGGGCCGGCGGCCGCGAGGTCGGGCCGGGCCGCGAGGTGTTGATCCAGGGCGGCGGCCGCCTGGGCAACGACCAGCGGGTTCATGGCGCCGCGGACGCCGATCGAGATCACGCGCTGAGGCGGGGCGTCGACCACCTCGACGTCCTGGTCGGGACCGGCCTGGCCGAGCTGGGGGTCGGCGTAGAAGAACGCCATCTCGCCGGAGCGGCCGCCCTCGTCGTCGAGCTGCATCTGCACCGGCGCGGTCATGGCGATGTCGTTGTCGGTGATATGCCGGAAGAGCTTGCCGAACGCGCCGCGCTGGCCGCCTTCGGCCCGTGCGAGGCGGTGGGCGGGGTACTCTTTCACGACGACCAGGCCGATGGGGCCCGGGCCGGGGAAGCCTTCGGGGAGCGTGGCTTCGTTCACGACGGGGGCGGGGGCGCCGTCGCGTTGGGCGCGTACGCCGGCGTGAGCGGCGTCGAGGGCGTAACGCAGGGCCCACGCCCGGTCGACCGGGCCGTCCGCGGCCTCGGCCTGCTCGAGGGCCTTGGCGAGGATCGCCTGCGAGGCGTCGGGTAGGTCGTCGGGCGAGCGGTCGAGCAGCTTGCCGGCGGTGAAGGCGTACAATTCGGCGCAGCCGGCAATATCGCCGGCGTTGAACTGCGGGGCGCCTTTCTGGATCGCCATCTCGATCACCGCGTCGCTGGGCGGGTCGGTTTCGTCAGCCATGGCCGGCCCCATAAAAAGCACCGTAAGACAAGCAAAGATCAGCCGTTTGAACATGAACCGCTCCCATATTGGAACGTAGAAGTGTAGGCGCCGGATGGCCGCCGGGTCGATTCGGCGATAAGGTTTATTCATCCCCTGGCCCATTCACGGAAGGAGTCGCGGATGTTGCGACGTGTCGCATCGGTGCTCATGGTCGGCCTTCTGGCGTGCCCCGCGGCGGGCCGGGAGGCGGCGCCCCCTACGGAGATGGATGTGCTTCAAGACAACGGCTCCCGTCTGATTGCGGTGCTCCCCAATGACATGATCGTCGTCGCCCAGGAGATCCCCACGGCGCCGGTGTCCTCCGCCCACGTCTGGCTCCGCGCCGGCTCGATACACGAGGACGAGCTGCTGGGCAAGGGCGTGTCGCACTACCTGGAGCACCTGGTCTCGGCCGGCTCGACGTCGACCATGACCGAGGAGGCCTCCAACGCGCTGCTCGGCGCTATGGGCGCGCAGACCAACGCCGCCACCAGCCTTGGCACGGTCCGTTACTACATCAACACCACCAGCTCCCACACCGCCGACGCCATCGACCGGCTGGCCGACTGGGTGCTGCGGGCCAAGATGGATCAGAAAGAGGTCGACCGCGAGATGGCGGTCATCACCAACGAGATCAACATGGGCCAGGGCGACCCCGGCCGCATCTTCTGGAAGCTGACCCAGCAGACCCGCTACCAGGCCCACCCCGCCCGCCATCCGACGATCGGCTACAAGGATGAGTTCCTCACCACGACCCGTGACGAGATCGTCAGCTACTACCAGAAAATGTACGTGCCCAACAACATGGTCTTCGTGGTGGCCGGCGACATCGATCGGCACGCGGTGGTGAAGCAGGTCGCCGAGCTGTTCAAGGACGTGCCGGCCCGGGCGGTTCCGGGGCTCGAGGTCGCGGTGGAGCCCGAGGTGACGGCGCCGCGGGAGGTGGTCGGCTACGCGGACATCCAGCGTCCCCGGCTGCGGATGATGTGGCCGGGCGTCAAGCTCGGGGCGGACGGCGACTACGCGCTCGACCTGCTGGGCTCGATCCTCGGCCGCGGCGAGTCGAGCCGGCTGGTGCGGACCATCCGTGACCAGGACAAGCTCGTCACCTCGATCGATGCGTACAACGCCAGCTTCTCCTTCGTCCCCGGCTTCTTCGGCGTCGACGCCGAGATCGCCCCGCCCCCGGGCGCGGGCGACGGGGCGGGCGCGGCGGCGATCGACGAGCAGGCGGTCGGGAAGGTCCGCGAGGCGGTCCTGGCTCAGATCCGGGCGGTCATCGACCAGCCGGTGACCGAGGCCGAGCTCGACCGGGCCAAGCGGAAGATCGTCGCTTCCATCGTGCAGGCCAACCAGACGGCCCAGGGCGTGGCGTCGCGGATCGCCAGCGACATCCTGACCCACGCCGACCCGGACTACCTGCCGCGTTACGCCGAGGCGATCCAGAAGCTGACGCCGGCCGACCTCCAGGCCGCCGCCCGCAAGTTCCTCGACAACGATCATCTCATGACGGTCCTGATGCTGCCGCTGCCCGAAGGCGACAAGATCACGCCGCTCGAGCGGGTCGACAGCCAACTCGACGGCCCGACCGCCATGGAGACCGTGGACCTCAACAACGCCCCGGCCATCGCCGACCTCAAGGCCCGGCTGGCCTCGCCGGATGAAGGGGGCCTGGCCATCACCATCGACGATCCGGTGATGTACACCCTCGACAACGGCCTGCGGCTGATCGTGCAGCGCTCGACCCTCGTCCCCGCGGTGTCCATGCAGATGTACTGGCTCGGCGGTCTGCTGGGCGAGGAGCCCGGCCGCGAGGGCGTCGCCAACGCGACGGCGGCGATGATGATGAAGGGCGCCGGCGACCTCTCGGCCCAGCAGATCGCCGCCATGATCGAGGACCGCGGCGCCACCCTCGGCACGTCCTCGGGCAACAACACCACCTTCGCCCGGGCGACCGCCCTGGTCGAGGACTACCCCGACGTCCTTGACCTGATGGCCGACGTCGTCCTCCGTCCCGCGTTCCCGCAGGACGAGTGGGCGAAGATGAAGCCCCGCCTGGTCGCCGCCATCGAACGTCAGACCGACAGCTGGTCCGGCGAGCTCATGCAGCGGTTCCGTGAGGCCTACTTCGGCGACCGCTTCCCCTGGTCGCAGTCGCCGCTGGGCCGGCGGGACGTGGTTGCGTCGTTGACCGTCGATGACCTCAAGACGTTCCATGTGGAACACCTTGGCGCGAAGAACACCGTGATGGCGGTGGTGGGCGACGTCGACCCCGAGACGGTGAAGCGACAGGTCGAGGCGCGGTTCGCCGCCATGCCCGCCGACGCCGCCAAGCCGTTCGACCCGCCTTCTCCGCCCGCCCCCACGCCCGGGGTGGTGGAGGCTCAGACCGACAAGCCGTTGACCGCGGTTGCGGTCGGCCTGGGCCCGGGCATCACCCGCACCAGCCCCGATTACGCGCCGATGCGCGTCCTCTCCGCGGTGATGAGCGACTTCCCCGCCGGCTGGATCCAGCGGGCCCTCCGCGGCGAAGGCGACGGCCTGGTCTACGCCGCCTACGGCTACGCCTTCACCGGCCTCGAACCCGGCTACTACCTCATCGCCTTCAACACCACCCCCGCCCAGGCCCCCGAAGCCCTCGAACGGACCGACCAGATTATCGCCCGCGCCCGCACCGAGCCCATCGGCGACGCCGACCTGCAACGCGCCAAGGCTAAGGTCCTCACCAACGAGTTCTTCAGCAAGCAGTCCAACAGCGACCGGGCGACGACGCTGGCGCTGGATGAGCTCTACGGGGTCGACGACCCCGACGGCAAGCGTTTCCTCGCCGACGTGGAAAACGCCGACGCCCAGACGCTGATGCGCATGGCCGAGCGGTACCTGGTCAACCCCGTCACCGTGGTGATGAGCCGCACCCCCGTCCAGATGGAAGCCCCCGCGGCCCGTTAGCGCTTCCGATGCAGCGCATCAGAAGCCCGGGGATTGCAATCCCCGGGCTTTACCATGGCGTTCAATCCGCGTTGGTTCAGTCTTTTTTCTCGGGCTGTGTCTTGTTGATCACGTCGTCGACGAGGCCGTAGGCCTTGGCCTCCTCGGCGGAGAAGAATTTGTCACGCTCGCTGTCTTTCTCGATCTGCTCGACGGTCTGGCCGGTGCAGTTGGCGAGGATCTGGTTGAGCTCGGACTTGGTCTTGAGGATCTCCTCCGCCTGGATCTGGACGTCGGTGGTCTGGCCGTAGATCCCGCCGTAGGGCTGGTGGATCATGACCTTGGCGTGGGGGAGGCAGAAGCGTTTGCCCTTGGCGCCGGCGGCGAGGGTCAGCGCCCCGCCGGACATGGCCTTGCCGATGCACAGGGTGGAGACGGCCGAGTCGAGAAAGTTCATGGTGTCGATCATGGCGAGGGTGTCGTCGACGGCGCCGCCCGGGGAGTTGATGTAGAGGTTGATGTCGACGCCGCGCTTCTGGTTTTCGAGGTGGAGCAGGCGCATGACCACTCCCATCGCCGAGCCGTGGGTGATCTCGCCGACCAGGAAGACGATCCGGTTTTCGAGCAGCAGCTCGTCGATCGTCATCTCGCGGTAGCGTTGCATCGGCGGCGGGGCAGCCCGGTGGGGGTAGTGGCTCATCGACTCGACGAAACGGGAGGCCATCTCGGCCTGGCGGTTCATCATCGAGACGTATTCGGGTTGGCTGGGGTCCAGGTTCATCATGAAGCCTCGTGGGTGGGGGGATAACGTCCGTGTGCGAGGCATCATAGCCCGCGGGGGGCGCAAGCGAAAACGGACGCGCCGGGATGGGGACGCATCCGTTTTCGGGTGGGTTCGGGCGGTTGCGGGCGCCTGGGCGCCGCGGCGGGATCAGGCGGTGTACTCGCCGTCGTTCTCGTGGCCCGGATCGGCCTCGGCCTCCTCCAGCATGCGGCGGAGGTACGCGTTCTCACGCCGGGTGGCTTCGAGATCGAACACCAGGTACTTGATAGACAGGCGGAGGTAATCAAGGCTCTCCTGCAGGCCGGCGACGGTCTGCTTGAGCTTTTCGTGCCGGGCGCGGGTCTTCTCCGCCAGCTCCGTCAGCCGCTGCCGCTCGGCGTCGGGCAGGTTGGAAATCTCGCTCATGAGGTCCGCGAGCTTGGACTGAAACTCCTGCTGGAAATCTGATTGAGGCATCGCTAACTCCCTTTTCCAAGGTTCCAGCCTTACTCCCACAAGACCATTGCCAATCTCCATCGGAGGCGCATACCCGGGAAATTTATTTATAAAATATTGATTTCAATAGGCTTGCGCTTGAATGAGTGTCGAGGCGCACGCCACTGCCGGGCCGCGGATGCGGCGAATGTGGCGTGGACGCAACGTCGGTGTTGCCCCGGCGCGTCCGACTTCAGGCGTACTTGGGGCCCAGGGCCATCTGGAAGTAGCCCTTGGCGTTGTGGAAGCAGATGTTCTCGACGACCCGGCCGAGCATCGCCAGGTCGCGGGGCAGCTCGCCCGCCTCGACATCGCGGCCGAGCATGTCGCACAGCAGCCGCCTGAAGTACTCGTGGCGGGGGTAGGAGAGGAACGACCGCGAGTCGGTGAGCATGCCGACGAACCGGGTCAGCAGGCCGAGGTTGGACAGGGCGTTGAGCTGCCAGGTCATGCCCTCTTTCTGGTCGAGGAACCACCACCCCGAGCCGTACTGGACCTTGCCGACGGTGCGGCCGTCCTGGAAGTTACCGATCATGGTCGCGAAGAGGTAGTTGTCGGCGGGGTTGAGGTTGTACAGGATCGTCCGCGGCATCTGCTCCCGGCCGGCCAGGGTGCCGAGGTACGCCGAGAGGCCCTCGCCCTGGGGGTAGTCGCCGATCGAGTCGAATCCGGTGTCGGGCCCGAGGCGCTCGAACGCCCACGCGTTGTTGTTCCGCATCGCCCCCAGGTGCAGTTGCTTGGTCCAGCCGGCGTCGCTGTCGAGCTTGCCGAAGAACAGCATCATGTAGACCGTGAATTTGTCCTGATCGATCGGGTCGATGTTCAGCCCCTCGCGGGCGCGCCCGAAGATGCGGTGGGCGTCGGACTCCGAACAGTCCACGGCTGGCACGTGGGTCAGCCCGTGGTCGGAGAGCCGGCTGCCCATCTGGTGGAAGAAGGCGTGGCGTTGGGCGACGGCGTCGAGGAAGCCGTCGAGCGTGTCGCACGCGACCCCGCTGGCCTGCTCGATCGACCGGACGTAGGCGGCGAAGGCTTTCGCATCGGCCAGGTTGTGCGTCTTGTCGGGGCGGAACGCGGGGTAGACGGCCGTGTCGTACGGCTTGTCGTGGGCGAGGGCCTTGTGGTGTTCAAGCGTGTCGGCGGGGTCGTCCGTGGTGCCGATGAGCGCGACGTCGAACTTGTCGAGGATCGCCTTCACGTTCATGGACGCGAGTTGGCGGTTGGCCTCGTCCCAAACCTCCTTGGCGGTGTCTTCGGACAGCAGCAGGTCGATGCCGAAATAGCGCTGCAGTTCGAGGTGGGTCCAGTGGTAAAGCGGGTTGCGGATGGTGTGGGGCACGGTCCGGGCGAAGGCGAGGAACTTGTCGTACGGGTCGGCGTCGCCGGTGCAGTACGTCTCGTCCACCCCGTTGGCGCGCATGGCCCGCCACTTGTAATGGTCGCCCTCGAGCCAGACCTCGAAGAGGTTGCCGAAGCTGCGGTTGGCGGCCAGGTCGGCGGGGGGGAGGTGGCAGTGATAGTCGTAGATCGGCTGCTTGGCTGCGTGCTCGTGATACAGCGTGCGGGCGGCGTCGTTGGAGAGCAGGAAATCGTCGTGGATGAAGGCCATCGCGGGTATTCCAAAGGGGGTGAGGGCGACGATGATAGCATGATGCGGCCACGCATCGTTGAGCGCCGGCCCGCAGGGCCGGGCTGCCGTTGCAAGCCGTGGGGCGCGTGATCCATGCGAGAAATCATCGGCGAGTTGTTCCGCGACATGCCCGGCGAGTTCTGGCCCGCGATGGGTCACGTGCTGTGGCGGCTGGACCCGAGCGACCCGTTGGCGCTGGGGTACTGCGTGTTGAACCTGCTGGAGGCGGCCGCGTGGTTCGTGGTGGCGGGTTGGGTGGTCCGCCGGCACTACCGCCGGGGGGGTGGGGCGTGGGACTGGGCGTACGCCGCGGCGTTCGTTCTCTTCGGCGCCTCGGACGTCGTGGAGTCGCAGATCGTGCCGGTCTGGCTCATCGCGGCCAAGGGGATCCTCTTCGCCACGATCCTCGTTTTGCGCGCCATCGTCATTCGGCGGTATTATCCCGGCGCCCGGATGTGATGTTTTTTTAGTGATTGGACCCCATGCCCACTTACGAACCGTTCGACTGGTACGCCGCGCCGCTCTATTACGACATTATCTTCGATGAAGACACCGACAAGGAGACGGATTTTCTCGAAGCCGTCCAGCAACGCCACGGCGCCACGCGCGGCAAACGGGCGCTCGAGCCCGCGTGCGGCAGCGGGCGGCTGATGGCGTCGCTGACTCACCGCGGATGGAACGCGACCGGCATTGACCTCAGCGACGGCATGCTCGACTTCGCCCGTCAGCGATTCGCCGACCAGGGCATTAAGGCCCGGCTCATCAAGGCGCCGATGCAGGACTTCGCGGTCAAGACCCGCTTCGACCTGGCCCACTGCCTGGTCAGCTCGTTCAAATACCTCGAGACCGAAGACGACGCGGCCGCCTGCCTGAGCTGCGTCTGCGACCACCTCAAGGTCGGCGGCGTCTTCGTGCTGGGCCTGCACCTGAGCGACTACGACGACCATCGGCAGCAGCGCGAACGCTGGGTGCAGCAGCGCGACGGGGTCCACGTCGTTTGCAATATCCAGTCCTGGCCCGCCGACCCGGCGACCCGCACCGAGCGCGTCCGCTCCCGGCTGGTCGTCACCCAAGACCACGCTGAGCGACGTTACGAGACCGGTTGGGACTTCCGCACCTACGACCTGCCGCAGCTCAAGGCCCTGCTCCGCCGCGAGCCGCGTTTCGAGCACGCCGCGACATATAACTTTCATCACGATATCGACCAGCCGATCGATTTCGACGGCTCGTGGTACGACAACGTGTTGATCCTCGTGCGGCGTAGTTAGCCGCGGGTCGCAGGGGCTTTTCGATCTATTGTGTCAACTACCTTAGCCAGCGGGCTACGCCCGATCCAACGCGATTGGGTGTAGGATGAACCCGATGATTTTCAACGAATTCAAGGGTCATTGATGAATCGCCCCGCCCCCGTCCCGGCCGACATCGGCCCGAGCCGCGATGCCGCCGCCTACGGCTTTCATCCCCAGGCCACGGGCGTGGACAACGCCGCGGCCCTGCAGCGTGCTGTCGACGCCGGGGGGACGATCCACGTCGCTCGTCCCGGCGTCTACCGCCTGGCCGAGACGGTGCTGCTGGGCGGCGACACCGCCCTGCGCTTCGGCGCCGGCGCGGTCGTCCAAAAGGTCGAGGAACAGGGCCCGTTTATGCACGTGCTGCTCAACCGCGGCGCCTTGACCGGGCAAACCGATCACCGCATCACCGTCGAGGGACTGCGCCTCGCGGTCAACGGCGTCGACAACCGCCAGTGGCGGGTTTATGGCCTGCGGGGCCAGATCGCGTTCATGAATGTCAGCGATCTGAGGATCCGGGGTTTTCGTTGCCTGGACCTGGCGGCGAACCAGTTCGCCATCCATATCTGCACCTTCGAAGACCTGTTGATCGACGACGTGATCGTCCACGGCCGCAAGGACGGGGTGCACCTCGGCCGGGGCCGGCGTTTCGTGATCCGCAACGGCGTCTTCAACACGTTTGACGACGCCATCGCCCTCAACGCCCAGGACTATGACACGAGCAACCCGCAGTTGGGGTGGATCGAGGACGGGCTCATCGAGAACTGCCACGACCTGCACGCTGAGGAGGCGACCGGTTTCTTCGCCCGGCTGCTGGGCGGCGGGTGGAGCGATTGGTCGCCGGGGCTGGAATTACAAAACGGCGATGCGGTGGTCCACGCGGGCCGGGTTTACCGCGTCCGCGCCGAACCCGATGGCCAGACTTACACCACCCACGAACCGCCCGTCCATGCCGAGGGCGTCGTGCGCTACGGAGACATCGACTGGCAGTGCGTCCAACACGACGCGCTTTACACCGCCGGCGTACGCAACGTCACCTTCCGCGACATCTGGCTCAGCAAGCCCCGGTCAGCGTTTTCGCTCCACCTCGATCACGATCGATACAACCGCTCGTGGCGCCCGGGCTCGCCGATGCCCCGGCTAAGCGACCTGCGGTTCGAGGGGGTCCGCGTGCTGCACGACGATCCATGCCCGTTCATGTGCGTCACTGCGCCGACTGACCTGGTCCGTCTGACCGGTTGCACCCTCGGAAGCGGCGGCGTGGCCACCCGGCCGTACCCGGGGTTGGAGGACGATCGTCGGCCCATGATGCGCTTGACCGATTGCGTGAGGCGGGATGAGACCGGCCTCTATCGCGAGATCGAGACAGGTGCGGCGTTCGATTAACGCCGCGCACCGCTATCGCCCGGCTGATGCGCGGCCTTGGCTGTCACGCCTCTCGAAAGGCCTAGACCGACACCTTCCGCCGGACGTGCTCGGCGTCGAAGCGCTCGCCGCATTCCGGGCAGACCTCGCCGCCGGCGCCGTACACCGGATACCCGCACGCCTGGCAGTACCAGCACGGCCGGCTGCGCGGCCGGTTGCGGTAGGTGATGACCACCGCCGACAGCGCCAGCAGACAGAACCCCACATGGACGCCCAGCAGCGCCACGTGATACAGCGGGTTCTGCGGCGGGATCAGCGAAGAGGCGGCGAAAACCCCCGCCGCGGCGCCCAGCGACAGCCCCGCGAACAGGAGCAGGCCGAGGCTGCGGTTCCAAAGCCCCAGCCCCCCGATGACCAGCGCCGCCAACAACCAACCCGGCGCCGTCAGCACGGCGATGTCGCCGTCCCATCCCAGAAGGCCGATCAATGTGATCAGCACAAAGAAAAGCCACGACAAAACCACGTAGCCGACCATGACCATGCCCCGACGTTCGATCTCCTTACGATCCTCGAGGCGGCGGTCGATGGAAGAGCGGCTTGTCGGCAAGGTTGCGAGACTCCTGGGCGATCAGCGGCATCCCACGTGCGGCGATGGATGCCGCGTCGATCACGCCGCCTGAACCGGGTGCGGCGTTTCGCCTTCTTCCTGCTTGATCCGCTCCATGCCGGCTCGGAAGAAGTCGCGGAACCGGTCGGCCGATTTGATCGGCTGCACATCCCGTTTCAGGTGCGGCCAGGGCTGGAGGTGCGGCGAGTACCAGCTCATCCGGCGGATGATCGTGGTCAGCGCGATCCGTTCGTCGCGCAGCCGCATCAGGTTCTCGAAATGATCGAGCACCAGCCGGGCGCGCTCATGACGCGGGTAGGGCGGGGGTGGTTCGCCGGCGGCGAGGTAATAGGCGGCGTCGCGGAAGAGCCAGGGCTGGCCCAACGCGCCGCGGCCGATCATCACGCCGGCGCAGCCGGTGAGGTCGATCATCCGTTTGGCGTCCTGCGGCGTTTTGACATCGCCGTTACCGATCACGGGGACCTGGGGATGGGCCTTGGCCATCGCTTCGACGACGGCCCGGATGCAGTCGAGGCCGGGCGTGACCAGCCGGGCGTGCCCTCGGAACTTCTGCTCCGTCGTGCGGCCGTGGACGGTGACCATCGCCACGCCCACGTCGGCCAGCGCGGGGGGCAGCGTGTGGGTGATGATCCGCCCGTCGTCCCAGCCGAGGCGGATCTTGGCGGTGACCGGGACATCCACGGCCCGCACCACCTTCCGGGCGAGCTTGACCGTGTTGGCCGGGTCGCACAGCAGCGTCGAGCCGCCGTTCTTCTTGGTCACCTTGTCGACCGGGCAGCCCATGTTGATGTCGATCGTGGTCGCGCCGTGGGCCTGGGCCCACCGGGCGGCGTCGGCCATGATGTCGCCGTCGGCGCCGTAGAGCTGCATGCACACCGGCTGGTCCTTTGGCGACGTCGCGGCCAGCCACATCGACTTGTCGTTCTCGCTGAGCAACGCCTGCGGGCAGAGCAGGTCGGTGCACGCCAGACCCAGCGTCGGCCGGCCGGCGTAGCCGGGGACCGACCGGACCACCAGCCGAAACGCCAGGTCGCAGTACCCGGCGATCGGCGCCAGCAACAGGTTCGAGTCGAGCTGGACCGAGCCGATGCGGAGCATCCCCCGATTGTACCGGCTCCGCCGTGTTCGGACGTGTTGGAGGACGCCCTCGCGCGGTTAGATCCGCGGTTGCGAGCCGCGCCGGTCCGGGTGTGTCACACGCCCTTCGTGTTCATCGTGGGCGAGGATCCCCCCCCAACGTTGGGGGATGCTTGGGTTGGGTCTCTTCAATGGGCATGACACATCTCGAATAACTCTATCGGCATCAAACCGCCGCGAGTATCGACAGGTACAAAGAGGACCCATGACGGTATGATCCGGCTATCTTAGTCGGTAACCCGAACGCCCGGTCACAGCGGCGATGCAGAGAACGTGATGACGCCAAAGCGAATGAACCTGGTGGATCAACCGATGTCGCTCGACGCGTTCATCACGGAGGCGGAGTCCGATCTTCGGGCCTTGCAGCTGCCCAAACCCCCGTTGTGGCATGTCGCGCAGGACGGGGTGGCGATGGACCGGCCGGAAGGTCTTTGGCTTGAGTTCGGAACCGGCAGCGGCACGACCGCTCGGATGCTGTGCGAGGCCCGTAAGACGGGGGTGGTTTACACATTTGACTGGTTCCAGGGTTTGCCCGACGACTGGGGTGATCGCTTCAAAAAGGGAGCGTTTCGGTTCGACCCGCCGACCGATCTGCCCCACAACGGCAGGTTGATCACGGGCCTCTTTGAAGATTCGCTTGGCCCGTTCCTCGAGGAACACCCCGAGCCGGCTGATCTGGTGCATATCGACTGCGACATCTACTCCTCCACCAAGTGCGTGCTCAACCGGCTGACGGATCGGCTCGTCCCCGGGACCGTCATGGTCTTCGATGAGATGCTTTATTACCCCGGGCGGGAGGATCAAGAGGTCAAAGCGTTTTACGAATGGCTGTGCGACACCGGAAAATCATTCGAATGGATCGGGATCCAGGGCAAAGAGGGAGCGGAGTACTACTATGCCAAAGCCGATCGCAACCCTTCCCGTGCACTGGAGTACTTTGTGACCGCGGAAAGCCGAGTCGTGCGGTTTGACGTACCGCTGAACGAGCGTGTGGCCCTCCGGATCACATAAAGATATGAGCGGCGCTTCGTGCCGGGCGTTTCGTTCGCCCAGGCCGCGCTCGGATACCTGATGGGCTGGAAAAGGATGGGCGGGAACTAGGGGGGTGGGAATCCGATCCAACTCGGCGGATGTGGCGCGCGTTCACCGCCGCTTGCGGTTGGCGGCGTCGATGAAGAACTTGCGGGCCTCGCCGGCGAGGTAGAAGCTGCCGGTGACCATGATCAGGTCCTCCCGGCTGACCGCGCGGGCCGCCAGCCGCAGCGCGTCGTCGAGCTTGTCGGCCTTCTGGGCCATCTTGCCCGAGAGGTTGGCGAAACGCGACATCAGGTCGTCGGGCTCCACCGCCCGCGGGTTGGACTTGGCCCGGGTGAAGATAACCTTGTCGGCGCCCAGGGCGATCTGCTTGAGCATGCCGTTGATGTCCTTGTCCTGCCCGCAGCCGAAGACGAGCACGAGCGAGTCGTACTGGATGTGGGCGCCCAGGGCGCGGATGAGCGCCTGGATCGACGCGGCGTTGTGGGCCCCGTCGATCAGGACGCGCGGCTGGCTGTGGACCTGCTCCATCCGGCCGGGCAGCTCGGTCGCCGCCAGGCCTTCGATCACCTGCTCCTCGGCGAACTGATAGCCGTGCGGCTTGAGCTTGTCGAGGATCGCCAGCGCCAGCCCGCAGTTGAGCGCCTGGTGCTCGCCCCGCAGCGGCACGGGCAGGTGCTCGAACCGCGACTTCTCCGTAGTGAGGCAGACGCGGGTGTGCGGGCCGAGCTCGCGGTTGGCCTCGAAGCGGTAGGAGAAGTCGATGTCGTTGCCGTTGAACTGGAGGGAGGCGCCGACGTCCTGGGCGACGTCGCCCAGGACGGACGCGACCTCCGCGTCCTGCTCGACGCTCACCGCGGGGGTGTCGGGCTTGAAGGCGCCCGCCTTCTCCCGGGCGATCTCGGGCAGGCTGTCGCCGAGGAAGTTCATGTGATCCAGGCTGATCTGGGTCACGCCGACGACCAGCGGGTCGACCACCGTAACGCAGTCCAGCCGCCCGCCGAGCCCGGTCTCAAGCACCGCGATATCCACCGCCTGTTCGGCGAAGTACATCAGGGCGGCGCAGGTCATGATCTCGAAAAAGGTGGGCGGGTTGGCGCCGAAGGCTTTTTCGACCTTGGCGATCTGCCGGAAGATGTCGGCGGTGTCGGCGTACGAGATCATCTCGCCGTTGATGGTGATCCGTTCGCGCAGGTCGATCAGGTGCGGGCTACTGTAGAGGCCGACGGTGTAGCCGCAGTGCTTCATCATGCTCGCGAGCATGGCGCAGGTCGAGCCTTTGCCCTTGGTGCCGACGACCTGGACCGCGTTGAGCTGCTCGTGGGGGTTGCCGACCAGGCTCAGCAGCCGCTTCATCCGGCTGAGGTTGAAGGTCTTGCCGTCATATTTCACCAGCCGCAGCCGTTCGTGGTCGACGTGGTCGTACAGCCATTTGAGCGCGGTCGTATAATTCGTTATTCCGGCGGCATTTCCGATCGTTGAGGTCCGGGTGGAGCCGCCGCGGCGCGGCTTGGCGGCGGCGCTGCCGGCGGAGGTCGATCGGGTTGATTTACGGGTTCGGGTCGAAGTAGGCATAGAACCCGTAAGATAGCGAAAATCGGGTCTCAGGTCAATTTAGCGGGCTTAAACTATTTGGAATCAACAGGTTAGCTCGAATGGCGGGTTGGTTTGCAGACCGTCGCGCTTCGCCGCGGGGGAGATTTGCGTCAAGTGTTGGCCCGGATTGGATTTAGTGGAATTTCAGGAGGCGTCTAGGCGTTCTTGTCCCCCCATGTAGGGGCGCAGCGCCTCGGGGACGGTGACGCTGCCGTCGGCGTTCTGGTAAAGCTCCAGGATCGGGATCAGCAGGCGCGGGCTGGCGGCGACCGTGTTGTTGAGGCTGTGGCAGAACGCGGCCTTCTTCGACCCCGCGTCGCGATACCGCAGGTTCAGCCGCCGCGTCTGGTAGTCGTAGAGCCGTGACGCCGAGTGCGTCTCGCCGTAGCCGTCGCGCGACGGCATCCAGGTCTCGATGTCGATCATGTCCGCGTTCTTCAAGCCCAGGTCGCCGGTGCAGCACTGCAGCAGGCGGTAGGGCAGGCCCAGGCGCTGCAGCAGCGTCTCGACGAAACCGATCATCTTCTGGTGCCAGTCGCGGCTGACCTGCTCGTCGGCCTCGCAGATCACCACCTGCTCGACCTTGTCGAACTGGTGGATGCGGTACAGCCCGGCGGTGTCCTTGCCCGCGGCGCCGGCCTCACGGCGGAAGCAGGTCGACACCGTCGTGTAGCACAGGGGCAGCGCCGCGGCGTCGAGGATCTCGTCCTGGTGGTAGCCCATCAGCCCGACCTCGCCCGTGCCGGTGAGGTAGAGGTCGTAACCCCCGCCGCGCTGCGTCTCCTGGACCTCGTAGGCCTGGTCCTTGCCGGTCGGGAAGAAGCCGGTGCCGACCATGCACTCGTCGCGCACGAGCACGGGGACGGACATCGCGGTGAAGCCGTTCTCGACGGTCATGAAGTTGAAGCCGAACTGCAGCAGGGCGTTGTGCAGCCGCATGCCGTCGCCCGTGAGCACGTAGCTGCGTGACCCGGCCATCTTGACGCCGCGCTCGAAGTTGAACAGGCCCAGCGCTTCGCCCAGCTCGATGTGGCTCCTGGGCGCGAACCCCTTGTTATCTTCGAAGGATTTAGCGGGGTCGAAGGTCGGCGGGCTCCAGCAGCGCAGCTCGATGTTGTCGTCGGCCGAGGCGCCCACCGGCACGTCGGGGTCGGCCGGCTGAGGCACCTTGAGCCAGACCGCGTCACGCCGGGCCTCCAACTCACGCACCCGGTCCGCCAGTTCGGCTTCCTCGGCCTTCAGCTGGTTGGGCCTGGCCTGGAGCGCCTTCATCTCGTCCTGCAGCGCTTTCTTCTCGTCTCCATCCGCCTTTTTCATCCGCCCGGCCAACTGGCCGATGGCCTTGCCGATCCGGTTCTTCTCGGCCACGAGCTCCTGCTGGCGGGTCATGAGCTGGCGCAGCTCCGCGTCGATGGACAGCAGTTCGTCGATGTCGACGTCGCTGTTCTTGTCGGCGGCGCCCTTGCGATACTTGTCGGGGTTGGCGCGGAGGTCTTTGAGGTCGATCATGGCAAAACGCTCGGGTCGGGCGGCGTCCGCCGCCGCGAGGGCCGGCAATCGTAATGCAACCCGCCGGTCCGTGCAGCGCCGCGCCTGAGCGTCGTTACCCGGACCAAAGCCCGGGGACGGCCGTACCCGGGTTTCCCTATGCATTAAATAAAGTGACGCCAGACCGTTCAGAGACGCTTGGGCCTGGGCAGCCATCCGGGCAAGGCGTCTTGCATGCGTCGCCACCGCTGCCGCCAGCGGCAGCGCCGCCAGGCACGGGTGAGCGGCTGGAGGTACGGGTCGGCCGGGTGGTCGCGGCGGAGGCGGCGGAGGGCGGCGGCGGCGCGGCGGAGTTCGCCGAGTTCCAGGTGGGCGAGGATGATGTTGTGCATCGCGACCCGGTGACGTCGGTCGAGGCGGTAGCCGCTGCGGCAATCGAGCAGGCCCAGTTCGAGTTCGCCCGACATCATGAAGGCGACGCCGCGGTAGATCAGCGCCAGGGCCGCCTGTTCATCGGTTTCGAAGGTCAGGTCATCGCCCGCCATCGGGGTCAGCAGCCTCAAGGCTTCTTCGGGCAGGTCGAGCTCGATGAGCAGCCGGGCCATGTCGAGGACCTGCTGGGTGTCCTGCCCGCTGATGGCGAGCTCGGCCATGAGGTGGTCGCGGGCCTCGGCGGCGTCGCCGCGGTGGTGCGCGACGCGGGCCAGCCCCAGGCGGGCCCCGGGCATCTCGGGGTCGAGCCGCAACGCGCGTCCGAACCGCCGCGCAGCGGCCTCGTAGTGACCGATCCGCAACGCCAGGTCGCCCAGGCGGGTGTGGGCCTCGGCGAAAGTCGGTTCCAGCTCGACGACCCGCCGGAACTTCTCGGCCGCCTCGGCGTAGCGCCGCATTTCCAGGAGCAGGTAGGCCAGGTGGATGAGGGTGTGGATGTCGCCGGCGTCGACGCGGAGTTGGCGCATGAACAGGCGCCGCGCGCGGTCGAGCGCGCCCAGCCGCCAATGGGCCAGCGCCAGGTTGCCGCGTACGCCCGGGTGGGTGGGGTCGAGCCGGAGGGTCTGCTGCCAGCACCAGACCGCGCGGCGGCTCTGGCCGCGCAACGCCAGGCTCTGCGCGATGTGGTCAAAGCAAGCGGGGCACGCCTCGTTGATCTGCTGCGCGAGATAGAACATCTCGTCGGCCTTCTCGTAATCCCCGAGGCGGGTGTAGGCGAGGATCCGATGGCAGTACGCGTCGTGCCGATCGCGGTCGATCTTGGTGATCCGTTCAAACACCCCGACGGCCCGGCGGTCCTGGCCGGTGCGGATCAGGTCGATCCCGAGGCAGTTGAGCAGGTCCGCGTTGTCGCCGCCCAGGTCGACCGCTTTCTCGAAGCTGACGACCGCCTCGTCGAAGCGGTGCAGCCGATCCAGGGCCAGACCCATACCGAAATGCCACTCGCTCTTATCGGGCCTGACCTCGATGGCCAGGCGCAGCTCGTCCAGGGCACGATCCCACTGACCTTCTTCGTAAAGGTCGTGCGCCCGCTGTGCGTGTTTTTCCGCCTCCAGCCAGTCGCTCATGGGATGCGTCTCCAGGCGGGATGTTGTTCAACGCGGAGACATCGGGCCGATACTTGTTCATCGGCGAAAACACGGAAAAGATGTGGGAATCCCTGCATGAGGTCGTCCATGGTTTTCTGCTTTCATGCGTGTCGGATTCACCCTTGTCGTGTACGGTATATGATACGCCGTCCGGAGCGGAAAATCCGCGTGATCCAGGCTTCTTCAGGCGAACGCCGCGAGAAAAACATGCCCGCCTTAAAACCCACTACGAGACGCTATGCCGGCTGGTTCTTAATCCTGACACCGATGTTGATATTCCTGACATCGTGCGCCGGGCCGGGGGCGCGGGTGGACGCGCCCGAGACGCTGCTGGCCGAGGGCCGGCTGTCGGCGGACGCCGCGTCGCCGCTGCAGCGGCTGATCGATCCGACCGCCCCCGAGAGCGACCGCCGGGGGGCGGCCCTGAGCCTGCTGCGGCGCAACACGGTCGACACCCGCCTGGCGCTCATCTCGGTGCTGGGGATGCGCGACGACCCGTCGGCGACGCGCGCGGTGGTCGAAGCGGTGCTGCTGAGCCCCGACCCGCCCCCCGCTCAGCTCGAACCGGCGATGATCGCGCTGCTCCTGCAGTCAGGTGAACCGATTCAGGCGGACGTGGCCGAGGCTCTGGGCCGGTTCAATAACCCGGAGATCGTTCGGCGTCTGCGGCGGATCGCTAATGATGAGAACCAGGACGCCTCGGCCCGCCGGGGCGCCATCGCCGCCCTGGGCTATCACCGGACCAAGCCGTCCGCCGAGACGCTCATCAAACTCATCGACGCGGACCAGCCCGTGACGATCCAGCGCGCCGCGTTTGACGCCCTGGCGAATCTCAGCGGCAAGCAAGGGTACGGCGAAGACCGCAACGCCTGGACCGACTGGTGGGCGCAGGCCCGGCGCCTCAACACCGAGCAGTGGTCGACGCGCCTGGTCGAGAATCTTGCAGAGCGGGACTCGCAACGCCGGTTGATGCAGCAGCAGACGGTTCAGCGCCTGCTCGAATCGCAACGCGCCCTGTACCGCACCACCGTGGCGGAAGACCGGCCGGCGGTGCTGGCGTACATGCTCAACGACCCGATCGAGCCGATCCGCCAGTTGGGCATGAACCTGACGCTGGAGCGCCTGCTTGAGGGGCTTCCGTTCGGCGAGCCGCTGCGTGAGGCGCTGCGGGCGCGGCTGACCGACCCGTCCTCGTCGATCCGTCAGCAGGCGGCGCTGCGGTTGACCGAGCTGGACGACATGGAGGCGGCCGACATCGTGGCGGATCGGCTGGCCCGCGATGAGGAGCATGTGACGGCGGTGCTCAAGGCGCAGTTGCTGCTGATGGCGCGGCTGCCGCGGGCGGCGGCGATCGAGCCGGCGCTGACGCTGCTGAACAAGGAATCTCTCCGGGCCGAGGCGGCCGGGGCGTTGGCGGCGGCGGCGCAGGCGGGGCTGCTGAGCCCGGTCGAGCGTGAACGCGCCCGGGCGAGTGTCCGCCGGTCGCTGCGGAGCAACCGCCAGCCGGCGCCGCAGGTCGTCTCCCTGCTCGGCAAGGTCGGGCAGGCGTCGGACTGGGAGCGGATCGCCGGGTGGGTCGATTCCCCCGACGCGGCGGTCAAGCGGGCGGCGGCCCAGGCCTGGGCCGAGTCGGACCGGTCGCTGAAACTGTTAGCCGAGCGCGTCACCGACCCGGTGATCCAGCCGATCGTCATCTCGGCGGCGACGCGACGCGGGGAGGACCCGTTCACGCTGCTGGCCCTCGTCGCGAGCCCGCCGGACCGGCCGCAGGTGTACGAGGCGTGGCGGCGAGCATTAACGGCCATGTCGGGCCGGGTGCCTTCCCAAGCGGTGCTTCAGGCGGTGTCGCGCCTGGCGCTCGTTAATCAGCCGGCCGAGCTGCGTGAGCAGATGCTCTCGGAAGCCATCGCCAACGTAGATAACACCGAGGCGACCGCCGCGGAGCGGATCCTGCTGCGGCTGGACCGGGCGGACACCCGCCTGGCCATGGCCAACGCGGCCGGGGCGCTGGCGGACTACCAGATCGCGGGCACGGTGCTCGATCAGATGACCCCGATACAGCGGGACCGGTACTTCCGCGGGGCGATCACCGCGAGCCTCAAGGTCGACCAGGTGGACGAGGCGTTCGCCATCGCCCGCGAGCTGCTGGGCCGCGACGCCCGCGGCGGGGTGCTGCCGCCGACCGACGACCCGGTGATCGACCAGTTCATTGAGCAAGCGCGGGTCTTGGCGTCCCGCCAGCGCAACACCGAGGCCCAGCGCGTCCTCACGGAGCTGCGGCTGCTGATGGGGCCGGCGATCAAGCCCGAGGTGTCGCAGCGCATCGCGTTGCTGGAGGCCGAGCTCAACAGCCGCACCGCCATGCCCGCCAACGCCGAGATCCCCTCCGAGCCCCAGCAGCCGTGACCGACGGCTCGCCCGTGTGGGAAACGGCGGGGGGGCAAACCCCGCCGCTGAACGATAAAACCGCCGACTTTGCCGCTATACTTTGCGGCCCTTTGGGAGATAACGCATGCACACGATGATCACCGGCAAAGCCTACGTCCTCGGCGATGACATCGATACCGATCAGATCATCCCGGCGGAATACCTCGCCCACGACCCAAGCGATCCGGAGGAGCGCAAGTACTTCGGCATGTACGCCAACATCGGTGTGCCCGAGGGGCAGCGCGGCCTGCCCGATGGGCACACCCGGTTCGTGCCGGAGGGGGAGTTCAAGACCGAGTACGCCATCGTCATCGGCGGGAAGAACTTCGGCTGCGGGTCCTCGCGCGAACACGCCCCCCTCGCGATCGCCGAGGCCGGCGCCAAGGCCGTGGTCGCCGAGTTCTACGCCCGCATCTTCTTCCGCAACTGCGTCAACGGCGGATACCTGCTGCCCATGGAATCCACGACCCGGCTGATTGAGGAGGTCCGCACCGGCGATGAGTGCGAGCTGGATGTGGAGGCCGGCGTCCTGAAAAACATCACCACCGGCAAGACCTACGAACTCAAGAAGCTGGGCGACGTCCAGCCCATCATCGAAGCCGGCGGCGTCTTCGCTTACGCCCGTCAGCACGGGATGTTGTCGCAATAGGACGGGATCCATCTCAGATATGACAGCGCGGAATACGGCGGCCATCTGCCGGGTTATTGATCCGGCGGGGGATCGGGCTATGATTTCGCCCGAACCGCCCCTCTTTGGAGCATGAATCATCATGGACGCCAGCTATCTCAAGGCCAAGCACGAAGCAGGGCTCGACTACGCCGACTATCTCGCGACCGGCAACCCGGACCAGCAAGCATCTTGGGCCAAGGTTTACGACGACATCCAACTCACCGATGAACAGAAGGCGGTGCTGGGCGGGTTCGTCCGTGAGATCAACATGATCGCGGTGTCGGGGATCTGGTGCGGCGACTGCGTCCGGCAGGGGCCGATGTTTCAGAAGATCGCCGAGGCGAGCAACGGCATGATCAACCTCAAGTGGGTCGACCGCGACGAGCATATCGATCTCCAGGAGCAGGTGAAGATTAACCAGGGCAACCGTGTGCCGGTACTGGTGTTCTGTGCTGAAGATTTCGAGCTGGTTGGGTGGAGCGGCGACAAGCCGTTGAGCCGGTATCGGGCGGTGGCCCGGCAGCAGTTGGGCGCGAGCTGTCCGCTGCCCGGGGCGCCGGTGCCGCAGCACGAACTGGACGCGGAGCTGGCGGACTGGGTCAACGAGTGCGAGCGGGTCCACCTGCTGCTGCGGCTTTCCGGCCGGCTGCGGAAAAAGCACGGCGACTGATCGTCGCGGTCCGCCCCGGTCCACGGGGCGTGCGGGTTTTGCCGGGGGGCCTTTTACTGAAGTTGCCTCCGGGCTCGACTGACGATAGACTCCCCGGTCTTGCGCTTTGGCCCCGTTGGATGTCGGGCCCTGGCCCGTGTCCCGTCGGAGGTTAGCCTTGTCGCTTTTTCCGTTGTGTCGCGACGCACGGAGTTCATGCTTTGGCCAAGAAGTCCGCTCGGAAGAAAACCAAATCTGCGGCTGCCGCTTCGAAAAAGAAGACGGTGAAGAAGGCTGCGGCTAAGAAAAAGACCGCCGCGAAGAAGACCGTCAAAAAGAAGGCTGTCAAAAAGAAGGCCGCTTCGCCGGCGAGGCTGAAAAAAGCGGCGAAGAAGACCGCGGCCAAGAAGACGACGGCCAAGAAAACCGCGAAAAAGGCCCCGGCGAGCAAGAAGACTGTGAAAAAAGCGGCCGTGAAGCCCGCCGCCGCTTCCAAGCCGGCCAGGCCCACTCCCGCGAAGCCGGCTGAGTCTCCCGCGGCCCGTTTCAATCCCCCGCCCCCGGCTCCCGTGGAGCCGCTGGATGCGCCCCCGTTAACCGAGGCCCAACTCCGCAAGGTCAAGACCGGCCTGAGCCGTAAAGACCTGGTCGAGTTCCGGCAACTGCTTCTGGAGCGCCGGGCCGAGATCCTCGGCGACGTCGCCTCCATGGAAGAGGCCCGCTCCGGCGGGTCAGGCGGCGACCTCTCCCACATGCCGCTGCACATGGCCGACGTCGGCTCGGATGCGTATGAGCAGGAGTTCACGCTCGGCCTGATGGAGTCGGAGCGGAAGCTGCTTCGGGAGATCGACGACGCCCTGGGCCGGATCGCCCGCAAGACCTATGGCGTCTGCATCGAGTCGGGCAACCCGATCCCGCGCGAGCGGCTCGAGATCAAGCCTTGGGCCAAATACACCATCGAGGTGGTCCGCGAACGTGAACGCCGCGGGCTCTGACCACCGCGTCCCGAACGTCCCCGGCCGCCTTGGACCGGCTAGAATCTGACCATGGCTGACCCATCCTGCCCGCTTAAGGCCGGTCGTTGCCCGCGCACGATCCTGCTTTTTGTCACCCTGACGATCGCCGTGCTGGCGGCGGACCTGCTGCTGAAATACGCCGCCTTCGAGTTTGTCGCCGACAAGCCCATCACACTCGTGCAGACCCCCGAAGCGATCGACGCCGCCTACGCCGTCAGTCACGACCGTTACGTCATTCTCTTTGATGATCCGACCGGGTTTTTCCCGACCCAGCCGAGCGTGTCGGTGGTGCCCGGGCTGCTTGACCTTCGGCTGACCACCAACACGGGGGCGGTGTTCGGGCTGGGCAAGGGCGCGCGCTGGATTTTCATCGTGGTGAGCGTGGCGGCGGTGGTGTTTATTGTTTTCATGTTCGCCCGCAGCCGGGCCGACGCGTGGCTGCTGCATGTGGCCCTGGCCCTGATCCTGGCCGGCGCCTTGGGCAATCTATACGATCGCGTCATGTACGCCGCGGTCCGCGACATGCTCCACCTGTTCCCCGGCGTCCGGCTGTGGCCCTGGATCTTCAATATCGCGGACGCGGTGTTGATGATCGGGGTCGGCGTGGTGCTCGTGCTCACGTTCCGCGCCGAGCGGCGTCGACCAGCGCCCCAATCAGTCCCCGATTGAGCGGCCCCTCGCCGCCGCGTTCGGGGTGCCACTGCACGCCGAGGTAGAAGCCGCGCGTCGGGTCGTCGATCGCCTCGATGATCCCGTCCGGCGCCGCGGCGACGACGCGCATCGCGCCGCTGTCCCGCACCGCCTGCACGTGATGCGAGACCACGCGCCCCCGCAGGTCCGGGCTCAGCCCGCCCCGGGTCGGCGCGAGGACCTTGATGGCGTGCTCGCTGTTCTGGGCGTGCATCGCGTGGGTTTCGTGCGTGTCGGGCAGGTGCTGGTTCAGTTTTCCGCCGGCGTGGAGGGCCATGAGCTGCATGCCCAGGCACACCCCCAGGCAGGCTGTCTCAGGCTTGGCCTTGGCCAGGTGTTCCAGCAATCCGACCTCAAACGCCTGGCGTTGCGGGTCCATCCGCTTGGCCTTGGGGTGCATCGGGTCGCCCCTTTGGAAAACGGATGTGTCGGGGTCGACGCCGCCGGTGAGGATGAACCCGTCGCACCACGCCGCGTACTCCGCGACACGCTCGAGCACGTGCGGCAGCATCACCGGCACGCCCCCGGCGTCCGCCACCGCCCGGGAATACGCCGCGGCGCATTCATAGGTCCCCGACGCCGCGGTGTTGTTTTTGTTATCCGCCGTGATGCCGATCACCGTCATGTTCATCCGGCGTATCCTAGTGCAAGACGCGTCCTGATTGACAGTTCGAGATAGCCGGGCCGCTACGCGGCCCTGGCCAGGCGGGCGTAGCCCGCCGGCTATGGCGGACATGATCGATAAGGTCCATCCAAACCGGACGTGTTACACTCTCGGCCCGACTTTTCGGACCTGCGCCATGCGATACATCAGCACCCGCGGCCAAGCCCCCGCCTTATCCTTTGAAGACACGCTGCTGGACGGCCTGGCGCGCGACGGGGGGCTCTACGTCCCCGACGCCTGGCCGCGCTTCACCGCCGACGACTTCCGCGCCCTGCGCGGCAAGCCCTACGCGGAGGTCGCGTTTCACGTGATGCGCCCTTTCGTCGGCGGCGACCTGACCGACGACGAACTGGGCCGCGTCATCTGCGACGCTTACGCGGCTTTCGATCACCAGCAGGTCGCGCCGCTCGTGCAGCTTTCGTCGAACCATTTCGTCATGGAGCTCTTCCACGGCCCGACGCTGGCGTTCAAGGACGTGGCGATGCAGGTGCTCGGCCGGCTGTATGACCACGTCCTGGCCAAACGTGACCGGCGGATCACCATCGTCGGGGCGACCTCGGGCGACACCGGGTCGGCCGCGATCGAAGCGGTCCGCGGCCGGCAGCGCGCCGAGATCTTCATCATGCACCCCCACGGCCGGACCAGCGAGGTCCAACGCCGGCAGATGACGACCGTCGACGCCCCCAACGTTCACAACATCGCCATCGAGGGCACGTTCGACGACTGCCAGAACCTGCTCAAGGCGATGTTCAACGACCAGGCGTTCCGCGACGAGATCGCACTGTCGGGCGTCAACTCGATCAACTGGGCCCGCGTGATGCCGCAGGCGGTGTATTACGTCACCGCCGCCCTCACCCTGGGCGGGCCCGACCGGCCGGTGTCGTTCGCCGTGCCCACGGGCAACTTCGGCGATATCTTCGCCGGTTACGTCGCCATGCAGATGGGCCTGCCGATCGACCGGCTTGTCATCGCGACCAACATCAACGACATCCTCACCCGCGTCATGGACAGCGGCGACCACACCCTGGGCAGGGTTGAGCCCACCATGTCGCCCTCGATGGACATCCAGGTCAGCAGCAACTTCGAGCGGCTCCTGTTCGATCTTCACGACCGTGACCCGGCGAAGGTCCGTGGCCTGATGGACCAGCTCAAGCAGGCCGGCGGCTTCCGCCTGGAGGGCGCAGCGCTCGACCGCGCGCGGGAGACGTTCGCGGCTCAGCGTGTCGATGAATCGCAGACGCTCGACACGATCCGCCGCGTCCATCATGAATGCGGCGGCTACCTGGTCGACCCCCACACGGCCGTGGGCGTCGAGGCCGCCCGGCGGGAAGCCGACCCCGCCGTGCCGATGATCACGCTCGCCACCGCCCACCCCGCCAAGTTCCCCGACGCGGTGGAGCAGGCCGCCGGCGTCCGCCCGCCGCTGCCCGAGCGGATGGCGGACCTGTACGACCGGCCGGAGCGGTGCGAGGTTTTGCCGAACGATTTCGACGCGGTCACGGCGCACATCCGTTCGCGCCGGACGGGGTGAGCGGCCCCTCCACCGGGCATCTCTCGGGGAATCCGTGGCGTTCGCTGAATCATGCGGCGCAGCAATAGGATGGAGAGCGGTGCGTTGGATTGAATGAATGCCAGCCACTCATCGAATCTGGGTCCATTGCTTGCTGTTGCTGCTGTTGGGAGAAGCCGTCGTTTGGGCCGAGCCGGCGGCGAGGCGTCCGAATGTCGTACTGATCCTGGCCGACGACATGGGGTGGCGGGACCCCGGGTTCATGGGCAGCGATTACCACCGCACGCCGAACCTGGATCGGCTGGCGGCCGAGGGATTGGTCTTCGACCACGCCTATGCCAATGGGGCGGTGTGCGCGCCGACGAGGGCGGCGTTGCTGTCGGGGATGTACGCCCCGCGCACCGGGGTGTACGCCGTGGGCGGCGGGCGGGGCGGCGACGACGCCGCGGCCGCGCAGCCGCTGCTGACGCCACGCAACGCCACGAGCCTGGACCCCGACATCACGACGTTGCCCGAAGCCTTGCGGGAAGCCGGTTACGTCACCGGCCACTTCGGCAAGTGGCACCTCGGCCGCCCCGCGGGACCGTCTGGCCCCGAGGCCAATGGTTTCGATGTCAGCGTCGGGGCGACGCGCGGCGGCGGGACGAAGACCTATTTCGCCCCCTACGGCATCACCACCCTCAGGGATGCGCCCGATGGCGAGTACCTGACGAATCGGCTCACCGACGAGGCGGTCGGGTTCATCAAGGACCACGCGGATCGACCGTTTTTCCTGCTGCTGTCGCACTACGCGGTGCACACGCCGATCGAGGCCGAGCCCGACGTACTGGCCAAGGTGAAGGCCAGACCCGTTGGCCGGCTGCACGACCACGTGGAATACGCGGCCATGATCGAGTCGCTCGACGCCGGCGTCGGCCGGCTGCTGCGGGCCTTGGATGAAGCGGGGGTGGCGGAGAACACGGTGGTGGTGTTCACCTCGGATAACGGCGGCCACCGACGGAACACCAGCATGGACCCGCTGAAGGGCGCCAAGGGGTCGCTGAGCGAGGGCGGGATCCGCGTGCCGTGCGTGGTGCGTTACCCGGGTGTGGTCGAGCCGGGACGTCGGACCGACGAGCCGGTGCTGCTGTTCGACCTGTACCCCACCCTGATGGAACTGGCGGGCGCCGCGCCGCGGCGCAGTCAACCGATAGACGGCGTGACCTGGGGGCCGCTACTGCGGGGGCAGGCTTCGCTCAAGACGCGCAGCCTGGTCTGGTATGCACCGGTGTACAACTTGAGCCCAAGCGGCCGGGTGATCACGGCGCCGACCGCAGCGATCCGGCGGGGCCGCTGGAAGCTGGTCCACCGGTTCGAGGACGGCGCGTCGGAGCTATACGACCTCGAGAACGACCCGGGCGAAAGGCACGACCTGGCTGGGGCGCAGCCGGGCATGGTGCGTACGCTGTCGCGTCAGCTCGAGGCGTGGCGGCGGGCGACGGACGCCCCGGCCCTAAAGGCGAACCCCGACTATGACGGCTCCCCGGCGGCCGCTCCGCGTGAACAGCGTCGTCGACGCTGACGAACATGACGTCCGCCACACGGAGGTTTAGCGGCGGCGCCCGCCCCGTGCATCTGTCGTGGCGCGACGCTAAGCCCGGCTGAGCCAGTCTTCTTCAAGCGGCTCCAACTCCGCCTTGAGCTTGCCGCGTTCGTCCTGAAGCTTCTTTACCAGCTCGCCGTCCCGGTAGACGTTCGGGTTGGCTAGCTCGAAGTCGATCTCCTGCAGTCGGGACTCGATCTTTTCGATAAGGCTCTCCAGCTTCTCGCGGCTGAGCCGGTTCCGGTTGGGCTTGGAGGGGTGGGCCTTGGCTTGTTTTGCCGGTGCTTTCTTGGGGGTCGCGGGTTTCGGCGGCTCCGGCGCGTCTTGCGGGCGCAGGGATTCGACGTAATCGCTGTACGTGCCGAGGAACAGGCTGACGCCGCCCTCGCCGTCAAAGACGATCAACTGGTCGACCAAGTTGTCGAGCAGCGCCCGGTCGTGGGTGATCAGGATGAGGGTGCCTTCGCACGGCTTGCTGGTGGTGGTGGTATAGCCCTGCGGCGGGGCGGTGTATTGGCGCAGCGCCTCCTCGATCCGCTCGGCCGAGGGGATGTCGAGGTGGTTGGTCGGCTCGTCGAGGACCAGGAGGTTGTGCCCGCCGGCGACGAGGCCGGCCAGGACGGCGCGGGCGCGTTCGCCGCCGGAGAGGACCGACAGCGGCTTGTCCTGGGTGCCGCCGGAGAAGAGGAATGCGCCAGCCAGGTCTCGCGCGTTCTGTTCGAGCTCGCCCGGCACAAAACGGCGGAGGTAATCGACGATGGTCTGTTTCAGGTCGAGGTGCTCGTGGGTCTGGGTGAAGTGGCCGACGTCGACGCCCGCGCCGAGCCGCGCCGAGCCGGCGTGGGGCGCCTGCTCGCCGAGCAGGGCGCGGATCAGCGTCGACTTGCCCGCGCCGTTGGGGCCGATCACACCGACGCGGTCGCCGCGCCGGATGTCGAGGTCCAGTTGGTCAAAAAGCGTCTTGCCGTCGTAGGCGACGCCCAGGTGCTCGGCGTGGATGACCTTGTCGCCGCACCGCGCGATCGACTGGAAGTTGAGTTTCATGACGTCGAGCTCTTGCGGGGCTTCGAGCATCTCGTCACGCTTGTAGCGCTCCAGCCGCTTCTCGCGCCCCTGGGCCTGCTTGGCCCGCTGGCCGGCGCGGTAGCGGTCGATGAACGCCTGCTCCTGCTTGATCTTCGTCTGCTGTTTGTCGAACGCCCGCTGCTGGGCAACATAGCGTTCGGCGCGCAGCTCGCGGAATTTGGCGTAGTTGCCGGGATATTCCACCAGCCGCCCGCGCTCCAGCTCGTAGATCTTCGTGACGACGCGGTCGAGCATCCACCGGTCGTGGCTGATCAGGATGACCGCGCCGTTGTAGTCCGCGAGGAAGCCTTCGAGCCACTGCCGGCCGGCGATGTCGAGGTGGTTGGTCGGCTCGTCGAGCAGCAGCACCTCCGGCTGGGACAGCAGCAGCTTCGCCAGCGCGAGCCGGCCCTTCTGCCCGCCCGAGAGGTCGCGGACCTTGACGTCGAAGAACGGGTCGGTCAGGCCCAGGCCGTGCAGCGTTTCTTCGACCTGGTGGTCGACCACGTACCCGCCGGCGGTGTGCATCTTCTCTTCGAGCTGCTCGTAACGCTTGAGCAGCCTTTCGAGCGCGTCGCCTTCCGCTTCGGCCATGGCGTGTGAGACACTGTCCAGCTCGTCGTGCAACGCCTGGAGGTGGGCGAACGCCGCCCCCGCCTCCTCGCGCAGCGTGGCGTCGAGGTTCAGGTCGGGGTCCTGCGTGAGATAGCCCGCCGACGCCCCGCGGGCGAGGGTGATCGTCCCGCCCAACGGCTTGTGGGGCGTGACCCCCGCGATCATCTTCATCAGCGTCGATTTGCCGCAGCCGTTGCGCCCCACCAGCCCGACGTGCTGTCCCGCATCGACCGCGAGGTTGACCCCGTCGAGCAGCAGGTCGTCGCCGAATCCGAACGTCAGGTTTGCCACATTGACCAGCGCCATGCATTCCTTCTCAATTGTTTTGAATCCGGCATTTTTGCATATTTTTCCATCCCTCGCCGGGCCGTACGGCGCCGCCCGCCGCTTCGGCCGGGCAGGTTAACCTCAGATTGTTGTTTGACGATCCGTTTTTTCGGCAAAGAATTGATAAAGGTTGCCGTCTCATCATTCCTCGAACCCAGGGAGCGTAAGCCATGCGGAACAGATCAGCAGGTTTGGCGTGTGTGTTGGTGTCGGTCGTATCCATTGGTGGGGCGTCGGCCCAGGAAGCCAAGCCCAACATCCTCGTGATCTGGGGGGACGACATCGGCCAATCGAACCTCAGCGCCTACACGATGGGCCTGGTCGGATATGAGACGCCCAACATCGACCGCATCGCCAACGAGGGCATGATCTTCACCGACTACTACGGCGAGCAGTCCTGCACCGCCGGCCGGTCCAGCTTCATCACCGGGCAGAGCGTGTTCCGCACCGGCCTGTCCAAGGTCGGGCTGCCCGGCGCCGAACTGGGGATGCGGGCCGAGGACCCGACCATCGCCAGCCTGCTCAAAGACCAGGGCTACGTCACCGGTCAGTTCGGGAAGAACCATCTGGGCGATCGCGATGAACACCTGCCAACCAACCATGGCTTCGACCGGTTCTTCGGCAACCTCTACCATCTCAACGCGGAGGAAGAGCCCGAGAACGAGGATTACCCCCGCGACCTTGTGTTGCCCAATGGCAAGACGTTTCTCGAACAGTTCGGCCCCCGCGGCGTGATCCGTTCGGCGCGGGGCGGCGACGGTTCTCAAACGATCGAAGACACCGGCCCGCTGACCCGCAAACGGATGGAGGTGGTCGACGACGAGACGTCCGACGCCGCGCTGCAGTTCATCCGGGATGCCCACGCGGCGGGCGAGCCGTTTTTCGTCTGGTGGAACGGCACACGGATGCACTTCCGCACCCACGTGAAGGACGAGCTGCGCGGCGTCTCGGGACAGGACGAGTACGCCGACGGCATGGTTGAACACGACATGCACGTGGGCAAGTTCCTCGACCTGCTGGACGAGCTGGGCATCGCTGACAACACGATCGTGTTTTACAGCACGGACAACGGTCCGCACATGAACACCTGGCCGGACGCCGCGATAACCCCGTTCCGCGGCGAAAAGAACACCAACTGGGAGGGCGGCTGGCGGGTGCCGGCGATGGTCCGCTGGCCCGACCAGATCGAAGCCGGCTCGGTGTCTAACAACATCATGCACCACATGGATTGGCTGCCCACCTTCCTCGCCGCCGCCGGCAAGGACGACATCAAGGAAGACCTGCTCGACGGCTATGATTCCCCGTCGATGGACCGGGAATACCGGATCCACCTCGACGGGTACAACTTCCTGCCGTACCTCACCGGCGAAGCCGCGGAATCGCCTCGGCACGAGATTTTCTACTTCTCTGATGACGGCGACCTGACCGCGCTGCGGTACGACGACTGGAAACTCATCTTCCTCGAACAACGGGCCGAGGCCACCTTCCAGGCCTGGCGCGAGCCCTTCGTCGCGCTGCGCGTCCCGCTGATCTTTAACCTCCGCCGCGATCCTTACGAACGGAGCCAGGTGACATCTAACACCTACGACGATTGGCTGATCGACCGCGCCTACCTCCTCGTGCCGGCCCAGGCCTACGTGGGCCAGTTCCTTGAAACCTTCGTCGAGTACCCGCCCCGGCAGAAGGCCGCGAGCTTCAGCCTGGATCAGGTGATGGACAAACTGGAGAACACCATGGGCGCGCAGTGACCGTGGCCGGTCCCCCGCGTCCGGTCTTTCATGCTTACCCGCCTTACCAAGCCCGCAGAATCGGTACGCGATTGCCTAAGTCTTGTATCGACCTGGCTTCCATGAGCGGCCCGGGTCTTGCGGTGGGGTAGACTTCCGCCCGACATGGGAGGCAAGCGGAATTTATTGATCGTTCTGGCCCATGGGCTGCGGTGCGACGCCCTCGGCGACGAGCGGGCGTGGCCGTTGACGACCACGTACCTCGAGGCGCTGGGCCAGCGGGGGCTGCGGCTGATCGCCGGGGCGGCGTCGCCGGCCGACCCGGGCGGGATGGCCAGCCTGCTGACCGGGCTGCACGCGCGGCAGCACGGCCTGGTCGCCGACCAGACCCACCAGCGCCGGCCGACCGCGCTGTCCGACAGCCTCGTACACCGCCTGGTCGACGCGGGTTACCACGTCGCGGGCGTCGGGTGCGTGGGCATGGTCCGACATGTCCTGCACGAAACGGTGTCGACCGAAGACGTCGCCGAGGTGCGGCCGGCCGACTGCGCGTATTACCGTTCGACGCGGTCGCGCGGGGTAATGGCGGCGGTGATGCAGCAACGCCGGCAGCGCCTGCGGAGCGGGCCGTTTGAGCCCGACCGGCTGATGTTGGAGCCGGAGGAGGATATCGACGGGTTCATCGCGTCGCGTGCCGGGGAGATGATCGAGGCGATGCCGGAGGACAAGCCGTGGGCGTTGCTGGTGATCTTCTCCGGCCCGGGCAACGACCTGCCCCCGCCGACGCTGTACGACGGGATCGTCCCGGCCGATCAGCTTAAGGCGGGTTTCGCGCCGCTGGACATGTCCACGCTCGATGAGCTGGCCGAGCCGGCGTACCCACGGTCGATGCTGCAGCGGCTCGAGGCGCATCACGTCGCGCGGATCCGGGCGGATTACCTCGGCCGGGTGAGCCTGATTGACTACGCGATCCGCCGGATGAGCCGGGCGGTGGAGCAGCGCGCCGACCGGGGGCGGGTGTGGACCGTGCTGGGCTCGGACCGCGGCCACCTGTTGGGCGAGCACGGCCTGATCGGACACCGGTCGTTCCTAAGCGGGGCGGTGGAGACGCCGATGATCGTGGCCCCGCCGGTCGGCCACGCCCAGCCGCGCGACCCGTTCCCCGACGCGCTGTTCAGCACGGTGGATTTTGCGCCGACGGTGACGGCCCTCGCCGGGGCCGACATGTTGGAGGATTCGGTGGGGCGGTCGCTGCTGCCGCTGTTCCACGGCAACGCGGTGACCCCGCTGCTGCCCGGCGGCCTGGTGAGCGAGTTCAGCGACCGGATGATGCTTGAGACGCAGCGTTACAAGGCGGTGTTCCATCGCGGCAAGCGCCGGTGTGTGGCCCTGTACGACCTGCTCAACGACAGCGACGAGCGCAACAACCTGGTCGACCGGCCGATGGCGTCGGGCGTGATCGACGCCCTGCGGGTCCGGGTCGCGGACGCCTTGCTGCCGCTGCGGGCGTCGACGGTGTGTTAAGCCGCGAACTGTCCGCGGTACGCTCGGGGGCTGACGCCCTTGAGGCGTTTGAAGACACGGTTGAAGTTCGAGAGGTTGCCGAAGCCCGACTCGAAACAGACGTCGGTGATCGGCTGATCGGTCTCGATCAGCGCCCGGCACGCCCGGCCGATCCGGATCTCGTGGAGGTAATCCACGAACGTCTTGCGGGTCAGCCGCTTGAAGAACCGGCTGAACGCTGCGGGGCTCATGTGGATCGACGCGGCGGCCTGGGCCTGCGTGATCGGTTCGGTGTAGTGATCGTTGATGAACCGGCAGACCCGGTCGATCCGGGTGCGGTCTTCGACGCGCAGGTCATCGGCGAAGGCCTCGCTGGACAGCTCGACCCCGCCCCGGCAGCGGGCGAGCGATTCGAGGGTGTCCAGCAGGAGCGTAACGCGGCGCATGCCCGAAGCATGGTCGATCTCCCGCATGCGCTGCGCCGCCTTGAGCCGGGCCTGGCCGGTGAACCGCACCCCGCGCGCGGCGCGGCTGAACAGCCGGTCGATCCGGTTGGCCTCGGGGCTGTCGAAGAAGCCGTCGCCGAGACAGTCGCGGCGGAACTGGATCACGACCGACTCGACCCGCCGCCCCGGCCGGGAGTGCCAGGTGTGCGGCAGGTTCGGGCCCAGGAGCACCAGGTCGCCCTCGGCGAAGGCCTCGATACTGTCACCGACGAACCGCCGGCCCCGGCCGCGGACGATCAGCGTCAGCTCGAGCTCGGGATGGACGTGCCACGTGAACGGGAACGCGGGGAGCTGGAACCGTCGACAGATGAACGACGCCTGGCCGCCCGGATCGAGATGTTCGAGGATCGGCTGCATGATTGGTTGATGATTAACACGGATTTTCAGAAAAACTGATCCATGGGATCAAAATAGTACCAGAAATCGCCCGTCCCCGCGCAGTTCTCGTGGATGGTTTGACGCATCATGTGGGTTTTCACCCTCCCCCGAACGGAGCGCCCGCCATGACAGTTGCCGCCGAGGTTTCCCTGGACACGCCGTACCCGCTGACCGACGAGCAGAAGACCCGTTTTCGCGAGGACGGTTACATCAAGCTGAAGGGTGTGTTGACGCCCGAGCTGCTGGAGGCGTACGCGCCTGAGATCACCCGGCTGACGATGGAGGCCGCGGCCGAGATGGCGGGCGTGCCGATGGAGGAGCGGTCGACCTACTCCAAGGCGTTCCTCCAGGTGGGCAACCTCTGGGAGCGGAGCGATGTGGCCCGGACGTTTTCCTTCAGCAAGCGGCTGGCGCGGATCGCGACCGAACTGCTGGGCACGCGGGGCGTGCGGATGTGGCACGACCAGGCGCTGTACAAGGAGCCGGCGGGCGGGTTCACGCCATGGCACGCCGACCAGCAGTACTGGCCGATGGCTACGAGCCTGAGCGTCACCGCCTGGATCCCGCTCCAGGCCACCCCGATCGAGATGGGGCCGCTGTGTTTCGGCAAGGGCAGCCACCTGAAAAATATCGGCCGGGACATCGAGATCAGCGACGAGAGCGAGCAGATGATCCGCGACGCCGTCAAGCAGAGCGGCATCCTCGAGGTGCAGGAGCCGTACGAGGCGGGCGAGGTCAGCTTCCACTACGGCTGGACCCTCCACCGCGCCGGCCCCAACACCACCGACCAGCCCCGGAAGGTCCACACCGTCATCTACATGGATATGGACATGGCCCTTGCTGAGCCCCGCAATGCGAATCAGCAGAACGACTGGGACACATGGACGCCCAGCTCCAAGGTGGGCGAGGTGATGGCGGACCCAAGGAACCCTGTGTTGTATGGGCCCGGGGCGTAGGCGAGATAAAAATAATGCACGTGTTTTGATGGGCGGAGCAGCGCGGGGCAGGTCCCGCCGCTGAATGTCTGCGCGCACATGGTCCATCTGCCATCTTCCATCTCCTATCTGTCACTTTTTTAGAACCGGCTGCATCCGGGCCAGGTACTGGTGCGAATACCTTCTCAGACGGCGTAAGCCCCGGGCGTGTGTCCGGGCGGCTGAGATGGTGGAACCACAAGCGAGTTAGGAGCCCCGAATGGAGTCATTCAGCAAACAATTGATGGGATGGTTGGCGGCGTTGGCGTTGGTGTTGACCGCGGCGCCGGCGATGGCCGAGGAAGCGCCCGCCCAGATGCCGGACGAAAACGCCCCGGCCGCGGTGGAGCAGTCGGACATCATCGTGACGTTGCGGGACGCGGGGACGTTCAACACGTTGCTGGCGGCGCTGGACGCCGCGGGGCTGACCGAGTCGCTTCAGACCGCCGGGCCGTACACGCTGTTTGCGCCCACGGACGCGGCGTTTGCGAAGCTGCCCGAGGGCAAGCTCGATGAGCTGCTCAAGCCCGAGAACAAGGAGAGCCTGATCGCCTTGCTCAGCTACCACGTGGTGCCGGTCCGGATGACCGCCGAGTACGCGGCGGCGGCCGGTGAAGTGCGGACGCTGGGCGGCCAGGTGATTACGGTGACCAAGGATGGCGACAAGGTGGTGATCAACGGCGAAGCGGTCATCACCGAACCGGATGTTGCGGCCAGCAACGGGCTCATCCAGACGATCGACACGGTCCTGGTTCCCTGAACCTGATCCCGGCTTCCACCCGGCTTGGTGATGGGCCGGGGCAAGCAGGCGTGTCGATCATGGCCCTGACCCGGCGGCGGATGAATCGCCGGGTCGGGGCTTGTTTCCGGGTATCCTGATGTTGGCCGCGGGATAATCCGCGGCCGGGTGGATTGACAACCAGCGATGAACACGGGAGGCGCTTCGAGCGTTGCGTGATCAGCTTCTTCAACGGGTGGCGGCCGGGCATCGCGAGGCGATGAGCGGCTGCATCGAGCGCTACGGGGCGCTGGTCTGGTCGTTGGCGCGTCGGATGTCGACGAGCCAGGCGGATGCGGAAGACGCGGTGCAGGACGTGTTCATCGCGCTGTGGCGGAACGCGGGCCGGTTCGACCCGCAGATCGCCGCCGAGACGACGTTTGTGACGATGATCGCAAGACGACGATTGATTGACCGCAGCCGTCGGCGTGAGAGCCGGCCGTCGACGCGGCCGCTCCAGGACGCGGCCGCGATGACCACGGCGTCGGACGCGGACCCGATGGAGGTCGAGGAAGAGGTCGAACGGGCGACCGAGGCGTTGGCGGCGCTGCGGCCCGAGCAGCGCGAGGTGCTGCGGATGGTGGTCGTCGACGGGATGACGCACCGGGAGGCGGCGGAGAAGACGGGGATGCCGCTGGGGACGGTCAAGGCGCATGCTCGGCGGGGCCTGATGAAGGTCCGTGAGATGCTCACACCGAGCCGCGTGGAGGCCGGGCGGTTGTGACCAGTGAGGGATCAAACCATGCAAACCAACACCGATAAACAACTGGAGCGCTGCTTCGAACTGTTGGCCGACCGCGAGGGCGGTCCGCTGTCGGTCGAGGAGCAGGCCGAGTTGGACCGCTTGCTCGCGCTTCACCCCGAGGTGGACGCCGAGTCGATGGAGCGGGCGGCGGCGGCGGCGGCGCTGGCGATGGCCACGGACGAGATGACCCCCCTCCCGGCGGGCCTGCGCGACCGGCTGGAGACCGCCGCGGACCACGTGGCGGTCGGCGTGACCCCGGGCCACGACGAACGGA